>NZ_JACIHD010000071.1:0-1090 GCF_014198235.1 Bradyrhizobium sp. ERR14 | reverse complement strand
GTCCGCACGAGTGGCAAGCCTTTTTTCGATGGAAAGGGCAATTTTCTCGGCTACCGTGGCGTCAGCACTGACATCACCGCTACCATTCGCGCCGATCAAGCCGAACAAGAACTACGAAGGGCACAATCGGAGCTTACGCATGTGACGCGTGTAACGACGTTAGGAGAGCTGACAACTTCCATCGCCCACGAAATAAACCAGCCACTCGCCGCTATTATCAGCAACGCCGATGCGTGCCTCGGTTGGATGGGCCGGGAAGCGCCTAATCTTTCCGCCGCCCGCTCTTCGGTGGAGTGGATCATCGAAGACGCAATCCGGGCAAGCGAGGTGATCCGTCGTATTCGCGCGCTCGCGAAGAAGGGCGAGATTGAGATGGTGCCGCTCGATATCAATGAAGTCGTTAAGGACGTCATTGCGCTGGTAACACGGGAGCTGGTGAGCCACCGAGTGACGTTACGAACCGAGCTGAGGGCAGGGCTGCCTACGATCCTCGGCGATCGGATTCAGCTACAACAGGTGATCATCAATCTCGTGATGAACGGAATCGAAGCCATGGAGGCAGTTACCGACCGGACGCGCGAACTGCTGATTCAATCATCAAAGGACGATGTGGGGCACATCCACCTTGCCGTCACGGATTGCGGCGTCGGCATCGCCGAGAAGGACGCGGACCGCGTCTTGGATCCTTTCTTCACCACCAAATCGAGTGGCCTTGGAATGGGTCTTTCAATCTGCCGGTCGATTGTGGGAGCTCACGGAGGACGGCTGTCAATGGTCCACAAAAGTGGACCGGGCGCGACCTTCCAGGTTGCCCTACCGCCGCATAAGGAGGCCGTCGCGTGACAGGACGATTTGACTCGCCAGGTGAAGTCAGCAACGCCAAGGCCTCGACAAAGGCGATCGTCTTCCTCGTCGAGGATGACATCTCCATGCGTCGCTCGCTTACGAACCTTTTTCTATCGGTAGGGATGGATGTCATTGCATTCGGATCGGCGCGCGAAATGCTGCAGAGCACAATTCCGGACGCTATTAGCTGTCTAGTTCTTGATGTCCGGCTGCCAGGCTTGAGCGGCCTTGACTACCAGACCGA
>NZ_JACIHD010000070.1:0-1125 GCF_014198235.1 Bradyrhizobium sp. ERR14 | reverse complement strand
GGGCCTGTTGCGTAATCCGCCAGTTGTGATTCCCTAGGGCAAAGCCTTGGAGGTATCGATGGCGGTGAAGCGGACAGGACAGCCGAGCTTTGTAGAAGCGCTGATGCCGAAGGGCGCCGGCGCCAATGCGGCGCTGGATCGGTTGGCTGGCCTGGTCAAGTGGTACCGGTTCGAGAAGCTGATCGGCCATTTGCGGGATGAAGGGAGCCCCGGTCGTCCAGGCTATCCGGTGCTTGTGCTGTTTCGCGCGGTACTGCTGCAGTCGCTCTACGGTCTTTCGGAGCGCGAACTGGAGGAGGCGCTGGGCGACCGATTGTCATTCAAGCGCTTCGTTGGTTTGAGCCTCGAGGATGCCGCGCCCGATCATACGGTCCTGAACCGCTTCCGGAACCAGCTCGTTGAACAAGGCCTGCTGGAGAAGCTGTTTGGCGAACTGGATCGCCAGCTTGAGAATGCCGGCGTCATCCTCAAGCGCGGCACGATGCTGGATGCAACCTTGATCCAGGCGGTGTCAGCTCCTCCGAGGGAGGATCGTCCCTCAAACGATCCCGACGCCCGCTTCACCAAGCGGCAGGGCAAGAGCGGCTCGACCTTCGGTTACAAGGCGCATGTGGGGGTCGACGAGGGGTCCGGCCTGATCCGCGCGGTGTTGACCACGCCTGCCAATGTTAACGATACAACGCCGGCTGATGAGCTAATCCGCGGCGACGAAGCCGTGGTGTGGGCCGATGCGGCCTACGACACCCATGCCAGACGAGCCCGGCTGAAGGCGGAAGGCAAAAAGCCCCGCATCGCCCGTCGTCCCAACAGGCATCACCCGGAACTGCCGCCAAGGCTCAAACGCTACAATCTCCTCATCGCACGACGACGAGCAACGGTGGAGACCACCTTTGCCACCCTCAAACGCCGGATGCGGCTTACCTGCATTCGCTACGTCGGTCTCGCCAAGGCAAGCGGGCAAGTCCTGCTTGCCTCCATCGCGTTCAACATGAGGCGGTGGGCTGCGATCGCCGCCTGAGACGCCCGCCAAGGGCGCCAACTACAGATCTCGGCCTGACGATCGGCGTCAACACAGCCCTCTCTCCTTACGTCTCCTGCCTCAAAAGGCCGTAGCGCAACAGGCCC
>NZ_JACIHD010000069.1:0-1182 GCF_014198235.1 Bradyrhizobium sp. ERR14 | reverse complement strand
GCGATGCCGTGGAGAGCGAGTTCGGTCATGGAAGAACGCCTTCGCTTTGTCGCCCGGCTTCTGGAAGGAGAAGCCATGTCCGAGGTCTGCCGCGAGTTCGGCATATCGCGCAAGACCGGCTACAAGATCTTCGATCGCTATAAGGAGTACGGTCTCGAGGCCCTGAGCGATCGCTCCCGGCGGCCGGTCCGCTATGCCAATCAGCTGCCGAGCCAGATCGAGACCCTGATCGTGCAGCTCAAGGCCGAGAAGCCGCATTGGGGTGCACGCAAGATACGTGAGCTCCTGGTCAGGCGGCTCGACGGCGACCTCAGGGTTCCAGCCAAAAGCACCATCCACGCGGTGCTCGACCGCCATGGCCTGGTCAAGCGCGGCGGCGGGCCGCGCCACCGCGCGCGCGGCACGCCGCTATCCCAGGGCACATGCCCCAATGATCTGTGGTGTGCCGACTTCAAGGGCGAGTTCAAGCTCGGCAATGGCCGATACTGTTATCCGCTGACCGTTACCGATCATGCCTCGCGCTTCCTGCTGCTTTGTGAAGCGCTGGACTCGACACGAGAAGACCCCGCCATAACCGCCTTTGAACGGCTGTTCCGTGAGCGCGGCCTGCCGCTTGCCATCCGCTCCGACAACGGCGTGCCCTTTGCCAGCCCCAACGCTCTGTTCAACCTCTCAAAGCTGTCGGTGTGGTGGCTCAGGCTCGGCATTGCCATCGAGCGCATCAAGCCCGGCCATCCTCAGCAGAACGGCCGGCATGAGCGCATGCATCTCACCCTCAAGAAGGAAGCTACCCGTCCGCCGGGGTTCAACAGCCTGCAACAGCAAGATCGCTTCGACAGCTTCCTGCACGAATTCAATGAGGAGCGACCGCATGAGGCTCTCGACATGAAGCGCCCGGCAGATCTCTACACCGCCTCAGCCCGCCACTACGAGGGCTTGCCGGAATTGGCCTATCCCTTTCACGATCGCGACGTCGTCGTCACCTCCTGCGGGCGTCTCTGCCTTCACCGTAAGAGAATCAATATCTCCCTTGTCTTGGCCGGCCAGAAGCTCGGCATCAAGGAGGTCGACGAGGGCATTTGGCTCGTCAGCTTCATGCACTATGATCTTGGATATTTCGACCTGGAGCAGAAGACCCTGCAACCCCTCGACAACCCGTTCGGCACGAGGTTGTCACCCATC
>NZ_JACIHD010000068.1:0-1205 GCF_014198235.1 Bradyrhizobium sp. ERR14 | reverse complement strand
ACGGCTATTGTCGCCGCCGGCTCCTTCTTTGCCATCCGATTTATCATCGGATTGAACCTCTGACCTCGACCTGAAGCGGCGCCGGAAGCGCCTCGCAAATTATCAATCCCTTGGGCCCGCGGAACGCGATTGAGCTACTGCGCGCGTCGGGGGTGTGGACAATCTGACGTTCAAGATCGGCCGCCGCTGTCCCGTAACTGGCCGCCACGTCTAGCTAGGTGATGAAAAGATGATCTCACCACAGCCGGAGAGGAAGGCAAAAGCGGCGGGTATCGGGAAGTGATAAGGGCCCTGGCAGGCGCAGCATGAATTCGCCTGTGAAAAGATAGGCATCGCGTCCTGCTGTGCAATTCTATTTTTGGATGCCCGACGCCCGATCCGTGCGGCCGCTCGAGACGAGCGTAGGGCGATCAGCTTCGGCAATGAACGGCAGAAATTGGTGCGGTCCCTTAATTTGACTTGCGTGTCGCTTGGTGCTGCCCGATGTAGCCTACGACCACTTTGCGAGACGCCTCATCGAAAAAGAAGGCGACACGAATGGTGTGGCGAGGCTCGGTGCTAACACCGTAGCCGATGTGTTCCCGCAGTCTAACGCGCGCGCCGTTATAATTAACCTCATAGTCCGTAGCGAACATATTCATGGTGATTTCGGATTGATGCGCGTTGTATCGGAATTGACAACTCTCTCGGCAGGAATGATCGAGATCGGTACATCGCTCCACGCCTGCACGCGCGTTCCAACACGTCGTGGATAGCCAGTTACAGGCTGCGTAAAGTAGTTCGGGCTGCTCAAATTGTGACGCCTCCTTTAAGACGCGGCCGTCGAGTATTTCGAGCCGATCCGCGAAATCCTTTCGAGCCGCGTCGATGGCTTGGTCGGCGTTTTCGATGCCCGGCACGTCGGGAGGCTGGACGTCCGTATCGGTCGCGCGCGCGCGTTGCGCCTGAAGGTACATTACATATTTTTCCAAAGGCGAATTTCGCCTTCGCGCTCAAGTAGCGCGTCCGACATGGCCGCGCATTCCTTGCGAGCGAGTGACCTGCCACTGAGTTTTCATCCAGCGGCGGTTAGAGCCTCGGGCTTTTTTGTAGCGAGACCGAACTTTGGACAGAGCTGGCCCCGGTTGTCTGAACAGCAATTCCGCGTCGATAAGTGGAGTTTCTGCCAGAGTTAGGCTGCCGCGCGGAACGGCAGCGGGCTGAAG
>NZ_JACIHD010000067.1:0-1229 GCF_014198235.1 Bradyrhizobium sp. ERR14 | reverse complement strand
CTCGAACTTGCCACGCATCCAAAGCTCCGAGATCCAACGCAAATCAGTGAATCACGGAAATCGAACAAAAACGATAGTTTTTCAGCAGACTGCTAAAGCGCAAATACAAGGCCGATGGTTCAGCCATCGCGCAGAGCAGCTTCTTCTTGACAGTCGATGGAGCAGCCAAGGCCGGGGAACTGGCCAAGGTAGCCCCCCTGTCGTGGTACGCTGATCGCGCGTCTCTGGTGGCGGAAGTCGCTGGTGATCGCAAGGGTAGCGCGCTGAAAAAACGTCAATACGAGGTCGCCGAGTATCACGAGGCCCGCTACGGCCGCCTCATCCAACCAATTCGAGCACAAGTGACTGCGCGACTGGTCGGTTTGAGGTCTCAATCATGAATACGATGTCGCCGACACCGCTTGAGTCCATTCCGTTTGTCGATGCCGTCGCCGGACGGTCGAAGAAGGACATGGCCGAGGTCGAGGCCACCCTGACCAAGCACGGCGTCGTCGCTGCTCCGTCTCCCCCACCCGCTCGCCAGCTACGGATCAAGCGTATCGCATTTGCCGGAGTTAAGGTACTGCACGGGGTTACGAGCGATTTTGAATTCGGCTGGGACGTCGATCAAGATGGACTGTTTGGCATTGTCACTCGCGACAATCTCGTCGGCAAGACGACCGTTATACAGGTTGCCCTCTGGGCCCTGCGAGGATCGACCAAAAATCTCTCCGATACGGTCGCAAGCTGGCTGCGGTCCGTCGACGTGACCTTCTTGGCCGACAAGCGAAGCGTTCGCGTGGCCTTTGCTATCGACGACGCCACGCCCAACGGAACTGTCTCGATCGGGGAAGGCGTCGATCAAAAGGTTCACCGTTTCGTCGACGAGCCTCAATTCAAGCGTGTGATGCAGGAGATTATGCTTGAGGCGCTCGCGTTGGAACCTATTCCCGCATCGAGAAAACTGGCCGATGGTCGCATGGTGGCGTGGGATGACGGCTGGACGGCCTACACCAGGGCGTTCCTAGCGGATGCGGATAGTGACGCTATTATCGGCGAGCATATCGGCAACGATTTGACGCAGCGCCTGCTGCAAGTTTTTGTCGGGCTTCCGTGGGCTCGCACGCTATTCCAAGCCAGAGCGAGGCTGAACGTTCTAGCAGTCTGCTGAAAAACTATCGTTTTTGTTCGATTTCCGTGATTCACTGATTTGCGTTGGATCTCGGAGCTTTGGATGCGTGGCAAGTTCG
>NZ_JACIHD010000066.1:0-1258 GCF_014198235.1 Bradyrhizobium sp. ERR14 | reverse complement strand
CAGTCTGCTGAAAAACTATCGTTTTTGTTCGATTTCCGTGATTCACTGATTTGCGTTGGATCTCGGAGCTTTGGATGCGTGGCAAGTTCGAGGATCAGGGTGGACTGTTTTCTTATGTGTCGCCTGAAGCGCGGGTGCCGAAGGACCACCCGTTGCGCAAGATCCGAGAGCTCGTGCGTGACGTTCTGCGCGATCTGAACCGGTCCTTGAGCGGGCTATACGCGAAGGAAGGCCGCCCGTCGATCCCGCCCGAACAGTTGTTGAGTGCTCTCCTGCTGCAGGCCTTCTATGGCATTCGCTCGGAACGACAGCTGATGGAACAGCTGGACTACAATCTGCTGTATCGCTGGTTCGTGGGGCTTTCGCCGGATGATCCGGTCTGGGACCCGACAACGTTTACGAAGAATCGTGCCCGGTTGGAGAACGGCGAGGTGTTCGCCAAGTTCATGATGAAGCTTCTGAACCATCCGGATGTGAAACCGCTGCTGTCGAGCGAGCACTTCTCGGTGGACGGCACGCTGATCGAGGCCTGGGCCTCGCACAAGAGCTTTCAGCCGAAGGACGGTTCCGGTGGCGGCGACAATGGCGCCAATTTCCACGGCGAGAAACGCAAGAACGAGACCCATGCCAGCGTGACCGATCCGGACAGTCGGCTGTACCGGAAGGCGCAGGGCAAGGAAGCCAAGCTCTGCTACATGGGGCATGTCACGATGGAGAACCGGAACGGTCTGGCCGTAGCCGGCCGGGTCACGCATGCGACGGGGGTGGCAGAACGCCGTGCCTCGGAGGACATGCTGAAAGCCAAGGTCAAGCAAGCCGGCGGCCGCATCACGGTCGGCGAGGACAAGGCCTACGATACCGCCGATCATGTCGCCAAGCTGCGCGAGATGAACGTCACGCCGCATGTTGCCCAGTACAATCTCGGCAATCCGAGCGGACGCCAAAGCGCGATCGACGGGCGAACCACCCGGCATCCCGGCTACGGCATGTCGCAAACCTGCCGGGCGATGGCCGAATGCATCTTCGGGTGGGGCAAGCAGCACGGCACCCTGCGCAAGACCAAACATCGCGGCTGCGCCCGCGTGCTCGGCGACCTCATGCTCAACCTGATCGCCTACAATCTCGTCCGGATACCCAAGCTCATTGCAAATTGAGGCCACCGGTCGCAGCGGCAATCGCCGCTCCGACATCAATCCCCCACGACATCCAATAGGAAACGCCAAATCGGAAACGGATTTGTTGGTTTTTCAGCGGACTG
>NZ_JACIHD010000065.1:0-1259 GCF_014198235.1 Bradyrhizobium sp. ERR14 | reverse complement strand
CAGGAAGGCGTAGGCAATCATTGTCATCAGGGCGTGGCGATGAAGACCCTGCCATGATCGCCCTTCGAAGTGATCAAGTCCAAGCTCCTCCTTCAACTGCTGATGCGCTTGCTCGCAAATCCACCGTGCCTTGATGGTGGCTGCTGGCGTGCGCAGATCCGTCGCCGGAAGATTGGCGAGATAGTATTTCTTCTCGCCCGAGGCCCGTTGCTCGCCAATGAGCCAGGCTTCGTCGCCTGGGAGATGCTGCTGACCCTTATCCCATATCCGCTGCGGAGGGCCGTCGGCGGTGCGGACACGGAGGGCAGCAAATCGGGCTTTGAGCCGACCTTTCGTCCCGCTGCGCCAACTCACGGTTTTCCATTTGGCGCTGGCCAGCATTTGTTCTGCCGCAATCGATAAGATATCGGGCACGTGGTGTTTTCGTGGTTTCCCGCGGGCTTTGGTAATCGGCCAAGTGAGCTTCACATCGACCGGATACACTTTCAGGTGCCGAGGATTCCGACAGCCCAGACCAGCCCGCGCTCTGTTAGCCCTTGTCGAAACGGTGCGCTGAGGCCGTATCCTGCATCCGCCAGCACATATCCAAAGCGCACATTGGCTGCTATCGCGCGGTCAATCTCGGCCAAAGCAATCTCCGGCTTGGACCGTGGCGTTCGATGTTCGACTGGCACGCGAGCGCGCTTCAAACGAGATACGTCGCTTGTCCAACTGTCAGGCAGAAAGAGACGTAACGCGACCATCACGGGCACTTCGCCGCTCGCAAGCGTCAAAGACACCAGTGTTTGGCAATTTGCCGTTTTACCGAGTGCCGAGGCGTATTGAGCCGCAACACCGACCGAGCGCTCACCCTTCTTGGGAAGTGAGGTGTCATCAATAACCAGCACCGCATCCCTGCCGCCGACAAGTCGGTCCGCCTGGTTGAGCAACTCTGTCTCCAGCGGCGTCGCGTCCCAGATACCGTCCGCAATGAAATGGTGCAACTGGTCGTAGTTGCTCGTGGCAAGGCGTTCCGCCATCGGCTGAACGCTCTTTCGATCGCCAGGACCGATCAAACCCGCAACATACAGAGGACATATCCGCTGCCGGGTCTTATGACCCAGCCGGTCCAAGAACGCCATCAGCCAGCGTTCGAGTTCGTCTTCCCATCCCGGCATGGTCAGCCCTCCAAGAGCCGACCACCCATGAATCATTGAAAAATTGATTCGGAATCCCATAAAACGCGACAAAATCAACAATTTGCCAAAGCAGTGCTAGCT
>NZ_JACIHD010000064.1:0-1265 GCF_014198235.1 Bradyrhizobium sp. ERR14 | reverse complement strand
TGAACCTCCTCCGAACTGATGGACACCTGTAGTAGGCTCGAAGAGCCAGGAGGTGTCGGATGGAAGGACGTCAACGTCGGTCATTTACGGACGACTACAAGCGGCGAGCGGTCGATCTGGTTGCATCGAGTGGCCGCTCGATCGGATCGGTGGCCAAGGAACTTGGTCTGCGCGATTCAGTGCTGCGGCGGTGGGTGGAGCAACGTGGGGCCGGGCGAGAGCCGACGGCGGCGGCGCGGCGCCCCACAACGCAGGCGACGCTGCCGTCGGCGGACCACGCGGCGGAGATCGCCCGTCTGCAGCGAGAGAACGAACGGCTCCGGATGGAGCGCGATATTTTAAAAAAGTCCATTGCGATCTTTGCTGGAGTTCAGAAATGAGATTCTGCTTCATCGAAGATCGCCGCGCCGACTATCCGGTGAGGATCATGTGCGACGCGCTCGGCGTCTCGCCGGCTGGCTATTATGCCTGGCGGGCACGCCCGGAGAGCCCGCGAGCCGCCGCCAACCGTGAGCTCGTCGACGACATCAAGCGGGTTCACCGCGACACCAATGGCCGCTATGGCAGCCCGCGCGTCTATGCCGAGTTGAGGGCCCAGGGGCGCGGAGCGAGCCGCGGTCGCATCGAGCGACTGATGCGCCACCACGGCATCAGGGCCATCATGGCGCGACCACGACGGCCGCGCACTACCGACAGCCGTCACGACTTCCCGATTGCCCCGAACCTGCTCGAGCGCAACTTCATCGCCGCCGTACCGAACCGGGTCTGGCTCGCCGACATCACTTACATCGAGACAGATCAGGGCTGGCTTTATCTGGCCACGGTCATGGACCTCTACAGCCGCAAGATCGTCGGCTGGGCGATGGCGGATCATTTGCGCGCTGAACTGCCATTGGCGGCCCTGGCGATGGCCATTACCATACAGCGGCCGGGCGTTGGCTTGATCCACCATTCAGATCGTGGCGTTCAATACGCCTCGGCGGAGTATCGCAAGATGATGCAGTCCGCCGGCTTCCGCGCCTCGATGAGCCGCAGGGCCGACTGCTATGACAACGCTCCGATGGAGAGCTTCTTCCATACGCTCAAAACCGAACTCGTCCATCACCAGCATTATGCAACACGTGCGCAAGCCAGCCGTGATATCTTTGCTTACATTGAGGGATTTTACAATCGAACGCGTCGCCACTCGGCCATTGGATATCTCAGTCCGATCGAGATGGAGCTAGAAGCAGCTTAACCCTGTCCATTTTTTTGGGGGAAGATCA
>NZ_JACIHD010000063.1:0-1296 GCF_014198235.1 Bradyrhizobium sp. ERR14 | reverse complement strand
CTTGTCGTCTAATCGCTGTCAACTGCCCTGGGTACCGGACCTTGTCGTCTTCGAGGTCGGAAGAATGTGCCGCCTCATCATGGCCCTCGCCAGTGGATCTCCCCATGTGATTCCCGCGGTCTGAAGCCGCCCAAGAAGTTCCGGGATAATCCAGCCAGCGTCCTTCCAGGACGATCTACAGAGATACTGGCTTAGCTAGCTAGGCTCAGCTAGCCGGCGCCGCCGCGAACTCCGTGCCATCCAACCAGATACGGTGCAGGATGATGGCGAGTTTGCGCGCCACGGCGACCTTCGCCTTTCGCGACCCGATCCGAGCCATTAATTGCTGGCCCCAACGGCGGAGTGCACTAGCTTTGCGCACGCGCGTCATGAGCGCGTTGGCCGCCTCGAACAAAAGGCTTCGGGCCATGCGGTCGCCTGACTTGGATATCCGGCCAGAGATATCGACCTCGCCGGATTGATAGCGCCGAGGTGTCAGGCCGAGAAACGCTCCGACATCGGTGGATCGGGAGAAGCGGTTAGGATCGTCTATGGCCGTCGTGAACGTCAATGCAGTAATCGCGCCTACACCGGGGATCGTTATCATGCGCTGGCAGGCCTCATGGGTGCGCGCGAGACGTAGAAGCTGCGAATCGAGCCTCTGCCTGCGCTCTCCCGCAACACGCCAAGCCTCAAGCAGCGCGTCAATGGCGCTTCGGATCAAAGGGTCCGCCGGACATCGCGTGAGCACTGCGCGCTCGAACGTTCCCCCCTTACCGGCTGCGAGCACCACGCCGAAGGTCTTCAGTAGACCACGAATTTGATTGTAAAGCGTCGTTCGAATCGCCACGAGTTCGCTTCTGGCTGAGAGCAGGGCTCGGATACGACAGCTCTGCAGGCTCTTGATGGCGACGGGCCGGTACCAACCGGAGCGTACCACTTGCGCGATCCCAAATGCATCGTTCACATCGGTCTTGTTAACTTGCAGCGAGAGCGCCGCCGCGACATGGCGCGCGTGGATACAGTCGATTGGAACTTCGAGAGCGCGCAGCCCATGCCAAAGCCAGATCGCCAGCGGCCCGGTTTCCATGCCGACCCGAACCGCGTCTGGCGCGTGCTCGCGCAGCGCCATTGCGATGCACTCCGGTTCCGAGGAGCATTTGCCCCGCCAAGTGCGCCGACCGTCGGCGTCGATCACACAAATCTCCGTCTCCTTTTGCGATACATCCAAACCAACATAAAGGGTCATCACATGCTCCTCGTTTGCACTGAGGAGAACATTCTACCTCAGCCTCGAGCGCGCGATTAGGCCATGTG
>NZ_JACIHD010000062.1:0-1431 GCF_014198235.1 Bradyrhizobium sp. ERR14 | reverse complement strand
CTAGCATTACAGTTGCATTTTGTTGATGGTTCTGAATCCATGGGCGACCATGATTCGGGATATGATGATTGGTGGCGCGTCAGTTGAAGATACGCTGACGCTGTGGGCTTCGTCGTTGCGAGATGCCAAGCAACGCATCCGTCCGCTGTTTACGCAGGAGCGGGTCGCGGCCTCGGCGGGGCAGTTTCTCGACGGACTGTTGGGCAACGAGCCGCGCAAGACGGGTTGGATGCGGGCGGAAGCGGCCGGCGATCCAGGCCCGTGGCGCCAGCAGGCGATCCTGGGCCGAGGGCAGTGGGATGCCGATGCGCTGCGCGACATTGTGCGTGAGTACGCACTGGAAACACTTGGCGATGAGGACGCGGTCCTGGTCATCGATGAGACCGGCTTTTTGAAACAGGGCAAGACCTCGTGCGGGGTCGCACGCCAGTACACTGGCTCGGCGGGCAAGATCACCAATTGCCAGATCGGAGTGTTCGCCTCCTATGTGTCGCGGCATGGTCACGCCTTCATCGACCGGGCGCTCTATTTGCCAAAGGAATGGACGGACGACCCGGCTCGCCTGAAGGCAGCGCATGTACCGAGCGATGAGGGCTTTGCGACGAAGCCCAAGATCGCGCGTCAAATGATCGCTCGCGCGATCGTCGCCAAGGTGCCGTTCTCGTTCGTGGCGGCGGACAGCGTCTATGGCACCGGAGAGATCGAAACCCTGCTGCGCAAGGCAGGCAAAGGCTATGTTCTGGGTGTTGCGTCCAATCATGTGTTCCGTTCCTGGGGCAAGCCGCAGCCTATTGCCGGCACCGCCTCCGCGATCGCGCAGAGCCTTCCCAAGAAGGCCTGGCGCCGCCTGTCGTCCGGCGGAGGCACCAAAGGTCCACGCTGGCACGACTGGGCCTATCTCGAGTTGGCCGATCTCGAAGCCAGGGAATACAACGACGACCTTGCCGGGGAATGGACGCGGGGTCTTCTGATCCGCCGCAACATCGCCGACGGCAGCTTGGCCTTTTTTTCCACATGGTGCCCCAAGGGCACGTCCATGCAGAAGCTGGTGGCGGTGGAAGGCCATCGCTGGGCCATCGAGGACAGCTTCGAAACTGCCAAGAACGAGCTCGGCCTGGATCACAACGAAACCCGCTCCTGGCATGGCTGGCATCGCCATGTCTCACTCGTCATGCTTGCCTTCGCCATGATGGCCGTCATCCGTCATCGGGCCAACACCGGGCCATTGCTCAAAAAAACGCGACCGCGGCCTCGACCGAAGCAGCGGTCTTGATCCGCTGGTCGATCCAGGAAATCCGCCGCATCGCCATGAAGCTAGCCCAGCGGCGCATCCCGCACGCCAATATCCTCGCATGGTCATCCTGGCGCAGGGCTCATCAGGCCAACGCGCGCAAAGCCCATCTCAAGAACAAAATGCAACTGTAATGCTAG
>NZ_JACIHD010000061.1:0-1869 GCF_014198235.1 Bradyrhizobium sp. ERR14 | reverse complement strand
CGAACTTGCCACGCATCCAAAGCTCCGAGATCCAACGCAAATCAGTGAATCACGGAAATCGAACAAAAACGATAGTTTTTCAGCAGACTGCTAGAGAAGCAGCGCGGCAACTCGGCGCGAACTCGCAATGCCCGGCTCGCTGCGATCAACTCGTTCTTCCGCTATCTGGAATACAGGGTGCCATCCTGCCTCGACCAATCACGTCGGATCCGTGCGATCCCGATGAAGAAGACCGATCAGGCGCTCGTCGGCTTTCTCACTCGTGACGAGCTGCAGGCTCTGTTAGATGCGCCAGACGCGAGCACCGTGTCCGGCATCCGTGATCGAGCCATGCTGCATCTGGCCTTCGCCGCAGGCATGCGCGTGTCGGAGCTGGTCGGCCTCCGGCTCGATCAGATCGACCGCCAGACCATGTCCAGTGTGCACATCATGGGTAAGGGCCGTCGTGAACGTGTCTTGCCGCTCTGGAAACAAACGGCGGCAGCTGTGAAGGCTTGGCTCAAAGTGCGCCCAGTCACCGACGCTCCTGAGCTGTTCTTCAACGCCCGTGCTCAGGCGATGACCCGCTCGGGCTTTGAATACATCCTGACCAAGCATGTCGCCGTCGCCGCTCGCAAGGCGCCGTCGATCGCCGGCAAAGGCGTCAGTCCTCACGTACTGCGCCATACCTGCGCCATGCATACGCTTCAGGCGACTCGCGACGTCCGGAAAGTCTCGCTATGGCTCGGACACGCCAGCCTGCAAAGCACCGAGGTCTACCTTCGCGCCGATCCGACAGAGAAGCTCGAAGCGCTCGCCGCCATGTCGCCGCCGATGCTGACGCCCGGTCGATTCCGGGCGCCCGACAAGCTCCTGGCCATGCTGAATGTGGCCGGACGCAAGCCGAATTATGCGGAGTGAAATAGGCGAGAAGACCGCGGCGGGAACCAACTTCCCGCCGCACACTCCGCATAATCGTGGGCTCCGCATAATTGCGGAAGTCGACGGGATGGCTGGCGAGGAACACCTTCACACCAGAGGGGATCATGCCGATCGGACCGCCCGGATCACCCGCTGCAAGTGTGCCTCGTCGACATCGACGCCGGCGCGCACGACCATCTCGCCAACGGCTATCTCGATCACTGCGTCTGACATGCACGCCACCGCGGCTTCGCGACTCGAGCGCTGCGAGGGCTAGGTTCTTTCGGCCCGAGCATCGCGACGCCAGGCGAAGAGCTGCGAGGGGTGAATGCCGATCCGATGGGCGATCCCCGATACACTCGCGCCAGGCTCCTGCGCTGAACCGCCCCGGGTTTGCCGGAGGCTCCAACTCCTGAGAGGATGGAGCCATGACAAGCAAGACGACGAACAAGTTTTCGCCTGAGGTCCGGGACCGTGCGGTTCGGATGGTTCTGGATCACGCCGGCGA
The DNA here is from genome assembly GCF_014198235.1 of Bradyrhizobium sp. ERR14. Lineage (NCBI taxonomy): Bacteria > Pseudomonadati > Pseudomonadota > Alphaproteobacteria > Hyphomicrobiales > Nitrobacteraceae > Bradyrhizobium > Bradyrhizobium sp. ERR14. Next base: position 461 of record NZ_JACIHD010000061.1, on the reverse strand, counting down.
GCACCCTTCGCGCTGGGCGGCGGTGACCTCGATTGCGGCCAAGATCGGCTGCACGCCGCAGACGCTACATGACTGGGTCAAGAAGGCCGAGATCGACAGCGGGCAGCGGGCGGGCGTTCCGACGGAGATGGCCGAGAAGCTGAAGGCCCTGGAACGGGAGAACCGTGAGCTCCGGCAGGCCAACGAGATCCTGCGCAAGGCGAGCGCGTATTTTGCGATGGCGGAGCTCGACCGCCGGTCCAAGCCATGATCGCCTTCATTGACGATCATCGTGGGGCGCATGGGGTCGAGCCGATCTGCAAGGTCTTGCCGATCGCCCCCTCGACCTACCATGCCCATGTGGCCAAGCGGCGCGATCCGGCCAAACTGTCGGCGCGTGCCCGGCAGGACGGGGCGCTGAAGATCGAGGTTCGACGCGTCTTCGATCAGAACTTCTCCGTCTATGGCGTGCGCAAGGTCTG
>NZ_JACIHD010000060.1:0-1957 GCF_014198235.1 Bradyrhizobium sp. ERR14 | reverse complement strand
CAGCGGCAATCGCCGCTCCGACATCAATCCCCCACGACATCCAATAGGAAACGCCAAATCGGAAACGGATTTGTTGGTTTTTCAGCGGACTGCTAATGCTTCCAATCGAGGTATCGGCGGACCAGATGAGGCATCTGTCGCCAGATCGCGCGCAGGCGGTAGTCGAGACCATTAGAAACTCCTCGCCATCTCTCATAAGCCAAATGAAATCTTTGAGGCTCATTCTCGGCGCCGATGTGAACGCAGTCGCTCTTGAGGACAAGGTGCCGAGTTCAGGCTCCAAAATGGATCGCTACGACTGGTTCTTCTTGGTCCAGCGAATCCAAAAAGATTCAGACCTTGCCGGATTGGTGGCGCTTCTTCGGACTATGAGTGGATGCGCCGCACTTGTAAGCTCCAAGAGCGTCCTAACAGATGTTGAGGAAGCGATCCTGGGCGAGGCCGTTCAATCGATTGTAGAAAACTACGGAGAACGAACATGACTGGCCCTATGAAGTACGAGGAACTTAGGAGGGCCCATGCCGGTGAAGCCCTCACCAACTGGATTACTGGTCATCAAGGCTTGTTCGTACTCTGCCGTGAACTCGAGCGCAGCCTCAAGCTAATGGAACGTGCTATTTCAGCCGACAATCATGTGGCCACTGCTCGTCAGTTTCAGCGGTTCTTATCAATAACCAGGGCGTGTGCAGTCGCGTTCAAGGTTGCCGGCAATATGTCCAGGAACGACTACGAGAAACACGTGGTCGTTCCGATGCTCGGCGTGGATGAGGCCTTCACAGGACTTTGGGCTCGCGACCATTCCTCGATGTTGCAGCAACTGCGTTCCACCTTTGCGAAGTTGCGCGGCTCGGTAGGCTCACCCTGCAATTCGGGAATATCCATGCGCGGTAGCGATGCAATGCGAGAAAGTAGATCGATGCGAAGAATGCAAAATAGCCGTCGATCGGAAGAGTGCGCGCTGGTCTTTTGTCGGTGCGCGGCGTAGTAATGTTGTTCCAAGTTGGCATGCCTACGATAATAGGATCACCGGGCTGGTACGAACTTTCCAGATATCGGGCGTGATCTACGGTTGCAATTATCTCGAACCTGATATTTGGATTTAGGCCTAGCATTGCTCCAACTGAAGCCGATAAGCCTTCCCGTAGCGCGCGATCCTGGCTCTCCAACCGGAAGCGGTATCCATCACCATTCTTCACGACCTTGTAGTTGTCATCGATGCCGCGAGCCTTGGGACCCTTCGTAATGTGGGAGTTATAGACTTCATGGTCATAAGTCTCCTGCCACATGATGATGCCGTCAGCGCCGGCGTTCTTCAGGCTTCTATAATGCCGTGACGTCAGCGCCATCGTGCAAAACAGTACTCTGTTTGCGAGACTTCCGCCCATTATCTGCCTTACTCGTTGAACAAGGACGGGAATCTGATCTCTTACGAATTTTACATCATCGCCACCAACAAGTTCGATGTGCTGGAAACCCTTCGCGAGAGGTACTCAACCTGCACGACAATGAGCCGCTCGTCCAGGCTTAGCCGGCGCATCTCATTGTTGTCGGAGCGCCAGCCACAGAAATTACAATCAGACGCGCAGCGATTTGTTACTTCCACCGGTGCCATCGAAACAACCAAGCCGCCATAAATCTTGCGACGGACAAATTCGGACTTTGCAAGAACTTTGTCGCGAATGGCCTGGAACTCGGTTGAGTGGATCGCGTTCACGAGTGAATTGAGCTTCGCGTAGCTGAGTGACTCGCTCTCCGCTTCCTCCAGTATTGCCTCGACTTGCGGCACTGTCGGGACGGGGACGCGGCGCGGAGCCCTCGACACAGCGCAGCGTCCCGTCCCGTTGCGTCTCGGACGCTGTTAACCTGGCGTAAGTTGATGGCGGCAGGTTGCCGATCCCGCTGTGCGGACGAACGGTGTTGTAATCGTCCTGCCATTCGGCGAGCAGCTCCCGAGCAT
>NZ_JACIHD010000059.1:0-2341 GCF_014198235.1 Bradyrhizobium sp. ERR14 | reverse complement strand
GACCTTGCGATTGCGCGGGATGCTCGACCACAGCGCCTGGCAGCGCAGCCTTGACCGTCTGTTTGCCCGTCATGAGGCGCTGCGCAGTGTTTTTGTCGCGACGCAGGGCAAGCCCCGGGTTGAGGTTCTGCCCCCGGATGCGGGACTGCCGATAGTTGAGCACGATCTGCGGGAGAGATCGGATGCGCAAGCGGCACTTTTGGATCTGTGCCATGAAGAGGGGCGCACGCCATTCGATCTTGCGCGCGGTCCGCTGATCCGCGGGCATCTGGTGCGGATGTCGGATGAGGAGCACGTCTTCCTGCTGACCCAGCATCACATCGTCTCGGACGGCTGGTCGATGGGCGTGCTGCTGCGTGAACTTAGCCAGCTCTACCGGGCATTTGAGGCTGGGCAGGACGATCCTCTGCCGCCGCTTGCGATCCAGTATCCGGATTATGCCGCCTGGCAACGCCAATGGCTGTCGGGGGATCGGCTGCAGAAGCAGGCGCAGTATTGGCGCAGCGCCCTGGCAGGCACGACCCGTCTTGTCTTGCCGACGGACCATGCGCGGCCTGCCCAGCAATCGTTTGCCGCGGCCACGGTCCCCGTCATCATCGATGCGGATTTGACGCGGGAGCTGAAGCAGCTGAGCCTGCAGCATGGCACGACGTTGTTCATGACGGTACTGGCGGCCTGGGCGGCGGTGCTGTCGCGTCTGTCGGGGCAGGACGATCTTGTGATTGGCGTGCCGAGCGCCAATCGGGGGCACCGGCAGATCGAAGAGCTGATCGGGTTCTTCGTCAACACCCTGGCGCTTCGGCTGGACCTGTCGGGCAAGCCGCGTGTGTCGGAGCTTCTGGAGCGGACGCGGCGCACGGTGCTGGCTGCGCAGGAGCATCAGGACCTGCCGTTCGAGCAGGTGGTGGAGATCGTGCAGCCGCCCCGGGCTCTTGATCACACGCCGTTGTTGCAGGTGATGCTGGCCTGGGAGAACAATGCGGTTGGAGCATTGGACCTGCCGGGGCTGAGTGTCGAAGCTGCCGGGGACGAGCTTGATCAGGTCGAGTTCGATCTGGAGCTGAGCCTTGGCGAGCATGGCGAGGAGATCGCCGGAACGCTGGGTTATGCCACGGCGCTGTTTGATCAGGCGACGATTGAGCGGCAGCGTGGTTATCTGCTGGCGCTGCTGCGGGCGATGGCTGCCGATGCGCAGCAAGAGGTCCACCGGATTGAGCTGCTCTCGGCTGCCGAGCGCACGTATCTGCTGGAGGAGCTGAACCGGACGGCGGCGCCGTATCCCGCGCAGCGGTGCATCCACGAGCTGTTCGAGACGCAGGTGCACAAGGCGCCGGATGCGGTGGCGGTGGTCTGCGAAGATGAGCGGCTGAGCTATGGCGAGCTCAATGCGCGGGCCAACCGCCTGGCACATCATCTAATCGCCCTCGGGGTCAAACCTGGGGATCGCATTGCCACAGTGCTGGATCGCTCGGTCGCTCTTCTGGTGGCGCAGCTGGCGATTTTGAAGACCGGCGGCGTGTATGTACCGATCGATCGCGCCCTCCCGTCGGCGCGACAAGAATTGTTGATGGCCGATTGTGCTGCACGCTTGGTGCTTTGCGCTGATGATCTGGTTGAGGCGACGATACCTGTTCGTGCTATTGAGCCGCTCATAGCTGGAACGGGATGTAGTTCCGATCCTGGGCTGGCGTTGAGCGCTGAAACTGCCGCTTACGTCATGTACACCTCCGGCTCAACTGGCCTTCCCAAAGGAGTTGTTGTTCCTCATCGTGCCGTCAACCGGCTTGTGATCAACAGTGGGTATGTGAAGATCGATGCAGGAGATCGGGTGGCATGGGCTGGCAATCCCGCCTTCGACGCAAGCACATTCGAAGTATGGGCGCCGCTGCTTAACGGTGGTTGCATTGTTGTCATGCATGCCGCCACCGTCAGGGATACTCCTAGTTTTGCCCGGGCGATAGAGAAGCACGGCGTGACATCACTGTTTCTGACAACAGCATTATTCAACCAATATACAGCATCGATTGCTCCGACGTTGGCGCAGCTGAAGTACCTCCTTTGTGGGGGTGATCGCGCTGATCTTGCCTCATTTCTGAGATTGCTGAAAGAAAAAGGTCCTGTACGTCTCATTCACTGCTACGGGCCCACCGAGACGACGACCTTCGCAACTTTCTGGACTTGCCCGGCTGATTGCAAGGGGGCAGTGGCCCCGATAGGGCGTCCAATTGCCAACACGCGGGTCTACTTGCTGGATGGCCATGGCGGGCTGGTGCCGTTCGGCGCGGTGGGCGAGCTTTACATTGGCGGGGCGGGGGTGGCGCGGGGCTACCTGAACCGCCCT
>NZ_JACIHD010000058.1:0-2392 GCF_014198235.1 Bradyrhizobium sp. ERR14 | reverse complement strand
ACCGCCAGATAGACGAAGCCGCGCGCCATCGGGATGTAGGTGATGTCCATCGCCCACACCTGGTTCGGTCGCGTGATCTCCATCCCGCGCAGCAGGTACGGGTAGATCTTATAGCCCGGCTCGGGCTTTGTCGTCCGTGGACGGCGATAAAGCGCTTCTATCCCCATCCGCCGCATCAGCGTCTTCACGTGCCGACGGCCGATCTTGCACCCCTGCAAAGCCAGCAGGCCTCGCAACATACGCGAACTGGCGAAGGGATACTCCAGGTGCAGCCGATCGAGACGCTGCATGATCTCGAGGTCGGCTGAAGAAACTGGACGCGGCGGATAATACACGCTGCCGCGGCTGATCTTCCAAACCTTTGCCTGCTTCGTGATCGACAGATCGTGCTCACGGTCGATCATCGCTTTGCGCTCAGCAATCCCGCCTTGGTGAGCGCTCCTTCTAAAAAACTGAGCGGGCGCTGCGCGCCCCCTGTGGGATATAAACGGGTGCGGCAACGTGACTCGGCGCCCGAGCGTTGGAGGCAGAGCGCTGTCCCTGCAACGCACCGCCAACTTCGACACAGCCAGCCTCACAGCAGCGGAAGAAGCTGACGGTACGATACATTCATCAGGAAAAGCCCTGGCACAACTACCAGAACCGGTCGGCCCCACGTCGTCAGGCAATCTCTAAGCTGGTCCGACAGCTTGCAGAGACGGGAGACACCCCGCATGGCAAAACGCGTGCGCATTCGTTGCATAAACAAGTCTGACAGGCGAAACGCACATGAGAGAATCAAATTTGTCGGCGGGCTGAATTCAGACGGAACGCGATGGAGGCTATCCGTCGCGAAGACTATCCGAGATATCGAAAGCCGCGAGTGGGAGTACTACGTCGAAGAATCAGGCATCACTGTCGAGGTCATCGTCGCGACCGACGGCCGACACAAGTACATCAAGACAACAGTGGACGGAATTCAACCGGACAATCTCCTCTCGCTCCCTGAGTGTCCGTGAGGGATCGCAGGCAGTGCGGGCGAGACTCGGCGCCTGTTGGCTTGGGGCATGACAGGACGCTGTCCCTGCCCCGCCCGCACTACCATAGAAGCTAGCGGCACGTGACTCGGCGCTGACCGTTCTGGTGCCATCGCGCTGTCCCTGCCACGTCCCGCTAACTGCGGGGCTCCGTATCCGCCCTGGCTGACCAAAAGCTGACGAGACTGCGCGGCCATCCATGAAACGAAAAGCGGCCCGTGTGAGCCGATTGCCGTCGAGAACAATACGGACGAGCCTATGATGGCTGCGAGCGTCAAGCACACGACTGCTCGGGCAATAACTTCGTGTTGACAATTACTGTCCGCTCAATCTGCTCCGGGCAATCTTGCAGCCAAGCGAAGACGGCCTCAAAACTGTAAGGCGTTACGACTTCACGAGCGTCGAGCCCAATGCCAGGACCTTCTATAAGATAGAAGCGTCCATCAGGGGTTCCGACCATGCGATCTCGTATCTCAAGCCACACACCCGTTTTGGGGTCACAGTCATCGAATACGCGCGTCGCGAAACAAAACGCGTTGGCGAGTTCCTGTGCTGTCGGCTTCCGTTTTTGCGCGCGCCGAATTGCGACTTTAGTTCTTTGCGCTCCCGCATCCGTATGCCGTCCGGATTGTACGGCCATGTTCGTCGTGCTCCGTCTTTTGCCGGGTATCGGTGGATTGGCCGTGAGCATTCCTTGAATTCCAGCAATCCTTCAATCTGGAAATACTGCGGATTGATGAAAAGCGAGCCCCGGTGATAGTTACACCCTTAAATTGTAAGGTTTGTAACGTGACAGGCGTTAAAGGACTGAACGACTTAACGCCGCTCGGTGATAAATCGACAACTTGAAAAGCAGCGTGGACGCGACTCGGCGTCCTTATCGACCGGGGGGCCTTAGATAAGGGCGCTGTCCCTGCCGCATCCGCACTTCCGGGGAAGTCAGAAGCGACGTGAGCCTCCCTCTGGAGAGCAAAGGAAAGCACGGTCACTATCGCGTGCTGCCAACTTCGGTGGCTAGCCTGGGCATCAAAAGGCTAACCCGTCCGGCTTTCCCGTTAGGCCCGTTGCTACGGGATGCAATGGAGACTAGCGGGAAAGCTATCTGAAGTGACCTACCAAGATTGGTGGTCACGCAGAACGATCAGGCCGACGCGAACGGTGCGCTGACCTCCCCATATCTCTGCTTTAGTTGCCGCAAGCGGTGAAGACCGAGCGCTCTCTCAAGGAGCTATGCGGGAAACTGGGTGATGACGGCCTGAGATAGGCTGCGTATCGAGGCGGGTGAACCGCCCCGGGTTTGCCGGAGGCTATTTGGTTTAAGTTATGCCGCCATGGCGGGCTGTTCCAGCATGGCGTAGTAGCGTTGCTCGGCTTCG
>NZ_JACIHD010000057.1:0-2608 GCF_014198235.1 Bradyrhizobium sp. ERR14 | reverse complement strand
GGCAGCGACGAGGGTGCTTCATACTACCCATCTGCCTATCTCCCTAGAATTCAAGGCATTTCTGGTTGGCGTCGCAAGACGGCGGACTGCGGCGCGATCGCCTGCGAGAGGCATCTTGGCGCACGTCTGGTTGCGTGAGATCAGATTGTTTGATGATCCATGTCGAGCCCTTGCATAAATGCTCCGCGGGCAATCGTCCCTCGATGATCATGCGACGTATCGTTGACGGGCTGACGTCGAGCATCTCCGCTGCCTCGATTAACGAGAGCTCACCTCGATCCCGACGTTCTCCTTCACGATAAGGGGCGATCTCGCGGGTTCTGCGCAATGAACATACGCTGGTCCTCGTCCAGGACGCCCCGTGCGCGGTTGTTTTTCCGGAGCGATTGAGCAAGGCAGCGATTGCGTAGTCAGGCATTTGACGTGCAAGCACGCGCACAAGATCCACTACCTCGGTGTCGGTCGTCCAACGCGTCACGCCGACACGGTTCTTCTTAACCTTCAGGCGGGTGTGATCGCCACCTTGCCAGTGGATGACGAGGTCAAGATGCTCATTGTCCTGATCCACGTCGACAACGATTTCCGACAGAACTGTGCGTAGGATTTTCTTCTTGATCTCTGACGTAACACCGGGGCGTTGCCAGGCTCGGATCAGATCGTCCCCGAGTTTGAGCAGCGCTTTGCGATCGCCGGCGCTGAGTCCAGGAGAAGGCGAACTGGTCAAGCCCTCGATTTCTCGTTCAATCGCACGCGCAGCTTGGATGCGCTCGTTCCAGCGACGCTCAAGTTCACTAGCGACGTGACGATTGTCGGGGTCGACCGCGTCGTATTGGCGATACGCCCGGTTCGCTTCGTACTGCGCCTGTTCGAGAGACCTTTGGAGCTGACGCAATTTTTCCGACTGTTCGGCGCCCTGAGTTTTCATTGCATTTAGCGCAGCCTCAACGCCAAGCGGTTGAAGCCGCTCCAGCACCTCTCGCGCCACCATCCGATCGAGGCGCATTCCACCGAAGCCAAGACAGGCTGCGACGGCCGCCTTGTTGAAGTCTCCGCGGCAGACATATCTCTGCGTGTCACCGCCTCTACCGGAATACTGAACGTATAACCGCCGACCACATCGCGCGCAGCGCAGAAGCCCAGGGAGAAGTGCCTCGCCGCGTCGGACGGCTCCTCGACCCAGATAGCTCTTGCCGTTGGCATTGTCCGCAATGAGCCGCTGGTTTCGAACAAACTCATCCCAGGAGATATAGCCCTCGTGATGGTCGCGGAGCAGCACGTCCCAGGCTTTCCAATCTCGTTGGGGATTTCGCTTCACCTTCCTCCGGCCGTTCTCAATCGTCGTCCGGACACCCCGTCGTCCGAACGCGTACGCACCGGCATAAACAGGGTTGGTGAGCATGTGATTCAAGGTCGTGTAGCTTGGCGTACGCCATTCGATTTTCGGATCGCTCGAACCTCCAACGGCGAAGGGTAGCGCGATCTTCTCCTGGGTCAACCAGAGCAAGACCTGCCGGATCGATTGCAACTCCACAAATTTCCTAAAGACGAGATCCAGCGCCTCGTGGACCCGTACGTCCGGGTTTTTCTCGATTCGGTCATCTTTCGTCTTCACGTACCCGATGGCGACCGTCGTGAAGTGCTCGCCGCGCCGAGCCTTTTGTTTGACGGCTTCAACTGATCGCTGTCGAATGACGCTGAGTTCCAGCTCGCTCATCGTTCCCTTCATCCCCAACAGCAATCGATCGTTGATCGACCGCGAATCATAGACGCCATCTTCATCGACAATGAGCGTGCCGACCAAGCCGCAAAACTCCAACAACGTGTGCCAGTCTCGACCGTTTCGAGCGAGGCGGGAAGCCTCGATCGAAAATACTGCGCCGACACGGCCCTCGCAGATTAGCGCCAACAACCGCTCAAATCCACGTCTTGCAATGCCGCCACCAGATTTGCCAAGGTCATCATCAATAACCTCGACTTCGCTCCAGCCGAGCGCACGGGCGCGAGCCTCAAGGCCGTATTGCCTACGTTGGCTCTCCAGGTTGTGTACGACCTGATCGACCGATGACTGTCGAACGTAAACCACGGCGCTACGCGCCAGGTGATCAGCGGAGATCTTCGTCATGACCCGCCTCCTGACCTGACTGGGCTGGCGCTGCGGGCGCCTTTGCGACAGCTTCGTTTAGCAGAAGCGACAGCAACTTTGCGGCCTCGGCTTGCACCACCTGAGGCAGATGCTCTGCTCGCGCCGTCGCGAACAGATCCGGTTGCCGCCTTTTTTGCATCGTCTTGGACATGGGCTCCTCCCTCGACGGGAGGCGATTCCTCCCAACGCGAGGCTACGAGGACGCCAAGGAACATGCGAAGCTCAAGAAGTCGGTCCACCGGGAGACACGGATCAGCTACAATTTTAGCCGATGCTGCTTTGAGCTCCGTCATCCATGCCGGCAGAAGATGGAGGCGGCCGTTCTCGCGGCGAACCGTGAAGTGGCGGTGGCCATCGTGGATTTGTTCGCCGAGCACGACCAGGTCTCGGCCAGCGTCAGGATGGAATGGATATGTTACTCGAACTTCGTTGCCCGGAATCCCTGCATTATGCAGCCTCTTCGGA
>NZ_JACIHD010000056.1:0-5017 GCF_014198235.1 Bradyrhizobium sp. ERR14 | reverse complement strand
CCTCCAAGAGCCGACCACCCATGAATCATTGAAAAATTGATTCGGAATCCCATAAAACGCGACAAAATCAACAATTTGCCAAAGCAGTGCTAGCTTTTGGTGCCATGATTTGTCCTTGAGCATACGCCTTCCTCGTCGGCTCAAAAGCCGCGCGGATGCGACTCGGCGCCCTTATCGGCTGGGGGGCCTTGGATAGAGGCGCTATCCCTGCCGCATCCGCACTGCCCCGTGAAGTTAGCCCTGGGATCAAAAGGCTAACCCACACCCAGCTTTCCCGTGAACCCTTACCCACGGGGGCTGAAGTGCGGTTTAGCGAGAAAGCCGCCGTGAGTGGCCTACCTAAATTGATAGGCTAGACTGAGCGACTTAACGCCGCTCAACCTGTCAGTAATTCAGCCTATCGGTCTTGCAAAACGATCAGGCCGACGCTAACGGCGAGCTGACCTCCCCGTATCACGTCGACGGGCCAGGATATTGAGCACGACATCGGCGGAATGGACGCTGTGACTGAGCGCTTCGGCACAGGCCGCTTCCACCGCGGGCAGACCGTCAGTCAGCACCGCGTTGAGGATGTCGACCATCTGCCGATTGCCGTCGTCGGTGCTGGCAGGCTTGCGCCGGATCCGCTCGATCGCGGCGGGCAGCACCCAGTCCTCGAAGGGAGCACCGTTGCGCAAGGCGCCGGGTTTGCGGGCGAGCACCGGCACATAATGCCACGGGTCGTAGACGGTATCGCCGCGGCCAAAGGATCGTGGGTGCTCGGCGACGATGCGTCCATCCTGCCGGATCACGATGCGATCGGCATAGGCTTGAACCTCGACCGGTCGTCCGACTGCGCTGGCTTCGACCGAGTACTTGTTGTTGTCGAAGCGCACCAGGCAGGGCTTCGAAACCGATGCCGTCACCGCATGGAAGCCGTCGAAGCGGCCGGCATAGAGAACGAGTTTGGGGCGTTCGGCTTCGAACACCTCCCAGATCGTCTGATCGACCAGCTCCGGGTGGCGACGAGCCTTGGCCGCCAGGACGGGTTAACAGCTAGGTGCCTGCGCTACGAAAGTCGTGTCTTTATCCAGACAAGAAAGCAGGGCCAGCGCGGGCTTCCCTATTTTGTGCACTGCAGAGGCGGGATCCTAGCTGCCCATGGCACCCACGATCACTTTCGATCGACGAGGCCCGAGCAGCCCAGTACCAGGGCCACCAGGCATCCCACACCCATCGGATGCTCTGCGAACGTTTGACAAGCTCGCCAAGGCCGACGTGCGTTATGTCCGCAGTACAGTCGCGCAGTACCTACCGCCAACAGAGAACAGCTTTGGCAGGTATCCCGACGTGTATATCGAATGCAAGGCCTCGCACCGTTGCGATCGAAATCCAGCTCTCGAACACCTTCCAAACGGAAATCTCCGCCCGCTGCCCACCATTATGAGCGTGAAGGGGGCAACCTGATCTGGGTGCTCTATGAAGTCGATCCGACAACCGATGATATCCCGCAAAGTTTTCGCGACGTATTCCGCCGGCACCGCGGCGATGCATTTGTCTTAGACCACGAAGGGGTCCAGGCATCCCACGAGCAAAAGACGATCGTCCTGAAATGCTATTTGAAGGACGGCGAGGACGCGTACAAGCCGCCGAAACTGGTTTGGATCGACGCGCTGACGTTTCGAGGGAAAGGCCTTCCTTCTCTCGAAGAGCGAATAACAGCCAATCTTAAGGCGGAGATCGGCGCGCAAAGAGCGTCTTGGTTCAAGGCGCTTGAGCCTTACCGCGACAATTGGGAATGGACTATCGTCCGCGCACCAGCGGTAAAAGATGCGATCGCGGCCTTAAGCCATCGCTTTGGAGTCATCTCCTCGTATGGTCCCGGCGAAGCAGAAGAGATCGCCGTCTGATCGCCATCGTCTTTACCGTGATATCGGCCGCAAACGGGCACTTCCGAAACTATGCAACGCGGCACGACAATATCCGCGCCTTGCTAAACACGCTCTTGAATAGCGTGGAGGAGATGCAGCGCTACGCTCTCCTGATCGAATCCTTCTCAGCCATAGTAATCAACACGGCCTCTTGAACGGCAAGGTTGGCGAACATATCGAGCGTGCCAAGGCGGCCGCGGAAGGTAATCTCTGCCTCGAGGGCGAGACCGAATGGCAGATCATGGCTCATCTCGTGCCCAGAGGTGTTCAATCGCATCACCCGCGAGGAGATGGCATATTTGGATGAACTTCCGGCTTGCGCATCCGGGGCAACGTAAGGCCCGTGGCCCGGTCTTTTTGGACGGTCCCGGTACCAAACCGCCTCGCTTACCTGCGATGCAGAATTTAAGATGAGCGCTATGCCGATCGCGATTCGCGACGGCTGTATGGCAATGTGGCTTCAACGAATGACTCACATGCAAAATCCATCAGCTGGCAGCGCAACTGCGCAAGCCTGAAGAAGCTTTTATGAGCTGCTGTTCGAGAACATGCGCTCCAGGGGGCAGCATCTCCCGATTGTCCTTTATGAAGGCATGATTTGGGACGGTCGCGCGCGACTTAGGCCATGGTTGGTACCCCTACGTCGACAGGAACTCTGCAAAGCTTCCGCCTGGCATGGCAATCCATGTCACAAGCCCGAAGGCCATGATCATTCGATCATTCTTGGTCCTGATCGGCGTTCGAATGGTTCCTCGGCGCTAGTGTCCTGAACCAGAAGTTCGCAACATCGCGTCGCGTTGTACCGGGGCATTGTAACGGCAGAAGCGCTCGATGGAAGCAAGGATGTCGTCGGCTGACTTGGTCCACCAGAACGGCTTGGGATCAACGTTATGTCGTTCGATGAACGAGGCGATGTCCGCAGGGCGGCTACGCTGCGATAGACGCCGCGCCTGACTTCTTATCGGTAAGAAGCGCGAAGAAGTGCTCGACCTGATTGAGCCATGACGAACTGGTCGGGGTCAGGTGCACATGCCAGCGCGGCCGTTTAGCCAGCCATTTCTGGATCAGCGGGGTTTTGTGGGTGGCGTAGTTGTCCATGACGAGATGGACGTCGAGTTGGCGCGGCACAGCGGCCTCGATCTCGTCCAAGAACTTGCGGAACTCGGCGGCACGGTGCCGTCCGTAGCACTTGCCGATAACCCGTCCGGTCGCAATGTCGAGGGCGGCGAACAGCGAGGTGGTGCCGTGTCTTTTGTAATCGTGGCTCCTTCAGGCCGGCTGGCCGGGACGCATCGGCAACATCGGCTGACTGCGGTCCAGCGCCTGGATTTGAGACTTTTCGTCTACACACAGCACGATGGCGTGTGCCGGCGGCGAGACGTAAAGACCAACAACGTCGTGCACTTTGGCCACGAAGTTCGGATCGGTCGAGAGCTTGAATGACTCCAGCCGGTGCGGCTGGAGTCCGAAGGCCCGCCAGATACGTTGCACCGTCGACACCGACAAGCCGCTGGCCTTTGCCATACCGCGAGAACTCCAATGAGTGGCGTTTTCGGGGCCGCTTTCCAGCGTCCTCACGATCACGGCTTCGATGCGACCATCGTCAATGGTGCGCGGTGCCCCCGAGCGCGGCTCATCGTGCAGCCCGGCCACGCGCTGCTCCACAAAGCGCCGCCGCCATTTGCCTACCGTCCCCCGCTCTAGGCCCAGCTTGGCCGCGTTTCCTTGTTCTGACCGCCTTCCGCGCAGGTCAGCACGATCCGGGCTCTCAGAGCCAGCGCCTGGGCCGTCTTTCGCCGCATTGTCAGCGACTGAAGCTCAGCACGCTCATCATCGCTCAATATCAGGGGTGCAAGTCGCTGGGCCGCTATCAGATCCTCCGTCACTGTTGCAGCCGCCTCTCTGGCACAGCGACGCGAATCTACGATTGCGAACTTGTGACTCGGGCCACTAGATGGGAGCCAGCAACTCGATCTGGAGATCATCAAGCGCAAGTTCGCCAATATGATCGACATCCTGACTTACGATGACTTGCTGCGACGGTTGGACAACATCATCGCATCACTACAGCGCCGGTCTACGGCTCGGCTCTCTGGTGAGGTGGATGAAAGCGACGGGACTAAATTAAGGGCTTGAGCGGCGGCTGCTAGAGCGTAACAGCTCAACGGCGCCGCCCATCGCTACCATCAAATCCCGCAGACGCGAGGCTTGCGACCGCGGCAGCGCGATCGCCAGAAGACGCCGCGCCCTTGATGCACCGACGTAGATTTTGCGAGCTTCTTCGTTGTCGCCCGCAGCGGCACCGGCCAGAGAATCGATGATGCCCTTCGCAGTGCTCGGCGACATCACTACGCAGATCCCGGGAAACTCCATACCTTTCACGCTATGGATTGTCCGTGCCGGGTCGCCCGATGCAGGCGCGACTAACAACACCTTCTCCAACTCACCATTGCGACGAAGCCGCTGATTGATGGATGGGGCCGTCGGCCGGAAGCAGCGGTGCGAGCAGCCTGCGCGCCTCGTCGTGCCATGCATCGGCCGTGGCAAACCGCCCCGGAAAAGCGGAGCGCCTGAGCCAAAGCGACTGCTTCTGGCCGCCACGCGTCGGGTGCCCCCTTAGCGTCCGCGAGATGCTGGTGATAAGTCTTTCCGCGTATCTGGACGGTGTCTGGGATGCGGCGCCGCTGGAGACGGAGCTGCTCAACCAGGCGGACCGACTCAACAGCTGAAGGAGGAGCTTGGACTTGATCACTTCGAAGGGCGATCATGGCAGGGTCTTCATCGCCACGCCCTGATGACAATGATTGCCTACGCCTTCCTGCAACACCATCGCCTCGCACACGCGGGGCAGAAAAAAAAAAGAATCAACGGGCCCCCGCCCCAGCCAGCCATGCCCGCCGTACGTCACGCCATCGTCGATCTCATCCTTCGGCCGCCGTCTCAGCAGTGCCCATATTGCCGAAAGAAACTCCTTGAAAAACAGTGGCGCAAACACATTCTGCCAAAGTAGTGCTAGCATTACAGTTGCATTTTGTTCTTGAGATGGGCTTTGCGCGCGTTGGCCTGATGAGCCCTGCGCCAGGATGACCATGCGAGGATATTGGCGT
>NZ_JACIHD010000055.1:0-5116 GCF_014198235.1 Bradyrhizobium sp. ERR14 | reverse complement strand
GTGGTTAACAGCATGGGACAGCGCAATGACGCCAGGATGGCCAGCGCCGAGTCCCATCACCGCTAACCTCAGTTGGCAGTGCGGACGTGGCGGGACAACCGGTTCTGGTAGTTGTGCCACGGCTTTTTCTGATGGATGTATCCTACCGTCAGCTTCTTCCGCCGTGGAGGCTGGCGGCGTTGAAGTTAGCGGTGCGTGGTAAGAACAGCGTCTTTATTCGCATGGGGCGCCGAGTCACGTGCCCGCTAACTTCTACCCTGGATGATCCAAGCAGGCGTTGATCACCAAGGGCGAGGCCCCTCAGGAGCGTAAGTCAACGCACGCGCTGCCACTGGCTGTTGGCCGGTATGCCTAGGTTTGATGGGTCTCCGGCCGAAGGCCAAGAGCATGTTCCGTTCGCCAAGTCTTCGGCCGCTGAGGCTGGCGAAGCATAGCGCCCCAATGTCTCACCGCCAAACGTGACCGCAAAATCCTTCCCAGTCGGAGCGATCTGAGCCACCCCTAGGTGAGTTTTGTAAAAACCACTTCGCCATCTGCGGCTTCCATAGACCGTGCCGTGTTTCAAGTCTGAATGTAACTCGACCGCGCTGAGCAAGCTCGCACTATCTTGTATTCTCGTTCCCACCAATTTTGATAGGTGCCCCGGTTACTTCTCGACGATACTACTTGGTAGCACCCTTGAGAGTTTGAGCCTCTCGGGAGCAAAGGTGGTTAGCCCGTCTGCAGGGCACGGGCTTGCCACCATCGCTTGCGATTCCACCTTACAGGGTAGCACAGGCCAGCGGATGCACGCATTCGAGCGGCACATCACCTCACTGCGGTCGCGGTACTTGCAGCCAATCAGGCCCGTGCGAACGATCAGTCTTTGAGCCAAGCAGATCGCCAAGTCGCGACGTTTAATGCCGCGGAGGCTCACGCCGTGCTACGCATAACTCGACAACTTGAAACCCAGCCTTCGTCCAGAAGAGGCAGGGAAGATCGCTGCGCGCATACGTGAGGTTCTAAAGTGGAAGGATTGAATGCCAAGCAGGTGGGGGTAGGATGGCTGAGGCGCTGACCACTCCTGGTAGTTGTGCCGCTGATTTTCCGGGACGATATAATCACCGCCAGCTTGTGCTGCTCGCGAAGGCTGGCTGCGTTGAAGTTAGCGGCGCGTGGTAGGGACAGCGCCTTTTGTATGCACGGACGCCGAGTCACGTGCCGCTAACTTCTACCATGGATGATCCGCGCGGGTGGTGTTCACCAGAGGTTATGCCGATGACCGGGGTTCAATACTTCGTCACGCGCCACAAGGGTCAATGGGCTGTTTCGCTCAAGGATGTGTACTCCGGCCCATATGCCACTGAGCAAGAGGCCATCGGTGTCGCAGTGGAAAGCGCCCACAAGCAGGGGCAGGCAGGAAACGACGCGGAGGTTATAGTCCAAGGCCACGACAAAAGGTTCAGAAGCGAGTGGGTATATGGGCGCGACCCGTACCCATCAGGTTAAACCGCGCTGGACAACGGATGTACACAAGTGAATCAAGTGAAAGCTATGGCCCCGTTGCTGGCAATTCTCTCGAGTGGTAAGACAGGCAGGGCCCGGAACTTACAAGACGAGATTGCGAGTCTCGTCGCATCTCTGATCTACGACGGCGACGATGTGCTCTTATTAAACGGACAAGAACAACTGCAAGCGTTGAAGCAATGGTTGAGTGAGCCTGGGTTGGTGGTATTTGGAATTGTCGGGCAATCTGTGAGGTTTCGGGCTTGCCTCGAATACTTCGTCGAGGACCGATTGTCTGATTTTGGTTGGAAACAGTTATTCCAAAGGATCATCGAAGATGCAGAGCGCGAACCGCAGAATGCTCGATTCGCAGATGAACCCCGAAGAATGCTGCGCGATCTTCCGGCTCGGAAAGAGAAGTGGGCCCGGACTGGAGCGTCTCTGCAATAAGCTTAGGGAGGCCTGCGGGCGCAATCACCGGCAGTGTTATCATAAAGCCTAAGCCCTAGAACAACCGGGTCTTGGAATTTAGCAGACCGGTGCCTGGCCGCGCAGCGAACGCAGAGGCTATTTAATAGACAGCTTCCGAAAATCCGTGCGACTACAGGGCTGATGTTTGTCGCCCCTGAAGGTCTGCCGATGGTCAGAACGGAAAGCTCCAATCAATCTGCGTTCACGCGCCCTCGCCGGGGATTGCGCCGTGAAGACGCAGCGTTCTACGTCGGGGTGTCTCCGTCCACATTCGACAAGTGGGTTGAGGACGGCACCATGCCCAGGCTCATCAGGCGCGGGGGCGTTGGCCTGTGGGACACGAGGCTGATTGACCGAGCGGCGAAGTCCTCTCGGGCGATGCGGAAGACGCGAACCCGTGGGCTAGTGTGAGCCTAAGGTACACGGTTTGCCAGCCGCTTTCCGCGAGCTTCAGCGTGAGCAGGAAGTCCTCGGTTACGCTTTGTGTCGGAATCCAGCCAATTTGCTCGACGGCCTCGACCCGCATTACGGAGTCGCCCGTGAACAAGACTCTAAGCGATTGAGCGGGAGTCTGTTTTTCGGATTTGAGACGGTTTGAGATTGCAGGGTTTGGGAGGTCGAGGCCGCCAAACCCTGCAAATTCGTTTGTGATTCCCTTTTGCGGCAGGCCATGATTCTGTGGGTGCATCGGAGGGGACGATGCGGCCGAAGAAGCACAAGACGACGGGATCGAATGACCTGTTCCGGGCGCGGCTGGACCGTAAGCGGCAAAGAGACCCCATCTGGCGGAGTGGATGAGCGATCGGCTATCGGCTGCGGAGTCTGTGAGCCGATGTGAGCTTCTATGTCTGCGCCTAGTTCTGAAACTAGAACCTTCCATATGATCGAAGCGGTCGCCGAGCGTCTTGAGGGGGCGCCGCGACAGCTTCGCCGACGCTGGTCGGATGAGTTCAAGGCACAAGTCGTGGCAGAGGCGCAGGAGCCTGGCGCGAGTGTATCGGGGATCGCCCATCGGATCGGCATTCACCCCTCGCAGCTCTTCGCCTGGCGTCGCGATGCTCGGGCCGAAAGAACCTACCTGTCGCGGCCTTCGAGTCGCGAAGCCGCGGTGACGTGCATGTCAGACGCAGTGATCGAGATAGCCGTTGGCGAGATGGTCGTGCGCGCCGGCGTCGATGTCGACGAGGCACACTTGCAGCGGGTGATCCGGGCGGTCCG
This sequence comes from Bradyrhizobium sp. ERR14, assembly GCF_014198235.1. NCBI lineage: Bacteria > Pseudomonadati > Pseudomonadota > Alphaproteobacteria > Hyphomicrobiales > Nitrobacteraceae > Bradyrhizobium > Bradyrhizobium sp. ERR14. The sequence goes on along the minus strand of NZ_JACIHD010000055.1, from coordinate 1,942 downwards.
ATCGGCATGATCCCCTCTGGTGTGAAGGTGTTCCTCGCCAGCCATCCCGTCGACTTCCGGAAGGGCATCGATGGTCTTGTTGCGCTTGTGCGCGATGCCGGCTCAGATCCGTTCGATGGGGCGCTTTATGTGTTCCGGGCCAAAAGAGCCGACAGAATCAAGATCGTATGGTGGGATGGCTCCGGCGTGTGCCTCTATTTGAAACGTCTTGAAAAGGCGAAGTTCTGCTGGCCGCGGATCGGGCATCATCGGGTGCAGCTCACCTCCGCGCAGTTGATGGCACTGGTGGATGGGATGGACTGGAAGCGGGTCCGGGCTGTGCCGGTCAGGCCGCCGGAGATTGTTGGGTAAAAGCGCTGCGGCGAAGTGAATCAACCGCCTGAACGGACGAGAGAACCGGAGCAAAATGTGCTCTGGTCAGGTCAATGACGCCCCCCGATCTTGACCTCCCGAATGACGTAGAGATGCTGAAGGCCATGGTGCATGCCATGGCCGAGAAGGCGGCCCGTGTCGATGCTCTGGAGAGCGAGGTCGACGATCTCAAGGCCCGCAACGCCGATGCCGATGCGCGCATCGCGCGGCTGACGCAGATCCTGAAGGCTTTTGACCGCGCCCGGTTCGGCCGACGATCGGAGAAGCTCGGCTCTGCGAGCATCGATGACGAACAGCAGGCCTTTGCCTTCGAGGAGATCGAGACCGGCATTGCTGCGATCAGGGCACAGGTCAACAAGGGCCGCGAGCGTGCGGATGGCAAACGCGCACCTCGTCGGCGCAAGGGCTTTGCGTCCCATCTGGAACGGATCGAGGTTGTCATTGAGCCGGAAGCGTTGGCTGAGCATGCCAGCAAGCAGAAGGTGCTGATCGGCGAGGACGTGTCGGAGCGTCTGGATGTGGAGCCCGCCAAGTTCCGTGTGATCGTCACGCGCCGTCCCAAGTATGCCTTCAAGAACGAGGACGGCGTGATCCAGGCGCCGGCCCCAGCCCACATCATCGAGGGTGGCATTCCGACCGAAGCCCTTCTGGCCCAGATCGCCGTCTCCAAGTACGCCGATGGCCAGCCGCTCTACCGGCAGGAAGCCATCTACGCGCGCGACCAAGTCGAACTTGACCGACAGCTGATGGCGCAATGGATGGGCAAGCTCGGCTTCGAGCTTGAGATCGTGGCCGACTACATCTTCAGCGAGGTCAAGAAGGCGGATCGGATCTTTGCCGACGAAACCACCTTGCCGACCCTCGCTCCCGGCTCCGGATCGACGAAGACGGCCTACTTATGGGCCTATGCCCGAGATGACCGAACCTTTGGCCGCAGCGTTCCGCCGATGGTGGCGTATCGCTTCGAAGATAGCCGCGCCGGCGAATGCGCGGCCCGGCATCTCAATGGTTATCGCGGCATCCTGCAGGTTGATGGATACGCCGCCTATAACAAGTTGGCGCAACCCGATCGTGACAATGACGGCATCACATTGGCTGGCTGCTGGTCACACAGCAGGCGCAAGTTCTACGAGCTGCATGTTGCAGGAAGCTCGAAAGTGGCAACGACGACGGTCGAACGGATGGCAAAGCTCTGGCAGGTCGAGAAGACCGTGCGCGGTCAAAGTCCCGACGAACGCGTTGCCGCGCGCCAGCAAGCCTCCGCGGCGGTCGTCGCAGATCTCTTTGATCTCTGGCAGCACACCCTGCGGCGGATCTCCGGCAAATCAAAACTCGCCGAGGCGATCCGCTATGCCGTCTCGCGCCGTGCCATCTTCGAACACTTCCTGACCGATGGCCGCATTGAGCTCGACTCCAACATCGTCGAGCGCGCCATCCGGCCACAGACAATTACGAGAAAGAATAGCCTCTTCGCGGGCAGCGACGAGGGTGCTTCATACTACCCATCTGCCTATCTCCCTAGAATTCAAGGCATTTCTGGTTGGCGTCGCAAGACGGCGGACTGCGGCGC
>NZ_JACIHD010000054.1:0-5196 GCF_014198235.1 Bradyrhizobium sp. ERR14 | reverse complement strand
TACATCCAAACCAACATAAAGGGTCATCACATGCTCCTCGTTTGCACTGAGGAGAACATTCTACCTCAGCCTCGAGCGCGCGATTAGGCCATGTGATTAACTGGTCGGCGCAGCCGCCGACGCCGCCATCGAGAGCTTTTTTGACGCGCTTCCCGCCACCGTGATCGGCTCGCAACCGCCGTTCGATCGCCACTCGAGCCGCTGTCGAGTAAGACCATGCCGTCTTAGCGGCCCGAAATCAGAAGGCGGAGGAAGGCGGTCGCTTGGCCGAGCTGCGCGCGTCGCACCGCCGCGTTGATGTCACCGCGCCTCGATGGTGACGCTGCGCGCCGACACGGTTACCAGACACATGAGTGCGGCCAACATCGCAAATGCGTTCGGCAACCCTGCGAAGTTGGCGAGAAAACCGACGAACCCCGGTCCAACGAGGAGTCCCGCATAGCCAACCGTGGTGATTGCGGCAACCGCTAGACCTGCAGGCATTACCTTCTGAGTGCCGGCCCTCCGGAAGAGAATGGGAACCAGGTTTGATGCACCAAGACCAATGAGCAGGAAACTTGCCACCGCGAAGGCGACGCCTGGGGCGGCCAGCAGAAGCGCAAAACCCGCGACGGCCATCAGACTGCCGACCACCAGTGTCGCGCGGTCGCCCACGCGCGACACCACGGAATCGCCCGCCAGGCGCCCGACGGTCATGCCAATGGAGAACAGCATGAAGCCGACGCCACCCTGCGCTTTCGGTACGAGGCCACGGTCCACCAGCAGCAAGGCGCTCCAGTCGAGGATGGCTCCCTCAATAAGAAACGTGATCGCTGCTAATATCGCCAGCAGCACCACAATGGCATGCGGCATGACGAACAACGCCCCTCGCTGAGCCTGCGCTCTTTGGGGCAATCGCGACCAAGTCAGCACCATGACGCTCGCCATGAAACTCGCACAGATCAGGGTTGATGCAAAAGCACCAACATTCAACCAAAGCAATATGGTCATCGCGGCGGAGCCGGCAAAGCCGCCGATGCTGAATTGCGCGTGAAAACCGGACATCAGCGGACGCTTGGCTGCACATTCCACCTCGACCGCGTAGATATTCGCAGCGACATCGATCGCGCCGAGCGAGGCGCCGAAGGCGACCAGCGCGGCCCCGAGCGCCCAAGGCGTACCGGCAACCACCAGCCAAGGAAGGATGAGTGTAAGGCCGACCCCACCGATCAGAATGATCGGTTTACTGCCGTAGCGCGCACTCAACAAGGCGGTCAAAAGCATCGCGACAACCGAGCCAAAGCCCAAGCATAGCAGCAGAAGACCGAGAACGCCTTCGTCGACAGCCAGTCGTCCCTTCGCGAACGGCACCAGCGGCCCCCAGGCCGCCATACCAAAACCAGCGACAAAAAATGCAAGACGCGTCGCGAGTCGCGTGGCGGGCCGATCGGCAGACATCGTTTAGGAACTCCGGAGGAAATTGCTGGCGAGCGCAGCCCGCGGGTAATTTGCACAACGTTCGGCCATGTACGGCGATCGAAACCGAAGAGTCCACCTGTCAAAAATGAGGGGCACTGCGCACACAAGGCTTGGTCTGTCCAACTTTCTCACGCGCCGAGCCCGATGGTCTCTACCCGACCGTAACATTCGGCCGTGATCGCCCCTGTATCAGCTTATCGGACCGTGGACCCGAGCTCGCGGCGCGTCACTGCGGGTGCGTCCCTAGAGGCATTAGATCAGCAGAGCATCACGTTCCAGGCTCCGAAGCAAATGAGCGCCATCTCAAGCAAGCTGAACAATAGCGCGGCCATCTACCGTGACGGTGCAGATCACCATTAAACCGATGGTCTCCGCGGCGTTCGCAGCACCCCAGCCAACCCAATTCGCGCCTGAAAGTCGCGACCACGCTAGCAAGGAATTGCGAGTTCGACACCTTTAAGTGTAGGTTACTCGGAGTACCGACCCGATCCTCATAACAGCAGGACGAGCCGTGTCGGAATCGACGTCCGCCGTCGCAATCGCGAAAACAGGTCCGAAAGGAGAGGTTCGCTGCTTGGGTGAGCTCCAACGAAGCGAAAATCGGACCAAGATCGGTGGGGGTGGTGGTCGGCTGGGCGGATCGTCCGGTCGTATGCATGATCACTAGTGAGCAGCGATTTCGACGCGATCGTGAGCGCCGAATTCAGACGATCGCGAGCAGCCCGCTCCGGCCGAGGCGGTGATAGACTCAGCGTTCTGGCTGCTCGTCAAGGGTGATGGTTTTGGCGTTGCGTTTTCGCGTGCTTTCGCCGGCAAGCTGGAGGCGGTGAGCGTTATGGACGAGGCGCGGATGCCACTGGTCCACGGGGAGCTGGCTGGTGACGATGGTGGAGCGATGATCGGAGCTATCTTCGAGGATTTCCAGGAGGTCGTGACGGGCGCGGGCATCGAGCGGCTCGAGCCCCCAAACATCAAGGATCAGCAGATCGACACGGCCAAGGCCGCGATGGCGACCGTCGCCGCCGGCGAGCGCCAGATCGTCGAACCGGCGCGGGACGCGCTGATAGAGCACGGAGCGATTGTCGCGACAGGCCTTGTGGCCGAGCGCCGAGGCGAGCCAACTCTTGCCGGCGCCAGCCGGGCGGCAGTTCAGGAGATTGACGTGGTCGTCGAGCCAGCGGCCCTCGACAAGCTTGGCGAACAGCGGGCGGTCGAGACCGCGCGCGGTGCGTAGTCGATGTCCTCGACGCACGCCTGCTGGCGCAGCTTGGCGTAGCGCAGGCGGGTGGCGCATCGGCGGGTTGATTTTCGTTCGTCTCTCGGACGTCTATCCGTTCTGGTATTCTCGACCGCGTTGGCTTCGGGCCTACCCACATCGCTGCCACAGGTTGTGCCGCCAGATCATCTCGATCATCCTTTCCCTCTGCTTCTGCAGCACACTACAATAGGCATGAAGGCGTTCGGCCGCCATGACAAGGGCTTCCATCAGGCGCAGCAAAGGCTGAAGCGCCTTACAGACCGCCCCAGCGGCATCCGCCATCTTCGACAGCGCGATCGGCACGCCTTCCAGGGCATAGCGCTCGGCCTGGCGGTTCAGCGGCTGGTGCTGGCCGAACTTCTCGAACATGATCATGGCCAACAGGTCCATCGATTACCACTCGTTCTCGGGGAAGGCCTGGCGCTCGCCACGCTCGCGGGTACATCCCCGCACCGTCGTCGTCCTTGCCACCGCCCATTCCGCCGCAAGCTCCTCCTCGGTGGCGTCGGCCTCCAGCTCCTCGAACGTCAGTGCCGACTGCTCCACCAGGCGCGACGAATGCTCGCACCGCTGGCCGTAGATCTGATGCTTGAAGTTCGCGATCTGCAGCTCCTGCTGGGCAATCAGCGCTTCGTCTTCCGTTGCTTTCGCGCGGGCGACCGCGAGCTCGTGATCTCCAAGCCCTTCGCGCGCTCGGCTGCCAGCGCCCCTTTCAGGGCGGCAATGTCATCTGGAACCGCGTCGCGCTCAGCATCCGTGTGACACATTGAATCTCAGATTGGACCGTTGGGACTGCCAAAAATATAAAATCTGCGGAAATTGTGCTCAGCCTGAGCTCTGCGGGCGCCAACTCAGTTGTGGAGTCCGCCAGTCGATCCCCTCCAGATGTAAGCCATCTGCGCCGGAGAGATCAATATTGCGCCATCCGACGCCGAAAGCCAGTGACATGGCCTTTTCTCGCCCGGGTTGGCATCCTGCGCGTTGCCTGGGGTGGCCCGGCAAGGAAGGAGAAGATGCTATGCAAGGGGCTTGTGCCTTCGTTGGTCTCGACGTGCATAAGGAGACATTTTCTGTCGCAATGGCGGACTCTGAACGAGCTGGTGAGGTTCGACACGTCGGCACGATCAATAACGATCCAACAGCAATCAGCAAGCTTGCTCGAAGTTTGACGCGTCGACATGGTGTCGTCGAGTTCGTCTGCGAGGCATGATGTGGCTACAACGTTCAGCGTCAACTCTCGGAAATGGGGATAATCTGTAGCGTGTGCACCCCTTCGCTGACGCCACGAAAGCCGGGCGAGCGGATCAAGAATGACCGGCGCGGCGCCATTGCTTTGGCTCGTCTGCATCGGGCCGGCGAGCTCAGCCATGTCTGGGTGCCTGACGCGCTTCATGAAGCGCTGCAGGACCTGGTACGAGCGCGACACGCAGCCGGTCAAGATGTCCACCGGGCCCCCGCATCCGCATCCAGGCCTTCATGCTCCGTTGCGACCTGCGTTTCGAAGGTAAGGCCTGGAGTCGCCGACACCGGATGTCGCCTTGCAACAGGACGTTCGCCCATCCGGCGGAACAGATTGCGCTCCGGACTATCTCAACGCGCTCAAGCGACTGTATCGTGCGATCGTCCTTGTCCGGGATAAGTCTCGGTTTGGCAGCGCAGCCATCGACGCCGAACGGCGCGATGAGGAATTGCCAGAGGAAGGCGTCGAATGTCCCAATAAAATGCGGGAACGCCGGTCTCGATAAGCCGTTCTCGACGCAACCGATCCTCCAATTCGGAGACGGCGGCGATGGTGAACGATGGAAAGACCATGCCGCGGCCTGTCGGTCCGCCACCAAGACGCTTCCGCGCTCGCTCGACCATTACGAGCGTCTTCCCCGCGCCCGGGCAGGCAGCGACGAACGTCGAGCCTGCTTGCTCTATCACCCGCCGTTGCTCTTCGGTCGGCTCGAACGGTTTGGCGATCATTTAACCAGGACCTCGAACGCCATCTTCAGATAGCTTGGCACAGTGAATGGTGTGCCGTGTTGATTTCCTCGGCGACCAGTCGCGCGAAATCGCCCTTGCGCGTCATCTTGAAAAATTTATGGATCGCCACCGTCTGGGCGGCATCGGCCTGACGCACAGCCGAATCCCTCCTATCGCCGGAACGCGCATGGAGCTTGAGGTAGACGTTTCTTTGAACGTCAGCGTTGCCCGCGCGCACAAGCTCGGTCTTGAGCGAATAGTCGTTGATAACGACATCGAGGAGATCCGCTGCCTCCAAACCGACGAGAACCTCGAGATCGCCTGTGCGCCGGGCGCCGGTTGTCACCTCGCCTTGGGCCACGTCTGCGCCGTCGCCGTCCGTTACCACGACTAGACGAGCGGCGATTCGAACCTCGTTAAGTGGCGAAAGTAACAGCATGGCGTACGGCCGGAAATTTATCCCATTGATCAGCACGAAGGCTGGCGAACGGATTAGGCGCAGCTTGTCGGCG
>NZ_JACIHD010000053.1:0-5949 GCF_014198235.1 Bradyrhizobium sp. ERR14 | reverse complement strand
CAAACCAACATAAAGGGTCATCACATGCTCCTCGTTTGCACTGAGGAGAACATTCTACCTCAGCCTCGAGCGCGCGATTAGGCCATGTGGTTGATCAGATAGCCCTCCCGCTTGAGCAGAACATGCAGCCGCCGATAGCCGAAGCGGCGGCGTTCATGGGCAATCGCCTTCATGCGCTGGCGAATGCTGGCACGGGTCGTCCGGTATCTCATCGTCATGCGGCAGCAGCCGATGGCTTTACACGCCCGCCGTTCGCTCATCCCGAATGCCTCTCGCAGATGGACGACAGCTTTCCGTTTCCCGGCGGGCGTCACCACTTCTTTCCCAGGAGGTCTTTCAGCGCCGCGTTGTCCAGCATGGCGCGTCGGCCAGGAGCCGCTTCAGCTTCGTGTTCTCGTCCTCCAGCGTCCTCAGCCGCTTGGCCTCGGAGACATCCATCCCGCCGAACTTGGCCTTCCATTTGTAGATGCTGGCGTCGCTGACGCCATACTTGCGGCACAGATCGACGACCGAAACGCCGGCCTCGTGCTCCTTCAAAATCCCGATGATCTGCTCTTCCGAAAAGCGGCTGCGCTTCATGCTCTGGTCCTTGTCGTGGGCCAGAGCGAACTTCAAACTGGATTAAGCCCGTGGGGCAAGGTCACAAGCGATCTCCGAGATCAGGTGCGTAATCGGCTCAAAGAAGATGGAATCTGCATTAAGCGGTTCAGCGCGGAAATTGGTTGGGGCGTTTATTTCTGCGGGGCGCCTCAGCGGCGGACACACATCGACATGATTGCGAGGGCGGTTGAGTATTTCGGGGGCCGGCTGGTGATCGACTGGCAGGACGAGTGAGCTTTGATGATTCCCATTTGCGAGCGGAGGGCTCTTCGCGTTGAAAAGTTCGGCGGAAACAGGCTTGGGTCCAAGCGCGAGGCCACTACCAGTCGCCCTTTAACGACGTCTGACTAGGCCCGCTCCGTCAAGCCCCCGAAGCCGAGGAGCGGGCCTTTTTAGGGCCTGTAGCAAATGGTTAGAGCCGGCCGCTCATAAGTATCCGGCCGGTGAAGCTTTCAATTACCCACAAACTTTCCTCCGACCAAGGCACCTAAAGCAATGTCGGTGAGGCGCGACAGCCCGCGCCACATGACGTATTGCCGGGCGTCGGATCGCTGGCGCGGGCGAGATAACCGCCGAGCCGGGCGATCTTGATGAGATAGTGCGAAAGCATTTTTTGTCCCGCTCTTGGCTTGTCGTTGACGAGGCGATCGAGCACGCCGATTTCGGTCGCGGTCAACGCGAGGGTCGGCGTCGCATCTGGGGCAGAACGGTTGAGCATCGTCATCCAGAAGACCCGCCAACTCAGGATGCAAAAGAGCGAGATCAGATTGGTCAGACGTTGGGCGGTCCTAAGCTTCGACGCCTCAGCTTTGCAGCCTGATTTGAGGATCTTATGGAACACCTCGATCTTCCATCTCAAAGCATACCATTCAAGCTTCTCAATGGCGTCGGTGCGGGAGCTAACGGGCAGATCTGTGATCAGCTTCCACTCGATTTTCTTTCTGTTCTTCGGCGTCACGCGCTCTTCGGCATGGATCTCCGTCAAGGTCAGCGCGGGATAGCGCTTCTGCTTTCCGATCGGCGGCAGGACGCGAATCTTGCGATATCTGATCTCGAGGACGGCTTCATCGGGATCGCCGTTGTTGTTTCTGACGTCGATGCAATGCAGTCCCTTGACGGCGACCTCGTCCATTTCGTCGGCGATCGTGTGATCTCCATCCCCAGCCAAACGGTCAACGCAAGTCCTAGTCACAAATGCGTTCCTACTTCTCGAGCCGCGCAGAACAGCTCATAGATGTCGCTCTCGCGATCACCGACGTGAACGCATCGTCCTGGATCGCCCAGCAGCCCCGTGGATTGCTGGACATTGTCCAGCCACCGAATGCTCTCCTTCTTCTCGATGGGAATGCGCGTCGGATTGATCGTTTTCTTAAGCGCGGCGGTCCCCTTGAATTTCTTCCGGGTCCAGAATTTGACCGCCGTCAGTCCAAGCGGCAGCCCTTCGGTCGTCACCGCCAGGCTCGAGTGCATCAGGATGCCGCAAACCGTGTGCGATCTCAGGCCGCCCGCCTTGTCCCGGCCGCTGTTTATGCTTTTGGTGATCCCGATCGCGTCCGAGCTCTCTCTCTGATAGCTGAACTCGGTCGTATCATGGAGCACTAGAACAGGACCGTCGGTGCCAATCGTGCGCTCCCGCGTCGATTGAAAGTGGCCGGCCAGAATGTCCGCCTCACTGACCCGGTCGTTGGAGAAAACACGATACGCAGCCTTGGTTTTGGCCCAGTCCTGGCACACCAGCGGAATGCTTTCTCCCATCGCGCTCCCGATCTGCGCTACCAGTTTGCGGAGCCGCTTGTTCAGGCGCTCGTCGGCAAGGCTGCAGCCAGCGAGAGCTCGCGATCAAACCAAGCGTCGGCTTCTTCGTCCATTGGCACCGCACCCTGCGAATCGGTGCCAGACAAGGAATCACGGTCGATTCCTGCGATGCAATGGTTTGTGCGCTCCCTCAGCCCGTTCGGCTAAATGTGGGTAATTGAAAGCGTCACCGGTCGCGTACGCTCATAATGGTCTCGTTGCTGGTTCAAGTCCAGCCGGGCTCACCACTAACTTGGTAAAATGTGCGAACACCGAAAGAGTGACTCGATTCCTCTAAACGCGCCAAGAAACGGACTCGTCGTGTTCCAAGTAAACCCTACAAGCACGCCACTCGAATCGGTTGGCTCCTCCGTGGGTCCTCTAGAAGCGCGCGTATGCGCGCTGCGATCTTCCGTGCCTCCTCAGGCCCGGGTTCGAGCTTCACGCAATCGAGGATGCTGAGCAGCGCCTGGGCCTCCTCAGCATTAAACGTCGCGACTTGTCGATCTGCCAGGCTCAAAGATTGATTGGCCGCCCGGGCCTGATTGGCTGCAAGCACCGCAAGCGCCTGCGAGCGTAGGGAGGTGGTGTGTCGCTCCAACGTGTGCATTCCGTTTTGACCTGCAAGGTGGCGTCGCAAGCGATGGGGCCAGCCCGTCCTCGAAGACTGAGGCTGGCCACCTTTGCTCCCGAGAGGCTGAAATTCTCAAGATGCTACCAATTTGTATTCTGAGAACAGTTGGAGAGCACCTACCAGCACGAGGGGGTTGCCGCATCCCCGCGTGCCTGTATAAAATGCTCGGCCTGTAACTGTTCGAGCTGGCTCCGCTCATAGGAGTAACGCCTTGCCCAGGACCGAAGTGGCAATCCAAGCATTCACGGACTACGTCCGTAGGCCAAGCCATACACCGGCAGAAGACACGTACGGCCCACAGCGAACTAAAGAACAGCTGGCCGATTGGCGATCCCGGGTTGAAGTTATCCGCTCAAAAATGGACGCGGTGGCGGATTGCCTGCTTTCGACCTTATCCGAATTCGAGGCGCTCAGACGCGAGATGGGGACAGATTTTCCCGCAACGCCACCCGCTTTACTTAACCGTGTAGCGGACGCATTTTTACACCGTGGTTCGGCGGATGCCCGACCCTCAATCAGGACGGAGCCGGATGATGCCTAGCACATTCTCGCTGCACAAGATCGACGAAGCTATACGCGACCTCGAAGAAAAAGTTGCTCACGGTGCAGAAATCAGCCGCAAGGAGCTGGCGAGCAGCATTCTGCGGATTACGAAGCGTCTTCGAGATGAACTCGAAGCGACGGTCACGGTAGTCGATAGCCTCAAGGATCACACCGGACTCACGGTGGCAGCCGCGCGACCTAAACAGCGGGAACGTTAGCGGCCACTTGACTCGACGCTTGGAAGTGGACCAATAAAGTGCTGTCCCTGCCACTCGCTAGTGACTTCTACGCAGCCAGCCTCAGCGACGAAAGAAGCTGACGGGGATACATCATCCCGACGAATGCCCTAGCGCAACTACCAGGATAGGGCGGTGACTTGGCGATCAGTCCCGGATCGTAGGCAGCACGGGCGCGGCGCGCTGGCGAAAGTCTCACAGGCATCCCATCCGAACCGGCTGGTACACCGCGACGCTCATTGGAACGAGGGCACGAAATCACCATCGGCCCCTTTGGCCAGTGCCCACGGCACTAACCAGCATTATTGAGGATTGGATTGAGGGCGTCATCATCTTAACCGACAACGATGAGAACCTGGAGGAGATTGCCGCGCTTCACTAGGGCAACGGGCCGACCTGTATGGCGCAACCTGACCGAAATCCCGCGGTGATAGTGGAGCGGGCGCCACTACGTCTTGGCTGACGCGCGGAATTTTTCAGCATTCTCCGCGGCCACAGCTAAGGATCGAGATAACTCACGTGCCTGCCCCGCCGTCACCTGGAGGTGAACGCCGACGACGCTCGCGATGGCAATGGAGATTTCATCATCTATCTGCTCAACTATGATGGCAGCCGACTTGTCGATCTCGATCTCGGCAATACGTCCAATGATAACATCCTGTTCATTCGCCATCACGACACGGCCTCCATTTGTGGTCGGTTCGGCTGGAGGTGCAGCGGCGGGACCCTATCCGTAGAATCGAATCAAAAGGCGGATAGCAAAGAACGCCCCCGCAGCTACCACTGCCGTCATGGCTATCGCGAAAGCTATTCTAGCGGCTTGGATGGTGATCTCTTGGCGTTAATTCGAGGGGGGCGATCTTGGTGGGCAGATTCACATGCTTCCGCCCCTTACGAGTGACGGTCGCGATGAGGCATTATCGCCGAAGGCGAACTGCGACGCACCTACCAGGATGGTGGGTATTATGAAGATTTACCGGCCTTGCTGTGGCAATACCGTCCGCTCAATCCTGCCTTTTGACATACTGAAGGAACACACCGGCAGGACAATTTGCCTTACACAATCGTCTTTACACAACACCTCCACCCCAGCCACTGACAGTCCTTTCTGCGGCGAGCGGCCACAGGCCTACCGTGGTATTTTGCACCATTGCCGCCATCTCCACCGTTGAGGCCAGCAGTGCCATTCAAGGCCCGGAAAGCTACGGGTCCAACCGCGAAATCGCGATCGGCCACAAACGGTAGTCGTCCGGAATTCCCTCAACCTGAGGATCGCTCTACAGAATTTATCGCGATGGTTATTGGGTTTCGGAATAATGTGGGAAGCGCCAACAAGAATAACGGAGAATGAGGGATATGAGCCTGGAGCGCCAGTACCGAGAGCTAAAGGATTTGCAAGAAAAGGTCCGTCAACGGGAAGGGAAGAATTGGTCCCGGCGGTCCCTCGAAAGGCAGTCGGTGTGGCGAGAGGTTCTTCTCTCAATTCCGGGACACATCACCTCCGAGCCATGCCTGGTGCGTGATCTATCCAGTAGAGGCGCTGGCATTCAGCTTAACGGACTCACGCTTCTGCCGACGGAGTTTTCGCTTTCTTTCGATGGGTTTCGCAGCACCTCTCCTTGTCGCCTCATGTGGCGACAGGGAGACTTCATCGGGGTGGCGTTCCAAAACACGGACCGTTATTCAGCCCTCGTGGAGCCAAATACGAAGCCTGTTTTGCGGTAGTAGCGCCTTGCGTCAGCTTCCCGCACCGAGAAAATGAGTAGTTGCTAAATCGCGCAAATTGAGATGAATACGCCCCCTGGCTGGAGGCAAAGCCCCAGAGGCCGGCTATGCCAAGGACCATTCGTGAACAGCTCGAAGAAGTGGAGCGAGATATCACGCTTTACAATGAATTCGCAGAGGCTGAGAAAGCTCGCTTCAAACTTGAGTGTTTCCTTTGGACCGCGAAAGAACGCATCGAATGGCAGGAGACGCAGCGTTCGATTGCCGAGTACCTCAGGGAGCTCCACGACAAGCGCATCTTGCTTGACGAGCTTGAAGAATGACCTAGCAGTCTGCTGAAAAACTATCGTTTTTGTTCGATTTCCGTGATTCACTGATTTGCGTTGGATCTCGGAGCTTTGGATGCGTGGCAAGTTC
>NZ_JACIHD010000052.1:0-6146 GCF_014198235.1 Bradyrhizobium sp. ERR14 | reverse complement strand
CACTTAAGTGCGCGGCTGCCGGACTACATGGTGCCGAGTGCGTTCGTGCGACTGGCGGCGCTTCCGCTCACGGTGAACGGCAAGCTCGATCGGAATGCGCTGCCGGCGCCGGCCGATCAGGCCTATGCGCTGGCGGCCTACCAGGCGCCGCAAGGTGCGGTCGAGACGGCGCTGGCGCGGATCTGGGCCGAGCTCCTGGGTGTCGAGCGCATCGGGCGCAACGACCACTTCTTCGAACTGGGCGGCCACTCGCTCTTGGCCGTGCAGATGTCGAGCCGGCTGTCACAGGCTGTCGGGGTCGAACTGCCACTGTCGACGCTGTTCGCAAGGCCAGTGCTGACTGACCTGGCGGCAAGCATCGTGGAGCTGTTGAGCCGCTGCGGTCCGCAAGAGCTGCCGTCGATTGCGACCGTGTCGCGTCATGAGCCGCTTGTGCTGTCGTTTGCGCAGCAGCGGCTATGGTTTTTGGCGCAGCTGAACGAAGGCAGCACGAACTATCACATTCCGCTGACCTTGCGATTGCGCGGGATGCTCGACCACAGCGCCTGGCAGCGCAGCCTTGACCGTCTGTTTGCCCGTCATGAGGCGCTGCGCAGTGTTTTTGACGCGACGCAGGGCAAGCCACGGGTTGAGGTTCTGCCCCCGGATGCGGGACTGCCGATAGTTGAGCACGATCTGCGGGAGAGATCGGATGCGCAAGCGGCACTTTTGGATCTTCGCCATGAAGAGGGGCGCACGCCATTCGATCTTGCGCGCGGTCCGCTGATCCGCGGGCATCTGGTGCGGATGTCGGATAAGGAACACGTCTTCCTGCTGACCCAGCATCACATCGTCTCGGACGGCTGGTCGATGGGCGTGCTGCTGCGTGAACTTAGCCAGCTCTACCGGGCGTTCGAGGCTGGGCAGGACGATCCTCTGCCGCCGCTTGCGATCCAGTATCCGGATTACGCCGCCTGGCAACGCCAATGGCTGTCGGGGGAACGGCTGCAGAAGCAGGCGCAGTATTGGCGCAGCGCCCTGGCAGGCACAGCCCGTCTTGTCTTGCCGACGGACCATGCGCGGCCTGCCCAGCAATCGTTTGCCGCGGCCACGGTTCCGGTCATCATCGATGCGGATTTGACGCGGGAGCTGAAGCAGCTGAGCCTGCAGCATGGCACGACGTTGTTCATGACGGTACTGGCGGCCTGGGCGGCGGTGCTGTCGCGTCTGTCGGGGCAGGACGATCTTGTGATTGGCGTGCCGAGCGCCAATCGGGGGCACCGGCAGATCGAAGAGCTGATCGGGTTCTTCGTCAACACCCTGGCGCTTCGGCTGGACCTGTCGGGCAAGCCGCGTGTGTCGGAGCTTCTGGAGCGGACGCGGCGCACGGTGCTGGCTGCGCAGGAGCGTCAGGACCTGCCGTTCGAGCAGGTGGTGGAGATCGTGCAGCCGCCCCGGGCTCTTGATCACACGCCATTATTCCAGGTGATGCTGGCCTGGGAGAACAATGCGGTTGGGTCATTGGACCTGCCGGGGCTGAGTGTCGAAGCTGCCGGGGACGAGCTTGATCAGGTCAAGTTCGATCTGGAGCTGAGCCTTGGCGAGCATGGCGAGGAGATCGCCGGAACGCTGGCTTATGCCACGGCGCTGTTTGATCAGGCGACGATCGAGCGGCAGCGTGGTTATCTGCTGGCGCTGCTGCGGGCGATGGCTGCCGATGCGCAGCAAGAGGTCCACCGGATTGAGCTGCTCTCGACTGCCGAGCGCACGTATCTGCTGGAGGAGCTGAACCGGACGGCGGCGCCGTATCCTGCGGAGCGGTGCATCCACGAGCTGTTCGAGACGCAGGTGCACAAGGCGCCGGATACGGTGGCGGTGGTCTGCGAAGATGAGCGGCTGAGCTATGGCGAGCTTAATGCGCGGGCCAACCGCCTGGCACATCACCTGATCGCCCTCGGCGTCAGGCCGGACCAGCCGGTTGCGATCTGCGTCGAGCGCAGTCCGATGATGGTGGTGGGGCTTCTGGCGATCCTGAAGGCCGGCGGGGCGTATGTGCCGCTGGACCCGGCCTATCCGCCGGCGCGGCTGCATCAGGTGCTCGACGATGCAGCGCCGCGGCTGCTGCTAGCCGATGCCGCCGGCCGTGCCGCCTTCGGCTCGGATGTGCCGGCCAATGTGCGCGTGGTGGAGCTCGATACTGCGGCACCGGCCTGGGCCAGCCTGCCGGAAGTGGATCCTGACCCGCGCGCGCTCGGCCTGACCTCCCGCAATCTCGCCTATGTGATCTACACCTCGGGATCCACGGGCACGCCCAAGGGGGCTCAGAATGAGCATCGGGCTATCGTTAATCGCCTGATCTGGATGCAGAACGCCTATGGTCTGAGGGCAACAGACGTCGTGTTGCAGAAGACGCCATTTAGCTTCGATGTCTCGGCCTGGGAGTTCTTTTGGACTTTGCTTGAAGGGGCAACGCTGGTACTGGCGCCGCCCGGTGCGCACAGAGATCCCGATGCATTGGTCGACTTGATCGTCAGCCAGCGCATCACGACGGTTCACTTCGTGCCATCCATGCTGGTCAGCTTTTTGGATGCGAAGAGTGTTGACCGCTGCACATCGCTGCGGCGGGTTTTATGCAGCGGCGAGGCGCTCCCTGCCGCTAGTGTGCACAGGGTTCGGCGCGTATTGCCTTGGACGGCCCTGCACAATCTCTACGGTCCGACTGAGGCCGCGATCGATGTTACATCCTGGAGCTGCCCGGCTGAGTTTGATGAGGCCATCGTCCCGATTGGCCGTCCTATTGCCAACACGCGGGTCTACTTGCTGGATGGTCATGGCAGGCTGGTGCCATTCGGTGCGGTGGGCGAGCTCTGCATTGGCGGGGCGGGGGTGGCGCGGGGCTACCTGAATCGCCCTGAGCTGACAGCGGAGCGGTTCATCCTCAGCCCCTTTGTCGAGGGCGACCGGCTTTACCGGACCGGCGACCTGGCACGCTACCTGCCGGACGGCAATCTGGAGTTTTTGGGCCGCAACGACGAGCAGGTGAAGATCCGCGGCTTCCGGATCGAACCGGGCGAGATCGTAGCAAAGCTTTGCGGCCACGCCTGCGTGCGCGAGGCGGTGGTGGTGGCGCGCGAGGATGGTCGCCGCGAGCAGCGCCTCGTTGCGTATGTCGTTGCCGCCGAAGCTGAGGAATCTGATCTTGCCGGCGGTTTGCGCGCGCATGTGAGTGCGGGGCTGCCGGACTACATGGTGCCGAGTGCGTTCGTGCGGCTGGCGGCGCTTCCGCTGACGCTGAACGGTAAGCTCGATCGAAACGCGCTGCCGGCCCCGGGCGACGAGGCGTATGCGCGCCGGACCTACGCGCCGCCACAGGGCGAGATGGAGATGGTGCTGGCGCAGATCTGGGCCGAGCTGCTGGGGCTGGAGCGGGTCGGGCGGGACGACAACTTCTTCGAACTGGGAGGGCACTCGCTCTTGGCCGTGCAGATGATCGAGCGTCTACGGCGGCGGTCACTGCGCATCGAGGTGCGCACCTTGTTCGTCAAGCCGGTGCTGGCAGATCTGGCTGCAAGCCTGGGCCGCCATCACGAGGTGGCGGTCGCGGCCAACCTGATCACCGAGCGGAGTGCGGCGATCACGCCGCAGATGTTGCCGCTGATCGAGCTGACGCAGGGCGAGATCGACCGGATCATCGCCATGGTACCCGGCGGGGTTTGCAACATCCAGGACATCTACGGCCTGTCGCCGCTGCAGGACGGCATCCTGTTCCATCATTTGCTAGCGGCAAAGGGCGATCCGTACCTACTGGTGTCGCAGATGGCGTTTGCCGAGCGTGGCCTGCTCGACCGTTATCTTGCCGCGGTCCAGCGGGTGGTGGATCGACATGACATCCTGCGTACCTCGTTTGTCTGGGAGGGCTTATCGCGGCCGGCCCAGGTGGTGTGGCGGGAGGCGCGTCTGGAGGTGATCGAGGTCCAGCTGGATGGCGCTCATGGCGCTGGAGCCAAGCAGCTTAGGGAGCGGTTTGACCCACGTCGGCACCGCATCGAGCTTGGCCGGGCGCCATTGCTGCGGTTTGTGATTGCGCGCGAGCCCGGAAGCGCGCGCTGGCTGCTGCTGGAGCTGCAGCATCATCTGATCGGGGATCACACGACGCGGGACGTGATGCATGCTGAGGTCCGGGCCGAGCTGGAGGGGCGCCAGCATGAACTGACGGCGCCGCAGCCATTCCGCAATCTGGTGGCGCGGGCGCATCTACGCCGTGATGACAAGGCCGACGAAGCGTTCTTCCGGGAGCTGCTGGCCGACATCGACCAGCCGACCGCGCCCTTCGAATTGAGCGAGGTGCGCGGCGACGGAGGCGGGGTTCGAGAGGCGCATCGGATGCTGCCGTCAGTTCTCCATGCGAGGCTGCGCGAACAGGCGCGACGGCTGGGCGTCAGTCTGGCGAGCCTGTGCCATCTGGCGTGGGGACAGGTGGTGGCGCGCAGCAGCGGCCGCGAGCAGGTGGTGTTCGGCACGGTGCTGTTAGGCCGACTGCAGGGCAGCGCTGGCGCCGACCGCGCCATGGGGCTGTTCATCAACACCCTGCCGCTGCGGCTTGATCTCGATGAGACCGCCGTCGAGGCGAGCGTGCGGATGACGCAGGCCCGGCTGGCCGACCTGCTGGCACATGAGCATGCCTCGCTGGCGCTGGCACAGCGCTGCAGCGCTGTTGCGGCGTCGGCACCGCTGTTCAGCACGCTGTTGAACTACCGTCACAACACGGCGCCGGCTGTGCCCGGCTCCGGGACGGATGATGTGTTGTCGGGCATGGAATGGCTGGGTGGTGAGGAACGCACCAACTATCCCCTGACCCTGTCGGTGGAGGATTTTGGCGAGGCGCTGGGCCTCACTGTGCAGGCGGCGGAGCCAATCTCGGCGGATCGGATCTGCGGCTACATGCAGCGGGTGCTCGAACAGCTGGCAAAGGCGCTGGAGCATGCCCCGGATACGCCCGTACGCGAGCTGGACATCTTGCCGGCCGAGGAGCGCACCTATCTACTGGAGGATCTGAACCGGACGGCGCAGGCCTATCCATCGGACCTGTGCGTCCATGAGCTGTTCGAGGCGCAGGTGCAAAAGGCGCCGGAGGCGGTGGCGCTGGTCTGCGAAAACGAGCGGCTGAGCTATGGCGAGCTCAACGCACGGGCCAATCGGCTCGCGCATCACCTGATCGCCCTCGGGATCAAGCCGGATCAGCCGGTCGCGATCTGCCTCGAACGCGGTCCGGCGATGGTGGTTGGTGTCTTGGCGATCCTCAAGGCTGGCGGTGCCTATCTGCCGCTGGACCCGGCCTATCCCAGCCAGCGGCTGCATCTGGTTGTCGACGATGCCGCGCCGCGGCTGCTGCTTTGCGACGTTGTCGGTCGCGCAGCACTCGGCCCCGAGGTGCTGACCGATGTGACGGTCATCGATCTGGAGACCGCCACGCCCGCCTGGGCCGAACGGGCGGCTTCAAACCCTGACCGGCGCACGCTTGGCCTCACAGCGTGCCATCTCGCTTATGTGATCTACACCTCAGGCTCAACCGGAAGCCCAAAGGGAGTCATGGTTCAGCATCAGGGGTTGGTCAATCTGCTGTCGGCTCAGGTCGGCCTCTTTGGCGCTTCTTCCAACAGCCGCGTCGTGCAGTTCGCCTCCATTGCTTTTGATGCAAGCGCTTGGGAGCTTGTCATGGCGTTTGGCTCCGGAGCCGCTTTGCACTTGCCTGCGGAAGAGATCCGTCAAGCGAGTAACAAGCTATCGGATTATCTCCAAAGCGAAGCCATCACCCACGCGACGTTACCCCCAGCGTTGCTTCAGACAAGCAAGGATCCGGAAGGTTTGGCTGCGCAAGTTCTCATTCTTGCTGGGGAGCTGCCGAAGGCAGAACTCATTCGAAGTCTGACCCCAGCATCAATTGTCAACGCTTATGGCCCGACCGAGGCGACAGTCTGCGCGACGCTCTGGACTTGCCCGGCTGACTTCAATGGGTCAGTGGTCCCGATAGGGCGTCCAATTGCCAACACGCGGGTCTACTTGCTGGATGGTCATGGCGGGCTGGTGCCGTTCGGCGCGGTGGGCGAGCTTTACATTGGCGGGGCGGGGGTGGCGCGGGGCTACCTGAACCGCCCTGAGCTGACAGC
>NZ_JACIHD010000051.1:0-8351 GCF_014198235.1 Bradyrhizobium sp. ERR14 | reverse complement strand
TTCGTGTTCCAGAAAGACGAAGTTCTTAAAAACAGCTTCGATATCTTTATCAAAACGCCGGACTATGTCGCGGCGATGGAATCCATCGACATTCTGCTAGCTGGTGTGAAGCAGACGCTCACCAACAATGCGGAAATCGAACAGGCCATTTCTGATTTCAAGGAATTGCGGGACGGGTTCGGCAAATCGAAGCCCGGCAATATTCCGAAGAACAGCAAGATTCATAAGGCGTTCGGCACCGGCAATAAGACCGAGAATATTCCCGAGGCGTTGAAGCCCTTTGAGACTTTCATCAAGAGCCAGGAGCCATCCGAGTGGATCGGCTGGCAGATCAAAGGCAACGAGTATCTGAAGTTGGGCGACAATTGCCCCTATTGCGCCACCCCACTTATTGGAGAGGGACAGAAAGATACCGCTCTCGCAGTCGAGAAGGAATTCGACGCCACGGCGGTCGGGCACCTCAACACGCTCAAGGCGGTCATCGAAAGGCTTGGCAAGTATCTCAGCGAAAAATGCCGCGTCAACCTGCAGAAGGTAACGAAAACCAAGATTGACCTGATCGCCGCCGAGGTAAGCTTCCTTACGGGCCTCAAGGCTGAGATCGACGGCATGATTGCCTAGCTGGAAGGTCTCCGGGCTATCTCCTTTTTCTCTCTGCGGGACGTGGACCAGATCAGTGAGAGGATCACGCCGCTGAAGATCGACCTAGCGCTAATGGAGAAGCTCGATTCCCCAGAGACCCGGAGCATCACAGACTCTGTCAATGCACAACTTGAAGACCTGCTTACGAAGGTTGCCGACCTGACCGGAAAGGTCAACAAGCACAAGGCCAAGATCAAAAAAGCGATAGAGGTCATCCAAGTCAGCATCAACACGTTCCTGAAGTCCGCCGGGTACAAGTACGTCGTCGAGATCGTTCCGGAGGACCAATCCTACAAAATGAAGCTGGTGCATCAGGATCTGGCCGGTCACCTTGAAACTGCGTCTAAGCACCTGAGCTACGGCGAAAAGAACGCCTTCGCCCTGGTTCTTTTCATGCACCAAGTGCTGAGCGAAAACCCGGACCTGGTGGTGCTGGACGATCCCATTTCGTCGTTCGACAAGAACAAGAAGTTCGCGATCCTGCACGAGCTGTTCCGGGGCAAGGCTAGCCTGAGAGGTCGGACCACCCTTTTGCTGACCCATGACATCGAGCCCGCCATCGATGTTATTAAAGGTACCAAGGACGTGTTTCAGGGAGCAAAACCATCGGCTTCTTTCCTTTCTTCGCGCGGGGGCATTGTGAAAGAAGTGCCTATCGCGAGGGAAGACATCCAGACCTTTGCCAGGGTCTGCAGGGCGAACATCGCCACGCTGCAGGACTCGATCCTGCAAGCCATTTATCTGCGGCGCGATTATGAATTACGTGATGAAGTCGGCGTTGAGTACAATCTGCTGGCAAGCTTGTTCAAAGGCCGCGCCGTGCCCACGCTGCAGACGGCAACTGAAAACCGGAACATGACCCCGGAGGAGAAACGGGCAGCAGAGGAAAGTATCCGAAAAGAACACCTGCCAGGGTTTAATTACGATGCGCTGGTCGCCGAGGTAAACGACGTGAACGCTATCCGCGCCAAATTCGCCGCCACGGACGTCGGCTACGAGAAAATCCAGCTGTTCCGGATTTTCGACATCGAACACGACGATGATGTGATTCGAAATTTTATCAACGAGTCGTACCACATCGAGAATGAATACGTGATGCAGCTCAATCCGCATAAGTTCGAGAGCATCCCCGAATATGTCATTGACGAATGCGTTCGCATGCTGCCGCCTATTCAATAGACGTTGACAGCCTTGAATCGATGTGCGCATGCGGGAGCTGACCATGCTCCTGGATGCATAGAAGCTCGCTAAAGGTGGCTGACGAGTGAGGCGGACAGTTTCAGGGCTTCGCGGAGAGAAAGAAGCTAGCAAACTAGGGACGGGCTGGCGATCAAACTCCAATGGAGTTTACTCCCATTCCGTTGCCGGATGAGCATGCCAACGGACGCAGCGAATAGGCGTTCGGTCCCCGCTGATGGTGCTTCTGATCAAGCGCCCGCCTAGCCAGCGCCAGCATGCTTCGAGGACACCAGTCGCAACAGCGTTCCGAAGAAAGAGTCGTCCGTGAAGAAGGCGGGAGAGCGCTGATTTAAGCGATCTTTTGGGCAGGGACAGTTTCGGTGAACGCCCGGATAATGGCACGCAAGAGTTCTGCGAGCCACCGCAGGAGCAGGCCGAAGTTGTAGCCGGCGGCGGCGAGGACCGCGTTGACGCGGTCGCCGACGCGGCTTTTGAGATAGTTGCGGTCCATGCGGTGCTCGGCCTTGACGTGGCCGATGACGGGCTCGACAGCCGCGCGACGCTTCATCTCGCGACGGATGGGAGCTGTGGCGCGGCGGACCTGACCCGAGATCCAGACCCTGAACCGATGCGGGTGGTTGTGACCGCGATATCCTTTGTCGACGTGGATACGGCGAGCCTCCACCCCGGTGAGCTTCTCCATGTCGGCGATTACGGGACCGAGCGTGTGCCCATCGAAGGGATTGCCATGCAGGGCCTTGGCATGGATCACGAACTGGTCACCCTTCGGAGACGTCACAGGGGTGGCGATGCTGACCTTGCAGCCGAACTCGTAGGGCGCGCGGGCTTTACCCTTGCCGATGCACTCAATCTCCGGAGCATGTAACGCATAGACCTTCGGACCGCGCTGATGCTGATCCTGGCTGCGCACCTGCTGCGCTAAACCGAGCAACGGGCCGAAGCGAGCTTCAAGCACCTTATCGCCATCAATCTTGCGGCTGATGTCGCGGATAATCCGACCAAGCCGTGTCCGCAGGAACTTGAGCTGCCGCCGCGCGCGTTTGAACTGGTGGGCGTGGCTATAGCGGCCGGTCATGATGGCGGCGCGCTTGGCCAGGCGCAGATAGCTCTGGCGCAGCGGCACGTGGTTTCGCTTGGCGAGCCCGACGAGCTTGGTGAGTGCCCTATGCATCAGACGCGCATCAGTCGGATGCGCAACGGCCTTGGGCTGCACCGTGGTATCGACGACCACCCGCTCCAGGTCCTTGGGGCCGATGGCGCCAGTCTTGTGCGCCACCGACAGGCTTTCTTGGATCAGCGCGACGAGCTGTTCCTCGCCCAGCCGCTGGCGCCAACGGGTCATCGACGATCGATCGAACGGCAGACGGTGGCAGAAGCTCAATTCGCCGCAGAAGTATTGGTAGTAGGGGTTCTCGATCCAGCGGGCGCACAGCACCTCATCTGACAAGTTGTGCCTGTGCTTCAGAATGAACAGGCCGGCCACGAGCCGCGTCGGCAAGCCAGGCTGCCCCAACCCTGTTTGGCAGACCGAACTAAAGCGCTCATCCAGAAACTTCCATTCGATCAGCGCCGCCAACCGCACCAGCGGGTGACCCAAGTCGATGATCTGATCGAGCGCCGGAAGCAGCAGGTCTTTCTGGCGATCGTCCCGCGGTTTGCTCATCGCCTTCCCCAATGCCGATGACCCGACATCAGGGAATCACGAATCGCCCAAAAGCAAAATCCCAAAACGCAGGAAAATGAGGTCCAGCACCCCACTTTCCTGCAAAATCGAATACTACATCAAGACCAATTCTGCTTACTTCTCAGACCGATCCGTATTCTTCACGGACGACTTCTTACCTCGCAGAACCGGGCGTGTCGGTTGGACGGAATGCGTGCCGCTTCAAGTTCGCGAACAGTCGGCGATGAACAGCTTTGGCACCGTCGGGTCGAGCCCGTGCGAGACCAAGTCGTCCAGCAGGGCCTGAACCGTTGCGGCATTCTCGCTCGCCCCTTCCACGAGTGCCAGCGGATGCTTGTTGCCTTCGCCGTCAACCCCGATCGCGGCGACCAGCACGAGATCGTCGCCGAGATGCAGCCGGTCGATTTGGACCACCAGAAGGTCGAGCGCGGACAGATCGGCAGCCATGAAGTCGGCCAGCCGCGCCGCCGACAGCGCGACGAACCTCCGCAAGGCCGCCGTTTTCGAAATCCCCGATCCGGGTGGTGCTGGCACGTCACTCTCGGGCAGCCGGACAGCGCGGCCGAACCGGCGCGTCGACACATTGATCAGCATCAGGTTCATCGCCCAGCGACCGAGCCAGTTCTCCTGCGCCGCCGTTTCCCAGATCGGGATCGTGATCTCGTCCACGCCCTGGACCCGCGGGCGCTCGACCTCGATCTTGCCGGCGTGGAAACCAACCCGTCCCCGCGTTCGGCCCCAACAGTGCGGCCGCCGCGCCTCATCGCGAGCGTGGCGCGGCCCGCAGGCCGCCGTCACATCAGCCTCCATCATCGTGCCGAGCGCCTCGATCCCTCCGCAAGGCAGAACCGATCGAGCTCGCCCGCATTTCTGCAAACGCGTCGTCCACAGCCTCGGTCGCCGGCGAACCAGCCGGTGTGATATCTCTCGTCATGGCGTTGCTCTCCTTTGTGGAATCAGCACCCCGAGCCTACCGGCTCAAGGTGGGCAACGCCGATCTCTTCAGAAATTCAACAGAACCCGGGACATCCCCCAGTTATTATTAGCAAAGGCGATACGGCAAAGGTGATGAAGCATAACGTAGAAGCCGCCATATGGCGGCTTTTGCGTTGAAGAGACCAAATTGGCGGCCGAGCAAGTGAGCCCTCATCGACCAACGTCCGCGTCAGTGATGGCGAAAGGTCGAAAAGATGGATGGATGTCAATCGGCCCTTTAGCTGCGGGCTGTTTTCAAGCTGCCATTCTTTCTCTCCCGTGGCACGCTGGTGGCGATTGCTCCCTCGGAGCTGGGTCGGGGTTGCGGAGACGGAGTGATCGCGGTTCGGCGAGACGATCGCCTAGCGTGACTGGATAATCGATGCGTCCTACTATGGCCCAATACTCGTCAATGCTCCGCTGTACACAGACGTTAGCGGCTGATCAATTGAGGTATTGGTCACAACAGGCCGGAACGTCAAAGCGCGGCAACCGTGTTGGTCTGCAATCTTGCCTCGCCCAACCGTCCGACAAACTCCACTTGCGCTCGGTTACCGAGATCGCGACGTGCACCACGAAGCGCGGACACTTTGAACAGCCATGCGGCTTTATCATCGTCGACGCTCGAGGCATCGACAGCGAACGTCATTTTGACAACACTTTCTTGCCCGCCCCGAACGCTTCCTGATCTTTCGGGTCGGCAAGCTCAAACCAAGAGCCGGGTGCATACGTGGCGATAAGCGTTGCAAAGAACGATTGTGCCTCCCAATCTTGCCCTTCGCGCTTCTCGAAAATGATGACTCCGTCACGGGTGAAAGAACTAGGTCCGGGAACATTGCAGTCGACCGAAAGTTCGACCCGCCACAGCCCGCCCTTCGTGGCTTGCTGCTCATCTATTGTCGGCGAGTAATGCACTCCAACCGGCTCGCCGATAGTGCAGCGGCCACGCCGCAGAAGATCGCCCAATTTGCCCTGCGCGGTGGTTACGAAGTTGAAGTTGGCGGGATTATGCAGAAAGCGACGGTTCACGCCACTTTCGTCGTTTGTGACTTCGTCCGCAATGAGCGAGAGCGCGAACGCCTGCCAGCCTAGTTCCATCGGCTTTGCATAAGGTGCCACAATTTTCGTTGCGCCATCGGGCGCCACCTCCCACGTGACCGTGTACTCTTCCTTTGCTTGATCGGCCCGATGTTTAGCCCACGAAAAGATAACTCGCTCGCCCGAGTGGGTCTTTTGACCAACCTCCCATCCCCTGGGGATGAAGTGTGCTACCTTCGAGACCATGGAAAAGATTTGCTCCGCTGTCTCACCATCCTGCGCTCGCCAGGTTGATTTGACCTTGTCGATAAGCGGATTGTCGCTCGTACGAACACCATCGCTCTTACCGGCCAGCCCACCCGGCAAAATGAACCATACGCCAAGGCCGACACAGAGGCCAAGACCGAGGCAAAACCAAAGCACGCGCCGATCGATCATTTTCGCTTCCCCGAGCAGGTGGTTCCTATATCCGTTGTTGTTCGGGGTCGGCGGCGACTTATGGAGCATGGCGACAATTCCTACGAGACCGGGTCGGGATTCAGTTCGGGATTGGAATCCGGAGGGAAAAGCGCGCCGTCGGCCCTATTTCACGCGTGGCCGATTGTTTAACTTACCGCAGGCCGATGGACGTGTTTCAAACGATCCAATATCTTTGAGCCTTCGCTGAACGATTTCGACCAAAATTGCTCCGCAAAATCCAGGTGGCACTTCAGTAGCTCAGACGGGGTTTTCGAGTCGGCAAGAGTTCTCAGAAAAGCAGCCTGGTCGTGCCGAGAGGAAGCAGCCAGTCTTAACGTGTCATTCAGTGCCGCGGCGAACAAGTTCCTTGTCGCTTCGATTGATTTTTGCCATTCCGGAAACGTAAATGAAACGCGCGATGCAGCTGCGGCCTTTTCTCCAAGATGATCAGTCGCGCCGCCTGCTCCAGGGGGTGATGCCTCGGCCAGTTCGGGCCCACGTGTTCGCCGTTCGCGTTTCTCGTCTTCGTGTATAGTCGCGGTCATCCGATATCTCCCGGAACGGATTTCTACGTGCTGAGTGGCTCGCCGCTCAGTTTCAATCAGCAAGCTTCAGAGGGTACCACCACCTTCAACATGTCATACCTGCCTTATCTGGTAGCGCTCGCTCGCGAGGGAGAAGCAGACATCCGTTAGAGCCGCCCCGCTCAAGGAGCAGCGTGAAGTTCACTCAACGATCTTGGATGCATTGAAGGATATGATCAGGCCATGTGTAGGGTGAATTTGGCTACTTGATCCGTGCATAGGCGACCAACGCGACCAGCCCAGGCTTGCATAAAATGTCTGACACGCCATTAAGCTATCACACTGTCCAGGCATGCATCGAGCCGAGGCGCTCACGAGCGGGCTGTCGACGCGAGCGTGAAGTTGCCTGCAGCCTCGCATGGAATGCAAATGTCGACCGAACCAGCCGACGGAAACGCTCGGCGACTGCGATGTGGCGTGACCTGCCACTGAGTATTTCCTCCAGAAGGAGTTAGAGTCCGCCCCGAAATCGACGTCTTGGCACATGCTAGACCGGTGATTGGCGCGAGGTTTGGAAGGTCATTGCGAACATCGACGCAGAACTGGAGCGACGCGCTTACGATAGTCACTGACAGAGCGGCATCTGAGATAGTGCCGGCAAGGCAGAACTAACCGGTGCCTCGATGAGGCGACCTGAGCGGAACAATCGGAACGCCACTACTTGGAATAACCTTCAAGCCAATACACGTGCTGGCGGAGCTCCAACTTCGTACAGCCTCGTTTGTTAGACAAGTCACAGCCAGTTCATTCCAGGATCTCACAACACGTTCCCAACTCTCTTTCCGAGCCGGGAGAAGCGCGAGCATCCTTTGCGCCTTGCGCGAAGCCGCGAACTTCCCGTTGCGCTTCGCTTCTTTAAGAATTTTGCAAACTAGCTCCTCAGTTCGCTTCCACCCTGCTTCGGTCATTCTATCATCGACAAAGCTACCGAAGCATATTCGAAAGAATAGGGCACGGTCTGCGGCGATGTATGATAGTAGGCCCGGCTCGTTCAGCCATCGATGAAGAGCTTCGAGCTGGTCCGACCCGCCTAGCGTGAGAGCATCAGCCCGCTCAAATATATAGAATGCCGCGAAGCCAGCGACCTCAAGCTGCATGTCCAACTCTAGCGATTCCAGCCAATTGGCAATTGCTTTTAGCGGAGACATTGCCCTGCTCTCCATACTGCCAGTTGTGATTAAGCCGGCGACTGGAATAAGGTCAGCTCGAGAGCGACTCAACCCCGGAGAACACGAGCAGTCAACTACAAGAATCTGCAGGTGACGCAAATCAGAACCGTCCGCTCAAAGCGCTTCTTGAAGCAGGAGAGAAGCAATCGCAGTGGTGCGCGGCACGTCGGGTCTCACCGCGACGGGCAGCGTGGAAACATCCGCAATGTGCTGAAACGGGTCTGTTGGGAAGACTGCAAGCACGCAAACACCCACGAGGATTGGTGGGCGCAATCTAAGATGGCATGATGTAAATTCCGCTTGCTGACTGAACGAGATTCGATTTTTGAGGTGATGGAGCGTCACCGCAAGCTGCGCGCGCAAGTCGATGCCGCGGCCTCCATATCCGCAAAACTGGTCGAGGGCCGGAGTTTGATGCCGCCAACGCGATCAGCGAGCAAAGGAGGTTGGCCCGCGAGGAGTACGCAGACGTGCTCATTCACTCTAAACCGACCACGATTGCGGGCGTCGTCGCTCTGAACCGCTACGTCGCAAGCCTACCGGCTTGGCTGTTATCTGACGACTATGTTGGTAGTCGTCGGTGTCGTGCGAAATGGTGAT
>NZ_JACIHD010000050.1:0-9221 GCF_014198235.1 Bradyrhizobium sp. ERR14 | reverse complement strand
GCTCATCGTCTCTCCTGATTCGCGGGACAATCTTGCCCGCCGTCAGGCAGAAACTCCACTTACCGCCCTGTCCAGATTTCCGGAGCCAGCTCTGAGGCCAGTGGTTGAGTTGGTTTACGATCCGTTGTGCCAATGGCTCTTAAGCACACGGGGACAAGCTGTTCGCCTCACATTCTCCGAGATCGAAGAAATTCTTAGGCGGCCGCTACCTGCTTCTGCCTACCGCTTCAGTGCATAGTGGGGAAATGAAAGCTCGCGCAAGGCTGGTCACACGCAGGCCTTTGCGTGGTTAGAGGCCGGCTTCAAGGCTAAGGTTTCGCTGAAGCGGCGAGCGGTCGAATTTGATCGGACATGATCCTCGTCTGCCCACGCGAAGCCGGCTCCTGAGTCGCGGCGGGTCAAAGGATCAACGGTGTCAATCCACCGATTTTTTGGGTGCGCTTCGCTTGCGCTCGTGCGCCGGGTGCGCGAGCTTCATCGCTGATGACTATGCACATTGAGAAACTAGCCTGGGCCGTCGGATTGCTGGATGGCGCGAAACGCATTGTAGCGGCCGATCAGTCCGCCACCATTCAGCAGATCGGCCTCTCTCTCTACCTCCTTATTGGCTTCAGCATAGAGAATGCCCTGAAGTCCGTTATAGAAGAGAGCGGACAGCTCAGCGGAAAACTGAAACACTCTCACAATCTCACCGATCTGCTTATTAAGGCGACAGATTGCGGATTGTCTCTCACGGCTGAAATCGACGAGTTTATCCGAGATGTGTCGCCCTACCACGCGCACTTCGCGTTCAGGTATCCTGAGAAAGCTGGGTGGGTGACCCTCTACAAACCCGGACCGGCAGTGCAATTGCTTGAGGAGTTTCTCACGATCGTCACCCGCACGAAGAACCAAGTCGACATTTTTGGCTGGACGCCAAACATGATTGATTTCCTGCGAGGTCCACGGTGACTGCATCAGCATCATCTTGCGCTCGCCCTCCGGTTGCGCCACGCTGCTAGATGATGTGGAGGAAGAACATGGCCGTCGACTGGCGCGAATACGCCGAAGGCGTCGAGAAGCAGCTCGAGCAACTGAGGCGCGACCTTGAGCCCCTCGAATCAGGGAGGATGAAGCTCGGGGAGCGCGAGGGGAGCAACGCCTGGAGAGACGTCACCCAAGAGGCGATCGATCGCAACAGGCAGGTGATTGCGACTTACGAGGCGATCCTGAAGGACGTGCGGGAGAACCGGATCAAGGACTGATGCCGGGCTGTCGTCGGTCCCTGCCCACCGGATACTCTGCCGGATGTGTCGACACCCGTAACGCCCGGATGTGGCGACCGAGCAACATTTGCTGAAACCGGGCCAAAGCGCGGGGAAATCCGCTCAGATTACAGGCATGTGCCTGTTCGTATCTCAACCGATGCCTACGATGTTCGTTGCGCGGAATCGGCGCCACAGTGTCCACAACGCCTGCTGATCATCTGATTCGCGAAAAGGACCGCCGAGGCTGGCTACCGGGCGATCCTTCCGTAATCAGAACCTCCATTTGCGGAACCAAGCGGAGGGCCCTCTGGCGAGTGCGATTCTTTTTTAAACCCCGCACTGAAGGCGTCAATAGCTTAGTTCGTTTAAACGGGGCAGACCCCCAGAAAGTGAACTGCAGCTATGTCGAACGAGTGGTTTATCGATATCCCTGGCATCTCCGGGAAGAGCTACCGCTATTACCAAGTGAACTCCCCGCGTAACGCCGGAGCTATGCGGGATTTTGGGTGACGAGGCGATCAGGCGGCGTGGTTTGCCGGCACCTGGATGACCTCGATGCCGTTTTCGAATCTGACACCTGCGATGACCTTCGGCAACTGATTTGTGCCTTTCAGCCGGCGCCAGGTCTTTGATGCGGCGCAGAGCAGCTTGAACACCATCAACTTGGCAGTCGTTGACGATAACGAACCTTTCGTGCGCACGGTTCTGTGCCGGACCGTCGCGAACACGCTTTCAATGGGATTCGTAACCGGTATAAGATCCTCGGTGCTGATGTTCGGCTGCGGCTTTCAAGATCGTGGCGTATGGTGCGACCATCCGGGACAGAGGCACCGGGAGCACGAAAGTGTGGGCAGGCCGATGCGTACGATGAGCTGCGAGCTCGAGTTAGTAGCTGGCCGCCTCTACGACTAGCCCGGTTGCGCCGTGAGCGCGGATCCGTAGTTGTCGTGTCGCCCACCGTTCCCATCATATGACAGGAGGTGCAAATGCGACGCGTAATCGCCCACCGAACTTTCGGCGAGGTGGTTTTCTGGGAAAACGGCAGACTTCGACCGGCCGGTCGCGTCGATATGACCCGCACGGCACTGGAGGGCTTTGGCAAAAGCCTTCAACCGATAGATGAGGTGGTGATCGAAGCGACCGGCAACTGCATGGCGGTGTCACGGTGCTGTCGCCGTTCGTGAAGCGGGTGGTCATCGCCAACCCATTGCAGATGAAGGCAATCGCCCATGCCCATGTGAAGACTGACAAGGTCGACGCGGGCACGCTGGCCAGCTTGTACGCGGCCGGCTATCTGCCGGAAATCTGGACGCCGGACGCGGCCACAGAACGGCTGCGCAGGCTGGTCGCTCGGCGTTACCAGGTCGTGCGGCATCGGACCCGGATCAAGAACGAAGTGCACGCAATCCTTCATGCGCACCTGATCCCAAAATGTCCGCACGCCGATTTATTCAACGGCCGCGGCCGCGATTGGCTGGCGCACCAGCCAGTACCCGACGACGAACGGGATGCTATTGAGCGGCATGTGCGCGAGCTCGATCGGCTCACCGAAGATCTCACGATCCTCGATCGGGAGATCGCTACAAACACGCTGGACGACGGCTCGGTCAGGCGGCTGCTGACGATCACCGGCGTCAATCTGGCGGTGGCGGTCGGGTTGATGGCGGCAATTGGCGATATCACGCGCTTCAAGAGCCCGCAGAAACCGGTCAGCTACTTCGGGCTCAATCCGCGTGTGCACCAGTCGGGCCTCGGTGCCGCTCATCATGGCCGGATCAGCAAGGTCGGACGCAGCCACGCCCGGGCCATGCTGGTAGAAGCCGCCTGGGCTGCCGCCAAGGCACCCGGACCGCTCCACGCTTTCTTCGTGCGTATCCGCGCCAGACGGGGCCATCAAGTGGCCGCCGTCGCCGTAGCGCGCAAGCTGACCGTCCTGTGCTGGCATCTGCTGACGAACGAAGAGGATTACCTCTGGGCCCGGCCCAGTCTTGTCGCTCACAAGATGCGCGGCATGGAGTTACAGGCTGGCCGAGCGCAGAAAAAAGGCAACACGCGCGGCTCTGCCTACGCGTACAATATCAAACAACTCCGCGATCAGGAGATGCACGTCGCCGAGCAAGCGCAGAGAAGGTATGAGCACTTTGTCGAAGCTTGGCGCCCGCGCTCGCCAAAAGAAAAGGCGCGCGGGCGCCTCAACCCGGCAGGGCACAGATAGGCTGCCCGGCGACGCTTACAGCCGACGCGCCGCTCTTCGCCACGAGGTCACCCGCGCACGACAATAACGATCGCCTGTTCGGGCTAGTTCCCATGCCCCTGGGGCACTGGGTCGGTGAGTCATTGTGTTCTTTCCAGGCCCGATCCGATCGAGGATGCCGCCGTGCTCGGGCCGGTCAAGGCCGAGCCTTGCGGTGGCCGCAAACTGCGGCCAGCCTTGACCGCCCCTGCGCGCGGCAGCTGCGATATGGGCGGTCCGGACGGAAGAATGCCAGCGGCGCGGTCGAACAAAAGAATGCATCTTCCGGAGCCCGCTAAAAACTGCTTGTCGATCTCATCCGTCGTCCGCAAGTGGCCCCAATGCTCGGCGGGGAATTCGTAGAACGCGTCGCGATCTTTCGTCAGGCACTTGACCGCCTTGTCGTACTTCGCTCCGTATTTCTCGGCAAAGACGTCGATCGCCACTTCGGCCGAAGCTCGGTTGGGCGCCAAATAGACCTCGCGCAGATCCTTCTTGATGCTGGCCTGTACCGACACTGCGACTTTGTTCAAGATATTCGCGGTTTTGTGCACCCGGCACCGCTGGTGTCGCGTGGCGGGAAAGACCTCGTCGAGCGCCTTCCAGAAGCCGAGCGCGCCGTCACCGACGGCGATTTCCGGGGTGATCTTCAGCCCACGGGTTTTCGCTTCGACGAGCAGTTCGTGCCAGCTCTGCGCGCTCTCGCGCACGCCGACCTGGAAGCCGATGAGTTCCTTCTTGCCTTCCGGCGTCGCGCCGATCAGCACCAGCATGCATTCGCTGTGGTCTTCCATGCGAGCCTGCAGGAAGACGCCGTCCGCCCACACGTATACGTACCGGCGCGCCGACAGGTCGCGCTTCTGCCAATGCTCGTAGTCGCTCTGCCACTCCGTCGTCAGTCTGGAAACCACCGCCGGAGAAAGATTCGGCGCATCCTTGCCCAAGAGCGCCGCCAGCGCCTCCTGGAAGTCGCCCGTCGAGATGCCTCGCAGGTACAGCACCGGCAAAAGTGCATCCAAGCTCTTCGTGCGCCGTGCCCACAACGGCAGGATCGCCAAGGTGAAGCGAATCCGCTCGCCATCGCTGGTCACCGCGCGATCCCGAATCTTTACCCGGGCGACTTCGACGGCGCCGATCCCCGTCTGGATCGTCCGCACTGGACCATGGCCGTCCGCACGAGGCGGTCGCGGCCGTCGGGAAGCTTCAAGCCATTCATCGCGGCGAGAAACGCCTCGGCTTCCATCTCGACAGCCTGCGCAAGCAGCTGCCGAGCACCAGATCGCAAAACATTCGTCAGTGGATCGTCGATCTCATCGGGCTGACGCAGTGGGACAACGTTGCTATGCTCGTTCATGGCGTATCGCTCTCATGTGAGGTTCTGGCAGGCTCGATACCCGCCTCGATACGCCGCCTATCTCATTCCGTCATCACCCAGTTTCCCGCATAGCTCCGTAACGCCGCTGAATTGGAAGCAGTTGACCTTGCCCCACGGGCTTAATCCAGTTTGAAGTTCGCTCTGGCCCACGACAAGGACCAGAGCATGAAGCGCAGCCGCTTTTCGGAAGAGATGGGGTATTCGGTCCCGATCGCCTGACCGATTTGCCGCGCGGCACGTTTTGGCTGACGATCATGGACC
The DNA here is from genome assembly GCF_014198235.1 of Bradyrhizobium sp. ERR14. Lineage (NCBI taxonomy): Bacteria > Pseudomonadati > Pseudomonadota > Alphaproteobacteria > Hyphomicrobiales > Nitrobacteraceae > Bradyrhizobium > Bradyrhizobium sp. ERR14. Next base: position 4,105 of record NZ_JACIHD010000050.1, on the reverse strand, counting down.
AACTCCATCCGGAAGGAGAAAAGCCATGATCTACGTCGGCCTCGATGTTTCGCTGAATTCCGTTCCCGTATGTGCGGTGGACGAGACTGGAAAGCTTATCCGGGAGGGAACCACGTTGGCGGACGCGCCATCGATTGTGCAGTACCTCGAACCATGGGCTGGTCAAGTTGAACGGGTGGGCCTTGAGGCCGGACCGATGTCAGAATGGCTGACCGGGAATCTAATCGAACTGGGGCTGCCGGCCGTCAGTTTGGAAGCCCGCCAGGTTAAGGCGGCACTTTCGGCCATGCCGGTGAAGACCGATCGGAATGACGCCCGTGGGATCGCGCAGGTGGTGAGAACGGGATGGTTCAAGCCTGTTCACGTCAAGAGCATCGGCAGCCAAAGGGCGCGGACGCTGGCCGCGGCTCGCAAGCATATCATCCGCTCCATCGCTGCCACAGAGCAAGTCATCCGCGGACTTCTGCGTCCGCTCGGTCTCAAAGTCGGAATCGTCTCGCGGACTCTGTTCGCGACGCGAGTTCGTGAGTTGGTCAGCGATGACGCCTTACTGGAGGCGATCATGAATCCGCTGCTTGCCGGACGCGAAGCGCTGATGCGGGAGTACGCCCGACTGCATCGTCTGGTTCTAAAGGCCGTGCGCAGTGACCCGGCTTGTCGGCTCTTGATGACGATGCCGGGGATCGGCCCGGTCTCTGCGTTGACCTTCCGCTCCACTGTGGACGATCCCAGGCGATTCCTGCATTCCCAATCCGTCGGCGCCTATCTCGGGTTAACACCCAGGCGATACCAATCTGGGGAGGTTGACCGGGTGGGACGGATCACAAAAGTCGGAGATGGAGAGACGCGCACAGCCCTGTTCGAAGCTGCCAACGTCGTTCTCAGGCCATCAACCCGATGGTCTCCGATGAAGGCCTGGGCGCTGCGTGTTGCCCACCGGCAAGGAAGCAAGCGAGCGAAGGTCGCGCTGGCCAGAAAAATGGCTGTCGTTCTTCACCGAATGTGGGTTGATGGAACCGAATTCCGATGGACGGCGGTGGCGTAAGGACGTCATCGCCAACCCAAGAGACGCCCGTCGCGGGGCGTGGGATGGTCGAGTTCGTATGATCTGTCGTGGCGTCCGCCCTCCAGGTCGGATGACTACGCCGAAGAGCTTGAACCGACCATTCAACCGAATCCCATAGTGTGGCGGTTTTGCCGACCACGAACAGAAGCAAGGTACCCGCGGCACGCGCTCTTAAGGGATTGACAAAAACAGACCGAATACAGAAGCGGATCATCGCGGTGCTGCGGGAGCACGAGGCAGGATCGAAGACCGGTGATGTTTGCCGGAAGCACGGGATCAGCAGCGCGACGTTCTACAAGTGGAAGGCCAAGTATGGTGGCCTGGACGTATCCGAAGCTCGACGCCTCAAGGTCGTTGCCGACGAGAATGCGAAGCTGAAGAAGCTGTTGGCCGAGGCGATGCTCGACAACGACATGCTAAAGGACCTCAATTCAAAAAATGTATGGTCCGCCCCGTCCGTGCAAGGGTTCGTAACAGCAAAAATGACGCTACCAGTTGCATAGATGACTCCGACCTCTCGCGAGTGGACTGCGGTTGCAGCCAGGCCATGATGAGATCCGCGCACGCCGTTCCCAATAAATGGTTCGGGCACGAAGCCCGCTTTTTTGCACAGGGCTTACGGCATGTTGATCCACTGTTTCGTCATCACTGTTCCCGAGCCTTGCAATCGAAGCCAGAAGCGTCAGGTGAAAGCAGGATCTCTGCGTTCGTAGAGAGCTCCAGGCTTGTTCAAGACCACCCAGACAATGCGGGCCATCTTGGCCGCTAGGGCGACAACGGCCTTGTTCGGATGCATCCGAGCCTGCAGCCCGTCGAGCCAGTTTCCTAGGCGATCGCGCGTCCGGTCCAAATGCCGGAAGCAAGGTCGCGCGCCATGCACTAAACGTTTTCTCACATAACGGTTGCCGCGTTTGCTGACGCCAAGCAACGTCTGTTTTCCGCCGGTCGAGTATTGCCTGGGCACTAACCCCAGCCAGGCAGCAAGGTCGCGGGCCTTGCGAAACTACAGCCCATCACCGATCGCGGCAAGTACAGCGGTCGAACCCAATGCGCCGATACCAGGGATTGTCATCAGCCGGCGTGTGACGTCCTCTCGATCGGCGACCGCTTCGATCTCCTGTGTCACTTCGCGGGTCCGTTCTTCGAGGCGGCGGAGATCAGCGAAAAGATCGCCCACCAGGCGACGCATCACGGGTGACAAATCGTTTCCTTCGTCATTCAAAGCGCGCGGCAACTCGAGTTTGAATATTCCGGCACCCTGACGCAAAGGTACGCCGTACTCGACGCAGAAAGCCCGCATCTGATTGATCAGGCGTGTCCTCGAGCCGACCATCTGCTCACGGATCCGATGCAGCGCTTGAAGATCGACTTGGTCCTCCTCCTTCACGGCGACGAAGCGCATTATCGGTCGCGTCGCGGCCTCAGCGATCGCCTCAGCGTCGATGATATCGTTCTTGTTCGACTTCACGTAGGGCTTCACGAATTGCGCGGGGATCAAGCGCACCCTGTGACCTAGTGCCTTTATCTTCCGGGCGAGCCACTGTGAACCGGCGCAGGATTCCATGCCGACTATGCTTGGTTGTGCGCGAGCAAAGAACTGAAGAAGGGTCTCCCGTCGAAAGCGAACTTTCTGAACAGGTGTGCCGTCGCAGCTTAGGCCAACTTGGGGGCAAGGTCACTTTCGATCTGTGGCGAAGGCAATTCCGCCTTGATCGCGAATCGATCCTAGGCCATTTGTGCTTCGCTCTCCCTTGGGGGGGCAATATGCGTGCCAACAAAAACTCATCAGGCTGCCGGTTGAAAAGCGCGAGGTTCGGTCGTTTGATGCGAAGCTCCTCGCATGCCTGCTTTGAGCGCGTCGGTGGCCGCACGTGCGGGTCGGCTTTAAGACATGCATGTCGTAAGCTGGACAGTCCGAACGCGATGATCATGCCGCAACAGGCGGCGTGGCGAACAAACTCCAGCAATAGGCCATCGCGGCGAGAGCTGATGGCTCGCTGTTCGAACTCCTGGTGTAGCTGCCGACAGAATTCCTTGCGGCCGGCCGTTCTTCGGGGGGATCCGGACTAACGGGAAATTCCCGCTGCATGGCCATCTCAGGTCGTCCGCCGTGCCGGGTGAATTTTAATGGCGCCAAAATCTCACTGGCAGAGGCCCCCGGGAGCTTCGGCTATGCCAACGTATAGCGTTCCAGCGAACGGTTCGCCTGCCATTTCTCTTGTGGTCGATGCGATGACTGGGACAGGCAAGCGCCTTAGAAGGCCACGGTCTGGGCGGATAGCAATCTTCTCCAGAACATCTGAAGTCGCAGCTACGAGGTTGAATTGAAGTTGAGTAGCGGCTCTCGGCGTTGGACCAAACGAGAAGACGAACTGCTGCGCGAGCTTGTTGATGTGGGCGCACCCGTGAAATCTATTTGCAAAACACTCAATAGATGCGAGGCAGAGCTTCGCAGGCGCGGCTACTACATTGGCTTACCGAGGAAATGGTTTAAGCGAACGGAAGCCCTATGACGCTGAAGCAGCTCGGCAGCGGCAGTTTTGCACGATCATCGCGGAAAGATCAGCGCAACGGCAATGATACCGTCAAACGGCACCCGCAGGATTGAGCCGGCTCCGCAAATTTGAACGAGGCGATAAGTGGAGTTTCTGCCTGACAGCGGGCACGCTGAGCCTGCGAATCAGGAGAGATCATGAGCAGACGACCGCGCCGGAACCACTCACCGGCCTTCAAGGCGAAGGTGGCGCTGGCCGCCGTCAAGGGCAATCGCACGATAGCCCAGTTGGCGGAGCATTTCGACGTTCATCCCAATCAGATTACGGCCTGGAAATCGCAGCTTGAGGGCAGCGCCTCCGATATTTTCGGACCGGGAGGTGGGACACCGGCCACGCCCGCCATCGACGTGAAGTCGTTGCACGCCAAGATCGGAGAGTTGACGCTTGAGAAGAAACGGCATCGCCGACGGTCGGCTCTAAGGGCTGGAGAACGAAGCCGAATGCCTTGGCGCGCCGATGCAAATTGTTGACCACTCGCGTCCGG
>NZ_JACIHD010000049.1:0-10074 GCF_014198235.1 Bradyrhizobium sp. ERR14 | reverse complement strand
CGGCAATCGCCGCTCCGACATCAATCCCCCACGACATCCAATAGGAAACGCCAAATCGGAAACGGATTTGTTGGTTTTTCAGCGGACTGCTAGTGCTTCGCCGCCGTAGGCATACGATGAAGGCGGCAGATTGGCACATGCACGTGAGAGTCGGGCTTGCCAAAATACCTCCCGGCCCGGGGCGCGCGTACGCACGTCTTCCGCTAGGGGAACGAACACTGGTGCTACACAACACGGACAAAAGGCACTCAAGTCTTAGGGGTCTTTCTGAAACACGCCTTGGCGACTGCTAGCGCAAATTGCGCTAATTAAGGCCGCATTCGCCCGATGAGCCACAGCTCGACTGCGGCTTTGTGCGTCCATTTCCGCGCCAATTTTCCTCGCGTCTTCTGGCCGATTTCTAGCTGGTTCGCAGCGCAGTCAAAGGCCGAAAGGGAAAGCGCGAGATATGCGCAAGGTGCGCGGTCCCGCGATCCCGGGCCGCCTCGGCTTTCCCAAAGTACCTTTGCAATCGATGGCCCTCGGCGGCCTCGCGCGGGTCAATCGACCCACGTCGCGCGCCATCCCTTGCGCTCGGCATCAGAGACCACGCGCTGCCGATCCCAGCCGAAGCATGTAGCTGAGGATGGGGTGCGTTCGGATCACGTGGCTTGTCGGTCCTAGGACTACAGCAGCGTGGAAGTGCGGCGCATCGATCACGATCATCGGCCGTGCCCTTGTCGGCGCAGGTCTCGTCTAATCCGGCCAGCTCGATCTTGAGCGCTTGGTCCCGGTAGCCGAACGTACTGCACCGGCTGCGCTGGCTGTCGGCATTGAGACCATTGTCAGCAACTTGACGCCGGACGCCGCGACGAAGTGCCTGCAGAGCCCGCGAATTCACTTCGGCACGCGACTTGCTCTCTTTGCCGCATCATCACCAATCGCAGTGCGATGGTCTTCGGGACGGACTCGGCGCGCGTCGGTGTTAGCGTCTGGTCCGCCCCGACGGTTTTGCTGCGCGATAACTTAAGGACGCTCGGTCGTGGACCGAGAAAATACAGGGACGTGATGGATGCGATCTGGAGTTCTTCTTTTGGGAGCCACGACAATTGCGCTCGTCGCAACCGATGCAACGAATGCGGCAGACCTCGAGCCAGGAGTGAAACTGCCACCGGCGGCTATATTGGCGGGCACGTCGGCGGCGGCTACGGCCGCACCTCCTTCAGCAATCCCTACGGTCCGTCGATCTATGGCGATGTCGTCGATACCCCAGTGTTCCTCGCCGGTGGCCAGATCGGCTACAATTGGCAGAAGAACGGTTGGGTATTTGGTGTCGAACTGGATGCCAGCGGTGCTGTCTCCGACGGGACAAATACCTGCCTCGCCGCCCCCGGCTTTATTGTGAGCGCAAACTGCAAGGCAGGTCCCAACGTCTTTGCCACCGGAACCGGTCGCGTCGGTTACGCGTTTGGCGCGCTGGGCCACACGCTGGCCTATCTCAAGGGAGGCGTCGCTTGGCAAAACAACCGTGGCGACGTCGTCAACAACTTCGAAGGCGGGTCGCCACAGGAGAAAGCCCACTTCGACTATGGTCGCCTTGGCGCCACCATCGGGCTGGGCGTCGAGCAAGCGCTTACGCCTGCATGGTCGGTGAAAGCTGAGTATGACTATCTGCATTTCGGCGGACCGAGTGTCGCGACTCCTCCGACGGTGCAGAATCCGCCGTTCGCAATTCTTCCGGCGAACACAACGGGCCTCTCCAGCAACTATCACATCGGAAAGATCGGCTTGAACTACCATTTTGGCTCCGACCCATGGACGGCGCAATGGTCGGATGCGCCGCTGTACGCGAAAGCACCCGCCGGTGCGCCGATCCGGTGTAGCCGGTGTAGGCCGCAGGCTGGTTGGTTCATTCCCGTGCCAGCGCTGAGCAGCTTGGGGTTTTCTTTGTGGAACCTGACGAACTCGATCAGGTTTTCGATGCCAAAGTCGCAGGACGCCTGAACACCATCTTCGCCGACGCCATAGACCCACTGGTCGCTCTCTACACGGCTTTTGCGACATGCCGATTCAGACTCTCCGCGAAATATAGCCATCGGAGCACCTACCGGGAATCTGGCAGACTGAACAATCCGCCTCCAGCATTGGTCACGTCAAATGTCGTCCTTAAGTCAGGTCCTTGCGATCAGGGCTACCAAAAGTGGCAGGTCTCCCATATTGGAGATCGTGTTACCCTCTGAAGGTTGATTGAGCTGAGCCGCGAAACCAATCACAACGTTACAGTTCAGAGAGGAGACGTTCAATGGCATCGAGCGTAGCTGAAGACGAGAAACGCCGTACACAGCAATCGCCGCAAGTGACCCAGGCATCGGCTGCTGGGCCAGGTGGCGCCGCCGAGCACACTAAGCAGTCGACGGCAGCCACGCGCGCTTCATTCGTGTTTGCAGATTGGCAGAAGTCGATCGAAGCAACGACAAACTTCTTCGCGGCGGCTTTGAAAGACGGTTTGAGATTGACTGCTTCCTCTTTGCACGATCACGCCAATTTTCTAAAAGTCGTTGCTGAGGTCAAAACGCCCTCCGAGTTGCTGAAAAGCTATCTGGACTTGGCAGAGCGATCTTGGTCGAAATCGTTCAGTGAAGGCTCGAAGTTGTTGGATAATCTCAAGATACAACAACATCAGCGTTGAGCAGTCGAATCGTGTAGATCATATAAGCGACGACGAGCTTGGGGCGGTCGCCTAGTACTTTCCCAAGATCGTCTGATCGGCCAGTTCTGATGGCAATGCGCCTTCGGTAAAGCAAAGCATTTTCGAGCGGCCGGTGGTCAGCTCATTGTCGCCGTTTGCTGAAAACGGACGTGGGTGTAAGAGCAGGAAGGCCGGCCAGGCATTGGTGCCCGCAATTTGTATTATAAGGCCACGATCGGAGCAGCGACAGCATTGCTTATGTGCCGGTCCGCACCGTGGCTGCAGGCGCACCTTGAAAGAACTCGGAAGCCGCGAGCCAAAGGCCGCTGGCGGCGTGGGTTCCTTGGCATGAGCGCCTCGATTTCTGCCCTGGGCCAGCCATTAGGGATACGCTGAAGCGTTGTGGTGATCATGCGAGTGATCGACGTTGTTCATATTCGCAGTCTGCAGCAGTGATGATCACCGCTTTTCATCCGCGAGCTCGCTGATTATGCAGCAAGCCGGATTATGCCGCATGAGCAGTCTTCTTCGCTTCGAGGCCGGCACCCGTTGGTCGCCACGTCGCTGCGCGGGGACCAGGTCGCCGCTGGCATGGCACTGACCAAGCGGCTAGTTCCGAACGACGCAACGACGCACGTGCCCGCGGCTGCTCGGCAGCTGTGGAGTGGCACCAGCGCAGCATAGCTGGCATAGGAGAGCCAACGGGTTCTTTCATAGCCGTCGGCGTAGACGGCGTTGATGGTCTCGGGCGTTAGATGGCGATGAAAGGCGGACGTTCTCCGTCGAGTCGACCACCGAGAAGTCGCCCCGCGGCGGGCGCACGCGGCAGCCTTCTCCCTTGCGTGTTTCATGCAGTGCGTTAGGACCCTAGCTTGCGTCGCTGTAATGGCCCATCAATGGGCACGCCGAGAGCCCGCGGCTGAACTCAGGATTGGGTGAACTCCTAAAGCTTATCGATCACTATTTGCCTGGAGTTGCGGTTTCCGAAAGGATATCAATGACCTCGAGCTTGGCGTCATACTCCTCGTATGTGCCAAGCATGGGTTCGCCAAGTGCAATATTGTGCACGGGATCAACAATCGAGGGTGAGTCGTAAGTTAGGGAGATGGGTCCAGTAAATTGAACTTGATCGCCAAGCTCGTCACGTCGCAACGTTCGCGCGGTGCACCATTTGACGAGCTGCGTTACTGCGCCCTTCCCGCGCTCATTGATGGGGGGCAAATGCCGAACCGAGTAGAAATACGTCCGCGCAGAAAACATCTGTTGCGAACTCGAGCTCATGCGCTGGTCCGGTTGAGCGGTAAGAGTCAGCAGGCGCTTGCCAGCTGGACGCTCGAGCGTACCCTGAATTAGGCCACCTTCTCTAATCAGAGTAATGTGCGCCAGCTTTTTTGGAGCACCAAGAACCTCTCGTCCCGAGGCAAGCGCTGCATCATTCGTTGTCACGTAAATGTAAGGAATGTAAAAGCCGGTCTCACCGCCGGGATCACGAACTTGAATTCCTGAATAGCACTCCAAGTACGGCCCCACAGTGCTTGAGGGATAGCTCGCGACCCCCACAACGGCGATTGCAGGGTTTGCTACGGGTACTAATCCCTTCGGTAGTAGCGAGGACACCTCGCTCCCCACGCTGAATACAAGGTTTATGGCTTGGCAGCCGAGAAACGCGCTGCCACGGTCTCTGCTCCCACGGTAGAGAGGCGCATCAAGAGGAATACCTTTTACCTCGGGCATCGCATTCCTCCTCGCTCTTGGAGTGTTTGGACGCAACTGTAGATTCAGCTAACTCATCTCAGCAACAGTGCTCGGTTTTTGAAGCATCCTGAAGAGACTGTGATGACGCAACCTCGATGATGCAACCTCCAATGCAGCTCGGTGATCCCTCGGCTCATAGAGCGCTGATCATGATCGTCTCGCCAACGACGCGTACAGTTCTGCGCGCTGCACCTCAATTCTGTGGTGCAGAATGAGCTTGACGATCGTGCGTTCATTCCCGTGAAGTGTGCTCACCGACGATGATGATAACTCGATAGGCCTCTCTATCTGTCGCATGCAACGTCGATGCCAAGCACCTCATTCGGTGTTAGAGGACTCGCTCGGATGAAGATGTACGAGAAGGCCGCCGACAACCGTCGCCTCTTCTGCTGTTGCCTTCCCCCTTGTTTGATTGGCCACGCGGAATGTCGAAAGTCCGACATGATCAATTGGGACATAAACGCATGACGAGTTCGCACGCCTCGCAGTTTTGGGAGGCTCGACTAAGCCTTAATGTCGAAACGCTATCGCTGTGCATGGCCCGAAACGCATGCTAGCGGATACCCAGGTCGCGTAAGAAGATCGGAACAGCTGTAGCAACTCTGCAAGAGTTGCGTGAGTTTGCATTCGTACGAGATTCTCGGCGCGCCGATTGCACAGGATGGATACTCCAATTCGCAAGACTCGGAGAACCTCATGCGTTCTGCGCCCCACTCCCGCGGCCAGCCACGAAGAGCTCAGTACGTGCATCTGTGCGGAACCGGCGTTGCATCGCCTGCAGTCCACGCGCATCTTCCGGAGGAAACTCGGTCGTGATTCGTCGGGCTCAACAAGGTGGCCCAATGTCGTGATGCCAATTCAACACTCCGACGGTAATGTATGAACGGCGGACGCGTGTCCACGACGTGGAATCGTTATCGAGTTGGTTTTCACGCCGAGTTACACGGCACTACGCACAGCCTTGGGCTTCGCAGCGGGACACAGCAGATCGACCAAGGGCCAGTTGACATAGTGCATAGTGGATGTCGCAAAAACCTTGCACCACCAGAGAGGCAGCAAAATTATGGGACGTGTCAGCGAAAAAGTCATTCTGGTGACCGGCGGGGCTCGAGGGATGGGGGCCGCTCATGCGCGCCTGCTGGTAGCGGAGGGAGCTAAAGTCGTGATCACCGATATTCTTCGTAAAGAAGGCGAGGCTTTCGCGGCCGGCCTTGGCACATCCGCGATCTATCTGCGTCAAGACGTCGCTCAGCCAGAGGAATGGTGCCAAGCGATCGCGGCTGCGGAGAGCAAGTTTGGCGCGCTGCATGGCCTCGTCAACAATGCCGGCATAGCCAGTATTGCTCCTATCGAGCAGTTTCCGCTCGAGCAGTGGACGAAGACCCTTGCTGTCAATCTCACCGGTGTATTTTTGGGAATGCAGGCTGCCCTGCCGGCCATGCGCCGCGCGGGCGGGGGCTCGATCGTCAACATCTCGTCGGTCGAGGGGCTGAGGGGTAGTGCAGGGCTTCACGCCTACGTTGCTTCCAAGTTCGGCGTGCGAGGCATAACCAAGTCCGCCGCTTTGGAGGCCGCTCCGTCTGGGGTTCGCATCAACTCGGTCCATCCGGGGTTAATCAACACCTGGATGACAAAGGACTTCGATTCTTCCAGTTTTCCCATTCCGCTTGGACGACCAGCCGAGCCGCCGGAAGTGTCGCAGGTAGTGTTGTTCCTGCTCAGTGACGAGTCCTCTTATCTTACGGGTTCCGAAATCGTCGTCGATGGCGGTCTGACGATCGGCGTCCCGTACAAGTGTCAGGCGCCCGAAAGCATCTTCTGACTAGAAGTTGACCAATTGTCACATAAAACAGGATCTGAGCTTGTGATGTATTACAGCAGTGGGAACTACGAAGCCTTTTCTCGCCCCCGCATGCCCGCTGGTGTGGACAGCAATACGGCGTGGTTCGTTGGTTCGGGTTTGGCAGCGCTGTCCAGAGCGACCTTTCATGAACCGCGACGGGCATATGCGAGGCGATCGTATTACCATTCTTGAGCGGCTGAACCTTCCAGGTGGGGCGTTGGACGGTAGTTGGTACCCGGAAAGAGGGTTCGTCATCCGAGGTGGTCGAGAGATGGAGGAACATTCCGAGTGCCTCTGGAATCTATTCCGTTCGATCCTGTCGCTTCCAGCCCGAAGGCGCCAGCGTCCTCGACGAATTCTACTGGCTGAACAACGATGATCCGAACTACTCACTTCAGCATGGCATTCGGCCCTCGAGATGAAACTTTATCTGCATCGATTTATCCACCATATCGGCGGCCTGCCTGATTTTCGTGCGTTGAAAGTTATCAAGTACAATCAGTACGAATCGCTCGTTCTGCCGTTATGCAAATGGCTCCTAGAGCAGGGAGTCATCTTTCGCTACGGGGTCGAAGCCACTGATATCGATTTCGACATAAAGCGCGGACGCAAGCAAGTCACAGGCATCCACTGGCTGGAGAATGGTATTGCCGGCAGCGTCGAATTGGTCCCGACGATCTTGTTTTCATGACGATTGGGTCCCTTACCGAGAACTCGGACATGGGGGCCATCATACGGCGTCCAGGCTCGACGAGGGCCGGCGCCCGCCTGGGATCTGTGGCGGCGCATTGCTGCTAAAGATACCGCCTTTGGCCGTCCAAACGCCTTTGGACGCAATATCGCTGTAACCAAATGGGAATCGGCCACGATCACGACCCTGGACGCACGCATTCCCGGGTACATCCGTAAGATCGCCAAACGCGATCCATTCAGAGGCAGGGTCGTCACAGGAGGCTATCGTTACGGTAAAAGATTCGAGCTGGTTGCTTATTTGGACCGCAAACCGCCAGCCGCATTCAAGCACCAGCCCCGCGATCCGGTCGTCGTCTGGGTCTATTCACTGTTCGTCGAGAAAGACGGTGATTACGTGAAGAAACCGATGCAAGAATGTACGAGCGAGGAAATCACGCAAGAATGGCTTTATCGGTGTGCCGGTTGCGAGCATCTCGAAACTCGCCGCGAGGGCCGCCAAAACGGCGCCGGTGATGATACCCTACGTCACTTCCTTGTTCATGCCGCGGCAGGTGGGCGACCGGCCAGATGTTGTGCCTAAAGATGCGGTCAATTTTGCATTCATCGGCCAATGCGCGGAGTCGGGCGAGCAGGATTATATCTTCACGACGGAATACTCGGTTCGGATGGCGTCGATATCCAGGACCAGCGTTCCTTTGAAGAAGATTAGCTCAACCGAGCTTGGTGAACTGATCAATAAGTATTACCTGAGTTGAGGTGGGACGCTGTCTGACGCAGCGGACATTGAGCAACGCGCTGTGCCGTGCTTCTCCCGTGCGGTGACACTACCATCGACGTTGATGTCCGGAGATAGCGCGCGCAAGGTGACCAGATGGGGCTTTCCACTCCTTGCGCTGATGTCAACGGGCACCTTAGACGCAAAGTAGAAGCTGCCTAGATTGGACAGCCTCGCGGATCGCGGCGATCTGCGCGCCAGGCTGGCGAATATCAATGAGCAAACCATCTCACGCTCGAGCCCGATCCATGAAGGGGCGGCTTCCACCCTTCCACCGGCGTTCAATTACCCATAACTTTGACCACTCGGGCTGATCCGCTGATCGGCGAAATCTTGAATCGAAAAAATCACTTGTGATTCCTTGCTGAGCACCTGATTCGCGAGGGGGTGCTCTATGAGCTGACATTAATGGATCGATCGGCCAAAGGCTGTTTGCCGTCCTTGGAAGGTGAATGTTCGATTGATCGAGAGAGTAGTGGATGCGACTTTAGGGACGCGCGGCTCGGCGACAGATTTCGCAAACTGCTCACGCAGATTGGAAGCGCCATGGGACAAAGCATTCCGCTTGTCTGCCAGGATTGGGTGAATACCAAGGCAGCCTACCGCTTCTTCTCTAATGAGCGGGTCAGCGAAGCGGACATTCTGCCGGCCATTTCCAATTGACACGTGATCGTGCCGCCGCAACTGAAGGTCTCGTTCTTGTGCTGCACGATACCGAGTTCAGCTATCAACGCGAGAAGTCAGAAGCGATCGGCATCACCAAGAGCATGAACAGTGGACTGGATAAGGCGAGTCGCCTCAGATCGCACACGGTTTGCGGCATCCTGATGCATTCGAGCCTTGCGCTTACAATCGAAGGGGTGCCGCTGGGGTTGGCGGCCGTTAAGTTCTGGAGGAAGAAATTCAAGGGGACCGCAGCGTTTAAAAAGAAGATCAATCCGACCCGGATTCCCATCGAGAAAAAGGAAAGTGTCCAGTGGTTGTAAAATCTCAAGCAGTCTACGCAACTCTTGGATCATCCGGGACGATGCATCCATATTGGTGATCGCGAGAGTGACATCTACGAGCTCTTCTGCTCAGCAGAGATCGGAGCTCATTTCCTGATCATGGCTGGAGACGGGGATCACACGATCGCCGACGAAATGGATGAGGTCGCCGTCAAGGGGCTCCATCACATCGAAGTCAGAGACAGCAACGGCGATCCCGACCAAGCCGTTCTTGAGATCAGGTATCGCAAGATACGTCCTGCCGCCGATCGGAAAGCAGAAGCGCTATCCCGCGCTGACCCTGACGGGTGATCCATGCCGAAGAGCGCGGGACACCGAAAAACAGAAAGAAGATCGATTGGAGGCTGATCACCGACCTGCCTGTTAGTTCCCGCACCGACGCCATTGAGAAACTGGAATGGTATGGATTGAGATGTAAGATCGAGGTGTTCCACAAGATCCTCAAATCGGGCTAAAAGCTGAGGAGTCGAAGCTCAGGACCGCCCAGCGTCTGACCAACCTGATCTCGCTCTTTTGCATCCTGAGTTGGCGGGTCTTCTGGATGACGATGCTCAACCGTTCCGCTCCAGAGGCGCCGCCAGCCCTCGCGTTGAACGCAACTGAAATCGGCGTGCTCGATCGCCTCGTCAACGACAAACCAAAAGCAAAACAGAAAACGCTCTCGCACTATCTGATCAAGATCGCCCGGCTCGGCGGGTATCTCGCCCGCGTCAGGATCCGCAGCATCTCGTCATCTCAATCTCCGGCGTCGGTCCGCCGAATTTCCGCGGTGACATAGGCACGGGCTCCGACAGCTCGAGCGCTGCCGCCCCTAAGATTCGAACCTCGCTAAGTGGCGAAAGTAACAGCATGGCGTACGGCCGGAAATTTATCCCATTGATCAGCACGAAGGCTGGCGAACGGATTAGGCGCAGCTTGTCGGCGTCGCCCTTCAACACGATCTTCTTGGTTATGACGGGAAGCAGCAGCGCTCCGGCAATACCTTCTACGAGCAGCACGCGGCCGCCAAACAGGAAGGCCGATTTGATCATGTCCTGATAACGGTCGGCCCTCCGGCGCTCGACCGGATCGAGCGGTAACGCTGCCAGCGGGACGCAACGTGTTACCGGCCTCGGACGGCCGACCGGCATGATCGGATGCGGCTCGATCTCCGGCATCCTCTCGGCAGGGAGACCAGCGAGCGGCTGCGCCTCCTCTGCTATCGTCCCCGCCGAGCCCATCGGCGCGGGCAGGAACGACCGGAAAAAGAGGAGTTTTTTGCTCTCAACCCATGCCGACAGGTTTGGCGAATGAGTGGCGACGATCAGCTGCAGCTCGCCGCCGGCCCTTGATG
>NZ_JACIHD010000048.1:0-10189 GCF_014198235.1 Bradyrhizobium sp. ERR14 | reverse complement strand
GGTCCATGGGCTGTTGCGCACTTGAGAGTGGTGACGCCATCTCGGCGATCCCGTTTAGGAATTTGAACGAATTGCGCAGCCCAGCCCTTCCGCCGGAGTCAGGAGGAGCTCACAGATGAACCCGAAAAGATCGAAGTCGAAAGGCGGCGGTAACATGCCGATGGTGCACCCGAACGCGGCTGCCATCGACGTTGGCGCCACCATGCATATGGCGGCCGTTAGGGCAGATCGCGCACCGGAGCCAGTCCACAGTTTCGGTACCTTCACGGCCGATCTGCATCGGCTGGTCGACTGGTTTACGGAATGCGGCGTCGAGACCGTCGTCATGGAATCGACCAGCGTCTACTGGATTCCGATTTTCGAGCTTCTCGATGCCCGGGGATTTACCGTCTTCCTTGTCAACGCGCGCGATGCCAAGCACGTGCCGGGGCGTAAGACCGATGTCAGCGATGCACAATGGTTGCAGCGACTCCATTCATTCGGGTTGCTGCGGGCCAGCTTTCAGCCCAAAGGGCAGATTGCCGAACTGCGAGCCTACGTGCGTCAGCGCGAGCGTCTGCTGGAGTACGCGGCCTCACACATCCAGCATATGCAGAAGGCCTTGACGGAGATGAATCTTCAACTCCACCACGTCGTCGCCGACATCACTGGCGCGACCGGCTTGCGTATCATACGCGCGATCCTTGCCGGCGAGCGCGATCCCGAGGCGCTGGCGTGCTTGCGACACTACAGTTGCCACTCCAGTGCCGAGACGATAGCGAAGGCGCTCACCGGGAGCTACCGCGCCGAGCATCTGTTTGCGCTCGAGCAGGCACTTGCCCTTTACGACACCTACCACGAGAAGGCATCTGCCTGCGACGCCCGGATCGAAGTCGTGTTGAAGGAACTGAGCAACCATCGCGGTCGTGGCCATGGACCAGCACCGTGGGCCTCGCTACGTCGGAATCGGACCGATCAGGCGAACGCTCTAGCTTTCGACGTCCGCGAAGCGCTGTTCGCGTTGCTGGGAAAAGACATCACCATGATCGACGGCCTCGGTCCTTACCTCTCGCTGAAGCTGATCGCTGAATGCGGGGACGACCTCTCCTCGTGGCCAAGTGCAAAGCATTTTACCTCCTGGCTAGGACTGGCGCCGAGCAACAAGGTCTCCGGCGGCAAAAGGCTCTCGTCCCGAACGCGCCGATCCGGCGGCCGGGCGGCGGCGCTTCTGCGCCTTGCTGCCGTCACCGTCGGACGCACCGATACTGCGCTCGGCGCCTTTTACAGGCGACTTTCATCGCGCATCGGAAAGGCCAAGGCAGTGACCGCCACTGCCCGCAAGATCGCAGTTCTGTTCTACAATGCTGTGCGATACGGAATGGACTATGTCGATCCCGGGGCCTCTTCCTACGAGACGCGCTACCGGACGCGAGTGGTCAACAATTTGCATCGGCGCGCCAAGGCATTCGGCTTCGTTCTCCAGCCCTTAGAGCCGACCGTCGGCGATGCCGTTTCTTAGGAATCGTTCTCCAGCGTCAGCTCCCCGATCTTGGCGTGCAGCGTTTTCACGTCTACCGCGGACTCGCTCGTTCTGTTGCCACCGCCAGGACCAAACACCTCGGCCGCCGCCTCCTGAAGCTGGGACTTCCACTGCGTGATCTGGTTCGGGTGCACGTCGAAATGCTCAGCCAGCTGGGCCAGCGTCATCTCGCCCTTGATCGCGGCTAACGCCACCTTGGCCTTGAATGCCGGTGCGTGTTGCCGGCGGGCTCGTCTGCTCATCGTCTCTCCTGATTCGCGGGACAATCTTGCCCGCCGTCAGGCAGAAACTCCACTTACCGCCCTGTCCAGATTTCCGGAGCCAGCTCTGACCACCCAGAACTAGAGTTTTGCGCTCTTATCACGTTGGCGGGCTGGTTTGGCCGGCGTGATTTTGCAGTAAAATCGGCGGCCGATTGCCGATTGCCGATGGCTCCATGGGGCCGCTCCTCGTTGTACAACAAGGCTCAAGAACGCCCACAGGACCGTTCTTCGCGAGGTTCTTTATCGACATCATCCCTGGTTTGGTCGCCGAGTTTGCGTTCATGGAAGCGTCGAGAAGGCTGATGATGTCGCTTTACGCTGCTCTCTTGATGGATCACAATCGGATCGATGGTTGGAGGTTCCGGCATGGATGTTCGATCGGGCGGCATGCCCTGACGCTGGGCCTTTGACAGCTCAGCCCTTTGTCAGCATTGACGCACTTTCTGCGCTCTCTACGCTTCTCGATCTGGCGTTGAAGGATCGAACGCCATCAGCTGCCCTGCTTTCTGGCCCATCCAGAGCCTCTCACGACCAGAATCGGGGAGAGACTTATGTCACGGCAGACGGCAGTGCCAGCGAGCGGATACCGACACAATCGACAACCGCGGCCGCAGCAGCAGATGGATCTGTTCGGGAGTGGCCTGTCGAACGGCGCCATCGGCGCGCCCACATGGCTGGATCTGCCCGCAGAAGCGCGGGCAGCGCTCACGAGCCTGATGACGCAGTTGATCCTCGACCATGCAGCGATGACAGCGACGCCGCCCGCGAAGGAGGTCGATCATGATATCTGACAAGGTCAGGCCTCATCATCTGGAGCGCAAGGCGATTCTTTACGTGCGTCAGTCTTCGGCCCATCAGGTGTTGCACAATCGCGAGAGCAGCGCGCTGCAATACGCCATGCGAGACCGGCTGACGGCACTCGGGTGGTCAGAGATTGAAGTGATCGATGATGATCTCGGTCGTTCAGCCGCCGGCGGCATACAACGTGCCGGATTCGAGCGAATGGTGGCGGAGATCTGCCTCGGCAAGGTTGGGGTCCATATTTCACTGATGGTGAGCAGCGATTTCGCGCGATCATGAGCGCCGAATTCAGACGATCGTGAGCAGCCCGCTCCGGCCGAGGCGGTGATAGAGTCAGCGTTCTGGCTGCTCGTCAAGGGTGATGGTTTTGGCGTTGCGTTTTCGCATGCTTTCGCCGGCCAACTGGAGGCGGTGAGCGTTATGGACGAGGCGATCTAGGACGGCGTCGGCGTAGGTTGGGTCTCCGATAGCTTCGTGCCATGTGTCCACAGGGAGTTGGCTGGTTACGACGGTGGAGGCGCGGCCATGGCGGTCCTCGAGGATTTCCAGTAGATCGCGCCGCTCGGTGGCGGTGAGCACCGACAATCCCCAATCGTCCAAAATCAGAAGCTGGGCGCGGCCAATGGTTTTGAGCAAGCGGGCATAACGCCCATCGCCTCGCGCGAGCGCCAACGCTTCGAACAGTCTTGGGACGCGATGATAGAGAACCGAGCGATTGTCGCGGCAGGCCTTGTGGCCGAAGGCACAGGCTAACCAACTTTTGCCCAATCCGGTCGCTCCGGTTATGAGCAAATTCTCGTGGCGATCGATCCAGTCGCCGCTGACGAGCTTGGCGAAGACGGCCCGGTCGATACCCCGCGGCGTGCGCAAATCAACGTCCTCCACGCAGGCATTCTGGCGAAGCGCGGCCAGCTTGAGGCGCGTGGTGAGCCGCCTGGTGTCGCGTTCCGCGGCTTCCCGGTCGACCAGCAGGCCGATGCGATCTTCGAACGGCAAGGCTTCGAGATCAGGTGATCGTCGCTGCTCCTCGAAGGCCTTGGCCATGCCGCTCAAGCCGAGCTCGATCAGGCGTTCGTGGGTGGGATGGTTGAGCATACAAGTCTCCTTGGCTTCAGTGGAAATAATCCCGGCCGCGGATGTTGCCGTGGCGCAGGGGTTGGGGTTCGGAGGGCTCGTCGAGAAAGGTGCGATCCAGGCCGTTCTGGAGGATGGAGCGGATCGAGGCGACGGATCGCGCCTTGATCAGAATGCCGCGTCGGCAGGCCGCGTCGACGCGCTCGGCGCTGTAGCTTTTGGTCAGCGACAGAATGCCGAGGCAGGTGCGAAAGCCTTGCTCGGGATGCGGCCGAGCCGCGATCACGGCCTGGAAGAAGGCGGCGGTCGACGGACCGATCCGCTCGCCGGCGGCGATCACTCCGGCGGGCGTCCATTGGCCGTAGCGCCGATGGGCGCTGGGCATGTGGTCGGAGATGGTGGTGTGGCCCCGCCGGTTGGGCGCGCGGGCGTGGCTGGCGATCCTGCGGCCGTTGTAGAAGATCTCGACCGTCCTGTCGTCGATGCGCGCATCGACGAGCTCCCGGATGAGCCGATACGGTGCGGAATACTAGTGTCCATCGATCTCGATATGATAGTCGGGGCCGACCCGGCATCGCTTCCAGCGTGCGAAAGCGTAAGCCTGGTCCGGCAGCTTTGTGAGCTTGGGCTGGTCGAGCTCGGCGAACAGTTCGGTGCGGCTGGCGCCAAAGTCGCGCATCTGCCGGGCATTGAGTTCGACGGCGAGTATTCTGATGGCTGCGTTCAGCTCCGCTAACGAAAAGAAGCGTTGGTTGCGCAGCCGCGCCAGAATCCATCGCTGGGCGACTTGCACCGCAACTTCGACCTTTGCCTTGTCTTTTGGGCGCCGCGGCCGGGCTGCGAGAATGGCCGTGCCGTAATGGCTCGCCATCTCGGCATAGGTTCGGTTGAGGCCGGGATCGTGGCGGTCGGGATTGGTGACGGCGGCCTTGAGATTGTCGCAGACCACGAATGTCGGCGCGCCGCCGAGGAAGGCGAAAAGGTTGATGTGGACCCGGATCCAGTCGGCGAGCCCCTCGCTTGGGCAGGCCTCGGCGTAGGTATAGTTGGAGGCGCCCATCGCCGCGACGAACAGCTTCATCGACTGCACTTCCCCGTTTGAGGGATCGATGACGTCGATGGTGTCGCCGGCGAAATCCACGAAAACCTTCTCGCCGCCCAGATGGGTCTGCCGCATCGAAGGCCGGGCACGCCCCTTCCAGGCCTCGTAGGTCGTGCAGAACCAGGTGTAGCCGAAGCCATCGGGATGGGTGGCGCGATACTCGTCCCACAGCAGTCGGCGGGTCACGTTGCGCCGGCGCAGCTCCTTGTCGACATAGCCCCAGTCGGGAACGGGCCGCTGGGGGCTCTGCGATGCAGGCCTCGGCGCAGGGAAAAGCAGCAGCTCCAGGTCTTCGTCAGTCATTCCGGCCGGCAACGGCCAGTTCAGCCCGGCCGCCCCGGCTCGGCGCAGATAGCTGTGCGCGGCGCCGTTGCTGATGCCCAGGGTGCGCGCGATGGCTCGCTCCGGCAAGCCTTGAACATGTTTTAAGCGGAGAACCTCTTTGATCCGGCGCATCGACAATCTCTGGGTGGGCATAGGCCTTCCTCGTTCACTGACGAGGCAGTTCCTAAGCCGGTTGAGTTGTCGGCCGAAGCGGGTTGAGCCGCGGAAAAGTTGCTCACGATCCCGCGAAATCCGTGCTCACGATCGTCTGAAATCTCTGCTCACGATCCCCTGAAATCCGTGCTCACGATCCCGCGAAACATGCAGTTGGGGCAGTTTGCGCCCGCGAGGTCTCGCGCTTCGCCCGCAACAGCCGGGATTGGCAGCAACTCATCGAGATGTGCCGCGTGGTCGATACCATTCTGGTCGATCAAGAGACCATCTATGCGCCAAGGCACGGCAACGACCGCCTGCTGCTCGGGCTCAAGGGTAGCCTCAACGAGTACGAGCTGGATCTGTTGCGCCGGCGCTCGCTCTCGGCCCGCTCCGAGAAGCGCGCCGGGGCGAGTTGGTTGTGACAGCGCCGGTCGGCTTCGTGAAGGCCGGCGACCGTTATGAGAAAGACCCGGATCGGCGCGTCCAGGAAGCGATCAAGCTGGTCTTCGACAAGGTCGAGGAACTGGGCAGCGCGCGACAGGCGCTCTGCTGGCTCCATGAGTACAATCTCGATTTGCCGGCGAAGCAGACCAACGGCGCCACGGCCTGGCGGCGACCAAACTACTCTGCCATCCGCCGGATCATTGAGAACCCGGTCTACGGCGGCGGCTATGCCTATGGTAAGACAGCTGTGGCGGCGGGATACAGCACCGCGGGCGTGAGCGTGAAGATCCGCCGCAAGGCGCGAAACGAATGGCTGACGCTGAAGCCCAACACTCGCGAAGGGTATGTGAGCTGGGAGAAGTTCGAGGCGATTCGCACCATGATCAGCAGCAATGTTCCCACCAGTCGGCATCACGGCGCGCCCAAGCATGGTGACGCGCTGCTGGCCGGTCTGATCCGCTGCAAGCGCTGCGGTCGCAAGCTCACACTCCGGTACTCCGGCATGGAAAACCATATCCCGCGCTACAGCTGCAGCCGCGCCTGGATGGACAATGGCGGGGCCCACTGCATCGCCTTCGGCGGACTGCGCGTCGATGACGCCATCGAGGAAGCACTGCTTGGAGTCGTCGGTCCGGGCGCTGTCGCTGCCGCAACCGCTGCCGCCCAGGGAGCCAGGGAACGGCGCGATCAGGTACGCGATGCCCTCAGTCGCGAGCTCGAAGCGGCGCGCTATGCCGCCGACAGGGCTTTCCGGCAATACGATGCCGCTGATCCCGCGAACCGGCTGGTGGCCAGTGAGCTGGAAGCCCGCTGGAACAGAGCGCTCGCTCACGCGGCGGAGGTTGAGGCCAAGATCACCCTGCATGATGCGGCGATGCCCGCGCCCCTTGCTGATCCAGCCTCGCTCGGCGTTCTGGCCTCGAACCTCAAAACGGTCTGGGATGCGCAGACGACGGATGCTCGCCTCAAGAAGCGCATTGTGCGCACCCTCATCCATGAGGTCGTGGCCGATATCGACGACGCGGCCTCGGAGATCGTTCTCGTGGTCCATTGGGTGGGGGGCGCCCACAGCGAGTTGCGCTTGCCGAAGCGCCGGCGCGGACAGCGCAACAGCACCTCTGCCGATATCGTCCAGGCCGTGCGTCAACTGGTGCTGATCGCCAGCGATGATCTGATTGCCGGCCTCCTCAATCGCAACGGCCTCAAGACCGGTAACGGCAATCGCTGGACCCGCGAGCGCGTCACATCAATGCGCTCGAACTACCACATCCCGGTGTTCAAGCCCGCCGAGGACGGGATCGAGCCATGGCTCAACCTTAGCAACGCCGCAAAGCTCCTGAAGATCGCCCCCAAGACGCTCCGACTGGCCGCTGAGGCCGGCGAGATCGAATCCATCCATCCTCTGCCGGATGGTCCTTGGATCCTCGCCCGCACCTGGCTGATAACAACTGCTGCTCAATCTATCGCCACACGAGCGCGACAGAACCCAAAATACCCCGCGGGATCGCAACCCGCTCAACAAAATCTCTTCTCTTCAATCACATAGCCAGATGGGTGTTCTGATGCGCAGTTGTAGTATCTGCGCCAAGTCTCCACCTTTTCCCGGGCGTCCGCAAGCGACAGGAACCAATGGGCATTGAGGCATTCGACCCGGAAGCGGCCATTGAACGCTTCGATAAAGGCGTTATCCGGCATGATGTAGCCGGTGTCCCGTGTTTCCAGACTCGATCTAGCCCATTAGCGTAGACCGATCCGGGCCTCGGGGCACCGGGAGCACGCAAGTGCGGGCAGGCCGTCGCACTGACATGAACTGCGAGTTCGAGGTCGTTATCTGGCCGCCCCTGCGACTAGCCCGGATGCGCTGCGAGCGCGGATCCGTAATTGTCGTGTTGCCCGCAGCTCCCTTTCGCACTGACCATGGAGGGAGAGATGCGCATCATTGGCATGGACATCCATCGCGTGGCGGCCGAGGTCGTGGCGCTGCTCGAGGGACATCTAACGAAGCTCGGCCGCATTCCCATGACTCGTGACAGCTTGGAGGCTTTCGCCAGGAAGGAACTCACCCATGACGATCACGTGGTCGTCGAGGCGACTGGCAATGCCGCGGCCGTTGTCGAAGTTCTGGCGCCGTATGTCGACCGTGTTGTCATCGCCAACCCGAAGCAGGTGCGGTTGATCGCGCACGCAAAGATCAAGACGGATGCGATTGATGCCGCCGTGCTCGCGAAGTTGTACGCCACCGGATTTCTTCCGGAGGTCTGGGTACCCGATCAGCGCACTATGGCCCTGCGAGGTACTGTCCAGAATCTTTCGCACTTTTGATCAGGCGACGGCTCCGGTTTCAGAGAGTTGTGGCTGATAGAGCGGTCGCATGTTCATGTAGCATTTGGTCGACCACGCCGTTCCGGCAATGTGCCGCAGCCGGGCCGCCGCCAAGTTGAGACAGGATTGACCGTCGGGGAAGGCGCCGACGACACGGGTTCGTCGCCGGATCTCCTTCATGATGCGCTCGAGCGGATTATTCGTTCGAATCTTCCGCCAATGGATGTCCGGAAAGGCATAGTAGGCGAGCGTCTCGTGAACCGCCTGCTCGACGAGATCAGCAGCTTTGGCCATACGGCTTGCCCGCAGATCCGCGATGACGGCCCTGGCTTTCTCGTTGGCCGCGGCGCGACTCTCCTGGGCATGAATGGCCTTGAGCATGTGGCTCACCTCGCGGACCCGGGTCGATGGCACGTGGCTGAAGACATTGCGATAAAAATGCACCATGCAGCGTTGATAGCGTGCCTTCGGCAGATAATCCGCAACGCTTTCGACAAGACCTCGGCACGCATCGGAAACCACCAGCTGCACGCCCCTGAGACCGCGATCGACGAGATGCCGTAGAAACGATGACCAGCCGGATTTGTCCTCCTTGGCGCCCTCACAGATGCCGAGGATCTCCCGGAACCCCTCGGCATTGACTGCCGAGGCCACCAGCAGCGACACGTTGCGAACCTCACCAGCCCAGCTGCGCTTCATCACGATGCCGTCGAGGTAGAGATACGGATGCTCGCCTTCGATCCTGCGATTCCGCCACGCCTCGATCTTGGTATAGATCTTCTTGTTCAGGTTCGACACTGTGCTCGGGCTGACCCGGGTGCCCCACAGCGCCTCCGTGATGTCTTCGACCCGCCGAACCGAAATCCCAGCCAGATACATCTCGATCAGCGCCTCCTCGACCGAGCTCTCCCGCCTCCGGTAGCGCTCGATAATCGCCGTCTCGAAGGTTTGCCGCCGTAGCTTCGGGACCTTCAGATTGACGTCGCCCGCCTTGGTGTGCAGCGTTCGCTCGTAGCTGCCTGCCCGCGTGTCCTGCCGCGCCGGGCTGCGCTCATACCGCCCAGCCCCGCACAGCTGGTCCGCTTCGGCCTCCAGCATCGCGTTCAGGGTCTCTTCCACCGTCCCGCGGACCATCTCGCCCAGGTGATCTCGAATCCGGGCCTCATCAATTTGGATCACCTGACCCATGGCATTCCCATCGTTCATTCAAAGCTCCTTCATTCTAGAAGAAGCCGTCAATCGTAACCGGTATGAGCTCCCACGCCCGCGGTGATCAGCGAGCGCGGGCGTAGCGGATCGGCATCCAGTATTGCCGCAAGGCCTCGACCGCCGCCGGAATATCGGCGTGGGCGTTACGCAGGAATTTCTTGGTCTCGCGGCCGCTTCGTGGTGACCCAAGCAGCGGACGGCCCTGATCGTCGCGACAGTGCAGCAGGATGGGCAGAAGTAGGCCGTGATTGACGTTACTGGCGTCCAGCAACGGCGCCCACGCCGATAGCTTGAGCCGCATCGCGGCATAAAAGCCTTGGCACCATGGTCGCGGATCGACGTCTCCACTGGGTTTGGGCCGGTGCATCGGCGCGAACCTGTCGGGTGCGGTCGAGAGGGTGTTGCTGATGTCGTTGTGGCGCAGCGCGACGGCCGATATGGCTGCAAACTCCGGGGTGCCGCCGTGGTTGAAGGCATCGGCATCGATCGCGAGCAGCGGGCAGATCCAGTCGAGTGGGCTCATCGACACCGGTCCGGCCACGATTGCGGCGACGTAGCCGTCGAGCATGGGGAGATTGGTGGCGGCAGGATGCTGATCGACGCGAGCCTGCAGCCATCGCTCGAGTTCCTCAAGTGGCATTGCGGCTGCCGCCATCGACGACGCTGCTTTATGACGACGCGGGCTCATGCCGCGGCCTGTGCGGTGCGCTGGCGCGCCGCCTTCCAGTGCCAGGCGAGCAGCTCGTGCAGTTGATGGCTCTTAGTTCGCCCGGAGACGATGCGCTCCAGCACGTCGGTCAGATAGGCCTGCGGATCGAGCTCATGGAGCTTTGCGGTGTTCACGAGCGAGGCCAGGATGGCCCAGCTCTCGGCGCCGCCTTCCGAAGAGGCTGCATAATGCAGGGATTCCGGGCAACGAAGTTCGAGTAACATATCCATTCCATCCTGACGCTGGCCGAGACCTGGTCGTGCTCG
>NZ_JACIHD010000047.1:0-12028 GCF_014198235.1 Bradyrhizobium sp. ERR14 | reverse complement strand
CCGCCGCAATGCCTTTGCGAGCGCTTCCGGATCACCTCCTTCGAGGAAGCGGTTCAGCAGCGCGTAGATTCGGGTCGGAATGCCAAAAGCGAGCGCCCGATCGCGTCGCGCAGCGGAGGCAGATAAACGTGGCGAGCCATCTCGTGGCAGCCGGGCTCTGGATTACCCTGCCGATGCCCCGCCCATAACCCCCGCCGGATCGGAAAGCGTCCAGTCGTCTCGTCGTATCGGAGTCCGAAGATGCATCCGCTGATGGCTGCGTCGGTTGCAGCTGATATCATCCGGCCTTGCTGTGGGGGACTTAGCTCCGTGAACGTCGCGGGAAGCTCCAACTCCCGCTCCGCGCTTTCCGAACCGTGATACGGAGCCGTTGTGGTTAACAGCATGGGACAGCGCAATGACGCCAGGATGGCCAGCGCCGAGTCCCATCACCGCTAACCTCAGTTGGCAGTGCGGACGTGGCGGGAACAGCGTCTGACGCGCGCAACCGAACAACGCCGAGTCGCGCCGGCACTACCTGCAATCCAAGGCTGATCGCCAAGTCGCCGCCACCTGTCTTGATAGTTGCCCTAGGCATTCGTCGGGGTGAATATTCGTTGACAGCTTCTCCCGGCGAGGCTGGCAACGTTGAAGTTGGCGGCACGTGGTAGGGACAGCGCTTGTCTGCAATCAGGCGCCGAGTCACGTGCGCGCTAACTTCAACCACAGGGACGAACAGTGCACATATTCGAGCGGCACATCACAGTCCTACGGTCGCAAGCGCTTGAGGTGCTTGCAGCCAATCAGGTCCGCGCGGCCGATCACTCTCTGAGCCCGGCAGATCGCCAAGTCGCGGCATTTGATGCCGAGGAAGCTCAGGCCGTATTAGGCATACTCGATTGCTTGAAACTCAACCCCGGCCCGAAGGAGGCGCGGAACATCGCTGCACGAATTAGCCAGCTTCTAGAGGGGGAAGGTGAGCGCTCACCTGTTTGGGCCTGATAGCTTCTAGGAAGTGTTTTCCGGTATGCAGATAGCGCTTCAAAATATGTGCGGTCACATGCACCTTCAAGGAAACGTGGGAAGCGAATCGGCTGTCCTGATCCCTCTGCGAGTGTCCTAGTTAGGACAGCACCCTAGAACCCGGCCGCCCGATAGTCCTTCGGCCTATCGCGGCCCACCCCAGCGACCGTGAAGCCCCATTGGGTGCCGCCCGACGGTGCTACTATTTGGTCGCCTTGCTTGGCACGTCCAGTTCAGTCGTCCTAAAGCCCCCGGGACACAGCACCGCCGACGGTGGCGGTCCCGTCACCGAAAAGCTGCTGTCCGGTCGACACGACACCGGCACGCTATCGCCGAATTTGCGTTACTCCGTCGGGAATTGCTTGCTTCGAGAGTTTGCACTTGCGATGTTCATCGATGAGGATGAGGCGATCTAGTTCAGGATTGGCGATTCGCCGCATCTTCAGAGTGCTGGATGGCCGCAAGCGCGATCATCCGCAGAGGGCGGGCACTGGGTCGGAGGCAAGACGGAACTTGCCCAAATAGGCGACAATCCACGTAATCTGGCGCTGGGGGAAAAATGGTGATCGGGGACGACGATCAGCTTATCACGCTACGCTGAAGGACATCGGCCGCTACGTCTTGGCTGACGCGCGGAATTTTTCCGCATTCTCCGCGGCCACAGCTAAGGAGCGAGATGACTCCCGCGCATGCCCCGCCGTCACTTGAAACTGAAATCCGACAACGCTCACGATGGCGATAGTGACTTCATCATCCATCTGCTCAACTATGACGGCAGCCGTCTTGTCGATTTCGATCTCGGTAGTACGTTCAATGCAAATATCCTGTTCCTTCGCCATCACGGTACTGGCTCCATTGTGATCGGCTCGGCTGGAAGGGCCGCTGCGCCCGCGCGGACCGGGAGCCGCGCGCCCGTCGCAGCCAGACGGGCCGGCGCCCTTCGAGGGGCGCTGAAGAAGGCGGCCACCTCAGGGTACCGGAGTTGGACTGATCGTTAGACGAAGCGCGGCCCTTTAAGCCGGCGCCAGCTTGGCCACTTCCGGCTTCATGTCGTTCAGCACACCGGTAATGGCCGCAATCAGCTCGTCGACCCGAGCCTTGGTGACGATCAGCGGCGGGCAGATGGCGATGGCATCGAGCATGTTGCGCGAGATGATGCCGCGCTCCTGGAGCATGCGGCTGGCGATGCCGCCGACGGCGCCCGGCGTCGCCGCTGCGGTCTTGCGTCCCTTGTCGAGCACGAGCTCGATCGCCGCGATCATGCCGACGCCGCGAACCTCGCCTACCAGCGGATGGCTGGTGAGCTCGCGCAGTCTGCCCTGCATGTAAGCGCCGAGCTCGGCGGCATGCGCGACCAGGCCGCGCTCCTCGATGATCCTGAGGTTTTCCAGCGCAACCGCCGATCCGACGGGATGACCGCCCGCCGTGAAGCCGTGGCCGAGCACGCCGATCTTGTTGCTCTCGTCCGCGATCGGCTCGAACATGCGGTCGTTCATGATGATCGCCGAGAACGGGAAATAGCTCGAGGTGATCTGCTTGGAGACCACGAGCACGTCAGGCTTGATGCCGTAGGTCTCGCAGCCGAACATCTTGCCGGTGCGGCCGAAGCCGCAGATCACCTCGTCGGCGACCAGCAGGATGTCGTACTTGTTCAGGACCGCCTGGATCTTGTCCCAATAGGTCGCCGGCGGCACGATGACGCCGCCCGCGCCCATCACCGGCTCGCCGAAGAACGCCGCGATCGTATCTGGCCCTTCCTTCTGGATCAGCGCGTCGAGCTCCTCGGCCCGGCGCGTCGCAAACGCTTCCTCGCTCTCGCCGGGCGCGCCGTCCTTGTAGAAATGCGGCGAGCCCGTGTGCAGGATGTTCGGCAGCGGCAGGTCGAACGAGCGGTGGTTGTTCGGCAGGCCGGTGAGGCTCGCCGAGGCAATGGTGACGCCGTGATAGGCGCGCATCCGGCTGATCACCTTCTTGCGCTGGGGCTGGCCGAGCGCGTTGGAGCGATAGGCGATCAGCTTGAGGACGGTGTCGTTGGCTTCCGAGCCGGAATTGGTGAAGAACACCTTGCTCATCGGCACAGGCGCGAGCGCGACCAGCTTCTCGGCAAGGTCGATCGAGGGCCCGTGCGATTTGGCGGAGAACGTGTGATAAAACGGCAGCGCCTGCATCTGCTTGTGCGCGGCCTCGACAAGCCGCTTCTCGTTGAAGCCCAGCCCAACGCTCCACAGGCCGGCCATCGCCTCGAAATAGCGCTTGCCCGATGCATCGAAGACGTAAGGACCCTCTCCGCGCTCGATCACCAGGGGACCTGCCTGCTGATGGGTGCGCGCGTTGGTGTAGGGATGGAGCTGATAGGCCACATCCCGGGCCTCTTGCGAATTGGGCAGCATGGACATTTGCGAAGATCCTTGAAAGCGTCACGTCGCTGGCGCCGTCATGACTTGGCTATTGCCAGGAGGCAAAACGAGCAACGCCAATTCGTCGGCAGCAAGTGCTCAGCAGGTGACCGCAGGCAGCGCGGGCGCGACTCGGCGAGCGACGCTGTCCCTGCCACGTGCCGCAGATTTCGGTGGTCAACCTTCCACCGTGGATTGGCAAGGCTGACCACTTTTGCTCCTGAGACATATTCCCGAGGCGGCACCAGATAATGGCGCGTACAAGTAAACCGGGGCACCTACCAGCCCCGGTGGGTTGCCGCATCCAGCGTACATTGAAGTGGACCCCGGATTTTGCACCGGCGGCTTAGGTGTGCGGATGCCCTTCCGTTTTGATAAACGAAGCGGACCGTGAAGAAGACGAGACGGACAATCGATGCGGCGCTGAAGGCAAAGATCGCCTTGGAGGCGCTCCGAGAACAATCAACGGTGACGGGTCTGGCGCAGCGCTACCAGGAGTATGTGAACCAGATTTATGCCTGGAAGAAACACCTTCAGGATCAAGCGGTCATCGGTGCACCGCCCATTTTTGCACTTCGGGCCAGGCGCCCTTGTTGCCCGGGGTCAGAGCTCGCTGATCTTCCTCTTGATCCGCAGCACACTTTTATTGGACGGAGCTGCACCAAAATACCAGTCATTGGGGAAGCGGCGGGATCCCAGTGTGCACCCAAGGAGGTCGAAGTGTTCCAATCGGGGCGTTCTTCACGGAGGTTTTCGCCTCGACGCGTCAACGCCGCTCTACCGGCCCCAAGCTTTGATGACATAAGTGATCTATCGCTTGCTGCGCTATATCTTGAAACTCTTCAGATATTGCTGAGCCGATCGCTTTTGGATCGAATGCAATTTCGACATCTGAATCGGACAAAACGCCGGCATTCCGCAAAGCATAAGCCATTCTCGCCATCGCCCAAAGGGAGGCGCGGGCAATGGCCTCGCTCTGTTTGGCCTGCTTGAGAACGTCGACCATCATTGGG
This sequence comes from Bradyrhizobium sp. ERR14, assembly GCF_014198235.1. NCBI lineage: Bacteria > Pseudomonadati > Pseudomonadota > Alphaproteobacteria > Hyphomicrobiales > Nitrobacteraceae > Bradyrhizobium > Bradyrhizobium sp. ERR14. The sequence continues at coordinate 7,617 of NZ_JACIHD010000047.1, read as the reverse complement.
ATTTCATCGCGGCTCATAGCATTTCGCTCCTAGTTGGCTGGCAACGTCTTTAGGATAGCGGAAAAGACGGCCGCGCGACCACTGGTCCCGGCCATATAACCCTTCTTTAGCCGCGGCGATCAGTTGAACCGGATTGCGGCACTTGCCCCGAATCGGCGGATCAAGGGCCCCCGCTTCGAGAACAGCCTGTGATCGACCTGCAGCGCGAAATCCCCGAGGCGAAGGAGCCGCGTAGCATCGCGATCGGCGGTGCTGCCCCGAGCGACGTCACTCAGATCGAGTCCGAAGCCGCCTGACCGAACACGGCGAATTGAACCTCAATCGCCGATCTCACGCGCGGCGATCCTTCGCTCGTATTGGATCTGGAGGCAACCATGCGGCGCACACCGCGCTCGATGTCCTGGTGGCCGACACCTTCCCGACAACATCTAATTTCCAACAGCGATGCGCACTGTTCCAGAGGCTATTGCGAACTGATCGAAGCCGAAGCCCATATCCGGGCTTAGGGCGTTGTCAGCCTGCAAGACCAAGAGCACCTGATGGGCGGCGGCCACATAAAGTCTCCTGATGAAGAGCCGGTTGGCCGTGGTGCGGATCGATCCAGGCGACGAGTTCGGCTCCTTTGAGCGCGCTAACGCCCAAGAAATCTACTTCAGTGTTATCAGTGTTCTGGAAGGTCGCGCGAATATCACTGTCGGCTCGCGTGTCAGCTATGTCGATGAGCTCGGTGAAGATGGTCTGCAGGCCCCTCGCAGTCTCAGTTCTAAACACGTTCGTCCTTGCGCGCCAAAGCATCCGCTACCGTCCAGACTCGCACTTTTGGCCATCCTCCAGATGCTGAAGCAACGCTCGTACCCCAGTCAACTACCAACCTCGGGAATTCATCGAGAAGATGGTCACAGGCAATCCTCGTTAATAACCGTCAAGGAAGTCGATTCGAAGCTGGGTTTAGAGAATGAGAAAAGTTCTGCTGGGCACGGCAGCCTTCATCGCGCTAGCCGCTCCTGCCTCTGCCGCTGATCTGGCCGCGCGACCCTACGTCAAAACGCCGCCGGCGCTCATTCCGGTCTATGATTGGAGCGGCTTCTACATCGGCATCAATGGCGGAGGCGGCTCCGCGTATCAGTGCTGGGACCTGCTCAATGCCGGCGGCGTGATCGTGGCTCCGCCCTTTGCTATGGGGTGCCATAATGCGACGGGAGGCACGGTCGGCGGTCAAATCGGCTATCGCTGGCAAATAGCGAACTCGGTGTTCGGGTTGGAGGCGCAGGGCAACTGGGCCGATTTCAAGGGCTCCAACGCCAACGTTGCTTTTGCAGGCGCTCAGGATGGATCCAAGCTTCATGCATTCGGCCTGTTCACAGGCCAAGTCGGCTATGCCTGGAATAACGTGCTGCTCTATGTGAAAGGTGGGGCTGCAGTCGTCCGTGACAAATACCGGGTCTCCGATTTTGCGACCGGGCTCACTATCGACAACGGCAGCGAAAGCCGTTGGGCGGCACGGTAGGTGCGGGTCTTGAATTTGGCTTCGCTCCGAACTGGTCCATCGGCATTGAGTACGACCACCTGTGCATGGGTCATCGGGACGTAGACTTCTTCTTTTCAGCAGGACTCGTAGGTGTTCCGGCGGGCGCTTTTGCAGGGACTGCCCATGTCAGTCAGGACGTCGATATCGGTTTGGTCCGCCTGAACTACCGCTGGGGTGGCGCTGTCGCCACGACATATTGATCTTCGCCAGAACGGAAGCGTTCCTTCACACGGCGGACGCACAGCCGGGTAATTCTGGCGCACTGCTCCTCTGTCAAGCTAGCAATCATTGATTTAGATCATTTCCAACAACTACGTAAGGATTGTCCGTTGCGACCAGGCGCGAGATAGCCACGACAGGCCTTATCGCCGAATATCGAACCTCTGAGAACCGCCTTCTCGCTCAGCGGTCGATTAAGTTGACGATGCGTCGCTTCCGCCCGGCTGCGCGGATTTAGCCAAGCATCCTATGTACCACTTCGCCTCCACTCGGCACCTCTTCCAACAGAAGCAGCCCCAACTATCAAATCAAGTAGTAACGCCAGCTGCCGCGACCGCTAATCTCGCGGGCTGCACCCAACACGATTTTGCTTATAGGAGCTTCAATATGCTTACCCCCACTGAGGCTGCTCGCGCCAAAAACCGGGTCAAACTCTTTCTTCTAGAATATGATGACAGCGTTAGGGTTGCCTATCAATGGCTCGATGCGCAAATAACAACGAAGAAAAAACTAATGCCGACGTCTCCCCTAAACGAGATCATCCAAGTTTGGAGCGGTAGGTTTGTCGCGGCGTTCGATGTGGAGGCTGCGGCTGAGATGCACCCAACGATCCGGGGGACTTACCCTAAGTTCAATATTAGCTCGCGGCTAACGCTTCCTTCAGTCTTGCGGCTTACAGGTATCATCGGGGCGAGAACGCACGACGATTTGCTTACAGCCGATTACGTCATCAAAACATATTGTAGGATCGAGAGACCATAGATGATGAGCATCGGCGCGGGCGTGGCGACCATCGCGTTATTGCTAGGCGTAGTTTCGCGCTTGCCGTTGTCACCATCGACTATCGCGCGGATTCACAACAATCGAACCTGGCAATAGCAATGGCCGTCATTCTTGTTACTTACGATCTGCGGCAGCGAGGTAGCAATTACTCTACCGGTAAAAGTGGCGCCAAAAAGCGGCGCCCACGATGGTCATTCGGATCCATGATTGGAGCGGTCCCACCTGGAAGGCTGGTCGAGGGCATAGTCCTTCACCCAGGCGGGAAGGTATTGGAGATTTTTGAGCGGAGTCTCGGGAGATAGTCCAAGGACTTCTCTTCCAGCTAAACGACGAAAGCTTTAAGTCAACCAGAGGTTCCTTTCATGGTCATGCGGCAACAGCCGATGGCTTTACACGCCCGCCGTTCGCTCTCTTCCGAAAAGCGGCTGCGCTTCATGCCCGCTGCCGGCCGGCGCGACTAGACAAGGCGTCGGCCCTGATTCCGCGACCACCACCGCCGGTACGAAGCCAGGTTGATGGGCGGCATCCTTCGGCTCAGGCCGAAACGACCGTCGCCATCGCAGCAGCAATGAGCGCGACACGCCGCCGCCGCGACCTGGTGCGGCGCCTGTAAGCTCTCGAATGCGCCAACTAGTTCGGAGCCGCCGGATACAAGCCACCTTGATCGGGAACCGCTCTAACGGCTCCTGATTGCTCCAGTAAGGGCCGGACGCACGCGATCCAACTCACACTTCCACGGGCATCCGCTGGTCCCCATTCAGGTGGGAGCCTTCCTGATCAGGCCGTTTATGATCAGCCAAACCTCCCAAGGCGCATTACTCAGCACCAAACGATCCTGCACAAGGCTTCCATAACGAGAACTCAATCCGATCTGCGACCTTACGAACATGACTTAGACTGTCCGATTTCTGACATGCAGTCGGCCCGGTACACTTTCTTGAAAACATATTTCTTACTATTCAAGCTGTCCCAGTTGGCACAGGGTTTGAACAGAGAGGTGCATCCACCGCAGCCGCCAACGAAGCGGTGGCTACACTACGCTTCTTGGGCTGAGGCCTTTTGGCGTAATGACACGAGCTGCCACATTGAGTCGGTCTCAATGACACGTCACACGAACTGCCCTCAATGTGGCTCTGCATTGGTCCACCTCGAGTGGCATGAGCGCATCCGTGCGCGGGAGGTCCAAGATCTCTGGCGCTGCTGGAACTGCAGGAATGAATTCATGACCATTTTCACTTCTGACGATACCGATCCTCCTGCCGCTGAGATCACGAAGCTATTCTTTACCAGCCTGTTGGTCTGATCGTGACGCTCAAGCCGCTAACACTCGCATCCGAGCGGCACCGAACTTGGCAATCCAACGCCGCGGAGGGTCGCTTAGTTGAGAACGATTGGGCCTAATGCGCTGCGCGACCTTCCCGTCATAAATGCAATTGGGATGTCCTTATGAGGCTCGTACGTGCAATCGCCGGTTTGGCCCTGTTGGCAATGGGATTATACGTTATTATCGGTGAGCACTTCGCCGGAACATCGGCGGATGCTACACTCAATGCGCGGCTCTACATCGTTCGCGCCCCGATCGAAGGAAAGGTAACGCTTGCCGTAAAGAGCATCGGCGCGCGCATTAGCCCCGGCGAGCTCATAGCAGAAATCAACGACCAACGCTTCGATACCGCGAGGCTTCTTGAGCTTGATCGCGATCGCACGAACCAGCAGATCGAGCTCAACCGTCTCGTTGGCCAGCGAGATGCATTGCCCGCATCCATGTCTCGCTTCGATGTTCAATCAACTGATTACCAGCGCGGAAGGGTTCGGCAGATTGAGGCTCGCATTGCCGAAACGAAAGCAGCTCAAGACGCGGCGGCCACGCGCCTTCGTCAAGCGGACGCAGAATTCAAGCGAGCAAACGAACTAAGCGCGCGTGGCGTACAGACGACGGCGAACTTGGATCGCGCTCCCGCAACTTACGACGTGGCGCAGCAAGAACTGGAGAGTGCGGAGCCGCGAGTAAAATATTTAGAGACGGAGCTTACGTCCGCTCGCGACGGCATCTTCATCGGGGAGTCCTATCGCGACGCTCCCTCGTCGGCCCAACGTATCCGAGAACTCGAGCAGCGGCTGGCCGAGCTGAATGTCGACAAGGAGCAGGTGAAAGCACGTATTGTACAGCTCGATCGGCAAATCGATGCCGAGCGTCTTCGTGCCAATAATCTGAGCTTCGCTACCCTTAATGCCAGCGTCGTGGGTCTAGTCTGGGACATACTAATAGACGATGGCCAATACGCGCGGCGCGGCCAGGATCTCGTCAAGATCGCAGACTGCAGTACACTGCTCGTCACCGCGGGTGTCAGCGAATCTCTCTACGACGGCCTCTCGGTGGGAACGGCCGCGCAATTTCGGTTGTTTCGAGATGATCGTATTTTCAGTGGAACCATAACCCGCCTTGGCGGATCCGGTGCGGCCGCGCTCTACACCAATCTTGCTGTAGGTCCAAGTGCACAACATCTCGATGTCACCATGACTGTTTCAGACCTTGCACGAGAGCCAGATCTCGGCCGCGCGATAGGGCGTACTGGACGCGCTATCTTCACGGGTGGCCCAATCGCTCAATTCCGTCGTTTTATTACGCGGTACGGACTCTGATGCTTCTGCTGTCACCAATCGCCGCTGCCTTCGCAGGCGCAGCTTTCATAATTGGGCTCCGCCTTGCCGTCTTTCCGTTGCTTAATCCGATAAAGTGGTATTGGCGGGCTCTCCTCCTGGGGACGGCTGCCCTGCTGTCTTGGCGTTATGTGCTTTGGCGCTTCATCGAAACGCTGGCGCCGCTCGACTGGACTGCGGCCGCGCTGTTCAGTTGGGGATTCGCCATGCTCGAAGCTCTAACAGTGCTGTCCTCCTCCATCGCGCTTTTTATACTGTCGCGGGTGAAAGAGCGCACGGCCGAAGCAGACCAACACTCCGAATGGTGGCTGCCTGGAGAAGCGCCGCGCGTGGATGTTTTCATCACGACTTACAAGTTTCATCACGACTTACAACGAGCCGTCGGACGTACTCGAGCGCACGATCATTGGCGGGACGGATATTCGCTATCCTCGTCTTCAGATTTTTGTTCTCGACGACGGCGCCAGGAATTGGGTGCGGCAACTTTGCGAGCTTCACGAAATCGGATACCTCGCACGCTCGGATAAGGAGCACGCTAAAGCGGGGAACATCAACCATGCACTTCTCGCGCGCGCTCGCCATCCGATCCCCCGGCCTTTGGTGCCGTACTTGACGCCGATTTCGTTCCCCATGCGGACTTCATCGAGCGGACGCTAGCGTTGTTTTACGAGCCAAGCGTCGCGCTCATGCAAACCCCGCAGCATTTCTTCAATCCTGATCCGATCCAACATAACCTGGAATAAGTGCCGCATATCCGGATGAGCAACGTCATTTCTTTGACAACGTTGAGCCAGCGCGGGACGCTTGGGGCATTGCCATCTGCTGCGGAACCTCATCCGTAGTCGTCCGTTAAGAAGCCGGATTGAGCTGAGCCGGGCGTGCGAACGTGCGCCATAGCTGGACCAGGATGAGGCACAAGAGTTCTCTGAGCCAAGCGAGGATGCGGCGGAAGTTGTGGCCCACGGCTGAGAGGACGACATTGGCGGTGTCTCCTGCTCGGCCCTTGAGGTGGCAGCGGCCGAGGTGACCTTCGGCTTTCATGTGTCCGATGATGGGCTCGATAGCGGAGCGGCGGCGCAGCTCGCGCTTGATGACACCGAAGACGCCGCGCTTTTGGCCTGAGATGAAGACGCGACGCGGATTTTGTGCGTCGTGGCCGCGGTATCCCTTGTCGACATAGGCCCGCCCGATCGGACAGCCGGTGAGCGTCTCGGTGCGGTCAAGGACGTCCCGCAGGGTGTGACCGTCGTACGGGTTATCGGGTAGCGCCCTGGCGTGCAGCACGAACAGGCCCCCGGGAGCCCGGCGGTTGTTGGTGACGATGGAGGCCTTCACGCCGAACTCGTAAGGCGCGGCGGTCTTGCCTTTGCCGATGCACTCCACCTCCGGGGCATGAAAGGAATAGAGCTTCCGACCGCGCTGGCGCTGCTGTTGCGAGCGGATTTGGGTGGCTTGGCCAAGCGGGGGGGGGGGCGAACGCCTCCTCCAACGCTGGCTGCCTCTCGATCTTGCGGCGGATGTCTCGGATGATCCCGCCGAGCCGGGAGCGCAGGATGCGCAACTGCCGCTGATGCCGATTGAACTGTTTGGCATGGGTATAGCGCCCTGCCATCATCGCCGCGGCCTTGGCCACGCGACAATAGGATTGCCGCAGCCTGACGCCGTGTCTTCTCGCCAGGCGGTTGATCCCCTTGATGGCCGCATGCAGCAGCTTGGCATCGGTCGGAAAGGTGATGGCCTTCGGCTGCACCGTGGTGTCGACCGTGACCCGCTTGAGGTCCTGGCTGCGCAACGCGCCGGCCTCGTGCGCCACCCGCAGGCTCTCGGCCAGCAGCAGCTCCAGCTTGTCGCCGAGTCGCTTGCGCCAATGGCTCAGGTCCGAGCGCTCGTGCGGGAAGGCGTGCTGGAAGAACTCTTCGCCGGTGAAGAACTGGAAATACGGGTTGTGGACTCAGCGTTCGCACGCTCCCTCATCGGACACCCCGTAAATGTGCTTGAGCAACAATAGCCCGATCATGAAGCGGGTCTCGATCCCAGGCCGGCCGTTCTCGCTGTAGAGCGGTGCGATCTCGCCGTCGATCCACTCCCAATCAACCTTGCCGGCGAGCAGAACCAACTCGTGCTTCATGTTGATGATCTGGTCCAGCGTAAGCGGCAAGCTGCGGCCGTCAGGCGGCATGGTTCCATGGCATAAGCGCGTCGATTTCGCTGCTCGGCCAGCCGTTGGCGATACGCTGAAGCGTTAGGCTGAGCCAGGCGAACGGATCGACGTTGTTCATTTTCGCCGTCTGCAGCAGTGTTGCGATGGTCGCCCAGGTTCGTCCGCCGCCGTCCGAAGAGGCTGCATAATGCAGGGATTCCGGGCAACGAAGTTCGAGTAACATATCCATTCCATCCTGACGCTGGCCGAGACCTGGTCGTGCTCG
>NZ_JACIHD010000046.1:0-12865 GCF_014198235.1 Bradyrhizobium sp. ERR14 | reverse complement strand
TGTTTTTTGACGGGGTCACGTGCCACCAAAATCGTATCGGCCGCTCCCTTCCGGCCGCAGTCTAGCGATTACCCGTTTATATCCCACAGGGGGCGCGCAGCGCCCGCTCAGTTTTTTAGAAGGCGCGCTCAGCAAAGCCGGCCTGCTGAGCGCAAAGCGATGATCGACCGTGAGCACGACCTGCCGATCACCAAACAGGCGGAAGTTTTGAAGATCAGCCGTGGCAGTATCTATTATCTACCACGTCCGGTGTCGCCCGCCGACCTCGCGATCATGCAGCGGCTTGACCGGCTGCACCTGGAGTTTCCTTTCGCCGGTTCGCGAATGTTGCGAGACCTGCTGGCTGCCGAGGGGTGCAAGATCGGCCGCCGGCATGTCAAAACGCTGATGCGGCGGATGGGGATAGAGGCGCTCTATCGCCGGCCGCGTACCACCAAGCCCGAACCCGGGCACAAGATCTATCCGTATCTGCTGCGCGGGATGGAGATCACACGCCCGAACCAGGTCTGGGCGATGGACATCACCTACATCCCGATGGCGCGCGGCTTCGTCTATCTCGCGGTGGTGCTGGACTGGTTCAGCCGCCGGGTGCTGTCGTGGCGCGTCTCGATCACTATGGAAGCCGCATTCTGCGTCGAGACGCTGGAGGACGCTCTCGCTCGCCATGGCAAGCCGGACATCTTCAATACCGACCAAGGCTCGCAGTTCACGGGCGCCGCGTTCACCGGCATGCTCGCCAGTCATGGCATCGCCATCAGCATGGACGGTCGGGGCGCCTGGCGCGACAACGTGTTCGTCGAGCGTCTGTGGCGCAGCATCAAATACGAAGAGGTCTATCTGCGCGCCTACGACACCGTGTCCGACGCCCGCGCCTCGATCGGCCGATACCTCGCCTTTTACAATGGCCGGCGTCCCCACTCGAGCCTTGACGGCGGCACCCCCGATCAAGCTTACTTCAGCCCGCTGCCGTTCCGCGCGGCAGCCTAACTCTGGCAGAAACTCCACTTATCGACGCGGAATTGCTGTTCAGACAACCGGGGCCAGCTCTCTCGTCACCTTGTCCACGCGACTGGCAGAAGCGATGTGTCGCGCGGCAATCTCCAGGTTGAGATCAGTGATCCTTTCAAAGATACGAGCGGCGATCGTCTCCGCCTCTTCGGCGGTCAACGATCGGATTCCGAGCGAAGCCAGTTCCTGTCTGAGAATTCTGGCTACGATCGATTTGACCCTCATTTTGGGTAGGCCCTAAAGCCTCGATCCAAGCTCAGCCAGCGGGCGCGATCAATAAGACCTTCGCCGACTCGGTAAAAGTACGGGCCGGGCGGCACGCGCGCCCAGGCGCCCCGAAAGGGGATGGATTTTTCAGCAAATCAGCGGGATTCGAGCCTCTGCGTGGTAAAGCCGCGCGCGACCCACAACCCCATCGAAGCAAGGATGAACAAGAGCATTGGCGGACCTATTACCAGGCCGGGATAAAACGCGGTCGGTATAGGATGTTCGCGCGATCTTGCCGGCGCGAAATCGCACCATGGACCCCGCTTCGAGCGATCGCCGCACTGGGCGTCATGCTCGCTCCGCCGCTATAGACGGCGGGACCCTGGTTACTTCCAGGAATAGGGCGGGTATTCCAGGTCCGGGTTTCCAAGCTTACCGCCGTCCCTCAGCCTTCCGCAGAGACGATGCGACCGACACCGCATCAGCTACGACTGGATGCTCGATGGCTGCCTGAAGGCCTCAAGAGGATGGTCGACGAGCGCCGCGGGCGGGCGGCTGGCTCTACCGAGACCCGTGGCGATCGTGGCGAAGTATGCCCAGCTCACGATCGAGCAAAAGGCGATCGTGACGGCTGAGGTCTACCGCATCCTGGCGGAGCGTGACCAATGAAACGCCGAGGCAGCCGCTGGCTGAAGTCTGCGCCTAGACGCTCAGCCACATCGCAGCATAGAAGCCCGTCGGCCCCGCAGCCGGCGGGTTCATTTCTGTGAAAAAGATCGGCGTGGTGGGGAGTTACCGTCCACGACTGTTCAAGAGCGAGTACCGTCCTTCCGTTCAATCACAGGGAGATTCGGAAATGACACGTATTTTGCTCGTTGCTCTTACGCTTTCTTTTGTTGCTCCGATTGCAAGCGCCGTCGCTGGTCCATGTGACCATGCGTCTGATCGCGCTTCAGACGGATCTCGTTGCGGAGAGCGCGCCGCTGATCGCAGGTCGGGCGGGCGCTAAATAGTTTCAACCAAGGAGGGCCCGCCGGTCCAAGCTGGCGGGCCTTTGTGTTACGCGAAAGGATGCCGCGTCGATCGTGCGGAACGTCGCGGCACAAGCCGCAGGGGTCGCACCAGAGCGGTGCTTGCGGCCTTTCTCTTTCTCGGGGGACCTGTGTGAATTTGGAGACACAATCGGGAATACTCGGCAAACCGGAGGAACGGCGGTTAGACGACATGCTTGTCTTTCCGGTGACGGCCTCAGTCGCACGAGGCAAGAGCCTGTCCGGAGGCCCCAGCATCATCATGCCCCCCGGCCCGATGCTGGGGCCGCCACGGGAGTCGTTTTATGCGAGGTGCCGATTGGATGAGACTTGGAGGGTTGTGTTCGCGCTTAGTGCGACGGCTATTGTCGCCGCCGGCTCCTTCTTTGCCATCCGATTTATCATCGGATTGAACCTCTGACCTCGACCTGAAGCGGCGCCGGAAGCGCCTCGAAAATTATCAATCCCTTGGGCCCGCGGAACGCGATTGAGCTACTGCGCGTCGGGGGTGTGGACAATCTGACGTTCAAGATCGGCCGCCGCTGTCCCGTAACTGGCCGCCACGTCTAGACCCTATGTTTGCCTTCTGAGGTGACGGGCGGCCCGCCCCACGGCAAGCTCCTATCGAGGGTTGCGCCGGATGGTCCGGCGCCGAGCCTCAAGCATGGGGAGCGGGCCTGATGAACGATAGCATTTTCGTGGGGCTGGATGTGCACAAGGCGACGATTTCGGTTGCAGTGGCCGAAGCGATGCGCAGCGGGGAAGTTCGTAACTTGGGGATCATCCCTAATCGCGCCGATCAAATAGCCAAGCTGGCGAAGAAGCTTGGCGAGGGTGACCGGCAGGTAAGTTTTTGTTACGAAGCCGGACCCTGCGGATATGGCCTGTATAGACAACTGACGGGATTGGGACACAACTGCATCGTGGTGGCTCCCTCGCTGATCCCGATGAAAGCCGGCGATCGGGTAAAAACCGACCGGCCGTTGCCGTGACGGTGGTTGCCGAGGTTGGCGACTTCTCTCGCTTTGACAATCCTCGCCAGTTGATGGCCTTTCTCGGCCTCGTGCCGTCGGAGTATTCGAGCGGCGCAACCATCCGACGCGGCAACATCACCAAGGCTGGCAATGCTCTGGCCAGGCGGGCTCTGATTGAGGGGGCATGGACCTATCGCATGCAAGCCCGCGTCAGTCGCAAGCTCCATGACCGTAACGAGCGCCTGCCTCAAGTTATCCGCGATATCGCCTGGAAGGCCCAGGTCAGGCTATGCGCTCGCTATCGCCGCTTGTCGGCGGCCGGCAAACCCAAGGTGATCGTCACCACCGCCATTGCACGTGAGATGGTCGGCTTCCTGTGGGCGATCACTCGTCAAGTACAACTCGGGCCGGCCGCCTGAAGAGCGCTGCTCGACCATATCGGTGCCCAGGGCAGGAGGCAGGGCGCGGTGGGGAATCCTCGTGGCCTGTTATGAGCCGGCATTGCCGACGCTCGCCCTCTAGACCGAGGCAGCCCCAAGACGAAACCACGGTCATGCGGTACCCAACCCGCGCATGAGAGCTTGATCAACCGTCGTCTTTGGCCCAGCCTCCTACCGTGGGCACCTTCGAAGTCCAGCGTCCGGGCGCTCAGCCGGAAGCGGCTCCGCTTGATCGAGTCCCTTGACAGCAAACATAAGAGCAGGCTGTTGAAAAAAGGCGCTCGCCGCCGACCTGCGACCGTGATTCATTGGCTCCGACGGGATTCGGAGATGGTGCGTGCGCGGCGGCGACAATCGAACGGGCGAGCTGTTTAGCTACGTTGATCTGGAGGCGCGGGTGCGGCGTGATCATCCGCTGCGAGCGATCCGGACACTTGTGAACGAGGCGCTGGCGGCGCTGGAGCGGGAGTTTGCCGCGCTCTATTCGCCGATTGGGCGGCCGTCGATCCCGCCGGAGAAGCTGCTGCGGGCAATGTTGCTGCACTTATTCGATCCGCTCCGAGCGGCTTCTGATGGAGCGGCTGGAATACGACCTGCTGTTCCGCTGGTTCGTCGGAATCGGCGTCGACGCCGCCGCCGCCTGGGACCATTCGGTGTTCTCGAAGAACCGCGACCGGCTGCTGGAGGGCGACATCGCGGCCAAGTTCCTGGCCGGGTGCTGGCGCAGCCCAAGGTGAAGAGGCTTCTGTTGAGCGATCACTTCTCAGTCGATGGCACGCTGATCGAGGCTTGGGCCTCAATGAAGAGCGTCAAGCCCAAGGACGGCTCCGGCGAGCCGCCAGCGCCAGGCGGCGGGCGCAATGCCGAAGCGGACTTCCATCGCCAGAAACGCTCCAACGACACCCATGCTTCGACCACCGATCCCGATGCCAGGCTCTACCGCAAGGGTAAAGGCAAGGAGACGAAGCTGTGCTTCATCGGGCACGGGCTGATGGAGAACCGCCACGGCCTGCTCGTCGACGCCTGCTTGACGCAGGCCGACGGGCATGCCGAACGGGTGGCCGCGCTGCACATGATCGAGCCTCGTGCCGACCGACCGACAGCGATCACGCTTGGAGCCGACAAAGCCTACGATGCCGAAGACTTCGTCAACGAACTGCGCTCGATGAACGTGACGCCGCATGTGGCGCAGAACACGAGCGGCCGTAGCTCTGCGATTGACGGGCGAACGACCCGGCAAGGCGGCTATGCCGTCAGTCAGCGCATCCGCAAGCGGATCGAGGAGGCATTCGGCTGGATCAAGACGGTCGCCCGCCAAGAGAAGACCAGCTTCCGTGGCCGTGATCGCGTTGCATGGGCCTTTACCTTCGCTGCCACCGCCTACAATCTGGTGCGGCTGCCCAAGTTGATCGCGGAGACCGGCTGATGGCCAAGGTGCCCGGCTTCGCCAAGGCCTTTGTCGGCCGCTGGCGCATCGTCGAGATGGACGTCTGGGACAGCGACTTCCTCGATCTTGTCGAAGAGGCGCATCTCACCTTCCAGGGCAAGTCCGATGGCGAAATCGCCTTCGGGGCTCTCAAGGGCTTCCTGGACGTGCGCTAGGGCAGCCGCGACGGATCGGCCTGCGCCGAGTTCTCATGGGAAGGGCACGACGAGAATGATCCGTCGTGCGGTCGCGGATGGGCTATGATCGGCACTGCGGGCAGGCTCGTCGGCCACTTCTGCATCCACAATGGCGACGATTCAGCCTTCGTTTGCGAACGCGGTTGAGTTCTTCAACAGCCTGCTAGGTCACCGCTGCTCGGCGGCTATGGTTTCCGCCTTTATTTTTTCGCGCTTGGCTTCAATCTCACGGACAAGCTCATTGGAAGCTGAATATTCGCCCTCACCCACGACCCAAGCCTATCATCTTCTCCAAAGTGCTCTCGGCCGGAGCGAAGCGGCTCGTAGAGCCTCGCATCAAGGATTGGATTCTGAAAAGCGTGCGTGAAGGTCGCTTGCAAATCCCGCAATCGGACGACGGTCTTATGAATAACTGTGCAGTTGGCCAGCATACCGATGTCCAATTTTGACGGGATTTCGTCCAACGACTTGAATCCACACCAAGCACGCAGGCACGCTGAAACCCTACAAGTTTTGGCGGGTGGAACGTTCAATGAATCAAAACTAGGGTTGGTTAGAAGCATCGAACATCTTGCATTAGGGAACTGTTGATAAGAAGTGCCAAGCGAAGCGACCGCTGACGTCGACCTGGGTTTCGGCTGCGTAGAATGCCACCACGTCCAAACGCCTAGCAGTTCATTGGGGCAGGGGCCGGCCATCAGCTGGGATTCTACTCGTATCATAATCGAGCTAGTGGTTTTCGGCTGGCGAAACCCTGGAAACCAGCTTCGGTATCGTCGCTTCAGCACGCGAATTCCTCGTGCGCATTGATCGCCTGTCATGAATTTCCTTCCAGCACCTATCCCCCGCTTTCCTGGCGGCGTCCGGGAACGTCTGACCAGATGAAGGAGATCAGACATGGCCTGCGAGAAACTGATCGATCAAAGCGGACGGATGCTCAAGGGGGCGCTCATCACGCCTGTTGCCTCGGAGCCGAACCAGCCCGACACGATCGTTACGTCGGCGCTGCCGCGGGACGGCAGGCAGACGGCCGACTATGGTAATCTGCAGAATCCTTTTCCGAACTGGCGAGTGATTTCTTGTTCCGATGGCGCGTTTTCACATGAACACCGGAGACTGCCCGTCGGTTCGATTAGCACGTTTTTCAAGGGCTTGGCCATCTTGCGGCAACACGCTATCGGCGCCATTTGTGCCGCGGTCGTTGGAATGTCGCCGCTCTCTGCCGAGCCCTTGGCATTGCGCAGCTATCACGCGCCGATCGGCGAGAGTGCGATCTCCGGCATTTCATCAGGCGCCTTCATGGCAGTCCAGTTCGGCACAGCCTGGTCCTCGATCGTCAAGGGAGTGGGGGGGGTCGCTGGCGGTCCCTATTGGTGCGCTGAGGCCAAGATGTGGCGTGCGACGGGGCCGTGCATGAAGGGGCCTGCATCGGGCCTGAACATCACGGCGTTCACGACGAAGGCTGATGCGAACGCGTCAGCAGGCAAGATCGATCCGGATAGTAACCTTGCCGGGCAGAAGATCTATCTCTTTCACGGCTACAACGACGCGGTCGTCGATAGGGCCGTCACCGATGCGGCTGCCGACTTCTACCGTCGCTATCTAGGTGACGCCAATCGAGGCAATCTCTTCTATCAGACCGCCCTCGGCGCCGGGCACTCCTTCGTGGTGGCCAAGCAGGGCGACACCGGACTGAAGCTGCAGTGCTAACAAGGAACCGTATATTGACCAATGCGGCTACGATCAGGCCGGAATCATCCTGCAGCATATTTATGGCCGCCTCAATCCACCTAATCGCGGGCAGCTCGCGGGCGTCGTGAAGAGCTTCGATCAGTCACTCTATACCACGCCGCAGGCACCCGCCGCGTTGAGCCTGAGCGATACCGGCTATCTCTTCGTGCCTCAGGACTGCGAGCAAGGCGCTCTCCGCCGTGTCCACGTGGCGCTGCACGGATGTCGCCAGAATGCCCGCGAGATCGGGCTCAAGTTCGTCAATGATACCGGCTACAATGCCTGGGCGGATACGAACCGTTTGATCATTCTCTATCCGCAGACCAGGACCAGCTTATATCGGCCCACCAATCCGCAGGCCTGCTGGGACTGGTGGAGCTACGTCAATCACACCAGCAGCTACGTGACCAAGTCTGGGGCGCAGATCAATGCGGTCAAGGCCATGCTCGACGCGCTCGCGACGGATGGCGCGACGCCCGTCAGCGCGACACGGCAATTGACATCAGCACCTCAGGGGCTCACGGTGATTGATGCTTCGGATACTAGCGTTGATCTGGTCTGGTCGCCGCTGGCAGGAGCAACGACTTACCGCGTGCTGCGTGCAGGCCCTGATGACACATTTCAGAGGATCGGCGAGGTTGCAGGAGCCAGCTTCGGCGATTCCGATCTTAGGCCGCAAACAACATATCGCTGGCGCGTCTCGGCCGTTCTCAAAGGAGCAGAAGGACCTGCGTCCGAGGAGGCTAGCGCGACCACGCGATCGACGCCTCCACGCTGCAACCATCCGGGGACTTGCCCGGTGACCAAATAGAAGACTCTTGGTCTCTACCGCCTGCGACGCGAGGCCGGTTCGCAGCGGCGCCTTGCCAATCCTGGCAATCTCATCTTCCAGATGTGGATGCGCTGCGCGGGGGCGTTTACCCATGTCCGATATTGCTCAAGTGTCTGTTTGTTCGCGGGATAATCCAAGCCTGGCGGTACATCGAAGAAACCCGACTGGAGGCTATTGAGCGATCGCACCAATGAGCCGCATAAACATGACAGGTGACGAAACAAAAGATCGACCTCGCTTCGGCATGAAAGCTCCTCGGAAAAATCGGCGGACCGGGCCCAGCTCAAGGCTGATAGCCGCCGTCGATCCGGCTCTCGAGCAGTGCAATCTTCTGCGTCGACCAGGGGCCATCCCGCCTTTCGCAGAGAGGCGGCGGCATCACCGGCCCGCCCTGCGCCTTCAGTCTGCGAAAAATCCGATCAGCATTTGTCTTGACGTCGCCGTACTTGGAACTCGCAGAACCACATCATGTGATTGATGTCCGTCTGCGTAAACAGCGGTCATAAACCTGCAATCAAAGCGTGCTACGTAGTTTGGTCCGATAAATTGCCGCTGCTGGTCGGGATGACGTGCAATGTTTTCTGCTCATTGATTTGTCGGGATGGGTATTCGCGCATGGGCTACGACACTGCTACGGTGAAGATGCTCCGCAACGTCCTTGATGAAGTACTTGCTAGCTCCACGTTCATCGGGCAGGAGCACCGCTCTGCGCTGGAGATCGCGGAGCGCATTCTTTGGCTTGCCTCACAGGGAGAGCGAGAGGCCGCGACAATCAAACAGCACTTGCTGAACGAGTTTTTGGCCAGCGGTAGCAATAGCGTCAGAGCTGAGAAGGCCATCTCGATGGCAAGCATGGCTCCGCGTTTGTGTTCGGGGATACGCCATCGGGGCGCCTAGTGACGTCCATGTCGTCAGCGCCGCAATGTCGTGCGCATCATCCGCTGGCGCGCTGCGATTGATCTGAAGCCCCTGGCCAAGGTTGTCTCCTGCTAACGAGGCTTTGCAGCTTGCATGAGGAATTCAATTGTCGCGAAGACCTGCCTGATACATTCGAAGTCCGCTGTAGGCCGCCATCCCGCAGGGGCGAATGGATGCCAACCAGTTTTCGTAGGTGCCGCGCAGGTCTTTCTGGGCGATACTGTGCAAGGCAAGCGTGGGGCTCACCAATCAATGTGTTTGCCCACGGGTGACGGATGAGCCATTTTTGTCTTCGGTGGATACCAGGGGAAACTATGTCTTGAACGGCAAGGCTGGAGTCGCCGCCGACAGCTTTGACCACGATAAGGAGGCAATGATGAAGCGGATCCCATCATTTCTTCTGGTCACATTTGTGCTCGGGGTCGCTGCGCGCGCCCAGGCTCCTGATCCCGATCCCGCACTGAACAATCCCGATAAGGTGTCGTGGGAATTGTTCACGACGGTCAACAAATCGGTGCCTGGCGTGAACAACAATGTTGTATTCGAGACCTGGGCCTCGAACGAGGATACGTTTCAGCCGAATCCGAAGTTCCCGGGCTCCTCTGCGCCGCCCAACTGCGCGCCGGCGCAGGTCGCGACGCTGACCACAGCGCTACCGCAGCAGCCGCCGGCGAGCCCGGTCGCAAGTCCGAAGATTTTGAACGTGCCGGCGCTGATCGCGCTCGCACCGCGGCAGCCGGGGCTGCAGCCTCACGTTTTGCCGGCGCGGCCTGGAGTCGAAGCCGTCGAAGAGACGCGGCGCAACAGGGCGACGTTTGATTTCATCGCCTGTAACAAGCTGCAGACAAGGGCTGGGCTGCGGGCGGCCTTTGCCAGCGGACAGTCGATCTCGTTTCCGATCGAATCGGTGGAAGTGAAGGCAAACTGGGTGTTGGCGAACGATCTCAGTCCCTCCGAATATCACATCAATACGGCTTCCGATAACAAGCGCTACGCGCTCATTTCCATGCACATCATCTCAAAGCAGGTCCCGAACTGGACCTGGGCCACGTTCGAGCACAAGGACAATATCGGACGCTGCGACTTCATCGGCTGTCACGACAGATTCGGCGCGGTCGTGCCGGATGTCCGTCCGCACGAAGCACCCGGCACGAAATATGATCCGTGCGTCAAGACGCCAGCGCTCAAGAAGCTGTTCGCCGGCAACGGTCTTCCAGCGCTGTGGGAGAATTATTGCCTCAAAGGTAGCCAGACCGATTTCGTGACCGCGACCGGGCTTCCGGTCCATCTCGGCAATTCAGTGACCGAGGCAGGCTTTGACGATACGTCCTCATGCATGACATGTCATTCCCGTGCTGCGGTCAATGCGAACGGCCGCGGAACGACCAGCGCGGGCTTCCTCTCACCGCCGAATCCGGCAGCGTGTCCCGGCGGCCAGGATCGGCTTTGCAGCCCGAACGGTGCGCCGCTGCCCGAGTGGTTCTGGAACAATCCCGGTCAGCCCAACCAGTCGCTGCTCGCGTTGCAGACCGACTTCATCTGGTCCATTCCGCGCGGGGCGATCGGTCCCTGATAGTCGTGGCGCTAGCAGCGAATCGGCGCAAACGCCCGCCGAAGCGGCCGGCGTCCGGTGATGTCGACTATCTGTCGCCGGACGCGCCGCTGAGCCTGACGCTCTATTTGCGGCATCGTCTGCCGGTGCGTCGGCGGCCGGGAAGCGCGGTCGACCTGTCCGAACTGACGCGACGCGTCACCCTGAGCGAGTTGAGGGCTGAGCGCCGGCGCATCCTCAGGCGCTCGGTCGAGCGTATCCGCCGGTTTGCCGAGCGGCGGGGCATGACCGTTATCGCGGTCGACTTCCTCGGCCGCCGCGTCAGGCTCAGGGCCAGCGCCGCCGCTGCCGAACGCGCGTTCGGCACGCGGCTGGCATGGGTCCGGGACGACGGAGTGTGGCGCTACTACCCGTGTTACGAACCGCGCATACCGACGCAGCTCAAGCCGATCGTCCATGCAGTTCTTGGCCTCGATACCAGGAAACCGCGGCTCAGCCGGCTTCGGGAGAATGCCAACGCGGGGAACGGAATCGGCCTGCTTCCCTCCGAGATGGCCCGTCTTTACGGTCTCGATCGCGGCGGTCGCGGGCAAGGCCAGTGTATTGCGATTATCGAGCCCGCCGGCGGTTATCGGCCCGACGACATCGTCAAGGCCTGTCAAGCCATGCAGATCGCGCCGCCGCAGATCGTCGACGTCAATGTCGGGAGCGGTCGCAACAGGCCGGGGTCGAATCCTCGTGCGGATGCGGAAGTGACCCTTGATATTCAGGTGGTCGTCGGCGTCGCACCCGAGGCGCGGATTGTCGTGTATTTCACCGAACTCAGCGAGCCCGGGCTGGTCGCCGGCGTCAGCCGGGCGGTGCACGGCCCCGAGCGCCCGAACGTCGTCATCATCACCTGGGGCGAGCCCGAAACGCTCTGGCCGGCAGAGTCGCGGCTCGGCCTCGACCCAGTGCTGCAGGACGCTATCCGGCTTGGGATCACCGTGCTTGCGACGGCGGGTGACGATCTGGCCTCTGAGCGCATGCAGGACGGCAGGGTCTACGTCAACTATCCTGCATCGAGTCCCTACGTGCTGGGTTGCGGCGGAACGCGCATCGCGCTCGACGGCGCTCGCGGCAGCATCGTGAATGAGACGGTGTGGAACGACGACGGCGTGCACGGCACCGGCGGCGGCATCAGCGAGGAATATCAGGTGCCCGCTTTTCAAGCCGCGGCCCGGATTCCTGGTTCGCTCAATGACGGCAGACGCGGACGCGGGGTACCGGACGTGGCCGCTGCTGCCGCGCCGACGAATGGGTACCGCATCTTCCTCAATGGCGTGGACTTCGTCGCAAGTGGGACAAGCGCGGTCGCTCCGCTCTGGGGTGCGTTCATTGCGCTGATAAATGCACGACGCGGCCAATCGCTCGGCTTTGTAAACGATCGTCTGTACCAGTTGCCGAACCTGCTGCGTCCGATCGTCACCGGGGACAACAAGGATACAACGGGCCTTGGTTACAATGCCGGCCCCGGCTGGAACGCCTGCACCGGTCTCGGTTCGCCCGACGGCGGTGCCATCGTAACGGCCCTGACCACCATTGCATGAGCGCGAGGATCGCCGGCGCGCACTACCTTGGCAAGATTGTAACGGCGCGCGGCCTCATTAGTGGCAAGGTGCCCGACCATGCGGCGGCCACCTAGTTTGCCGTCACAGCGGACCGGGCGCCGGCTCGGAATCGGCGGACTTGCGCACCTTTCCGCAAAACCGTTCTATTTTCAGGTGATCCTTCTTGAGCCGTCTCAGCTCCTGACGCCACTTTGAGCTGCGCTTCAGGGGGCGTATCGTTTTGTGGGGCGGGCGTCACATAATCGTACGCCGCCGCCAATTTTCGTTTGCGAGCAGGACTCGCGCGAGCAGCGCAAGCGCGTGAGCACTGAAATCTCAATAATTCTTTCCGTCATGTTCGTGAGTGAAACAGAAAGGGCTAAACATAAACCTCGCGTATATTCTCCTGTTCGTCGAACTGCAAGTGATCGTTCGAAACTAACGTTGCAACTTAAGCGAGCGGCTCCTAGCCTAGCGAGGGTTGCATCGTCGCAAACGCTCCAAACGGCATTACAAAAAAGAAAAAAGAACACCAACGACTTGTTTAACTCCAGTAGGGGCTAATGAATCATAACCCGCCGCGGCGGCTCTTCAGGTCGATCTCGAACATCTGCACCGAGCCCAATGGGACACGGGTGGCCCGCTTCGTGAACTGCGCGCGCACGGTCGATCGCATCCAAGAAGTTGCGTATGTCCTAGTCGCCATCGTCTTCGGTCAGGACGGCAATGCATAGCTGTCCAGCGGACGCTTGAGCCAGCTCAAGTATAGCCGAACTTGTGCAGCTGACAGGAGCGGTCCCGCTTTCCTGCGGGCATGCACTCGATCTGGTCGACGGGTCGGATCAGGGTAAGCGGCAAAGAGACGCCATCTGGCGGAGTGGATGAGCGATCGGCTATCGGCTGCGGAGTCTGTGAGCCGATGTGAGCTTCTATGTCTGCGCCTAGTTCTGAAACTAGAAC
>NZ_JACIHD010000045.1:0-13283 GCF_014198235.1 Bradyrhizobium sp. ERR14 | reverse complement strand
GCCTGCCCACACTTTCGTGCTCCCGGTGCCTCTGTCCCGGATGGTCGCACCATACGCCACGATCTTGAAAGCCGCAGCCGAACATCAGCACCGAGAATCTTATACCGGTTACCAACGCGATCGAGTCGACGTTTGCCACCGTCCGGCTCCGCCAGCGCGTCACCAAGGGACCCGGCTCACGCGCCGCCGACATCGCGATGGCCTTCAAGCTCATCGAGTCCGTCCAGGTCCGGTGGCGGGCGGTCAACGCACCCCACCTCGTCGCGCTGGTCCGAGCCGGCGCGAAGTTCGAGAAGGGCGTCCTGGTCGAATGCCCCGACCACGAATCAGGGGGTGACGCTCGCCCAGCGAGACCCACCTATCCTTCGTACGGCCGGGATGGTCAGCCGTGTCAACGGTGCGGCGCTCTGATCGTGCCGGAGCCGCATTGAGTATAAAGTGTAGGCTCCAATTTAGATACAGAGAGCATCTATAAATGCTCTTCCGACGTGTCTTTCAGGTCGGAGCCGATCGCTCCGACTTCCCCGGCTACTGCACAAGGGAAATTACAGTGACAGAGACGATCACGTCCGTCGCGGCGGGCATGGACCCGGACGCCCTGGCGCGATTGGACCGGGCCGTCCAAGACGACATCGATGCGGGCCTGAACTATGGCAGCATCGCTGCTCGTGGCCCGCGGAGGGAAGGTGGTCCACCGGGCCAACCTGGGGACCGTCTCGCCCGGCCGACCGGCGGCACCCGGCGACCGGTACCTGCTGATGTCGATGACCAAGGCCTTCACCGCTGTCGTGGTCCACCGCTGGATCGAACAAGGGCGGTTCGGGTTGGAGACCCGCGTCGACGATGTCTTGCCCGGGTTCGGGGTCAAGGGCAAGGAGAACGCGACCATCCGCCAGCTGCTGTGCCACACCAGCGGGCTGCCGACAGCCCCCGTGCCGCCGCCTCTTCCCATGACCGCGGGCGGGGATCTCCCTCGCAAGACAAAGGCCATCAAGGCACTCAGGGCCGGTGTACGAGCCGGGTACCCGCGCCGTCTACACCTCGGCACGGGATACGACGCACTCGGGCAGATCCTCGTCGAGAACGACCCCAGCACCGCTCCTACCAGCGGATCATGCGCGAGGAACTGTTCGAGCCGCTCGGGATGACATCGACGAGCATCGGCCTTCCCCTCAAGGATCCCAGGCGCGTTCCTTCACGCCCGCGAACCAGGGTCCGACCACCTCCATCATGATGAAGATGTTCAGCGCCTTCGACGAGCGTGCGGAAGTGCCGTCGGGCAACGCCTTCGCGGAGATCGACGACATCCTGCTCTTCACCGAGGCGCTGATCGGGCGGCACCCGAACGCGGCACCGATCATCGCACCGGAGACGTTTGGGATGGCACGACAGAACCAGACGGGCGACATGCCGCTGGAGTCGGTCACTGCCGCCGAACGGTACAAGATCTTGCTCCAGATTCTTCGCACGGCGCCTCCCTCTGAACTTGCCGCTGCACGTAAGGCCGCAGGCGAGGGCCAAGGGCGCACGGACGGCCCAGTCTTCCCCGCGAACTTCACGCTCCTCGGGAGCTACGTGCGCGGCGAGGGGGACTTCCTCAGCCCGGCGGGTCGCACCGCGTCCCCGACTACGATCGCCGCCGTGGGGGGAGCATCGACCAGCTTCGTGGTCGATACCGAGCGCGACCTGACGCTGATCTTCCTCTCCGCAGGATTCGTCGAGGGCTCGCAAAAACTGGAGCGCCTCGAGCGTTTCGCGGACCTCGCGATCGGAGCCATCCGATAGGACCGCGTTAGTGGGCACTGAGGATCACCTCAACCCACCACCCCACGGGGCTCTGCCTGCTGGACTCACTTCAGTTCCTGCCTGCGCCGTACGAGGCCTTTCACGATGAGGCCTGACGTTGGTCGAGATATGACGCGTGATGTGCGCCTGAGGGTTCGGAATAAATAACGACGCACTACACGCTCTTGACTATTGCCCGCAGTAAAGCGGGCGAGCACATCCGAGGTCTCGGAGCGGTTCTCGTCGCGGCATTCGAGCAAGGGGCAGGTCTCTTCGGCGGCCTGTTGACTCTTGTCGAGCATGACCTCAGATTCAACCGTTCTCAGGTGGCACCCTCTATTCACTGTTTTTTGGCTAGTGGAGGCCTTCATCGTTCTTCGCTCCTCCGGGCCCAGGACTCGATGCGTCGCTCTCATGTTGTCACCCGTTCCAGAGCCGACAAGAACATCAGGCATTCGTAGAAACCAATTATTGTTCGCCGCCCGGTGGGCTAAAGGCGGCACGAAAGCAGTCGATGCCAGTCGCTAGAGCGGGTCTCGACCAGATTGAATCGTTTGGGATTTCCACAGGCTGGTTCTGATTGAAGCTGTCTGCCGGCGAAGGAGGCCGGTGGGCATGGCGATATCCATTTCGGCCGATCTTCGTAAGCGCCTAGTCGCCGCTGTTGAAGGCGGTATGTCGCGTCGAGCGGCAGCGGCGCACTTTCGAGTCGGCGCGTCGAGCGCGATCCGCTGGGGTGGCGCAGGCGCGAAGGACGGGCAAGGTAACGGCGAAGCCGCAGGGCGGGGATCGGCGTTCGCGGGCGATTGAAGCTCAGGCCAACCCTATCCTCGCGCTGATTGCGGCCAGGCCTGACAGCACACTGAAGGAACTGAAGGCGGTGCTCGCCGCCGATGAACATGTCTTCAGCGTCTCCGCCTTGTCGCGCTTCTTCCAGCGCCAAAAAACAACCG
The DNA here is from genome assembly GCF_014198235.1 of Bradyrhizobium sp. ERR14. Taxonomy (NCBI): domain Bacteria; kingdom Pseudomonadati; phylum Pseudomonadota; class Alphaproteobacteria; order Hyphomicrobiales; family Nitrobacteraceae; genus Bradyrhizobium; species Bradyrhizobium sp. ERR14. Next base: position 10,545 of record NZ_JACIHD010000045.1, on the reverse strand, counting down.
CGCACGCTGCCGAGCAGGAACGGCCGGACGTCGTGAAGAAGCGGGAGGATTGGGCCGGCGGCCAGCTCGCCTTCGACCCCGACAGGCTCATCTTCATCGACGAGACATCGGCGTCGACAAAATGGCGCGTACCCCGCGGGCGCACGCCTCGTGGCGAGCGGCTACGCGCTTCCATCCCGCACGGCCATTGGAAGACCACGACCTTTGTCGCCGGGCTGCGCCTGTCGGGCATGGTCGCGCCGATGGTTCTCGATGGGCCGATCAACGGAGCTGTGTTCCAGGCCTATGCTGATCACGTTCTCGTTCCGGACTTGCAGCAGGGCGATATTGTCGTCATGGACAATCTGGGCAGCCACAAAGGCGCCAGCGTCCGCGCGGCGATCGAGGCTGCCGGTGCAAAGCTCCACTATCTTCCGCCCTACAGTCCCGACTTCAATCCGATCGAGAACGCCTTCTCAAAGCTGAAAGCGCTGCTGCCGCCGAGCGTACCGTCGAAGGCCTGTGGGCTGCCATCGGACGTTGCCTCGACCGCTCTACGCCGCGCGAATGCGCCAACTACTTCGGAGCCGCCGGATACAAGCCAACTTGATCGGGAACTGCTCTAGAAGCTTGCGCGACGAGTTGGCCGCACGCCGCATCAAGGCTGTCATCCGGCCGAATCCGCGCCGCAAGCATCCGCATCGCTGCGATAGGGCCTACAGAGACCGCAATGTCATGGAGCGATGACCCGCCGTCTCGCAGACGTCCGACAGATCGCAACCTGATACGACAGGCGCGCAGAATCTTCCTGTTCGCAATCTTCTTGGCAGCAGGAGGTGCAAAACGGGTGCTACTGCTATTAGCTCGGATAGCCTCCTGCGCCTGGTCCGACGCGGTCACCATCAGCCGGCTGGCCCACTCAGGGTTAGCGGCATTGATTATTGACCCTAGCCACGCGGTCTGCGATTCGCCAGCATCGTCTGTAATGTAACGCCTCGGATCGTGATCCTGTTGCTGGACGAGGAGCCCTGCAGTCGCCCGGGGACGGCTCGCTGCGCATCACTCAATCGCGATCCTCGCCAGCGACCGGCGCGGAGGCTAGGGCGATGCCGAGGCAAAAGGCCCCGCCGCACACGGTTCAGGTCGCAGATCGCTGGCATTTGATGGAGAACGCCAGCTGGGCATTCCTCGAAGGACCAGGAGTTCTGCCCAGCTCTGCGCGACTTTCCGCACGCCGATCTGAAGCCGATCAGTTCCTTCTTGCTTTCCCGCGTCGCGCCAATCAGCACTAGCCGTGCTCTTCCCTGCGGGCCTGTAGAAGAAGCTATCTGCGCGCGTGCGCCCGACGTGCCTGCAAATCGCACATCTCTTAGGGACGCTCGGTCACATGGCGTATCGCTCTCTTTGAGAGGTTCTGTGGTATTCGGCATCCGCCTCGATACGCTGCCCATCTCAAGCAGTCATCACCTACTTTACTGCATAGCTCTGCTCGAAAGTACTATATAAGACGAACGTCTCAATCTGGAAAGCGGTTTCGGGGTCTGCTGGAAGGCGTAGCTAGTGCGCTCGCACGGATGCGCGTTCTCTGCCACGCCCGAAAGATCTCATGACTACGACGTAGAAGACCGGCACAAAGAACACAGCAAGGACGGTTGCTGAGATCATCCCACCGAATACGCCGGTCCCAATTGCGCGCTGGGTTTCGGCGCCGGCGCCACGGGCAAGCATCAGCGGGACCACACCGAGTGCAAAGGCCACCGAGGTCATCAGAATCGGCCGCAATCGACGTCCGGCTGCTTCGACGGCGGCCTTCATTGGGCAATGCCCCTGAATGCGAAGATGCTGGGCGAATTCAATGATGAGAATCGCGTTCTTGGCTGAAAGTCCGGTAATGGTTATTAGACCGATTTTGAAAAAGACGTCATTCTCGAGCCCACGAAGATGGACTGCAAGAACAGAACCGATGATTCCAAGCGGTACGACAAGCATCACCGAGAACGGTATTGACCAACTCTCGTAAAGCGCAGCTAGCACCAGAAAGATGGCCAGCATGGAGAGAGCAAGCAGGAAGGGAGCCTGCGAGGCGGATTGCTTTTCCTGCAGCGACTGCCCGGTCCATTCAACCGCGAAACCTGCGGGCAATTGTGACGCTAGTCCTTCCATCTCCAGCATCGCGTCGCCGCTGGATATCCCGCGTGCAGGCCTGCCTGCAATGCGTGCAGCCGGATAGCCGTTATAACGCACGAACTGGAGAGGGCTAGTTTCCCAGATTGGCGTGACGAGCTCTGATAGGGACACCATGGCGCCTGCATTGTTGCTGACATACAGCCTAAGCACATCGTCAACCTGCATTCGGGTCGCCGCCTCGGCTTGCACGATCACCTGTTGCATGCGTCCAGCATTTGGAAAATCATTGACATAAGTTGAACCGATGGCAGCCGTGAGGGTATCACTGACCGCGATGAACGATACACCCAGCGCTTCAACCTTCTGTCGATCGATCTTCAGCTTGACGTTCGGCGCGCTCGGCAGGCCTTCAACATGGACGTTTCCCACGAGTTTGCTTTGAGCCGCAAGCTGCAACAGCTGGGCTTGTGCTGTCATCAATGCAGCAATGCCGCGATTGGCTCTATCCTCTAGACGCAAGGAAAACTCTGAAGTGGTCCCTAGTGATTCGATGGCAGGCGGCTTCAAACTCATGATCAGCCCTTCCGGTGCGCTGACCATGGCTGCCGTTGCGCTGGCAATCTCGTCGTCGATCGTCCCGCTCCGTTCGCTCCAATCCTTGAGTGTCGTGAACGAGGTCGCGGTGTTCGGCCCAGAGCCGGAAAATCCGTAACCGATTAGCGAGAGGTTGCGCGCAATGTCTGGGCGTGACCCCACATGTTGATCATATCGATTCACAATTTCGATAGTGCGCCCTGCCGTTGCGTCGGCGGGCAGGACGAAGGTCGTCAAAAAATTACCCTGATCCTCTTCGGGTACAAACGATGTCGGCAAACGCATGTACGCAGCTGCGAGAACAAGGCCAATCACGGCATAGAGCACCGTCATCCGGCCGGTCCTCGTGACCATTTTAGCAACCCATCCGACATAGGTGTTGGTCAACCGGTAAAGGGCACGACTGAACCAGCCGAAGAAGCCCCGCTTTTCACGATGGCCGTCCTCGATTGGACTAAGTACCGTTGCGCATAGTACTGGCGTCAATGTGAGGGCAAGAACAGCTGAAAAGAGGATCGAGACCGTCATCGATAATGAAAACTGCCGATAAATGTCGCCGACCGACCCGCTCGTGAGCCCCATCGGAACGAACACTGCTGACAGAGCGAGCGTGATACCGATGACTGCACCTGTGATCTGGTTCATGGCTTTCTGCGTAGCAGCTTTGGGCGTCAGCCTCTCGGTGGCCATGATGCGTTCTACATTCTCCACTACAACGATAGCGTCATCGACAATGATACCGATTGCTAATACCATACCGAACATCGTGAACACGTTGATCGAAAAGCCAGCCATCCACATCACCGCGAGGGTGCCTAATAGTGAGATCGGGACGGTGATGGCCGGGACCAGTGTGTATCGGACATCCTGGAGAAACAGCAACATGACTAGGAAAACGAGGATCATCGCCTCGAATAGGGTCTGAACAACATTCTTGATCGAGATCTTCACGAAAGGTGCGGTCTCGAAAGCTGTGGCGTAAGTCATTTCTTTCGGCATGGCCGGCGCGAGCTCGGCGAGACGGGCCTGGACGGCGGCGGTCGTCCGGATTGTATTTGCGCCCGGCGTCAATTGAATCCCGGCAGCCGTCGCCGGCTTGCCGTTCTCGCGGATTGCAAAAGTGTAAGTTTGTGCACCCAGCTCCACGCGCGCGACATCGGCCAGCACGAGCTTTGAGCCGTCCGGCTCTGAACGGAGCAATATGGCCGCAAATTCTTCTGGCGTCTGCAATTGTCCTTGAACTGTGAGTGGGATGCTCACCTTCTGCCCGAGCACGGTTGGTTCCGAACCGACGCGTCCCGGGGCAATCTGCGCGTTCTGAGCCCGAATTGCTCCTATGATATCAGTTAATGATAGCGAATAGGAGACGAGCTTGGTTGGGTCAACCCAAACGCGCATTGCGCGTTCCGAGCCAAAAGCCTGCACGCGACCGACGCCTTCAACACGCTTTATTTCAGGAGCAAGGATCCGCAACAGGTAGTCGCCAAGGGCGAGTTCGTCACATTGGCCATTGTTGCAACTGAGCGTCACAATCATGATAAAGCCGGTGGCAGCCGATTCCACAGTAACGCCGATTCTGCGCACTGGCTCAGGAAGACGCGCTTCGACACTCTTCAAGCGGTTCTGGACGTCCACCTTCGCCATTTCGAGATCGGTGCCGGGCTTAAACGTTGCGGTGATGCTCGCCTCACCCGACGTATCGGCGGTTGATTCGAAATAGAGCAGGTTCTTGACGCTCGACAGCTCCCTTTCAATCAGACTGAGAACGCTGTCGTTGATGGCCTGAGGTGTGGCCCCTGTATGCATTGCATAGATGCTGACTGTCGGCGGGGCGATGTTTGGAGCGCGCGAGACTGGCAGTTGCGGGATTGCAAAGACCCCCAGGAGAATGACAAATGCAGCGATTACCCATGCGAAGACGGGCCGCTCGATAAAGAACTCAGGCATAGCTCTCCTCTCAATGCTCGGCCTGCACGGCGGCGTGCTTGAATGGCTGCGAGTGCACCGTGGCCCCATCCTGCACGCGCTCCTGCCCCTGCACCACGACAACATCGCCGGCTTTCAACCCCGAAGTAACAATGTAACGGCCATCCACAACCTCACCTACATTGATGGGGCGTCGGGTCGCTAGCTTGTTCTGCTCGACGATGATAAGTTGCGCTCGGCCCATCAAATCCCGGATGACGGCTTCCTGCGGCACGAGCAAGGCGCTATGCCGCACCACCCGGGGTAAGCGGGCGCGGACATACATTCCTGGAAGCAAGAAGCGCCCCAAATTCTGCATCTCGACGCGCACGGTGACATTGCCCGTGCCGGGATCGACGTTGACGTCCGCGAACAGCGCCCGCCCGGTGACTGGATAGGGCTTTCCGCTGGTGGCGATAATCTCAACGGGCACCTTAGACAGACAATCAAGCTGCTTAGATTGAACAGACTCGCGGATCGCCTCGATCTGCACAGAAGGTCGGCGAATATCAACGTAGACCCGGTCGATCTGCTGGACGATCGCAAGAGCCTTGGCTCCGTTAGCCGAGACAAGTGCGCCCTCGGTAACGAGCGCCGGGCCGATCTGCCCAGAGATCGGGGCCCTTATTATTGTGAAAGCCAAATCGAGCTTGCGGCGCTGGAGTATAGCCCGTGCCTCGGCAACATTCGCCTTCGCCTGAGCAAGATTGGCGATCGCATCATCATATGCATCCCGGCTGATCGCATTACTCGTCACCAGCTGTCTTGCACGGTCGAACTTACTTTCAAAGCGCATCAGACTGGATTCAGCTCGCTGAAGCACTGCGGCCGCGCTGTCGACCTCCGCTTTGAATGGATCAGGGTTGATCTGAAACAGCCCTTGCCCCGCCTGGACTTCCGAGCCTTCGTCGAACAGGCGCTTTTCAATGATCCCGCCGACCTGAGGCCTAATCTCGGCGGTTCGGTAAGCAGCCACGCGTCCCGGCAGTTCGTCAGCGAGCGTCACCGCCTCCGGCTTCACCGTCAGCACCGTGACGAAGGGCAGACTTACTTCTGGTGGTGCGGCCGGCGTGTCGCTGGACTGTTCGCCACTGCATCCAGCGACCAGCAGAGCCGTCGGCACAACTAACCACAAGCCAGCCCTATCGAGACCGCGCGCCATTATCCTGGATCCAAAGCTATGCGGGTGAAATGAACATTGGTTCGTTATTGCCTCGCTCATGTCGTGCTTGGCCAAATTGTATGGAGTGAAGACAGCTCTGCGCGAACGGCGGGGGGGTAAATGAAGAGCTTCTGTGAGCCTCATTTTCAGAATTCGATAGGAAGAGCGGAATCACCGTATGCTCCACTGAGCTTAGCGGTGAAATCAGGGTACTCGATTATGCGCATGCGCCCCCTCCACCTTTGTATGTAACGCAGCGATCCTAGATGAATGTGGCCGCCCGTGCGCATCTCTGCGTTTACCATGATCCGCTCCTAAAGAGTTTATGCTGTGACGCACGTGATGCGGACCGCCGTGCACGTGTCGTGCCAAAGGAGACACTCATTTGGCACGAAAGGATGACCTCGACGTCGCTACGTCTGACAGACGGATTGTCCAACTTCTGACAAGGAGAGCAACTTTCTACCGGCCCGTCCACGAGCGACAACGGCTGCGTAAGGGACGAAGCTCACAAGAGCGTAGTGCAAGATCGTGTGTCGGGATGGAGATTTCGACCCTACCTGCATCACCATCGGCGGATGGCGCGTCGATAATACGATCGAGAAGATTGCCTGCTGTCATCGGCAGAGGATCGCCGCTTCCATCCGGATTGCGCGCGGAAACAACCGCCACCGCTAAGAACTATTCCTTGTAAGATCCTAATTCGGATTGTCGCCGCCTTCGTGGCGTTGAAGAAGGCCGGCGATGCCGGTGACGGCAAGAAGGCACGTCGCGGCGAGCAGAAGACCAAAGGCGTGTTGATCAGCTCGACCAGCACGATGCGCAACGCTTTCCGCGAGAAGAACAGCTGGTTCGAGCGCCGACAATTCAGTCGGGCTGCGGCGATCGCCGGCCGCCGAGGATCGGGGCCATTAAAGGCGGGCGGCCAGGTTGGGCCGTTCAGAAGAAGCGAAAGGCACCTACCGAGCTGGTGACCCGCCTGATCGACGGCTGCGTCTAAGTTGCTAGCGACTGGAAACGCGTTTCACGCGCGTTCCTGATCGGCAGCTGGCTCAACATGCTTCAACGCGAATGCGTCCTCGCGGGCTATTACGCTATACGTTCCATACGCCAGGCTGGCGCGAAGGGCTGAAGGTCGTCTGGTTCGCAGCCGAAGCTTCAAAGAGGGCGAAACATAGCGATCGCGCCTAAGAAGCGGGACCCGTGGCACACAGCGTTCCCAATGCCGTAATTTAGCTCGTCCGATCTGGCTCGGAAAGGGGAGATGCGGAGCGTGCCGTACGTGGTCCGCTGTTCGAGCCGCGACTGCCAGCGGTTAGCATTCCAGACGGCGTACCGACAACGTACGCGCGGCACGTCACATTCCTGCGGCCGCAAGCCCTTGCGGTGCTTGCGGCCCATCAGGCTCGCGCTTGTCGGTCTCTGAGCCTAGCAGATCGCACGCTATGCGATCTCGATCATCGCCGATACGAAGGCAACCGGCATCACTCCAAAACTTGGTAGGTTGAATTCTGTGGATCTGAGACGTTTAATGACGCTATCGGGCGACTTGCGCTGTGACGCCGGTAACTGGCTGAGATCAACTTGCCGCAACGGCGAGAGGACTTTAGCGGCCCGCTCATCTGTTCGAGCGAGTCTAAGAGGATGGGCCATACAATGTTTCGTGTGTTCTCTCTGCTTGGCTTAACCGTTGCTGCTATGACAAGTTCGAGCGCCCAGGGCGCCGACGCCAATCCAGTTTATGTTGACCAAGGCCCGGATTGGACCGGCTGTCCCTGGCATGAAAATCCAGTCGCATTGTTAACATACGTTCCGGTGAAATTCCTCGTCGATGCATCGAGTGTTTGGATCGAGAGAAGAGAGCCTCGCTACTTTACCCATGCAGAGGGGACTGGCAACTGCGCGTGAGCAGGCATCGACGTAACGGCAAAGAGCAGGAGCACAATCAAACGTGTCGTGGTATTCCCCTAGGCACAGGCAACTGCGCAGACACTGCCGGGGATGCGCTCTCATAACGACGCACATTTCGCTCCCGCAGCCTCCACTAAGAGTTCTCGCGTTGTCGTTTCGGCGGATTTGTTCAGAGGCCGACTTGCCGACGGCGTCATCATTCTCGTTCGGCGTTGATTACCGCCTCTTGAACATGCTCAAAGAGCTAATGACGCAGCAGGTCATAGCGTCTTGGTATTCGAGCAATGCCTTTTTATCTTGTTCGCTCAAAGTCGTCCCGAACTCGTGGCCGCATCGGCTGTTTCCAGAATTGATGTCGTTGCAATCCGTGACGGATAGTGCCTCACTTGGAGGCTCCTGCGTGGCAGCAAGACCAACGTTTTTCGCGGCAACAACGGCTCAATCCGCCGCCATTCCGCGTAGCTGAGCCAGTCCTCACCGCGCTTGATCCAGCGCAACCTTGGATGCGTCCGGCCATGCTATGTTGCTTCGAAATGTCGAATTGCAATCGAGGCACGTCATGAAGGCGTATTTCATCGGAGCTGGCATCGGATCGCTCGCGGGCGCGGCATTCCTCGTTCGCGACGCGCAGGCGCCGGGGCGCGATATCGTGATCTACGAGCCACAGCCGCTGGTCGGCGGCAGCCTCGACGGCGCGCTGCTTGCGAACGGCGCCTATTCGCTGCGCGGCGGGCGCATGATCACCACCGATCACTACGAATGCACCTGGGACCTGCTGTCGAGCATTCCGTCGCTCGAACATCCCGGCCTCAGCGTGCGCGAGGAGACGATCGCGTTCAATTTGGAGACGCCCGCGCATTCGCAGGCGCGACTGGTCGACCGCAACCGCTTTAAGGTCGATGTGACGCATATGGGCTTCTCGGCGCGCGACCGGCTCGAGCTGCTGCGGCTCGCCGAGGCATCAGAGGAGACGCTCGGCAACAGCCGCATCACCGACTGGCTGTCGCCCGGATTCTTCGAATCGAATTTCTGGTACATGTGGCAGACCACCTTCGCCTTCCAGCCCTGGCATAGCGCCCTCGAGCTGAAGCGCTATCTGCACCGCTTCATGAACGAGTTCCCGCGGATCGAGACCCTCGCCGGCGTCAAGCGCACGGTCTACAATCAGTATGATGCGATCGTGCGGCCGCTCGCCGACTGGCTGAAGCAGCAGGGCGTGCAGTTCGTGCGCGGCACGGCTGTCACCGACATGATGCTTGAGGACGACGGCGGGCGCATGCGCGTCCGCCAGCTCATGCTCGATCGCGACGGCCGCGCCGCCAATGTCCGCCTCGAGGACGACGACCTCGTGTTCTTCCAGAACGGCTCAATGACGGACGCCTCGAGCCTCGGCACCATGCCGGATCCGGCGCCGCAACTGACCAAGAAGGATAGCAAGGGCTGGGCGCTGTGGGAGAGGATCGCGAAGGGACGTCCCGAATTCGGCAATCCGTTTGCGTTCAACACCTCAATCCCCGAATCCTACTGGCTGTCGTTCACCGTTACCTGCAGAGATCCCCGCTTCTTCGACAAGATGGAGGCGTTCTCCGGCAACAGGGCCGGCACCGGCGGGCTCGTCACGTTCAGGGATTCGAGCTGGCTGATGTCGGTGGTGCTGTATCATCAGCCGCATTTCGCTGGGCAGCCGAAGGACGTGCAGGTGTTCTGGGGCTATGCGCTGCACCCCGATCGCGTCGGCAATTTCGTGGCCAAGCCAATGTCCGATTGCGGCGGCGCAGAGATCCTGAAGGAGCTCTGCGGTCACCTCAACTTCGACGCGAGCGTGTTCGAGGATGCGATCTGCATTCCCTGCCGCATGCCCTACATCACCAGCATGTTCATGCCGCGCAATCTGGCCGACCGGCCGTTGCCGGTGCCGAAGAATTCGATCAACCTCGCCTTCGTCAGCCAATTCGTCGAGATCCCCCATGACGTCGTCTTCACTGTCGAATATTCGGTGCGCGCGGCGCAGATGGCGGTCTATCAGTTGATGAAGGTCGATCGCCCGGTGCCGCCGGTGACCCGTCACGACAAGTCGCTCGCGGTGATCTTCGCGACGCTGAAGAAGGCTTTCGGGTGACGCATTCCCGGGACGGCGTCGCGATCGCGCGACTGCAAGCGGCAGTCTGACGTGAAAGACGGCGCCCCTGACGGGACGTTTTCGGCCCCGATGCGGCCGCCATGCGCTTCGACGATGGTATGCGCGATGGAGAGGCCTATGCCCATGCATAGGACGCCGTGGCCTGCGTCGGTGATAGAGATAAGGGCGAGGTCGCCCTCGGCGAGACTGGTTCGCCGAGCAGGACCATGTCGCCACGCGAGTGTCTGCGGGCGGGCTCCGTGACCAGGCAAGGGTCACGCGGTGATCTACAGCGAGAGCCTCATCTCGCCCGTCCGGCGAGATCGGGGGCGCCCTTGACCACATCCGCCGTGACGGTCAGCGAACCGCTGAAGTCATCGGCCGGCTGCGGGCCTTCCTAAAGCGAGACACGACCTAACGGCGCGAGCGCGCCCCAATGCCACGGTCTGCGAGCTGTTTCGATTCCTGTCCGTGCAGGCCCTGCTCAACGATGTCGAACTGCGCTCTGCTTAGAGCTAATACCATTCAAGCGCCCCCCGCTGAGAAGCTTCAATCACAGTCTAATCCCAGATGGAATCCTTTATTGAGTACAGACCCTAGCATTACAGTTGCATTTTGTTGATGGTTCTGAATCCATGGGCGACCATGATTCGGGATATGATGATTGGTGGCGCGTCAGTTGAAGATA
>NZ_JACIHD010000044.1:0-14037 GCF_014198235.1 Bradyrhizobium sp. ERR14 | reverse complement strand
TCAACGGGCCTCCGCCCCAGCCAACCATGCCCGCCGTACGTCACGCCATCGTCGATCTCATCCTTCGGCCGCCGTCTCAGCAGTGCCCATATTGCTGAAAGAAAATCCTTGAAAAACAGTGGCGCAAACACATTCTGCCAAAGTAGTGCTAAGCCTTTAAGGCATTTTATAGGCCGCCCGGCTTGAACGGCCCACACGGGTCGCATTTCGTTTGATCGATGGGCGCGCAGTCTCGTCAGCTTTTGGTAAGCTAGCACGGATACAGAGCCGCTGTGGTTAACGGGCCATGGCAGGGACAGCGCAATGGCACCAGAACGGTCGGCGCCGAGTCACGTGGCCGCGAACTCAATTTGGCAGTGCGGATGCGGCAGGATAATGCCTCATCATGCCCCCAGGCCGTCAGGCGCAGAGCCGCGTTCGCACTGCTTCCGGCTCACGGGCTAAGCCCGTTATGACGGTTATGCCCATTCTGCGAGCGATACGCTCCCGGTCGGCTTCTTCCGCTGCTTTGAGGCTGGCCAGCGCTTTTCCTCTGTGTATGCGTGGGCGATAAGCGCCGAGTCACGTGGCCGCTAACTTCAAATGGTAGTGCGGGCGTGGCAGGGGTAGCGCCTGACGCGCGCAGCCGAACGGTGCCGAATCGCGCCCAAGTGTGGACGATCCAAACGGCGGTGATCACCAGAGGTGAGGACCCTCGGGGAGCGTAAGTCACCGCACGCGCTGCCACTCGCTAATCTTCTCCGGTATGCCCAGGTTTGATGGGTCTCCGGCCGAAGGCCAAGCGCATGTTCCGTTCGCCAAGTCTCGGCCGCTGACGCTGGCGAAGCATAATGCCCCAATGTCTCACCGAAACGTGACCGCAAAAGCCTTCCCAGTCGGAACGATCTGAGCCACCCCCCTGCTTGAGTTTTGTAGAACCACTTGGTAAGAGCGAGGATTGCGCAAACCAAGCGCCTCAGTTCGCGCGTGACCGATAGCTCGCAATCTTGCGAGTGAGCTGCCAAAGCTCGACCCTATTGGTCTCGGCTAATTGCTGTGCTCGCTGCTTAGCCCTTTCCTCATCAGCGCAAATCAGTCTTGCGGAGTGCACAATATTCCCGTCGGGCCCGAACAAGTACACCATGAACCCCTCGATCGAAGGGCTTCCAGTCACGCGCCGTCCGTGACTTTGAAGGTTATTGCTTGGTCCGATGGCGCTGCGTGCATGTCTTTGCTGGAGGTCGTCGCCTCTCATGCTTATCTGCTCGCGACCAACGGCCGCCGTATTGCCCGGTTGCAAGTTCCTGCATGGACATCGTCCGGATCATCCTATTCCCCGCCGGTTGCGCTCGACGATAGCTATAATCAATTCTTCGGTGGCGATCAGAGCCAGGTCCATTTTTTCCTCAACAATGGTCGACGTATCTCGACCAATACTGTCCAGGTGGTTCAGGGTCATCTCTTTGAAACTATGGGCTAGGCGCTCCTCGGCATCGTCGCGCGCATAGTCTACAATAGTATCCAAGTGGGCGACGATTTCAGTCCGTTGCTCGGTCGGTTTTGGACCGTCAAGCAACGTTACCGCTCGAATAAAGGACTCCTCTATAGGAATCATATCAGGTTTCCTTTGTTGCTGGATTGGAAGCCGCAGTAGCTCGCGCCGGTGCTGCAGATTCAGCGAGGCCCGACACGCAAAGGCAACTCCTCAGAAAAAGGAGTTGATGTTGCGAAATTTGAGGGGCAACCATCTTCGGCATTGATCGGTATGCGGCGGGGGGGGGGGCGAGGCAATGCCTCTATCAAAGCGGGGGCTGTCCTAATTAGGACATCCGCGATGGCAGATTAGGACACTTGCGCGGCTTCGATGATTGAACACCGCATTGACTCCACATTACACCGGGAATCAGTAGTAATAAGGCGGCCGGACTGGCATTTCAGCACGATCAACATTGCAACCGGCAAGAGGCTACCGAGAGGCGGCCTCTTTTGATTCCAGATAGGAACGCCGCTTTGCTTCCTAGCTTGCGGATTCCGGGGATGGCGATCAGGTATTCCAGGCGGTGGTGATCACGGATTCCAGTGATCGCGATCAGTTTGGAGACGAACACGACAGACGGGCTTATGTGTGCCGGAAATTGTCTCTGGTCAAGGCTGGCGGGTTGGTTCGGAGATCGTTCCGGCGGTCCATAGGAGGGCCCCGTGCGGGGCGCGGAGTGCCCCCACGAGCGACGTAGCGACGCGCACGAGGAGGGGCCTGGCCGCTCCCGAACAGATCCATCTGCTGTTGCTGGCGCGGTTGTCGATCGTGTCGGTACCCGCTCCCTGGCATTGCCGTCTGCCGTGACATGAGTCTCTCCCCGCTTCTGGTCGTGAGAGGTTCTGGATACGAAAGAAAGCAGGGCAGCTGATGGCGTTCGATCCTTCAACGCCAGATCGAGAAGCGCAGAGAGCGCCGCAAGTGCGTCAATGCTGACAAACGGCTGAACTGTCAAAGGCTCGGCGTCAGGGCAGGCCGTCCGATCGAACGTCCACGCTGGAACTTCCAGGCAACCATCGGTTTGCGACCCATCCAGAGAGCAGCGGAAAGCGACATCATCAGCCTTCTCGACCCTTCCATGAACGCAAACTCGCCGACCAAACCAGGGATGATGTCGATAAAGAACTTCGCGAAGAAGGGTCCTGTGGGCGTTCTTGAGCCTTGTTGTACAATCGCCGCCGGCCACATTCGAGCCTTGACGCCGGCACACCGGATCAAGCCTACTTCACCTGGCTGCCTATCCGCATGGCAGCCTAACCCCGGCAGAGGCACCACTTATCGACGCGGAAATTCTGTTCAGACAACCGGGACCAACTCACCCGGGGCGGTTCACATTCCAATATCGTCCACCTCTATAGGGACGTTAAATCAGCAGTGGCGTTGGAGGCTGACGTAGTGAACAACAGGAAGATTGCCAGTCTGGAAGGCTCTACCACAAGGCGGATGCTATGGCGGCCATCAACTTGGTCCGGAGGACAAACAGCAATACGCCGATCCGCTGGGGCGGATCCAGTGTACCGTGAGGGCCGTCCGCCGTGCCGGCCTTTCGATCTGACGGGTAGATTTGAAAACTGAAGAACGACCAGGCGAATGTGCAGGGAATCCGCCGACGCCTTGCCCAATAATAGAGACTACTAGCCTTGGTAGGTCTGTTGTTCCCGGTTTTCAGCTAAGTGACTAGAGCCGCTTTGGGAAACACCAGGGGCGCGCGGCGGCAGCACGCCGAGTTGGCCAGCGATCGCCGATCAGCATCGCCTGCCGCGGGATTCCACCACTAAACAGACGCTGGAGCTGCCGGGCCGGACGCTTCATTTTGTCGCGATTGCGGGCTCGATCTGCGTGTTAGACGACAAAGGCGAGCCGCAGGCCGATATTGCCTACACCTCCTATCAGCTCGACGGCACAGATCGAGCCACGCGTCCGGTGACGTTCCTCTTCAATGGCGGCCCCGGCTCATCCTCCGCTTGGCTGCAGTTCGGCAGTGCCGGGCCCTGGCGGCTGCCGATCGATGCGGAGACCGTCACGCCGTCGGCCTCGCCGGAGGTCAGGCCCAACGCCGAGACCTGGCTCGATTTTACCGACCTCGTGTCGTCGATCCCGTCAGCACCGGCTATAGCCGTTTCGTGGCGACAGGCGAGGATGTGCGCAAGCGGTTCTATTCGGTCGATGGCGATGCCAGTTCGATCGCGCTTGTGATCCGCCGCTGGCTCGAAAAGCACGAGCGGCTCTCCTCGCCGAAATATATCGCGGGGGAAAGCTATGGCGGCATTCGCGGACCCAAGGTAGTGCGCAATCTGCGGATTCAGCAGTGCGTCGGCGTGAAGGGCCTGATCCTGGTCTCGCCGCTGTTCGACTACCGCGTCGCAGGCACGAGCCTTCTGCAATATGTCGCGACGCTGCCAAGCTATGTCGCGGTGGCCCGCGAAGCCAACGGCGAAGGCAGGGGAGCGGTCACACGCGCCGATCTCACAGACGTCGAAGCTTACGCGCGTGGCGAATTCTTGGCCGACCTCGTCAAAGGCCAGGCAGACAGGGAGGCCACCAATAGTCTAGCCGACAAAGTCGCCGCCTTGACCGGCATCGACCAGGCCGTAAGCCGACGGCTGGCCGGGCGCTTTGGCGTCGGCGAATTCCGCCGCGAGTTAGATCGCAAGAGCGGCAAGGTGACCGGCGGCTATGACGCCTCCGCGCGCGGCCTCGATCCCTATCCGGACTCCGATCGCCACCGCTTCGGCGATCCCTCGGGGGATGCGGTGGCGGTGCCGCTGGCGAGTGCCGCCGTTGATGTCTTGACGCGCAAGCTTAATTGGCGGCCGGACGGCTCCTATGAACTGCTCAACCGCGGCGTCAGTCCGGCCTGGAATTTTGGCAACGGTAGCGCCCCGGAATCGCTTTCAGAGCTGCGCCAGATGCTTGCGACGGACCCGAAGATGAACGTGCTGGTCGGACACGGCCTGTTCGATCTTGTCACGCCCTATTTCGGCTCGAAGATGGCGCTCGATCAATTGCCGCCCTTTGCCTCGGCGGTGGATCGCGTCAAACTCGTGGCCTATTCGGGCGGCCACATGTTCTATTCACGCGACGCCTCGCGCCAAGCCTTTCGCGCAGAGGTGGAAGCGATGATGAAGTAGGCGTGTGTTTCATCAAGCCGAAGGCGAGCTGCCGGAGGCGAGAACGCAAGACTATCTGCTTACGACCGCTCACATCATCCAACGTATGGTCGGATCGAGCAACTGTAGAGCTTGCAATTTACCCGTTAGAGTACCATGACGCTTGCAGCAACGACCAACACACATTGATTTCACAAACGGCCCGCGCAGGCTGTGGACATGGTGGACAACGCGTTGACTGCGGCTGCAGCAGGCAGCGTGATAGAAAGGGATCAGGAGCGGTCAGTTTCCAACTAACAAACCGGTTCAAGCCGTCCCGCTCCGCGGGTCCAATTCACTTCATGCTTCTGCCGAAGGTGACCAGCTAACTGTTCCGTTCTTGCGAGCAAACTTACCATTCTCACAATGAGAAATACCACCTTCTTGCCTGAACAAGGCGTGTTCCGGGCTCTCGGCGAGCGACACTGAGCCGAGAAGAAGGAGGGCCGTAGCTAATAAACCTGCGCCCGAACCAGCGGCCGCCCCGGAAGCAACGATACCCGCGACAGACATTTTCTTGATGCAGTTTATCGTGAAATCCCTCCTGTCGGCCCAGACAAATCGTGCGATCGCAGGAGCGCCGGCTTAGCGTACTATGGCGGCAGACTGGGCAGCTCTGCCGGGCTGGCATTGCGTTTGTACCGCTAAGGGGCCGCATCTCAGCTGCCGCTTTCTGGTCTAACTTGAAAGCGGGAGCACATGGAAACGAGGTCGCTACGTCGAGCGTGAGTTGCCGTAGGAAGAAACAGAGTGTCCTCACGGAACATTTCATCGACCAGCTTGCGCATCCGGCCAGGTTTCATAGCTTTCGGCGGATCACATCCTGCAGCATCTCCTTGTCGAGCGACAGGTCCGCTACGGAACACATAAAGCGCCCCATCGAACGGATCTGAGCCGGCATCGCGCACAAGCGGGGCCATCGATGCCCTTGCGGAAGTCGACCGGATGGCTGGCGAGGAACACCTTCACACCAGAGGGGATCATTCCGAACGCATCGCCCTGATCACCCGCTGCAAGTGCGCGCCTCGTCGACATCGATGCCGGCGCGCACGACCACCTCGCCAATGGAAATCTCGATCCCTGACATGCACGCCATCGCGGCTTCGCGGCTCGAAGGCCGCGAGTAGTAGGTTCGTTCGGCCCGAGCATCGGAGCATCGCGACGCCAGGCGAAGAGCTCCGACGGGTGAATACCGATCCGATGGGCGATCGCCGATACGCTGGCGCCGGGCTCCAGCGCTCTGCCACCACTTGTGCCTTGAATCATCCCACCAGCGTCCGCGAAGCTGCCCCGGCGCTCCCTCAAGACGCTCGGCGACCGCTTCGATCATATGGCAGGTTCTAGTTTCAGAACTAGGCGCAGGCATAGAAGCTCACATCAGCTCACGCGCAGCCGATCGCCGATCGCTCGCCCACTCCGCCAGATGGGATCTCTTTGCCGCTTACGAGAATGCCTTCGCCAAGCTCAAAGCACATTTGCGCCAGGCCGCGAAATGTACCGTCGGCGGCCTCGGGCGCATCATCGACACCTACACACCTGCAAAATCTACAAAAGCTGCGCATCCCTTATCGGGGGCTGCGGGCGCTTGCGGCGCCGTGAACCAACTGTTGAAGGGCGCCGGGTAATCTAGTTGTTCCGTCCCGCAAGTTCGCAGCATCATTATTACGTGGGTTTCAGGTTATTATCCGGACGTGGGCGCTGAAGGCAAAGGATGTCAACTTGGTCGGCGACCGCTTCGAGCTTTCGTGGCGGCGAAGAAACTTGCGACGCGCAAGCTCATCGGGAACGCGCAGAGGATCCCGAGGCCGCAGAGATCTCTGTAGGTGATCTTCCTCAGTCGCAGCCGAAAGGATCTTAGGCGGCCTGTGGTCAGGTCTATCGGCGTGGATATCTCGGCTTCGAGCTAAGAGAATGGAACATATTTCGGGGCGCTCGCAAAGCGCTTGGGCACGAGACATGGTGGCTGCGCCATTCCTCTTGAAGTCGAATGACTTTCGTTCAAACCGGCGCGCCAGCGATCTAGGTTGGTCTGGCACTGGAGCGACTATGCTCAAGCCATTCGCGAAGTGCTAACGGCAATCGCCTCGCCGCTGGATATTGCAGGCCAGTCGCTAGTCGCGGCTCGCTGCTGGGAAGTCCGCCCTTCAGGCGGCCGTATTGTAGGTGATCGGGTAACGCTCCGGAAACGGCCCTCCTGCGTAGTCAATCTCCGCGGCAGGACGCACGCCCCGGATTTGCAGGATGCGACGAACGATTTCCGCAATCTGGATGCGGCTGATCTGGTCGCCGAGGCAGGTGTGCATCCCGTAGCCCAAATGCATATAGACCGACTCCGGGCGGTCGATGGCGAAGCTGGACGGCGCCGGCAATTGCAAGCCGTCGCGCATCGCCGACCGGGTCGAGATCAGCACCGTGCTGCCGGCCTTGATTGTTGCCGCACGCAGCGAGCCCTTTGCAATCCGGTAATCGGTCCGGCACTGGCGCACCACGAACGGATTGATCGGGTTGAAGCGCAGCGCTTCCCAGCAATAGCGATACATCAATTGATCGTTATTGCTGCAGGCGACGCCGATCGCCTTCTTCAGGATCTTCGGACGTATGAACAACTGCTCGAGGAGCTGTACGATGGCCGCTGAGGTCGTCTCGATTCCACCGACCAGCGTGCCCATCATATTGGTTATAATGCGTTCGTCGGCGAAGCCGATCGAATCGTCAAAATGGCTTTTTAGCAAGCGACTGAACACGTCGTCGAGCGGCGCGCCATTTTTCAGTTGCTCGCGCCGTTGCGGGAGCAGTTGTGTCAGGTAGGTGCGCATCTCCTGCCCGGCGTCAATGTTGTCCTGATGCACCTTCGGATCTTTGTCCAGGTTGTGGAACATGTCGTACTGCGTGGCGCGCGACCAGTGGAACATCGACGCCAGATCGGGGCCGGGAAAGCCGAAATATTCTCCGGTCAGCTGAATGGGGACCAGGCGCGACAACGTGCTGACCACGTCGATTTGGTTCTGGGTATAGAGCTGCTTTTCGACGGACGCATTGGCGAGGCTGCGCACTTTCTGGCGAATTGCCGGCAGATCCTCCATGCGCATGAAGGCGCGCATGATACCCTTGTCGCGCTGGTTGATTTCGGTGCAGTCGCGGCCGAGCATAAAGGGGCCGACCGAAGGGTCCATCATCGGCGCATAGGTGACGTTGAAGATGTCGGGCCGGCTCAGCGCTTCCTGCACGTCGGGGAAGCGGGTGATGAACACGGGCCCCGCGGCGCCCAACGCTAGGTTGGGCCTGACGCGCCGAATTAGTGCGAACAACGCATCCGGATGTTTGGCGATCATCCATTTCAAGAACTTCGCCGCCAGCCCCTGTTTCTGTTCCGCCATTGCCGCCGCACCCTAACTCGAGAAAAGCTTCGCCTGGTCGGTCGATCCGGGCTTCCGTCCACCTTTCCCCCTGCGGGAGCGAGATGGTCCTCGATGCTGCTCCAGTTGGAGCTGACCCAATCAATTTCAGATCGACTTCAGGAACTCGATGATCGCGTTGCGCTCCTCGGGAGACAGCGCAGGGCCAATGACACCCTCATGCTTGTCGTTCGAGAATTCGTGGCCAGTATTGCGATTGGCGGGCCTCGACGTATCGAGGATGAAGTAGCCCTTGCTGTCGTAGGTCCTGCCTTTGGGAGCGGCGGTCCGCGCCACGATACCGACGCGGACAGGATCGAAGCTGGGCTCACCGAGCAGCAACACTTTCGGGCGCTCTGCAACCGGGCTGAGAAGGTCGTAGATCGTCGGCACCGAGCCGTTGTGCAGGAACGGCGCAGTCGCCCATACGCCGTTCAGCGGACGCGCCTTATAGCCGAAACCTGCCGCGAGACAGTTCGGCCGATCGCCTTCGATCTCCGCGTGGACGGTCCCGGTCGACCGAAGCCACTCGTCGATGCTGGATTGGACCACGGCGCCGAGCGCAAGCGCGTAGAGTTGCATCGCATGGTCCGAGAGTTGGATCGTATCCAGCGTATTGTCAGCCTTCCGTTGGCAGACATCGATGTCGAGGCCGAGTCCTGGGCTGCTATGGCCCGCCCGGGCCAGTTCGCTGCCGGCGGTGTCAACGGTGCGATTGCGCAGCACGTCGCCCTGGGCCGGATCGGTGCCGATATGGCTTTGCTTGATGATCTTGACGTTGAGTACGGATTCCTTCGTCTGCTTCTCCTGCCCATCCCGGCCGCGCCAGCGGATAGGGCCGAAGTTCTTCCAGAACTCCGAGTCAGGGGCCTTGCCGTGCACGATGTCCGGGGTCAGCGCTGGAAGATGGCAGCCGCTCAATATTTATCGTAGAGTTGGGCTCCCACGGCAGCCTTGGCTTTGTCGATCGCAGGAAAGCTGTCGGGCCAAGTTGGCGCATTCAGCCCGGTGAAGGCCTTCGCCACCAGCGGCTGGTCCTTTCCAGCGAGCTTTCGTTCAATCCAGTGCAGATTATCAAAGGGGATGCTGCTGGCAAAGCGTCCCTGCTTGGGCGGTGCCGTGAGGTTGAGCTCCGCGGAAACACCCATCGCCTCGCCGGCATTGCGTACCAATGGCTGCATGATTGAGGCGTCGTACTGCACCCAATCGAACCATGATGATGTCCAGATGTGCGGGTAGCTGACAGGGGCGTTGATGTTGACGTAGTTGCCTTAGCGCTTGTTGTCGAGTGCGAACACCTGATTGCCGATGCGATTGAGCGCATCGAGGCGGGTAAACCCTTCCGTGACGTCGATCCCAGCGGGCTGATCGACCAGAGCACCAAGTATTCCATCGAGTTCCTTGGATAGTTGAACGCGTGTCAGATCGCTGTACTCGGTTTCTAAAACGCGCTTCGCGAACCGCCTAAAGCGACCGTCGAAGAAGGGCAACTTTGCCGACAAGGCGGTCTGTGCGAGCGCGGCGCGGAGCGCATTTGTCAACTGACCGAGATCGGTTACGGCGGGGCCGCCTTCAATGACATAGCGCTTGTCTTTGAAGATCAGTTGGCCGGTGTGGCACGCGGCACAGGTCAATCCGACGGCAGTGTCCTTACGCGCAAGTCCGCGGATCGACTGAAACGGCGAATACGCAAATCCGATCGGCAAACCGTATTCATTGTTCTCGCTTTTAGCAGATTTTATGAATCCGAACCGCAGTAAATAGCGGTTGTCGGCAAAGCGTTCGCGTTCGAAGAAGGGCATAGCGAAGGGCGAGTTCTGCGGCGCTTCCAGCGCGAGAAACCATGACAGCGGGATTGGCAAGGTCTGCGTGCCCTGGGCTTTGTGATGGAATCGATCGGCGTCTTCGGCGTTCCAGCCCTGATCGAGCGAAACTTGCTCGCTCACGAGAACCGGCTCAGGGAGACCAGGCGGCTCCAGAGCTTCGATTGTCGCGCCAAGCTGGGGGCTGGTCAGGACCGCGATAAAAGCAATGACCGCGATGATCACCAGAAGAGCAAGAAAGCGTCGGCACCAAAGGCGCCGAATTGCGCTGGCAACTGTCGACATGGCTTCACCGGTGTCAGCGACGGTCTTCAGGAGAAAGCCGTGTAAACAGCAGTACTACAACTACATGATCTTGTAGGCTTACTCCGGCTGTTGGACGCGATTACTATTCTTTCTGTGTCACAAACGGTGGTCTGTGAAGTGGGCGAACTT
Organism: Bradyrhizobium sp. ERR14; assembly: GCF_014198235.1. NCBI lineage: Bacteria > Pseudomonadati > Pseudomonadota > Alphaproteobacteria > Hyphomicrobiales > Nitrobacteraceae > Bradyrhizobium > Bradyrhizobium sp. ERR14. The sequence continues at coordinate 3,719 of NZ_JACIHD010000044.1, read as the reverse complement.
GGTCGCAGGACAAGGATATCTCGACAGCGTCGGAGGCCGATCGATTTTATTGCGGTAATCTATCCGGCGGTCCGCAAACTTCGAGCGGACGTTGCACCATCTTCAAACGCTCGGGCCTGGCCGTGGGATGCCCGCGATTGGTGCATTGTATGGACCGGCTGGCCTTTATCACGCGGTATATCGTTAGTGGGTGGGCTTGATTTGGCTGTGAGTTCCACGCCGCTGTTGATGCGATTCACAATGGGAAATGGTAGGTCACCGATTGGTAAGCTAGTTGTTTTCGACGAATCGTGCGTTTCATGTCGTTGTTGTCTGGACGCGTAGGCAATGTACGTCCTTGCTCTGGTCACCCAAAAAGGCGGAAGCGGCAAGAGCACGCTGGCGGTCGGAATTGCAGTCGCAGCGGTGGGGAACGGGGAGCGCGTCGCAATTGTCGACGCGGATCTACAAGGCACGATTTCAAAATGGATAGAGCGGCGCGGCAATCCCTATCCGCGGGTCGTTCGGGTCGCCGATCCCGCCGAAATAGAAGGGGCGCTCGTCAGCCTTGAAGCTGACGGGATCTCGCTTACGGTCATCGATACCGCCGCCACAAACAATGCACTGGCCATGCGCGCTATCGCGAGGGCCGATCTTTGCCTGATCCCGGTGCGTCCGAGTCCGGCCGACATCGAAGCTGCGATACCGACGCTGATTGCTATTCGTAGGCTCAACCGCCGATTTGCTTTCGTCCTCAATCAGACGCCAGCGCGGGGCTGTCGCCTGAGTGAAGCTGCAACGTCGCTCAATTCGCTCGGGGTGCTTGCGCTTCCCTATGTCGGACAGCGCAATGACCACCAGGACGCGCTTGGGGCAGGATTAGGCGTGACCGAGTTTGCACAAGAGGGAAGAGCCTCGGAGGAAGTTCGTGAGCTGTGGCGCTGGGTCTTGAAAAAGCTTGTCGAGAGGTCATCAGATCATGAGCCACACGCAAGCGAAAAAGCGGCGTACTAGGCAGATGCGCTGTGCGCGACGCTCGCTGGTGGATCTTACCGCGGCGGCGAGCCGAGCCGTTGACGATGGCCTGTTTGTGTTGTCCGGCGAGATTGCTCCTTCCAATCCGCGCTCGGAGCACATAGGCGCGAATACGTCTGATCAAACAATCCTTGCAAGGCAAGCGACCCCTCCGATTCACGTTGTGGTGCTTGAATCTCGGAATGCGGCGGCGCCGCGTAAGGACGAACTCATAGATTGCGACAGTACCACCGAGATGATGGTAAAGGTTGTCGAGGACTCTCAAGACAGGGCTTCTGAAAACCTCAAAGCCAGCCTGAATGAAGCGGCGTCGAAAGACGTCGGCGGTTCCTGCCTTGAAAGCAAGTTTTTGCCCGTTCTCAAAGAAGCCGCAACAGAGTTCCACGCCGATGCGGTCGAATTGTTCGTGCAGGAGGAACTAAATGACAGCGCAAAGCAGCCGCAACCGCGATATATGCGGCGGCTCACTGACGAGGCGGTCAGATTACTGGACGATCTTCGCTGCGGAAAGCTGGAGAATCAGGCGAACTTCATCCTGAGCGAATGCCTCAGAGAAGCCGCCAGCGCGTTCTCCATCATCAATCAGCAGCTCAAGCGGGACGGCTATGCCGCGAGCATTGATCCATCAATTTTCATCTGGCTTGCTAATATCACCGAACCGGAGACGCGTGACGCCGGGACCATGCGGCTTGAGATTGTACCCAACCACCGAGGTCGTCCGAGCACATACGCACGCCAGGTCGCTCAATTCATCTGGCATCTTGTCGAGGGGCAGGGCTGCCGGCGACAGGCCGCATATCGGGGCGCGCTCACGAAGTTCACCGTAACCGAGAGTTTCGTCGAGAACGCCTATGCCTTTTGGGAGCCGATCTTCAAACGGGCGGGACCGCACGTGAGGATGCTGACCCGCATTTCAGATGCAGAAATGTAAAGCTAAGCAGCGTGGGCATTTGGCGTCCGCTTCGACCGAGGCCCAAGCACTTCGCCTCCTGGCTGTGCCTGCACCAGGCTACCAAGTCTCTAGCTGCAAGGTGTTCTCGTGGCGCACACGGAGATCGTCCAGTCGGGCAGTCGCACTGTTGCGGCTGGCAGTAACAACCGTCGGGTGGAGCGATACGGCGCTCGGTGCATTCTATCGCCGACTGGCCTCACGTATGGGTAAGTTAAAGGCGTTGAGCGACCGCCCGCAAGATCGCAGTTTAAGACCTTCCGGCACGGCATGCCCTGCGGAGATCCTGGTGCGGATCACTATGAGCAGCAACATCGCGGCCGTGTCCTCGCTACCCTTCAGCGCCGAACCAAAACTCGCGGCTTCGAGTTACAGGCAGTTCCAGGCGACTCCGATCCGGCTGTTTCTTAGGAAGTCGATCGCGATCTTTTCCGGAACCCGGACATGAGCTTCCGCTTCATCGAGACCAGCGCGACAGCTACCGCGCTCAACCTTGGATAGCGGAGCTGTATGATCGCCAGACAGCCGCCACGCGCCGATCCTTGACCTGCAATCCAATCGTTACAGCATGGCTACCAGATCTGTAGCTTGTCCGGAGGAGCGTGAACGGCTGACTGAGACGACAGCAAAGTTGCGCGATTGTCTGAATTAACTGCCAGCTTTCGTCCCGCCCCTCCATCTGGTGTGGCACTATGCGCGTGCGGCTCATGCTGCTCGCCCCATTCGCAGCCAGAACATCGCTCGTCAACTCGACTTTCTTCGTGCCTCACGTCACGGTACGGCACCCGTATCCGTGAGAGGCGAAACAATCCATTGCTACGCCAGCGTATTCCAACATCTTCGGAACCTTCGGTTTCGCCGCCCGCGCTGCCTTGAGGATTCCGCGGGGGGATATCTTTTTTTCTATCCCTACATCGCATAGCTCGAGCTCCTCGTGGGTGTGAAGAAGCCACCGTTTGGTGCCCACGCCTGGCTGCAATCGGGCGACCTCATTTTGAACGACACGAGGCGGGCTGTGGAGGACTACAGCGTCATCGTGAGATTCGCGAAATGAGGCTGAGCGCCGATGGGCTCCCGGATTCAGTCAAGGAGCTTGCCAGCATCGTGGTAAACGGCCGCGACTTGCGCTCAAGAGCTATTGGGAGCAGATTGGCGGTACTTCGTTCCTGCCCGGCACGAATCGCTCCTCCGGTCGCCTTGCCCGCGCAGAATTTTACGTCAACGCGATTCCGAAGGACGAAAACCGGAACCATGCTCTGGCGAGCGTCTTCAGTGTGATCCGCAATGTGTCGGTTCCCTACGGCATCAAGATGCCAAACGAGCCGTACGTCTCCTCCACTCGTTGGCGCACTGTCGCCGATCAGCAACAAAAGCTCTACTTCTTCGAGTCCGTGCTAACGCCAAATACGGTCTGGGCCGATCTCAAGAAGATCGACTTCTCGCCTGCAACTGGAAGGGGGAGAAAGCTGGATCTCGGCCGCAACGAGGATCATACTGTCACGGGCGATGCGACGGCACTGTTTCACGACGCGGAGCCGTTCAAATTTCAAGGGGGGCCAATGTGACCGCGGCTAGCGGATTTGGAAGCAAGCAGACTTCGCCTTCTGGCTAGTGCTGAGGGGATCGGTGCGGACCTTGCACTCCGGCGCCCTGATCGTACTAGCTAGCACTGCTTTGGCAAATTGTTGATTTTGTCGCGTTTTATGGGATTCCGAATCAATTTTTCAATGATTCATGGGTGGTCGGCTCTTGGAGG
>NZ_JACIHD010000043.1:0-16941 GCF_014198235.1 Bradyrhizobium sp. ERR14 | reverse complement strand
CCAAACCAACATAAAGGGTCATCACATGCTCCTCGTTTGCACTGAGGAGAACATTCTACCTCAGCCTCGAGCGCGCGATTAGGCCATGTGGTTGATAAGCACGCCTTCACTGCGGATCATGAGAAGCAGAAGGCGATAGCCAAAGCGCCGGCGCACCGACGCCAACTCGCGCAGCCGGACGCGAATGGTCGCGTCGTCAGGCCGAAGGCTGAGATAACGCACCGAGGACCGATCAGCCCCAATCACTTCACACGCCCGCCGCTGACTGACCTCAAAACTCGAACAAAGGTGAGCCACAGCCTGCCGCCTTGCAACGGGCGTCACCATTAATGGGATGGTCCGCCCCGTCCTCCTCCCTCATTATAGGAAGTTCAGATCCAAAGAGGAGAGTATCATGGCCCATCGCAATTTGCCGCTACCTGCGGCTGTCTATGGAATCGAAATTGGCAAGAACCTGTTCCACGTCGTTGGCCTAAGCTGCGACGGCACACCTGTTCAGAAAGCTCGCTTTCGACGGGAGACCCTTCTTCAGTTCTTTGCTCGCGCACAACCAAGCATAGTTGGCATGGAATCCTGCGCCGGTTCACAGTGGCTCGCCCGGAAGATAAAGGCACTAGGTCACAAGGTGCGCTTGATCCCCGCGCAATTCGTGAAGCCCTACGTGAAGTCAAACAAGAACGATATCATCGACGCTGAGGCGATCGCTGAGGCCGCGACGCGACCGACAATGCGCTTCGTCGCCGTGAAGGAGGAGGACCAAGTCGATCTTCAAGCGCTGCATCGGATCCGTGAGCAGATGGTCGGCTCGAGGACACGCCTGATCAATCAGATGCGGGCTTTCTGCCTCGAGTACGGCGTACCTTTGCGTCAGGGTGCCGGAATATTCAAACTCGAGTTGCCGCGCGCTTTGAATGACGAAGGAAACGATTTGTCACCAGTGATGCGTCGCCTGGTGGGCGATTTTTTCGCTGATCTCCGCCGCCTCGAAGAACGGATCCGCGAAGTGACACAGGAGATCGAAGCGGTCGCCGATCGGGAGGACGTCACACGCCGGCTGATGACAATCCCTGGTATCGGCGTATTGGGTGCGACCGCTGTACTTGCCGCGATCGGTGATGGGCTGCAGTTTCGCAAGGCCCGCGACCTTGCTGCCTGGGGTTAGTGCCCAGGCAATACTCGACCGGCGGAAAACAGACGTTGCTTGGCGTCAGCAAACGCGGCAACCGTTATGTGAGAAAACTTTTAGTGCATGGCGCGCGATCTTGCTTCCGGCATTTGGACCGGACGCGCGATCGCCTAGGAAACTGGCTCGACGGGCTGCAGGCTCGGATGCATCCGAACAAGGCCGTTGTCGCCCTAGCGGCCAAGATGGCCCGCATTGTCTGGGTGGTCTTGAACAAGCCTGGAGCTCTCTACGAACGCAGAGATCCTGCTTTCACCTGACGCTTCTGGCTTCGATTGCAAGGCTCGGGAACAGTGATGACGAAACAGTGGATCAACATGCCGTAAGCCCTGTGCAAAAAAGCGGGCTTCGTGCCCGAACCATTTATTGGGAACGGCGTGCGCGGATCTCATCATGGCCTGGCTGCAACCGCAGTCCACTCGCGAGAGGCCGGATACATTTATGCAACTGTAAGCGTCATTTTTGCTGTTACGAACCCTTGCACGGACGGGGCGGACCATACACCAGTGCCTTCAGCCGCTTAGCCTCCGACACCTCCATACCGCCGAACTTCGCCTTCCATTTGTAGATGCTGGCGTCGCTGACGCCGTGCTAGCGGCACAGGTCGGCAACCGAAACGCCGGCCTCGTGCTCCTTCAAAATCCCGATGATCTGCTCTTCCGAAAAGCGGCTGCGCTTCATGCTCTGGTCCTTGTCGTGGGCCAGAACGAACTTCAAACTGGATTATGCCCGTGGGGCAAGGTCAGGGTCGTACTTCCCTTCTGAGAGCAATCCGACCGCACTGCGGACGACTTCAAGCGAGACTTCTTGCAGATCAAAGCCTCCTCCGGTGAATGTAGGCGCATTGCACCCTAACGGCGTGACGATTCCGGTATTATCGAGACGCGGTTTGGATATATGTTTCTCGTCCTTCCAATGTTCATGGAGGCAAACCAAGCAGCTTTTGGAATCGTGAACAAAGCGCGCGTCCACGCCGCCTGCGAGCCCCACGGTCGCGTGGCCCATCACATAACGCACTTTCAGTTGGAAAGTGATTCCCCGAGCCAAGCCCCTGCCAGGGCGAGGGGTAGAGACTCGACGGGAAGCACTTACAGCGGACATCGCCGGGTGAAGGGATAGTCCAGACCAGGAACGCCGGAAGGGTAACAGGCGACGCGATCGGATCATGAAGCGTTTCAAATCGTCCCGTCAGGCTCAACTTCTCTCAGTTCATGATCAGGTCGCGAACCTTTTCCACATCCTCTCTCTCGGAGCCGTCACTGCCGACTTCCCGTCGTGTTTCGCGCGAGCGAGCCTTTGCGACTTGGCGCGAGATCTCCACGACAAGCGCTCGCCGAACCTTGACCTCGGGGCTGCTCCAATTCGTTAACTTGACGGCGCCGCCTTGACGAATCTCCGCGAGCGGCGCCTATATGTAGCCCGTCACGGTCTTCCATTCCCGCATCTCGTAGGATGGAAGCTAAGAGGGAACCCGGTGCGCCGGCAACGGCTATTCCGAGGCTGCCCCCGCAACTGTAAGCGGCGAGCGGTTGTCATCATGGTCACTGGCGCGACAGCGCTGGGAAGGCCGACAGCCCCAGCGACCCGCGAGCCAGGAGACCTGCCGCGACTGAACGAAAGTCCTCGGGCGGGGTGCCCCGGTGGGTCGCTTGCAGCTGGTGATATTTGTCCGATCTCCTCGCAAGTCGTCCGCACGGCCCCCAGCCTCAAACATCGCGGGGTTGCCGATGTCGCCGTCTTACGATTTCGATCAGCATGGTCATCTCGTCGCGCCACCGAGTGTGCGGCCGCGCCTAGCGCAGGCGAAGCCTGCCGCGCCTGAGCCGTGTCTGGTGCCCCTTTCGCCATCGCCGGCTCCGCTGCCGTGGCCCCTCGCGCCATCGCCAAAGCCGGCCGACCTCACGCTCGATCCGTCGCGCGACGACTTGTTGACGTCGTTCGGCAAGCTGACGCTGACCGACCGTTATCTGCTCGCCGGCGAAACTTACCAGGACATGTTCAGGCGGGTGTCTTGCGCTTTCGCGGACGATGTTGCGCATGCCCAACGTCTCTATGATGCGATGTCCCGGCTATGGTTCATGCCGGCCACACCGGTGCTCTCCAACGGCGGGACCACGCGCGGCCTGCCGATCTCCTGCTTCCTCAACTCGGTGGCGGACTCGCTCGAAGGCATCCTCGGTACCTGGAACGAGAACGTCTGGCTTGCTTCCAACGGCGGCGGCATCGGCACCTACTGGGGCAATGTTCGCTCGATCGGCGAGAAGGTGAAGGGCGGCGTCACTTCAGGCATCATCCCGTTCATCCACGTCATGGACGGCCTGACGCTGGCGATCAGCCAGGGCTCGTTGCGGCGCGGCTCGGCGGCGGTCTATCTCGATATCCACCATCCCGAGATCGAGGAGTTCCTCGAGATTCGCAAGGCGTCCGGCGACTTCAACCGAAAGAGCCTCAACCTGCATCACGGCGTCAACGTCACCGATGAGTTCATGCGTGCCGTGGGCGCCGGCACCGTGTTCGCACTGCGGAGCCCGAAGACTAACGAGGTCGTCCGCCAGATCGATGCCCGCCAGCTGTGGCAACGCATCCTTGAGAACCGGCTCCAGACTGGCGAGCCTTATCTCTTGTTCATCGACACCGTAAACCGCGCGCTCCCCACGCATCAGCGCGAGCTGGGCCTCAAGGTCTCGACCTCCAACCTGTGCAGCGAAATTACCCTGCCGACCGGCATCGATCATCGCGACGAGGAGCGCACCGCGGTCTGCTGTCTGTCGTCGCTCAACCTCGAGACCTGGGACCAGTGGAGTGAGGAGCCCACCTTCATCGAGGATGTCATGCGCTTCCTCGACAACGTGCTCAGCCACTTCATCACGGTGGCGCCGGACGGCATGAAGCGTGCCCGCTACGCTGCCCTGCGTGAGCGCTCCGTCGGCCTCGGCGTCATGGGCTTCCACTCCTTCCTGCAGGCCAAGGGCATTCCAATGGAAAGTGTCATGGCCAAGTCGTTCAATCTGAACATGTTCCGAAAAATCCGTCGCGACGCCGACGCGGCATCCGTGACGCTCGCGCGCGAGCGTGGTCCGTGCCCGGATGCCCTGGAACGCGGCGTGATGGCGCGCTTCAGCCATAAGATCGCAATCGCGCCGACCGCCTCGATCAGCATCATCTGCGGCGGCACCAGCGCCTGCGTCGAGCCAATCCCGGCCAACATCTACACCCATAAGACATTGTCCGGCGCCATCTCGGTGCGTAATCCGCATCTCGCCAAAGTGCTTGCGGCGAAGGGCGCCGACACTTCGGCGATGTGGCAGTCGATTATAGCACACGAAGGATCGGTGGCCCGTCTCGACATCTTGTCGGAGCACGAGAAAGCGATCTTTCGCACCGCTTTCGAGATCGACCAGCGCTGGATCGTCGAGCTTGCCGCCGACCGCGCCCCGTTCATCTGCCAAAGCCAGTCGATCAACCTCTATCTCCCAGCCGATGTCGATAAATGGGACCTTCACATGCTGCACTGGACGGCATGGCAGTGCGGATTGAAAAGCCTCTACTACTGCCGCTCAAAGTCTATCTCGCGCGCGTCGTTCGCCGGCAAGATCGGCGACAGCGACGAGGTGGCGGCGCCGCAGCCGCAGCGTACTGATTATGAGGAGTGCCTTGCATGTCAGTGATCGATCTTTCGGCCGTCGATCCGCGTACGCTGATCGGCAAGGGACGAGTGGGGCTGCTCGACTCGACCGGAACCTATGATGTCGATCGCTACGCCTGGGCTTACGAGCTCTGGAAGCGCCAGCAGCAGACCCATTGGATGGGCGAGGAGGTGCCGCTCGGCGCCGACCTCAAGGACTGGGCGTCGGACCGCGTCACCCCCAGCGAGCGCGCGCTGCTCACCCAAATCTTTCGTTTCTTCACTCAGTCGGACATCGAGGTCGGGGACAACTATCTCAAGCGCTACATCCCGATCTTCCAGCCGCTCACTGTTCAGATGATGATGTCGGCCTTCAGCAACATGGAGACGGTCCACATCGACGCCTATGCGCTGCTGCTCAAGACGCTCGGCATGCCCAAGACCGAGTTCGAGGCATTCCGCGGCTATGCCGAGATGCGCGCCAAGGCGGACTACATGCACGAGTTCGGCGTCGACAGCGTGGCCGATGTCGCTCGGACCTTGGCGATGTTCGGCGCCTTCACCGAAGGCATGGCGTTGTTCGCGAGCTTCGCCATGCTGCTCAACTTCCCGCGTTACAACAAAATGAACGGCATGGGACAGATCGTAAGCTGGTCAGTGCGCGACGAGAGTCTGCATTGTGAGGGTATCATCATGCTGTTTCACGAATGGCACCGCGAAACCGGCGCAGTGACGCGCGCTGTCCGTGACGACATCGTGGACGTCGCCAAGACCATGGTGAAGCTGGAGGAGAACTTCGTCGACCTCGCCTTCGGGCTCGGCAAGATCGAGGGCATGCGAGCTGAGCAGATCCACGCCTACGTCCGCTATGTCGCCGACTGGCGACTGACCCAGCTGCGGATTGCCCCGGTCTTCGGCTTCTTCGAGGCCAAGGAGGGCGGATTCATCCAGCTCAAGCCGCATCCATTGCCGTGGCTTGTCGAGATTCTCAATGGTGTCGAGCACGCCAATTTCTTCGAGCAGCGCGCCACGGAGTACTCCAAGGCGGCGAGCCGCGGCAGCTGGGACGGCGAAAACGGGGTGTGGGCGGCTTTCGGCCGTATCTAGCCCATCTTTATTCATGAAGGGCCTGTGGGTGGCTGGCGAATGTGGTGTAAGCCGCCGATGGGACGTGGGATTCGGTTGCTGAGACCAATTCTGCGCTGACATCATCGAGGTAACCACACCGGCCATGGTCGACGATACGATTCTGCCCTTCCTGTTTCGAGCGGTCAGGCGCAAGACGATCACAGCCGCCTTTGATGGGGGGCGCTGTTTTCAGCGGCTATGATGTGGAGGGCTCTACGACCCGAATCCGCTCGAATGCGACAGGGGACCAGAGGACTTCTCGTTCCGTGGATTCATAGCACCCGAAGGATCATTGAAATCCCTTGGCTGCGTCCAAAAGGCGCCATCAATGCGGGGCAGGGGCCCTTGCCGGCCCGGCTTAGATGCGTTCAGTCTAAGGCATGAGGCTTGGAGGTTTTGAGTGATGACGGTGCTGTCGATGAGCCGGGCTGAGATCGACCGGGTGCATGTGTTGCGGGATGTTGTGGCGGAACGGATTGCAGTGCGATGGCAGCGCAACTGCTTCCGGTCACATCGCGGCGGGCATTCCGGCTGCTGAAGGCCTATCGGATCGGAGGCCCTGCGGCACTGCTGTCGAAGAAGCGTGGCAAGCCGAGCAACCGAGCCTATCCGGCGGCGTCCCTCGACCGCGCCTCCGGCGGGTCGAACATAGGGCGATCAGGCCAGCCTAGCTGTCCTCTCACCGATGACATTTCTAGTGAGCGGAACCTGCGACTTGTCTATCAGGCGCCGACACCGCGAATTTGGTGAGACCCTGCGCGGGACTGCCGAACTCGCCGTCGATCGTCGCGGACACTCCGCGGTGAGCTGCGTCATCCAACTACAACAGCGATTGTGAGAAACTTCACGATACAACCTCGGCCTGAGGCTTAGGTTAGGGTGCATCGAGTAGTGCTACGGATGTGCTGGCCCCTATTTGGTCACCACTTTGCATGTCCCGCAGCGATAAGCGATCGAGGCATCTTCGGGTTTCGCTTCCCTCGGAGTTTCAGAAACGGGAGAAGCACATGGTGGGACGTCTTCCAGAACGTCGGATTGATCTAATAGCGCGGCTCGAGAGTTGCGGGCCGCGCAAACGTCTTGCCATCGACGGGGGCGGAATCCGAGGGGGCCTCTCGTTGAAAATTCTAGAGGAAATCGAGCGGTTGCTAACCAAGGCAAGCAACCGCGCCGACTATCGTCTGGCGGACTATTTCGACTATGTCGCCGGAACCAGCATCGGCGGCCGCGCCGGAGAGCGCCGCCAAGCCTGAACCAACGAACCACGCCGTCTTGCTGTCCACACCAGCGGGCTTGCGGGGGCGAGCAAAGGCTTCGTAGTTCCCATTGCTGTAATACATCGCAACGTCAGATCTTGTTTTATGTGACAATTGGTCCGCTGCTAGTCAGAAGATGCTTTCGGGCGCCTGACACTTGTACGGGACGCCGATCGTCAGACCGCCATCGACGACGATTTCGGAGCCCGTAAGATAAGAGGACTCGTCACTGAGCAGGAACAACACAGCCTGTGACACTTCCGGCGGCTCGGCTGCCCGCCCAAGCGGAATGGGAAAACTGGAAGAATCTAAGTCCTTTGTCATCCAAGTGTTGATTAACCCCGGATGAACTGAGTTTATTCGAACCCCAGACGCAGCGGCCTCCAAAGCAGCGGACTTGGTAATGCCCCGCACGCCGAACTTGGAAGCAACGTAGGCGTGAAGCCCTGCACTACCCCTCAGCCCCTCGACCGACGAGATGTTGACGATCGAGCCTCCGCCCGCGCGGCGCATGGCCGGCAGGGCAGTCTGCATTCCCAAAAATACACCGGTGAGATTGACAGCAAGGGTCTTCGTCCACTGCTCAAGCGGAAACTGCTCGATAGGAGCAATACTGGCTATGCCGGCATTGTTGACGAGGCCATGCAGCGCGCCAAACTTGCTCTCCGCAGCCGCGATCGCTTGGCACCATTCCTCTGGCTGAGCGACGTCTTGACGCAGATAGATCGCGGATGTGCCAAGGCCGGCCGCGAAAGCCTCGCCTTCTTTACGAAGAATATCGGTGATCACGACTTTAGCTCCCTCCGCTACCAGCAGGCGCGCATGAGCGGCCCCCATCCCTCGAGCCCCGCCGGTCACCAGAATGACTTTTTCGCTGACACGTCCCATGATTTTGCTTCCTCGACAGTGTGGTGGTGCAAGGTCTTTGTGACATCCACTATGCTCTCAATTGGCCCCTGGTCGATCTGCTGTGTCCCGCTGCGATGCCCAATGGTTGTGCGTAGTCCCCGTGCAACTAGGCGTGAAAACCAACTCGATAACGATTTCACGTCATGGACACGCGTCCGCCGCTCAGGCGTTACCGTCGGAGTGTTGAATTGGCATCGCGACATTGGGCCACCTTGTTGAGCCCGACAATTCACGACCGAGCTTCCTCCGCAAGATGGGCGTGGACTGCAGGCGACGCAATGCCGGTTCCGCACAGGTGCACGTACTGAGCTCTTGGTGGCTGGCCGCGGGAGTGGGGCGCAGAACGCATGAGGTTCTCCGAGCCTTGAGAATTGGAGTATCCACCCTGTGCAATCGACGCGCCGAGAATCTGATACGAATGCAAACTCCAGCAACTCTTGCAGAGTTGCTACAGCTGTTCCGATCTTCTTACGCGACCTGGGTATCCGCTAGCATGCGTTTCGGGCCATGCACAGCGAAAGCGTTTCGACTTATGAAGGCTTAGTCGAGCCACCCACAACTTTGAGCCATGCGAGCTCCTCATCTGTTTATGTCCCGCTTGATCATGTCGGGCTTTCGACATTCCGCGTCGCCAATCAAACAAGCGGGAAGGCAACAGAAGAAGAGGCGGAGGTTGTCGGCGGCCTCCTCGTACTCCAATTCGACATCTTCAGCCGAGCGAGTCCTATAACGCCCGATGAGGTGCTTGGCATCGACGTTGCAGACGACAGATACAGAGGCCTGTCGAGTTAGCGTCATCGTCGGTGAGCACGCTTCGCCGGAATGAACGCACAATCGTCAGGCTCATTCTGCAGCACAGAATTGAGGTGCAACGCGCAGAACTGGATGCGTCGTCGGTAAGACGATCGCGATCACCGGATCTATGAGCCGACGGATCACCGAGCCGCATTGGAAGTTGCACATCACAGTCTCTTCAGGAGGCTTCAACAACCGAATACTCTTGGTGAGATGAGTTAGCTCAATCTACAGTTGCGTCCAAACACTCCAAGAGAGAGGAGGAATGCGATGCCCGACGTCAAAGGTATTCCGTTTGATGCGCCTCTCTACCGTGGGAGCAAAGACCGTGGCAGCGCGTTTCTCGGCTGCCAAGCCATAAACCTTGTATTCAGCGTGGGGCACGAGGTGTCCTCGCTATTACCGAAGGGATTAGTACCCGTAGCAAACCCTGCAATCGCCATTGTGGGGGTCGCGAGCTATCCCTCAAGCACTGTGGGGCCGTACTTGGAGTGCTATTCAGGAATTCAAGTTCGTGATCCCGGCGGTGAGACCGGCTTTTACATTCCTTACATTTACGTGACAACGAATGATGCAGCGCTTGCCTCGGGACGAGAGGTTCTTGGTGCTCCAAAAAAGCTGGCGCACATTACTCTGATTAGAGAAGGTGGCCTAATTCAGGGTGCGCTCGAGCGTCCAGCTGGCAAGCGCCTGCTCACTCTCACCGCTCAACCGGACCAGCGCATGAGCTCGAGTTCGCAACAGATGTTTTCTGCGCGGACGTATTTCTACTCGGTTCGGCATCTGCCCCCCATCAATGAGCGCGGGAAGGGCGCAGTAACGCAGCTCGTCAAATGGTGCACCGCGCGAACGTTGCGACGCGACGAGCTTGGCGAAGAAGTTCAGTTTACTGGACCCACCTCCCTAACTTACGACTCACCCTCGATTATCGATCCCGTGCACAATATTGCACTTGGCGAACCCATGCTTGGCACATACGAGGAGTATGACGCCAAGCTCGAGGTCATTGATATCCTTTCGGAAACCGCAACTCCAGGTAAACAGTGATCGATAAGCTTAAGGAGTTCATCCAATCCTGAGTTCAGCCCGGGGCTCTCGGCATGCCCACTAATGGGCCGTTACAGCATCGCATCGATCTCGCGTCGCTGTAGACATGGGGCTTGGCGCGCTTTCATCGGGGCAGCATGCCGTGCAATGACCGATCTGCACTGCGCACCCGATAAGTACCTGAGCATGCGCAAGGGGCTGGGATACAAGTGTGAGCACCAGACCCGTCGGCTCGCCGACTTCATTGCCTTCTGGAGAAGCGCAAAGCCAGGATCATCACCAAGAAGCTGGCAATGGAATGGGCAATGCCGCCGCCCGATCGGCATGCATCCTGGGCGCCGCGATTGAGCGACGCGCGCGGGTTCGCGGGTTCGCGCGCCATGTCGCCAACTTCGACTCCGAGAGCGGAGGTGTCGCCCGTCGCCTCTCTTGCCCCAGCAACTGTCCGATCTCCGAAAGGTCGCCGCAGATCGGAGAAGCTCTGTACTGAGACTATGTCGGAAGATATGTACGCGTCCGGTGACGGCCTCACCGGGCGGATACGAAGATATGGGCGCAGCGTTGGGCGCGCCTTCGATTTTAACGCGATCGAGGGTGGCCTTGGCGTATCGCGCATCCAAAAACAAAGCCGACGTGTGGCGCGAGTGTGCGGACGAACAGCCGTGGGCACGAGGACTTTGGGCGGCCATTGCGCAGATATGCAACGATAGCCGCGCCAATGTCTGGCAGTATCGCGGCCCTTGGCGCGAACGAGTATCTCGCTGGAGCGCCAGTCCATATCATCGAGCGTGCTCGTCGGCCCACAGGCCGGAGCTTGGCCAACGGGCAACAGAATGGCGCAATCGCGCCGTCCCATCACCGTCTTTCGGTCGCAGTCAAGAGCCTTCCGCACCTGAGCGGTAGGCAGATAGGTCGGTAGAGTTGCGAGCCTTCATCGGCGCATCTGGTGGAACACAGTCCCCCAACGAGCGCGAGTTCAGCCCTCGATGGTGGAGGTAACGGAGAAAGGCAGGCAACGACCAGCACATCGCCTTGCGTGTTCCCGGGCTCCAATCCGGGCGTGGCGCTCAACGTAGCCGATCACGTCCTCTTGGCTGATCTTGCACAGGGCGGCAGCGCCGCCGGAGCACACCTCGTGCAGGAACCTGCGGATGACTGGGAGATGGCGGACGATGGACTTCGGGGCCAACCGGCGCTCTGATCGCAGATAGACATGAAAAGGGCGCTGTTGGGACGCAGAGGGATCAACGTTAATTAGTCGAATTGTCACGACTGAAGATCATGAAGGGACATCAGCATGTTGGATTAGGCTACGCTAAAGGCCCGCGCTACATGCTCTGGTCCTCATATGGGTCAGAGCGACGGCAAGCGGTTTACCGCCAGGGCGATGAGCTGCAAGCCAGAATACCAATCGCGCGCAGCGCGGCAGCCGCCTTCGCCAGTGGTGTGACAACCTTGACGGTGCCGATTTCCTTGCTGGACATAGCGTCGACTCGTTGCAGCAGTCTCGCGAAGCTGTTTATTTGTCTCTCCAGGAGAGCGATGTCAACGTAGTCGCCCGGTTCCGTACTTAATAGGTACTGCGGCACGGTTACCAGCGCGATGTTTGGGATGCCTTTTAGATAGAGCGATTGGCCTTCGCCGAACTGAATGAGCGGGTTTGGGGCCGACACTCGCGGCGCTTGCCCGGTTGTACGCCACTCTGATTCAATGAGCGCCGTCAGCTGCGGGTTGGAGGCGTAGAGCAGTTCGGGTTCAGGGTTGCCTGTCGGGCCATAGTTGTTTTTGAGAGGATCATCAAGGTATTCCCGAGCACCGAGGTGCTCGATCACCAGACCTGCCACTGCGTGGCGATTTCCCGGACCACCGGCCCACCACTGCGGGTGGTCCCGCAACCAGCGCGAAGTGGCTTGGCCATGATCGGTGACCGCCGGGATTCGGAGGTGTCCAGCGGTTAACAGGAAGACGGCTGTGCGTGCCAACGGTTGAGCGACCACTTGGCGCGCGAGTTCGACCAAACCGATGTGGCCGTTCTCCTCGAGAATATTTGTACCGTCGCTGTGGCTTACCACGAGGATAGTTTCGTACGGGGCGCTGTTACCTTCCACGGCTGCCCATATTGTTCGCATAGTGCTGTCTCGCTCGATCACGGCGTCGAGGACGAGCGTCGCCCGCCTGCCCCTTGAGGCGGCGTCCAGCACGAAGCCGGCCTCGTCTCCAGCCACGAAGACGCCTGGAATGTCCTGGTAGGGCAACGTGAACGGTAAATACTGCCCTTTGGCGTTAGAAGGGCTAATGCCGCGCCAGGCGAAGATCACGGCCTCAACGCCAGCTCGTCGAGCACGCGTCAGACCAAGGCCGGCGATTGTCGTAGGCAGCAGCGGCATAGTAGTCTTGCCCCATGCATGCGCCCGATCCCAAGTCTTGACCACCGCACTAAACGGGAACTCACGATTGCGGACCTCGATGACCGCAATTCTGCCGCGTGCTTTGGTCCATCGCGGTATTGGACCACGCAATCTGTACAACTGCTTCTCGGTCCCAAGCGGGCCGGTGATCCCGGAGTAGGGAAAGACCGAAGAGATCTCTACGTCGCGCCCGTCGATCTTAAGGCGCAGACGGTCCGGGTTCTCGGCAGGCATGCTCCAGCGATCGAAATGCAAGACGTCCTCGTGAACCCGCATACCGAACCCCGCCCACTGCTGTTTGACATGCTCGACAAGTTGGTCGTGGGTCTTTGAGCCCGAGACTCGGGAGCCAAGGGACTCTAGGTACATCAACTCGGCGCGGATGGTATCGTGGTCCAAGACGAAGCCTCCATTCTTGCGGAGCCCGGCGGTAAAAAAGTGGCCCAACAACCTATATCGGAGCGACGCCACTCGATTAGCGGCGGCTGGTTCTTTGCAAGGGGGGCCGCATCGGTATCCGCTCCCTTCTTTCCTCAATCCAATTCTTGAACTTTCGGGGCCGCCGTTACGATCAGCGCTCAGGATACGGAACACACAATATGGCTCGCGTCGAGCATGTTTGGTCGATCCGGTGAGGGGCGTCAGAGTACTATGTGCAGGACGAACTGGCTTCAAATCATGGGCCAACTACGAGGCGCATAGACATTGCCCTCATTTGCCACGCCTGACATCCTCAAGCCGACGGTCGTCCTTTCGTCCCAAGCATCGGCGCTTTACTCAGCCTCCATTTCCGCCAACGGATTTTCTGTAACATCGGCAGTGATTGGCGGTTGCTGAAGCACCTGAGCAAACCGCAATAGCAGGTCGATCGTGCTCGGCGACATTTCCGCAATGGGACCGGGTATATAGCATGCGACCAGGTAGGCGCGCCGCCGCTCCTCGGACTCATCCAGCAGCAACGGCAGCGTCTCGATTGCTTGCTCCCGTTCCAAGGTGGCGATAATGGTCTGCTGGCGCGTGATTGCAGTCAGGCGGTCAGAAGGTACGGAGCGGAATGGCTCGTTCTGCGTCAGGACGCTTGACCAGCGATCTAGACGATCGCGACGGATACCGCCGCGATCGCTCACAAGCAGCGCCATCATACGGATGAGAGCCTCGATGAAGCCGCCGGTCGCGATCATCTTAAGCGCAAACTGAACGTCCGGGCGCGACCGCAATTCTTCGGGCGTCATTTGCCTCGGGATCACCTCGTAGGGACTACCAAAGTAGCGCTGAAAAGGAGTGTTCCACATGCTGTGGAACAGCAGCTCATAAATCATATCGCGCAGGTCGCGCCAGAAGATAATGGCCTCTGCAATGTGCTGCACATACAGTGCTTCCGCAAGCAGGAATGGATTATCTACTCTGGCCTTTGCTCGAGACCGACGAACCTGTTCGGTCATCGACTTCAAGCCAGTCAGCATCAGATTTCGCGAAGAAATTACCGCTCGCGACAGGCGCTCCGGGTGAACAGTTCGACTGGCGTCGGCCGTGAAGCTTGTGACTGCCGCTCTTACGAAGGGGCGGGCGATCGTGTGATAGATCTGTGCCTGCAGTTGAGAAGTGCGGTGAACCGCGTCGAAAGGAAACTCGTCACGATAGTTGTCATTCAATGCCCGGATGTCCTTGAAGCTGCGTTCGACCAGTTCAACACTGAAAGTTTTCCGCCCATCATGCTCTTGAATATCCTTGACGCACATTTCGTAGAGCCCGGGCATCAACGCTTCGATCGCTTCGAAAGTGGTTGCGACTTGCCTGAACTCTCTATTGACAACTTTTGAAGAGACGAAGATGCCGAGGTGTCCGATGTCATTATGCACCATGTAGATAATGTGTTGGCCGCGAACGCGGATTTCCTCCTCGTTCTCATAAACATCTGTGATCCAATTCAGGGCCTGCTGCGGCGGCGTAACGTTGTCCCCATGGCTGGCAAACACGACGATTGGTGCCCGAATCTGCTTGAGATCCACGTGCTGACGCTCCGATCCCAAATAGGCCTTGTTTTTGCCAAGCCGGTTGCCGATGAACAGGTTTTCTAGAATCCAACAGATCTCGTTCTCGTGCAGCAGGCAGAAACTGCTCCACCACTTCTCGCTGGCAAGGAAGCTTCCGCGTGCCGTGTCCACGTCGCGGAAAAGCTCAGCGTACTTTAGGAACAGTCGCTCGGGATTGAGCAATTCGAAATTGTGTATGAGATTGGCCCCATCAAACATGCCCTTGCCGAGATCGCACAGAAACATTGGGATCCAGACTCCGCCGTATATGCCAGCAATGTAGCGGAAAGTATTATCGCCGATGTTTCCCGACACAGCCGTCACTGGCGATCCATTGATGACAATGGGTCCTGTCAAGTCAGGGTTTGTTGCGGCCATGACGAGGGTCGCCCAGCCTGCTTGGCAGTTGCCAACAACGGCCGGGAGAGGGGCGCGCGGATGCCGGCGCGCCACTTCCCGAACAAACGCCGCTTCGGCGCAGGCAACATAGGAAAGATGTTGATCCTGCTCCGGCTCGCGGCGGAAGCCCACCAGATAAACGGGATGACCTTGGCGCAATACGACGCCGACCTGACTATCTGGTGCGTGGGCGCCGACACCCGCAGTGTGTCCCGCACGCGGAGGGATGATAACAAAGGGCCGACGACGGGAGTAATCGGCCGTAACGTCTTGGGGCGGGATGATGCGTAGCAATACAAAGTTGGACTTTATGGGAAGATCCCGCCCGTCCATGATCGTTTCGTACTTGTAGAATAGACCGGGTGGACAGCCTGCCGCCTCATGTTCAAGGAAGATGTCGCCGCTTTCTCGGAGAAGATCCATTAGCAATATGGTGCGCTGGCTGGCATCGCGGATGTATTCGCGCCAGGAAACGCCAATCTGTCCATTCTCACGCAGATTCCGCAGATCTTTGGCCAGACGTTCGCCGCTTGCCAAGAGCTCGGGCAGGAGCATAAAGACCCTTTCGCAGCTGCGCTTGACCCGCAGTGTCCACCCGATTTGCAGAACGTTGATGGTCCTGGCACCTGCCTCTATCATGCGATCGGCGTGGGCTCTGAATGGGCTGTGGGTGAGCGCGTGCTCGAGTTCTGCACGTTGCGCTTTCATTGACTGGGCCAGGTTGGAGCGCTGGAACGAGTCAGACATGGCCTGACCTCCTCTGTTCTAGAGTAGATGCCGCCCCGTAATGCTAATTCACGCTGTGGTGCCGGATTGCCTATCGATGGCGTCTTTCATCTGGCGAACTGCTCGCAAGCGAGGTCAAAGAGTGACCAAGAAAGCGTAACCTCAAGAATACGTTGTGCGAGCAGGGTGACTTTCCACCAGGTTCCCAGTCTCTCTATGCAAAGCCGATGCCAAGCATCGAGCGTAATGGAGAGACAAAGACGGCGAAGCTCGTTTTGTTCTGCTGCACATCTTTGTCCGATAGAAACCAAGGCTGTCAGAGATCGGACGCTGCGGGTGATCTTTGTTAGACAGCCGACGTCTTTACATTCCCTGATCCCCCTTGCAGGACCTCGCGAGCCGTGTAGCCGAGACAAAGCGAGAATAGAGTTGGCAGTGTGGGACGATGCAGCGTCGATCGGAGCGCACCGGCTTCGAGAAAACCTTATCCCGCGGACCGCGCTACCGACTTTGGACCGGTTCAACCGCGCTCCGCTCTTCACGGCACAACCGCATGCCGACATCGAGGCTGCGTGGCCATCGGCTGAAACATGGTCCCACAATATGAGCAGCTCAATCAGCAGGCGAGTTGGCACATCCGTTGCTTTTGCGGTCTGTAACGACTCGGTCGCTTAGCGCAGCAGAGGATTGCGTCTCTCAGAATGATCTCAAACATGGAGAAAGATCATGGCGAATGAAACTAGACTATCCGTCACTAGGGAGGCTAGTGAACCCGCGTTCCTTCCTGAAGCATGGCGCCCACTTGAGGCATTGCGCCACGATGTGGATCGCTTGTTCGAAGACTTCTTTGGCGGCGAGTTCTGGCGCCGCTCGTCCCGTCCGCACGCTAGTCTTGAAAGGTCCGCTGCCAAGGTGGCCGCAAGCCCGGCAGTGGATCTTAGTGAAAGCGACAAGGCTTACGAGATTACAGCCGAGCTGCCTGGACTCGATGAAAAGGACATAGAGGTTCAAGTCGTCAATGGCGGACTGACCATTAAAGGTGAGAAAAAAGAACACAAGGAAGAGAAGCACAAGGACTACTACGTCTCCGAGCGCAGTTACGGCTCCTTTACGCGCTACTTCGGCTTACCGGAATGTGTGGAGGCCAGTAGAATTGAGGCCTCTGTTAAGAACGGCGTCCTTCGGGTGACGTTGCCGAAAAACACTGAAGCTCAGAAGCCGCCCAAGAAGATTGACGTCAAAGCAGCCTAGGAGCCGACTTGTCCATGCGAGGCTGCCCTCAGCACGCAGGATCGCATCGAGCGCCAACAGCCGGTCGCAAGAAGGCAGCGAACACACTAGCATTACAGTTGCATTTTGTTGATGGTTCTGAATCCATGGGCGACCATGATTCGGGATATGATGATTGGTGGCGCGTCAGTTGAAGATACGC
>NZ_JACIHD010000042.1:0-18907 GCF_014198235.1 Bradyrhizobium sp. ERR14 | reverse complement strand
AGGGCGAACACTAGAGACCTCGCTGGCAATTGCCGTGACCGCGCCCCTCTCTCCTCATGTCCTCAGCCTCCAAGACCGATAACGCAACAGGCCCCTTGTGGGAGAGGGTGGATCGCCGCGAAGCGGCGAGACGGGTGAGGGGTCTCGCGCGGCCAACGAAGCTCTCGCGCTCGTGGGTGCATACCCCTCATCCGGCGCTTCGCGCCACCTTCTCCCACAAGGGGAGAAGGGAAAAACGGGCTACCAGCTCCAATTGATCTCATGGCTCCAGGGCGGATCGGCGCCCGGGCGGGTGCAGGTCAGGCCGGCGCAATTGGCGGCAAAGGACAGCGCCCGGCGGAGCTCGACGGCGCTGATGTCCTTCAATGCTTGCCGGGCAATGCGCCCCTGCTTGTGCAGGGCAAAGAGCAGCGCCGCCTGAAAACTGTCGCCCGCGCCGATCGTGTCGGCGACTTCGACCTTGGGCGCGGCGACCTCGATCTGCCCTGCCCCCGCGTGCCATGCGATCGCGCCGTTGTTGCCGCGGGTGATGACGACGAGGCGCGTGCCCTGCCCGAGCAGCGCCTTCGCCCGCTGCTCGTAAGGCTCGTCGCCGAAGAGATAGGCGAAGTCGACGTCGGACATCTTGATGAGATCGGCGCAGCCAGTGAACTCGGCCATGCGCGCCAGGTAAGCCGGCTTGTCCTTGACCAGATTGGGCCGACAGTTCGGATCGAACGAGATCGTCGACGACGCCCGCGCGTCCGCGATCAGCGCTGTCGTCTCGGCCGCGCCCTGGTCGTTGACGAGTGTGGTCGAGCCGACATGAACGGCGTCCACATGCGCGAACGGAATCGTCCCGCGCCGGTAGGTCCAGTTCCGCGTCGCGGTTCCGGCGTCGTAGAAGGCATAATGCGATTCGCCCGCGACGATGCGGACGAAAGCGAGCGTGGTCTGGTGATCACTGCGGGTGGCGAGATTGAGGTCGACGTTGGAGGCCGCCGCATGATCTGCAATCATCCGCCCGAACAAATCGGTCGAGATGCCGCCGACGAATCCAGTAGGTGCGCCCAGCCGGGCCATGCCGATGGCGACGTTGAGACAGGAGCCGCCGACCGCCGGCATCACCGCCTCGCGTCCTTGCGCATTTCCCGTCGGCACGAAATCGATCAGCGCATCGCCGCAGGCAATCAGCATGTCCTTCAACCTCTCGCGATGTCGGCCATCGCCGCGCGGCTGCCGCGATCGACGTCGCGCAGGAGCTTATAGACCTCGCGCTTGCGGGCGTGAAACGCGGCCATGTCGGGCGCGGTCGGCTCGCTCTTCCGTCCCAGCGCCGACATTTTTGCCATGGTCTCGCCGATCGAGGCATAGGCGCCGCCGGCCACCGCCCCCAGCATCGCAGCCCCCAGCAGCACCGGCTCCCTGGTCTGCGGCAGCGCGACGGTGAGGCCCGTCGTATCCGCCATGATCTGCCGCACCAACGGGCTGCGGCTCGCACCGCCCCCCATGATCATGATGCTGGAGCGAACGCCATGCGCGGCAAATGCCTCGATCACCTCGGCGAGCCCATAAGCGAGTCCGCACAGGCCGGCGACGAACAGCCGCTCCATCGCGGCGATGTCGGTGTCGAGATCGAGGCCCGCGATCACCGCGCGCGTATCAGGGTCGGCGTAGGGCGAGCGGTTGCCGATGAACTCGGGAAGAACATGGATGTCGCGGGCGAGCAGCGCTGCGCGGCTCGCGCTGCCTGCGCGCGCGATGATACGGCGCTCGAGGAAGTCGATGAGGTCGAGACCCTCGCTGCGCGCCGCCGCGCTCGCCTCGGTATGGCCCGGATGCGATCTGAGGAGATGGTCGATCGCCGCGCCCGCGGCCGACTGGCCGCCCTCGTTGAGCCAGAAATCAGGAACCATGCCGGAGTAATAAGGCCCCCACACGCCGGGGACGAAGCAGGGCTCGGTCGTCGTCGCCATGATGCAGGCCGACGTTCCCATGATGTAGGCAAGCCGGTCGCTGACATCGCTCGCCCCGCCCGATCCGTCGCGGCCGCCGATCGCGCCGATGCCACCGGCATGCGCATCGATCAGCGAGGCGCCGACCGGTATGCCCGGCGACAAGCCGAGCTCGGCAGCGGCTGTGCCGGTGAGCCCCGCGCCCAGCCGCGTGCCGGGGGCGACGATCTCGGTGCCGATGCGGGCGTATTTCTCGTTGACGAAGTCGGACAGGCCGATGCGCTTGAAGAATTGCGCGCTCCAGCCGCCGCCGTCATGGGCGAGATAGTTCCATTTGCAGGTGACGGTGCAGGTCGAGCGCTGGAGCGATCCCGTCGCGCGCCAGGTCAGATAATCCGCGAGGTCGAAGAAGTGTCCGGCGGCGTCGAAGCTCGCGCGCAGGTGCCGCTTCAGCCATAATAGCTTCGGCATCTCCATCTCGGGCGAGATCGAGCCGCCGACATAGCGCAGCACGGCGTCCTCGGTCTCGTTGATCAGCCGCGCCTCGGCCGTGGCGCGATGATCCATCCAGACGATGACATTGCGTTGCTTGTCGCCGGATGCGCTGACCGTGAGCGGCTCGCCCTGCCTGTCGAGGACAACCAGCGAACAGGTCGCGTCAAAGCCGATGCCGCCGACACTGTCGGCCGCGATGGCGGCTTCCGCCATCGCGGCCCGCACCGATGTCGCGCAGGCCTCCCAGATGTCCTGGGACGACTGCTCGACGATATCTCCGGCCTCGTGCCAGATGCGGATCGGATGCCGGGCGGTGGCTAAAAGCGTGCCGGCCTCGTCAAACACTCCGGCCCGCGTGCTGGTGGTCCCCACGTCGACGCCGATATACGCTCGCGGCATTGTCGCTCCCGGTCGCTTTCCGTCAGCTTTGACGGTGAACCTACCAGCAAGTATAGCCGCCATCCACCAGCACGATGCTGCCGGTCATCAGGCTCGCCGCTTCGGAGCTCAGGAACAACACGACCGAGGCGATCTCCTCGACCTGCCCCATCCGTGCCATCGGGGTTCCGCCGATCCAGGCGTCATACATCTCGGCGTTGCTCTTCACGAAGGCGTTCAGCGGGGTCTCGATATAGGTCGGCGCCACCGCATTGACGCGGATGCCCCGCGCGCCCCATTCGGCGGCCAGCGATTTGGTCAAATGATGCACCCCCGCCTTGGAGGCATTGTAGAAGCACTGCTCCTGCGGCTTGTTGACGATGAAGCCGGACATCGAGCCGACATTGACGATGGCGCCGCTCCCGGCCTTGAGCATGTGCTTGCCGAATTCGCGGCAGCACCAGAAGGTGCCGTTGAGATTGACGTCGATGACGTTGAGCCAGTGCTCGTCGGTAACGGTCTCCGCCGGGGTTTCGCTGCGGGCGATGCCGGCATTGTTGACGAGGATGTCGACCTTGCCGTAGCGGGCGACGAGGTCGTTCGCGACCTCCGCCACGCGCTTGGTGTCGGTCACGTCCATGATCGCGGTCTCCACGTCAAAGCCCTTCGCCTTCAGGCTGGCCCTGGCGCTGTCGGCGACCTTGCTGTCGCGGTCGCCGATGATGACCCTGGCGCCGGCTTCGGCCAGCGCTTCCGCGCAGCCAAGGCCGATGCCCTGCCCGCCGCCAGTGATGAACGCGGTCTTGCCGTTCAGCTTGAATTTTTCCAGGTACATGGTGGTCTTCCCGTTTCTTGTTAGTTCCGAAGCGCGTTACCGCCGTCGTCGAAGCGATGGATGCGCGCGGGGTCCGGCACCAGCGACACGCGGTCGCCGGCATGCAGGCTCAGTTCGCCGATGTAGCGTGCGGTCAGCATGCCGAGCGGACCGGCATCGACGTAAAGGAAGGTGTCGCTGCCAAGATGCTCGGCCACCGCGATGGTCCCCTGCCAGCCTCCGGTGCCATCGCGGTCAATCTTGAGGTGCTCCGGCCGGACGCCGATGGTGGCCGCACCACGTTGCAACGCGAGCTCGCCGGTGACGAAATTCATCTTGGGCGAACCTATGAAACCGGCGACGAAGAGATTGGCCGGCCGCTCGTAGAGCTCCAGCGGCGAGCCATATTGCTCGATCTTGCCGCCGTTGAGGACGACGATCTTGTCGGCCATGGTCATGGCTTCGACTTGGTCGTGGGTGACGTAGATCGCGGTGGTGCCGAGCTGCTTCTGCAGCCGCGTCACCTCGATGCGCATCTGCACGCGCAGCGCCGCATCGAGGTTGGAGAGCGGCTCGTCGAACAGGAAGGCCTTGGGCTCGCGCACGATGGCGCGGCCGATCGCGACGCGCTGGCGCTGGCCGCCGGAAAGCTCGCGCGGCTTGCGGTCGAGATAGGGCGTGAGGTTCAGCGTCGCGGCGGCCGCCTCGACCTTGCGGTTGATCTCCTCCTTGGCGAGGCCCGCCATCTTCAGGCCGAAGCCGATATTGCCGCGCACGCTCATATGCGGATAGAGCGCGTAGGACTGGAACACCATCGAGAGACCGCGCTTGGCCGGCGGCGTATCGACGACGTTCTTGCCGTCGATCAGGATCTTGCCGCCAGAGACGTCTTCGAGCCCTGCGATAAGCCGCAAGAGCGTGGTCTTGCCGCAGCCGGAGGGGCCCACGAACACCACGAAGGAGCCGTCGGCGATGTCGAGGTCGGCGCCCTTGATGATGTGCACCGGGCCGAAGGATTTCTGCACGCCCTGAAGTGTGATCTGACCCATGATCCGGCAGCCCTTCTACTTCACCGCGCCGAAGGTGAGCCCGCGCACGAGCTGCTTCTGGCTGAACCAACCGAGGACGAGAATGGGCGCGATCGCCAGCGTCGAGGCCGCCGACAGCTTTGCCCAGAACAGCCCTTCCGGGCTCGAATAGGAGGCGATGAACGTGGTGAGCGGCGCAGCGTTCGACGTCGACAGATTGAGCGTCCAGAACGCCTCGTTCCAGGCCAGGATCAAATTGAGCAGCATGGTCGAGGCCAGGCCCGGGATCGCCATCGGCGTCAAGACATAGACGAGTTCGCGGCCGATGGTGGCGCCGTCCATGCGCGCGGCTTCAAGGATGTCGCGCGGGATCTCCTTGAAATAGGTGAACAGCATCCAGATCACGATCGGCAAGTTTCCGAGACACAGGATGAAGACGAGGCCAATGCGGGAATCGAGCAGGCCGAAGGTCTTGTAGATCAGGTAGATCGGCACCAGCACGCCGACCGGCGGCATCATCTTGGTCGAGAGCATCCAGAGCAGGATGTCCTTGGTGCGCTTGGTCGGCGAGAACGCCATCGACCAGGCGGCGGGGATCGCGATCAGAAGGGCAATCAGCGTCGAGCCGCCTGCGATGATGACCGAGTTCATGGCGTGGTGGAAATAGTCGCTGCGCTCCTGCACGGTCGCATAGTTTTCGGTGGTCCAGTGGAAGAACAGGAAGGATGGCGGGATGGCGAAGGCCTCTAGCTCGGTCTTGAAGCTCGCCAGCACCATCCAGAGGATCGGGAAGAAGATCAGGAAGCCGAAGAACCACGCCCCGATTGTCGATATCACCACCCGCCGCGTCGTCGCCATCCGAGCCATGCTTCAAGCCTCCAGATTGCGGCCGACGATGCGGACGAGGAAGAAGGCGACGACATTGGCGATCACGACAGCAACGAGGCCGCCCGCGGAGGCGCTGCCGACGTCGAACTGGATCAGCGCCTGCGCATAGATCAGGAAGGCGATGTTGGTGGTCGATAGTCCCGGGCCACCGCCCGTGGTGACATAAATTTCCGCAAAGACCGTGAGCAGGAAGATCGTCTCGATCAGGATCACCACGGTGATGGGCCGCGCCAAGTGCGGCAGCGTGATGTAGATGAAGGTCGAGACGGCGCTGGCGCCGTCCATCTCGGCGGCTTCCTTCTGCTCCTCGTCGAGCGATTGCAGCGCGGTCAGCAGGATCAGCGTCGCGAAGGGCAGCCATTGCCACGTCACGATCAGGATGACGGCAAACAGCGGCACGTCGTTGAACCAGTCGATCGGCGTCAGATGGAACAGCGAGGCGAGCCAGGCGAACAGGCCGGACACCGGATGCATCAGCAAATTCTTCCAGACCAGCGCGCTCACCGTCGGCATCACGAAGAACGGCGCGATCACCATCAGCCGGACGAAATTGCGTCCGATCACCGGCTGGTCCATCAGCAGCGCCAGCGGAATCCCGAGCAGGATCGTCAGCGCCAGTACCGAGCCGACCAGCACCAGCGTGTTCTGGAGCGAAGCCAGGAAGGCGGGATCGGTGAGGAAGTAGCGGAAGTTCTCCAGCCCGATGAATGATTCCGAGCCCGGATCGAGCAGGCTGTAATGCAGCGTCGAGAAATAGATCGTCAGCGCCAGCGGGACGATCATCCAGATGAACAGCAGCCCGACGGCCGGCGTCAGGAGCGAGCGCGCAAGGGTCTGCGTCTGCCGGGTTGCCATCAACGCTTCTCCGCTGGCGTGAAGAAGGCGGCCATCCATGACGCTGGATGGCCGCTAGTCTGAGCTCAGGAGGAAGAGCTCGGGTTCACTTGATGTAGCCGGCGCGCTTCATCTCGCGCTCGGTTGCCGATTGCGCCGCGGTGAGCGCGGCGTCGACGGTCATCGAGCCCGCAAGCGCGGCGGAGAATTGCTGGCCGACCTGGGTGCCGATGCCCTGGAATTCGGGGATCGCAGCGTATTGCACGCCGACATAAGGCACCGGCTTCACCGTCGGCTTGTTCGGATCGGCCGCATCGATCGAGGCTAGCGTCAGCTTGGCGAACGGGGCGACCTTCAGATATTCATCGTTCTTGTAAAGCGAGGTGCGCGTGCCCGGCGGCACGTTGGCCCAGCCCTCCTTCGATGCCACGAGCTTGGTATAGTCCTTGCTCGTCGCCCAGGCGATGAACTTCTCGGCGGCTTCCATCTTCTTGGAGCCGGCGGGGATCGCAAGATTCCAGGCCCACAGCCAGTTGGCGTTCTTGCCGAGCCCGGTGTTGGGCGCGAGCGCGAAACCGACCTTGTCGGCGACCTTGGAATCCTTCGGATTGGTGACGAAGGACGCCGCCACCGTGGCGTCGATCCACATCGCGCATTTGCCGGCGTTGAACAGCGCCAGGTTCTCGTTGAAGCCGTTGGAGCTCGCGCCGGGAGGGCCGGCTTCCTTCATCAGATTGACATAGGTCGTGAGCGTCGTCTTCCATTCCGGCGTGTTGAACTGCGGTTCCCACTTCTCATCGAACCAGCGCGCACCGTAGGAATTGGCCATGGCCGAGAGGAACGCCATGTTCTCGCCCCAGCCGGCCTTGCCGCGCAGGCAGATGCCGTAGGTGCCGGCGCTCTTGTCGGTCAGCTTCTTGGCGGCGTCGATCACGAAATCCCAGGTCGGCTTTTCCGGCATCTTCAGGCCGGCCTTCTCGAACAGATCGGTGCGATACATCACCATCGAGCTTTCGCCGTAGAACGGCGCGGCATAGAGCTTGCCGTCGACGGAAACCGCATCCTTGATCTTGGGCAGGAGGTCGGCGACGTCGTAATCGCCGCCGAGATTGGCGAGCGGCACCAGCCAGCCCTTCTTGGCCCAGATCGGCACCTCATAGGTGCCGATGGTGAGGACGTCGAACTGACCGCCCTTGGTGGCGATGTCGGTGGTGACGCGCTGGCGCAGCACGTTCTCCTCCAACGTCACCCATTTCACGGTGATATCGGGGTACTTCTTGGTGAATTCAGCCGTCAGCCCCTGCATGCGGATCATGTCGCCATTGTTGACGGTGGCGATCGTCAGGGTCGTTTCGGCCATCGCGGGGACGGCCAGCAACAGAACAGACGCGCCACAGACGGCGCCCAAGACATGTTTCACGGTGACCTCCCTCAAACTCGCGTTTTGAGCATATGCCCACGCGTTGGGCGTATGTTCAACGCAAGGGAGGAGGATTGTCAAGCAGGCGCAGAGCCGTTTGCGCAACTTATGAGTGCTGCGGTGCGGAAGGAGTTGCGAGCGAATGGAAGAGGATGGCGCGGCTTGCTCCACCTTTCCCGCTTGCGGGAGAGGTCGGATCGCATCGAAGATGCGATACGGGTGAGGGCTTTCACCTCTTGGGGAGTCTTCCCAGCGGAAAGACCCTCTCCCCACCCCTCTCCCGCAAGCGGGAGAGGGAGCCAAGTCCCGCAGCCGCGCCAGTTCGCCCTACCGCTCCAAAATCGCCTGCGCGGTCGTTTCGTCGGTAATCAGCCCGTTGATTAGGCCGCCGTTCAGCGCTGCCGCGATCGCCGGCACCTTGGCGGCACCGACCGCGGCGGCGATGGTGGTGGCCTTCGCCGGCACTTCGGGCGGGATGCTGGTGAGGCGCTTGTTGGTGCCGGCCTTGAGCAGGCGGCCCTTGGAATCATAGGCCCAGCCGGTGATCTCGCCGATGGCACCCAGCCGCATCATCTCGAACAATTCGTCACGGGTGACGAAACCGTCGACATGCACCTGCGCCTTCTGGTCCATCTGGCCGATGCCGACGAGGCGCAAGTCCGCCTTGGCCGCGACCGCCTTCACCTTGGCGATCGGCTCAATGCGGACCATTTTGTTGCGCTCGTCCTCGGACGACATCAGGAACGGCAGCGGCATCGGATAGTGCCGCGCACCGGTGCGGTCGGCGAGCCGGCCGACGGTGTCATAGAAGCTCGCCGAACCATCGGCGGAGATGTTGCCGACCAGTGAGACGATCTGGTGATTGGGCCGGTCGATCGGCGTGACGCGCTCGACTGCGGCGCGCACCGCCCGGCCGGTGCCGAGCGCGACGATCACGGGCGTCTCCGAACGCAGCGTCGCATCGAGCAGATTGGCGCAGCGTTCGGCGACGCCGGAAGTAGCCTGCGGCGCCGCCGGATCTGCCGGCACCACCTCGCAGTGAGCGAGATCGAAACGCTCCTTCAAGCGCGCCGCAAGCTCCATGCAGGCGGCGATGGGGTGTTCGAGCCGGAAGGTGATGAGACGCTCGGCAAGGCACAACGAGACCAGCCGTTGCGCCGAGGCACGCGAGACCTGGAGCATCCTTGCGATCTCGTCCTGGGTGTGACCGGCGATGAAATACAGCCAGCCGGCGCGCGCGGCGTCGTCGAGTCGGGATTTGTCGTTCTCGGCGGCCATGCGGGCCTCACGCCTCCCAGAAATCGCTCATGCGCGCAAAGACCCGGTCGGCCCCCGCCTCGGACAATATAGCCCGGCCGTCGCGACCGCGATAATGGTTGCCGCCGACAAATCCCCAGACCGTCATGCCGGCCGCCTTGCCCGCCTGCACGCCGCTGACGCTGTCCTCGATCACCAGGGTACGCGCAGGTTGCGCGCCCATCTTCTCGGCCGCAAGGAGAAACAGATCGGGCGCCGGCTTGCCGTTCCTGACCATTTGCGCGGTATAGATCCGCTCGCCGAAATGCGCCCGCAAGTCCGTGACGTCGAGAGAGAGCGAGACGCGGTCGATGTCGCTCGACGACGCCACGCAAAACGGCATTCGCAGGTCGGACATGATGGCGGCAACGCCGGGGATCGGCCGGAGTGAGCCCGCGAACGTCGCCAGCACATGCGACTTCAGGCGCGGCAGAAAGCCATCCGGCACGATCTGCCCGAGATCACGATAATGCTGCTCGATCGCCTTGGTGCTGCGCCCGAGAAAAAGCTCGAGCGCCTGCGTCTGGGTGAGCGCAATGCCGAATTCGGCCAGCACCTCGGACAGACACTGGCAGCTCAAAAGCTCGCTGTCGACGAGTACGCCGTCGCAGTCGAAGATGATCAGGTCGGGTTTTGACCGGAAGTCGTCCATCCGGCCATTCGATCATATACCCAGCTGATGAGCAATAGTTCGAAGGGGAAGCGTCTCCGCGGGCTTCCCCCGTTAGTGCACGACCTGCCGGTAGATCGCCGGCAGCGCCGCGGGCAGCCGCTTGATGTTGCCGACGATGGCATAGCCGCCGCGCCCGAACAGGGTCGGGAAATAGGATTGCGCGGTTGCGTCCACCGTGACGCCGAAGGCGGCGATGCCGAGCCGGCGCGCCTCTCGCACCGACTTGCGGGTGTCTTCGAGCGCGAAGCGGCCCTCGTAATGGTCGACGTCGTTCGGCTTGCCGTCGGTGAGGACGAGCAGCAGCTTCTTGCGCTGCGGCTGGCGGGCGAGCTCGGCTGCGGCGTGGCGCACCGCCGCGCCGATCCGCGTGTAATAGCCCGGCTTCAGCGCGCCGATGCGGCGCTCGACCGTCCCGCTCATCGGCTCACCAAAGGCCTTGACCGTCTCGAGCCTCACCCAGGACCGCCGACGTGAAGTGAAGGTGAGGATGCTGTGGTGATCGCCGCAGGCCGAAATCCCATGGGCGAGCGCCAGCAGCGCCTCCTTCTCGACGTCGAGCACGCGGTAGCCGTCGACCCAGGCGTCCGTGGACAGCGAGACGTCGACGAGTAGCGTGACGGCGAGATCGTGCCCTTGCGGGCGCATCGCGACATGGATGCGATCGAGACCGCTGCTGCTGCCGGCGCGGAGGTCGCAGCGCGCGCGCACCAGCGCGTCGAGGTCGAGATCGTGTCCGTCGAGCTGGGCGCGCATCAATTCGTGACGCGGCCGCAACACCTCGAAGCGGCGGCGCACCTGGCGGATGTGCCGGCGCATGGCGTCGTCAGGCGTCCAGCTCTCACCCTGCTCGGAGGCCGCACCCGCCAGCACGCGGCAATGATCGGGCAGATAGGATCCGCTGCGGTAATCCCATTCGGGATAGGTAAGGTCCGCACTCAGCCGCGACGCATCGAGGGCCTCCGGCGGCAGGTCGAGATCGAACTTGAACCGGCTCGCCGGCTTGCCGGTGCGGCGGCTGAGCGTGATCTCCTCGAGATCGTCGGCCGCCTTCTGCGCATCCTCGTCTTCACTGTCGTCGGCCGGACGGTCGACATTGACCATCTCGGCCATCGCGAGGATCTTCTCGAAGCGGTTGAGCACGAAGGGATCGCGGCGGTTAGCATTGTCCTCGCGCTCGCGGACGGCAAAGCGCTTGCGATTGTCCTGGGCCTCGGGCTCGGCGCCCGGGGCACATTCGTCCTCGCCTGCATGCGCGGGCGAGAGCTCGCGCGTCCAGCAATCACCCCAGAGCGGGCACGGCAGGATCGAATGATAGCCCGGCGGCGCCTTGTCCGGCAGCAGGCCCGTCCCCATCATCGCCGGCCACAGACTACCCGCAGGCGCCTTGCCGGCGCCGAGCAAGGCCAAGACGATCTGCTCAACTTCCTGCTCGATGCGCGGCAGGGGGCGACGAGGCCGGGCCTTGGCGGTTGCTGCCGCGAGTTGGGTGTAATCGGCGACGAGCCCGGGGAATTGCGTGAGCACCCAGACCGCCGTCTCACTTGCCCGGCGCAACACCAGAAGATCCCGCCGCAGCGGATCGGCTTCCGTGATCGTCTCGATCGGTGCAGCTGCGAACCATGCCGCAAGCCAGCGATAGAGCGCCGCGTTCAAGGCGCGGTCGGGAAAGATCGAGATCCGATCGGGCAGGAAGATGGTCGCCGCGTCACGGCCCGGCTGCTCGAGGCGCTCGTCACCGAGGCCGATGCGCTGCCGCCAGCCGAGACGGTGCCCTGATTTTCGCGCGCCCGCGCTTGCAATCTGCACCCCGGTCTCGCCGCCAAGCGCGCGGAACATCACCGCGAGCCGGCCTCGCACCTCGGTCAGTGCAACGGCGTGATCATCATGAAGCGGATAGCTCGCGGTGCCGCCGACCATCCTGTGCCAGGCGCGGCCGACCGTCTCCTCCAGTTCGAGGAAGTCGAGCATGGGCGCGGCCTTACCCGATGACGGCGCGTGAGACGTCCAGCAGCGCCGCCTTCACGTCGGAATCGTCGGTGAGCGGCTCGATCATGCCGGCCAGCACGGCATCGGCGATCGGCGTGCCCGCGGCAATCAGGGTCGCGCAATAGACCACGAGCCGGGTCGAGACGCCCTCCTCCAGGTCGTGGCCCTTCAGCGCGCGCAGCCGACCAGCCAGCCCCACCAGCGGCCGCACGCGCTCCGGCGACAGTCCGCTTTCGGCGGACACGACGGCGATCTCCTGCTCGGGCGGCAGGAAGCCGAATTCGATGGCGATGAAGCGCTGGCGCGTCGATGGCTTCAGCGCCTTCAGCAGCGTCTGGTAGCCGGGATTGTAAGAGACCACGAGCATGAAGCTGTTCGGCGCCACCAGCTCCTCGCCGGTCCGCTCCAGCGGCAGGATACGGCGGTCGTCGGTCAGAGGATGCAGCACCACGGTGACGTCCTTGCGCGCCTCCACGACCTCGTCGAGATAGCAGATGCCGCCCTCGCGCACCGCGCGCGTCAGGGGACCATCGGTCCACACGGTGTCGCCGCCCCTGAGCAAATAGCGGCCGGTGAGATCGGCGGCAGTGAGGTCGTCATGACAGGCGACTGTATGAAGCGGCAGGCCCAGCCGCGCCGCCATATGCGCGACGAAGCGCGTCTTGCCGCAGCCGGTCGGCCCCTTGAGCAAAACCGGCAGACGACGCCGCCAGGCATGCTCGAAAAGCTCGCATTCGTTTCCGGATGGAACATAGGCCGGCAGCTCGGGGGCCGAAGTTACCGTGTGAAGGGCAGCTTTCATGATGTCTCTCCGGATTTTCCAGGAAGCGGGCGGCCGCGGCGAACCGCGGCCGCCCTTTCTCTCGTTTACTCGGCCGGCTGCAGCGCCGCAGGAATGGTCGCCTGCCTCTCGCGGCCCGGCACCAGCACGGCCCAGACGAACATCAGCGCGGAGATCGCGACGAACACGCCGGAGCCGAGCCGGACCCAGTAGAACATCGCGAGCTGGTCCTGGACGTCCATGTAACCCTGGCCGAGCACGCGCTGCAGGTGAACCTGGACCACGCCGGCGAAGGTCAGCGCGAAAGTCATGGTCATCATGGCCGTGCACATGATCCAGAAGCTCGTCATGGAGAGCCATTGGTTATAGGGCGCGCGTCCCTTGATCTGCGGGATCGCATAGGCCATCACCGACAGGTTCAGCATCACATAGGCGCCGAAGAAGGCGAGATGGCCGTGCGCGGCGGTGACCTGCGTGCCGTGGGTATAGTAGTTCACCGAGGACAGCGTGTGCAGGAAGCCCCACACGCCGGCACCAAGGAACGCCATCACCGAGCAGCCAACCGACCACAACAGCGCAG
This sequence comes from Bradyrhizobium sp. ERR14, assembly GCF_014198235.1. Lineage (NCBI taxonomy): Bacteria > Pseudomonadati > Pseudomonadota > Alphaproteobacteria > Hyphomicrobiales > Nitrobacteraceae > Bradyrhizobium > Bradyrhizobium sp. ERR14. Next base: position 5,800 of record NZ_JACIHD010000042.1, on the reverse strand, counting down.
CGCGATTCGGATGTTTGCGGCCGGCCTTCCAGGTCATCTGCACGGTGAAGATCACCATGGTGAAGAACGGCGCAACCTCGAGCGTGGAGAACAGCGAGCCGATCCACTGCCAGTAGCCGGGCGCGCCGATCCAGTAGAAATGGTGGCCGGTGCCGAGGATGCCCGAGAACAGGGCAAGGCCGATGATGACGTAGAGCCACTTCTCGACGACCTCACGATCGATGCCGTTGAGCTTGATCATGAGATAGGCGAGCACGGAGGCCATGATCAGCTCCCACACGCCCTCGACCCAGAGATGGACGACGTACCACCAGTACATCTTGTCGACGGCAAGGTTCGCCGGGTTGTAAAAGGCGAACAGGAAGAAGATCGCAACGCCCCACAGGCCGAACAACAGGATGTTGGTGACCGTGGTCTTGCGGCCCTTCAGCGCCGTCATCGTGACGTTGAACAGGAACATCAGGCAGACGACGACGATGCCGACCTTGATGATGAAGGGCTGTTCGAGAAACTCTCGGCCCTCGTGGTAGTGGAAGAGATAGCCGACCACGGCGACGCCGGCTGCGCCAAAGAACATCCAGAACTGGATCTTCGCCAGCAGCGGGCTGTAGAGCTCGTTCTCGGTCTCTTCCGGGAGCAGATAGTAGGTCGCGCCCATGAAGCCGATCAGCGACCATACGATCAGCGCGTTGGTATGGATCATCCTGACGATGTTGAACGGCAGCAGCGTCGACAGCGTATTGGGTAGGACGTAGATGGTCCCGGCGAGCAGGCCGAACACGACCTGGGCTAGGAACAGGGTCAGCGCGCCGTAGAAATACAGCATCGCGACTTTCTGGGTTTGGTACTTCATCTCGGGTTCTCCCTGTCTTGAAAGAGGAAAGCTGTGCGCCTTGCTTGTTGCTTGAGCATGATCTCTTCGGAAAACCACTTCACACTTTTCCGGATCATGCTCAGCCGGCCTTGTTCGGCGGCCAGCTCTGACGCTTGATCGTGCTGGTCCATTGCAGGAAGTCGGCGAGATCGTTGAGTTCCTGGTCGGTGAGGTTGAACTGCGGCATCTGCCGCCGGCCCTCCGCGCCCGAGGGCTGCGATTGCATCCAGGCCTTCAGCGTCTCGCGCGCGGCGGCCGGATCCTCGTTGCCGCCCCAGCGATCCCAGACGTTGCCGACCTCTGGGGCGAAATAGGCGCCCTCGCCCAGCAGCGTGTGGCAGTTGATGCAGGAGTTCTTCTCCCAGACATGCTTGCCGCGGGCGACCGACGACGTCAGCGTCTTCGCGTCGGTCGAGGTCGTCGCCATGTAGTAATGGCTGTGCGCCGTCAGCCCTATGAAAATGGCGAAGAAGAAGGCCGAACCGCCGTAGAAGACATTTCGAGCGGCCGACTTGGTCAGGCGTTCAGCCATTGCCAATCCTTTCCGTTTGATTCCTGAGAAAGATGCGATGCTGCGATTTATTGCCGATTGCCCGGGGGTACTCTTTGACGAAGCGCAAGCAGCGCGACGATGCGCAACCGCCAGTCAGATCAGGGCAACGACGGCTGATGCGAGCCAGGCAAACAGCACCACGATGAAGACCCAGGCGCTGACGAGGCCGCGCCAAAGTGTCGGCGCTGAGCGAAGATCGAGGAAATCGAGCACGATACGGCGGCCCTTGAGAGCGGCAAACGTCAGCAGCAAGGCGTTGGCGAACAAGGGACGCGACACCAGCGGCGGCACCAGAATGGTCGCGAGCGCTAGGCCGATCAACGTGATCCAGGTGATGTCGAGACGATCCGGAGTCACGGGTGCACCAGATAGATGATGGGAAACATGACGATCCAGAGCAGGTCGACCATGTGCCAGAAAGCGGTTCCGGTCTCGACGCCCGCCGCTCGGGCACCCCGGGACACCACGGCCAGGATCACGATGCCGAGGCCGACATGCAGGAGATGGAAGCCGGTGAGGAGGAAGTACAGCGTGAAGAACGGGCTGGTCTCCAGGCCGTTTCCTAACGCGATCTCGCCGGCATATTCGAACAGCTTGACCGCGATGAAGACGACGCCAAGGGCCATGGCGCCGAACAGCCAGCCGCGTGCACGCCGGCTTTCGCCCGCCCGTGCAGCAGCCGCCCCGCGCGCGGCAGCCCAGCCACTGGTCACGAGCACGATGGTGTTGATTCCCGCCAGATGCGCATCAAGGCTGGCCTGACCGGCCGCGAAGACCGCCGGGTGAAGCGCGCGCGCGATGACGAAAGCGCCAAGGAACAGGCCGAAGGCGGCGAGCTCGCTGAAGATCAGCACCCAGATCATGGGATCGCCGGGAAGATCTTCCAGGATTCCCCAGCCGGTTCCCTGTTGTTCGCAATCCGTTGCCGACATCTGACTTCCGCATCAAGACGCCGAACAGATATCCCACCGGCGCGATTCCAACTTTGTCGCCGGACAAATAGTGCAACTGGCGGGAGGCAGGTTTGCGCTATCGCAACGTCCCGCCCGCCTCACCGCCATAGGGTCGGTGCATCCGGTGGTTCCGCAAAACGGCGAGCGATGCAATGAGCGATGCACAAATCGGGCTGATGACCGCGACCCCCATCATCATCGTGTTCGCCATCGCGCTCCGGCGAATGGGGGTCCTGTCGACCGTGGCAACCGTATCGGCGGTAATCCTCTCCGTCGCGATCGCGACGGTGCTGTTCACGACGCAATCACCGCTGCCGTAGGGTGGGCAAAGCGAAGCGTGCCCACCATAGTGCCACGAGAGAAGATGGTGGGCACGGCGCCTACGCGCCTTTGCCCACCCTACCAGACCGTCAATGCGGCTACCGCCGCTGGTTATACACGTCGATACACACCGCCCCGAGCAGCACCAGGCCCTTGATGACCTGCTGATAATCGATGCCGATGCCGAGGATGGACATGCCGTTGTTCATCACGCCCATGATCATGGCGCCGACCACGGCGCCGCCGACGCGCCCGACTCCGCCGTAGGCCGAGGCGCCGCCGATGAAGCAGGCGGCGATGACGTCGAGTTCGAAGCCCAATCCCGCCTTCGGCGTCGCGGTGTTGAGGCGCGCGGCAAAGACGAGACCGGCGAGTGCGGCCAGCACGCCCATGTTGACGAAGGTGAGGAAGGTCAGCCGTTCGGTCTTGATGCCCGACAGTTTTGCCGCCTTCGCATTGCCGCCGACCGCGTAGACCTGCCGGCCGATCACGGTGCGCCGGGTGACGAAGCCATAGAGCGCGATCAGCGCGGTCATGATGACCAGCACGTTCGGCAGGCCGCGATGCGAGGCGATCAGATAGGTGAAATAGAGCACGGCGCAAGCGAGCAGGACGCTCTTGCCCAGGAAGAACGCATAAGGCTCGACCTCGATGCCGTGCGATTGCTCGCGCGAGCGGCCCTTGGCGCTGGCATAGACGAGCCCGAGCGCGAGCACGGCACCGATCAGCATGGAGGTCGGATGCAGCGTGCCGGCTTCGGGCAGCAGCTCCGGAATGAAGCCGGAGGACAGTTTCTGGAAGGTCGCCGGGAACGGGCCGAGCGACTGCCCTTGCAGCACCGCGAGCGCGAGGCCCTTGAACACCAGCATGCCCGCCAGCGTCACGATGAAGGACGGAATGCCGAAAAAGGCCACCCAATAGCCCTGCGCCGCGCCGATCGCCGCACCCAGCAACAGGCAGGCGATGAAGGCGAGCGTGTAGTCGATCTTGTAGGTCACCATTAGCACCGCGGCCACCGCGCCGACGAAGCCGGCGACCGAGCCGACCGACAGGTCGATATGGCCGGTGACGATCACCAGCAGCATGCCGAGCGCCATGATGACGATGTAGCTGTTCTGCAGCACCAGGTTGGTCAGGTTGAGCGGCTGCAACAGCGTGCCGCCTGTCATGACCTGGAAGAACAGCATGATCGCGATCAACGACATCAGCATGCCGTAGTTGCGCAAATTGTTCTTGATGAAGCTGCCGTGCCGGCGCTCCTCGGGCAGCGATACCGTCTTGTCGGTCATGGCTGCATTCCTCCCATTTCCGCGGCCGCGGGCGCGGCGTTCCCAATGTTTCGTTCGTTGCGCATGATGGCGCGCATGATCTTTTCCTGCGTCGCCTCGGCTCCGCTGAACTCGCCGACGAAGGCGCCGTCGTTCATGACGCAGATGCGGTCGCAAATGCCGAGTAGCTCGGGCATCTCCGAGGAGATCACCACGACGCCGCGGCCGGCCTCCGCCAGCTCGTTGATGATACAGTAAATCTCGTATTTGGCACCGACGTCTATGCCCCGCGTCGGCTCGTCCAGAATCAGCACCTTGGGGTCGGTCATCAGCCATTTCGACAGCACCACCTTCTGCTGGTTGCCGCCGGAGAGCTGGCCGGTCTCCTGGTAGACGTCGGAGCAGCGGATGCGCATGCGGGTGCGATAGTCGCTGGCGATCTTCAGCTCGGCGATGTCGTCGATCACGCGGCTTGGCGCGACCTGGTCGAGGCTGGCGAGCGTGATGTTCTTGCGGACGTCGTCGGCCAGGATCAGGCCGAGCTGCTTGCGATCCTCGGTGACATAGGCAAGGCCGGCGTCGATCGCCGCCGCGACGCTCGGCAGCACCATGTCTCTGCCTTCGAGCCGGATGCTGCCGCTGATATTGGTGCCCCAGGAGCGGCCGAACAGGCTCATGGCGAATTCAGTGCGGCCGGCGCCCATCAGTCCGGCAATGCCGACGACCTCGCCGCGCCTGACGCCGAAATTGACGTTCTTGATCACCTGCCGCTCGGGATGGATGGGATGATAGACCGACCAGTTCGCGACGTCGAGCACGGGCTCGCCGATCTTCACGCTGCGCTCCGGGAAACGGTGCGCCATGTCGCGATTGACCATGCTGCGGATGATGCGGTCTTCCTGAATCGGCTCGGCGCGGCAATCGATGCTGTCGACAGTGCGGCCGTCGCGGAGCACGGTGATGTGGTCGGCGACCTTGGCGACCTCGTTGAGCTTGTGCGAGATCAGGATCGAGCCGATGCCCTGCTCGCGGAACGCCATCAGGCGTTCGAGCAGCGCGGCGCTGTCGGCCTCGTTGAGGCTCGCGGTCGGCTCGTCCAGGATCAGCATCCGCACCCGCTTGGACAGCGCCTTGGCGATCTCGACCAGTTGCTGCTTGCCGACGCCGAGATCGGTGATCAGCGTGTCCGGCGATTCCTTCAGGCCGACCTGCGCCAGCAGCTCACGTGTGCGCCGGTACACCTCGTCGCGGTCGATCACGCCCAGCTTTGAAGGCGGATGCGACAGAAAAATGTTCTCCGCGATCGACATCAGCGGGATCAGCGCCAGCTCCTGGTGGATGATGATGATGCCGAGCGCCTCGGAATCGTTGATGTCGCGGAAGCGCCGCTCCTCGCCGTCGAAGACGATGGTGCCCTCATAGCTTCCATGCGGGTAGACACCACTGAGCACCTTCATCAGCGTCGACTTGCCGGCACCGTTCTCGCCGACGAGCGCGTGGATCTGCCCGGCGTGAACCGAGAAGTTGACGTCGCGTAGCGCCTGCACGCCTGCAAAGCTCTTGCTGACGTTGCGCATCTCCAGCATGGCGGTCATCGTGTCATATCCCTCGATCGCTGTCGTTCACCTCTCCCCGCTTGCGGGGAGAGGTCGGATCGCATCGCAAGATGCGATCCGGGTGAGGGGGAGTCTCCGCGAGTCCCACTGCCACCTCGCTCGCGGAGGCGGGGGGGGCCCCCCCCCCCCCCCCCCCCCCCCCCCGGGGGGGGGGGGACGCGGGGGGCAGGGGAGGCGACGCCGTGGGTGGGGCAGGGGGGGGGGCCCCCGCCCCA
>NZ_JACIHD010000041.1:0-21828 GCF_014198235.1 Bradyrhizobium sp. ERR14 | reverse complement strand
CGCTCTCCACGGCATCGCCACCTCCCGCAGAACAAAAGCGGAAAGTGTAACCCATGTGTCCGGTACGTTCTGTCACCTATGTCTCGGGCCGCTCATTTGTCAGTTATCCATTTTGCCCATGGCTCATCCGAAGCCTTCAACCTACAGTATGGTAGGTGGCCCATATGCGCTTGATTTGCGTGCATCATGTCAGGCCGAGATAATTTCGGGGCGGACCAAGGAAATTGACTAGCTTTTACGATCGGCCGATTCTGAACTCGCCGTACCGGGCACCAGAACTGCACCATCCCCTCGACGACAACGGCCAGCCTCTCGAAGGAGAGCCCAAGCGCGGTCGCCGGCCGTCACGATTCATCGTGCCGGTTCCAGCATCCCGGAAGAAAGCGGCGAGCGATCAGCCAACACTAGATCTGGAAACCTACACCGAAAATGCGCTGATCAACGAAATCCGCGGCTATCTGGATAGCTGGCGTCAGCTGCGCAATCCCGCCGACTGGGGCGTCAGCGGAGTGACGCAGCGGCTGCTTGAACATTGGCGCCACCATGAGTTCGTGGGGCCCCGCCCGTTCTTCTGCCAGCTAGAGGCCGTCGAAACGATCATCTGGCTGACCGAAGTTGCTCCCAAGCGCGCCGCGACAAAAGGGCTCTTGGATCAGCTCGCCAAGGCCAACGCGGAAGCCAACCCGGAACTGTTTCGAATCGCGATGAAGATGGCGACGGGCAGCGGCAAGACCACCGTGATGGCCATGCTGATAGCCTGGCAGACGGTCAATGCTGCGCGCAAGGACTCCAGGGATTTCTCCCGTGCCTTTCTGATCGTGACGCCCGGCATCACCATTCGTGACCGTTTGCGCGTGCTGCTCCCGAGCCAACCGGACAATTACTACGAGACGCGCGAAATCGTGCCGCCGGAAATGCTGCCGGACATCCGCCGCGCCGAGATCGTTATCACCAATTATCACGCCTTTCAGCATCGCGAGACCCTGCCACTGCCGAAGGTTGCCCGTAGCTTCCTGCAGGGAAATGCTCCGGAGCCGATCAAGACCACCGAAACCGATGCCGAGATGCTGGAGCGCGCCTGCGGCAAGCTTCTGAATTACGATCGGGTCAACGTCATCAACGATGAGGCGCACCATTGCTATCGTCACAAAGTCGGCGGTGATACCGAAGGACCGCTGACGGGCGAGGAAAAGAAGGAAGCTGCCGAGAACGAGGAGGCTGCCCGGCTCTGGATCAACGGCATCGAAACGCTGGACCGTAAGCTGTCGAAAGGCGTGCGCGCGGTCTACGACCTCTCGGCCACGCCCTTCTTCCTGCGTGGATCCGGCTACAATGAAGGGACCTTGTTCCCTTGGGTGGTGTCCGATTTCAGCCTGATGGATGCTATTGAGAGCGGCATCGTCAAGCTGCCGCGTGTGCCGGTCACTGACAATCTCGTGCAGACCGATTCGGTAGTCTATCGACACCTCTGGAAGCATATCGGCAAGGAGCTGCCGAAGTCCGCGGCGGGTGCCAACAGGCTCAGTCCGTTCGATCTGCCCAACATGCTTCGAACGGCGCTGAGCGCCCTGTACAGCCATTACGAGGGCGAGTTCGAGCGATGGCAGCGTGCCGGGATTGCAGTGCCGCCGGTGTTCATTGTCGTCTGCCAGAATACCGCGATCTCCAAGCTCGTGTTCGAATGGATCGCGGGCTTCGAACGCGGCGATGCTGAAGACGGAGAACGGGCCGCGTTCCGCTGGACATCTCGAACTGTTTCGCAATTACGACGACCAAGGACGCCGCCTTCCGCGGCCCCGGACGCTGCTGATCGACTCCCGACAGCTCGAATCTGGCGATGCCCTGGACAAGGGCTTTCGCGAAGCTGCCGGCCCTGAGATCGAGCAGTTCAAGCGGGAGCGAGCCACGCGCGAGGGCGCAGCGCAGGGTGAGACCAGCGAGAGCGATCTGCTGCGCGAAGTTATGAACACCGTCGGTCGCGAGGGGAGGCTCGGCGAGCAGATTCGATGCGTAGTCTCGGTCTCGATGCTGACGGAGGGATGGGACACCAACACCGTCACCCACATTCTTGGCGTGCGCGCCTTCGGAACCCAGCTTCTTTGCGAGCAGGTGGTTGGCCGTGGGCTGCGACGCCAGTCCTATGAGCTAAATCCGAAGACTGGCCTGTTCGATGTCGAGTACGCTGACGTCATGGGTATCCCATTCGATTTTGCTTCTTCACCCCAGAAGACGACGCCCGTGGCGCCGAAACCGGTCACGCGCGTTCACGCCATCAAGGAGCGAGCCGCGCTCGAAATCGTCTTTCCGCGTGTCGGCGGTTATCGCCGAGATCTGCCGTCAGAGAGGCTGGATGCGGACTTCACCTCGGACAGCCGTCTAGAGATCACGCCGCTCGATATCGGCCCGACCTCGGTGGTGATGGAAGGCATCGTTGGTGTGGGCGTGACGATTACACCCCAGGTGCTGGAACGATTGCGACCATCAGAAATCAGTTTCAACCTGGCCAAGCACCTGCTCTACACGCAATTTCGCGATGACGAGGGGTTTCCTAAGCAACACCTGTTTCCGCAGATCCAGCGGATCGCTCGGCGATGGCTGGACGAGGGATATCTCGTCACGCGAGGGGTGCCGATCGGTGCGATCCTGTACCAGGACCAGCTTGCCCGGGCGGCGGAGAAGATCAACATCGCACTCACGCGGGGCAGCGAGGGCCGACTCGTCGCGGTGCTCGACCCCTACAATTCGAAAGGCTCGACGCGGTTCGTCAATTTCATCACGTCTAAGCCCATATGGAAGACCGGGGCGCAGCCGCCGAAGTGTCACATCAGCCATGTAGTGCTCGACAGGAGTTGGGAGGAGCAGCTCGCTCTGACCCTCGAAACTCATCCCCGCGTTGTTGCCTATGCCAAGAACCAAGCGATGGGATTCGATATCCCCTATCTCGATGCCGGTGTGATGCGGCGCTTCGTTCCCGATTTCCTTGTTCGGCTCGATGTGGGTGACGATGAGCCGCTGAACTTGGTCCTTGAGGTCAAGGGCCTTAGGGAAGAGAGTGACAAGGCCAAGGCGCAGACGGCACGCGACTTGTGGGTGCCGGGCGTCAACGCGCTTGGCGGCTTCGGGCGCTGGGCGTTCGCCGAATTTCGCGACTGGGCGGCGATGGACCAGGACTTTGCGGCGGTTGTTGAACGAATCTTGAGGGGCGAGAATGGCTGAACGAAAGCCCTACGCAGCGACAAACGAGAATCTGATCGAGCATGCGTTGGCGCCAGCCATGCGCTGGCTCATTGCCGTGGCCCTGGACGGTTCGACGATGACATACGGCGAATTGAAGAGAATGCTGGAAGATAATGCCGGGTTCTCAACCATCTTTGCGACGCGAATCGGCTTTGTCGCAGGCATGCTCATGGAAACGATCCAAGAAGTCGAGCCGGGCGCGCCGTTGATCAACGTCTTGGTCGTTAATCAGGCCGATCGCCGGCCGAGTGAAGGGGCGGGTGTGTTCATGGCTCGTCGCTTCGGCGAGCGGCGCCTACGCGGCGAAGACACTAAGAGCCAATATCCGCAGTTATGGGAAGAGAATTTCAAACGAGCCGCGGGAGAGGTCTATTCGTACACTGAGGCGCAATGGTCAGCCTTGTTCGAGCGGGTTTTTAGAGTGCCTCTGGCCTCCCCCAAAATCGAGCGCGATCGTGAAAAACGTCACGAAGGGACTGAGAAGGACGGTATTCGCATCGGCCGGGACTATGGCTCTGGCGGAGAAGGTCCCTTTCATAAATCGCTTCGTATGTGGGTGAAGGACAATCCTGAAGCAGTTCACAGAACTTTCACCTCTGCGTCGGCCGAAACCGAAGTCGATCTGGATTCCGGAGATCGTGTGGACGTTGTCTATAAGTTGGCAGACCGCATAGTCGTGCTTGAGGTCAAGTCGAGAATCTCCAATGAGGTCGACTTGATTCGCGGTGTCTTTCAATGTGTGAAATATCGAGCTGTGCGCCAAGCGATGGACGTGCGAGACAATGCCATGGTTGAAGCTTATCTGATAACAGAGACACCCCTGTCAGGCGAGATATCTGCGCTCGTCAAGCGACACGGCATCCGCCATTTCCAAGCACCGCGAGAGCGAAGCTAAGATGGCACGCCCTACCAAGCCGTCCAAATCGCCGAAATCGTTCAAGCAGGTCGATGCCCTCAAGCACGACGCCGCGAGCCGGCGCAACATTCCGACAGCGGAGATGGAAAGCTTCTTCCGCCGGGAGGAAGATGCTTCGCCGATGCCGCCTAAGCATTACCGACGCGACCGGCCGCTGGCGGAGGGGTACACGCGCACGGCTGAGGAGCCCCGCGTACCCGAGCTGATCTGGAACGGCGCGAAGATCACCATCACCGAAGACCAAATGAAGGAGCTGGCTGAGACCGGCAAGCTGACGCTATCTGACGCACAACTCGTCTGGCGCGGCAAGGACAAGCAGGACTGGTCCGACCTCGTCGTCAACGTGCCACCGCTTTACATCCAGGAAAAGATCCACCCCAAGGCGATTATCGATGATCTAAAGCGGCGCACCGCTGAGAAGCGCGAGGCAAAGACGGACGCACCCGACCTGTTTGCTGATTTCAACGGCATCGAGCCAGACCAGCGCGCCGAGTTCTACCAGCATGATCAGCACTGGTCGAACCGCATGATTCTAGGTGATTCACTCCAGGTTATGGCGAGCCTCGCGGAGCGCGAGAGCCTGCGCGGCAAGGTGCAGTGTATCTATTTTGATCCGCCTTATGGCATTAAGTTCAATTCGAACTGGCAGGTGTCGACTCTGTCGCGCGATGTTAAGGATGGCAAGCAGGTCGATATCAGTCGCGAGCCGGAACAAGTAAAAGCTTTCCGCGATACGTGGAAAGACAAAGCCCACAGCTACTTAACGTACTTGCGAGATCGCCTCACCGTGATGCGCGATCTGTTGACCGCTAGCGGGTCGATCTTCGTGCAGATCGGCGACGAAAACGTGCATCGAGTGCGGTCGGTGATGGAAGAGGTGTTCGGAGCTAACAATTTTGTTCAGCTACTAATCGTTTCAAAAACAAGCGGACTCGAATCGAGCGACTCTCTTCCTTCTACAGCTGACTTCGTGATTTGGTTTGCGAAAGATTCGAAGGCTCACAAATACCGTCAGTTGTGGCTTCACGACAAAGAAGTAGGTAGTGGTGGGTATAATTTAGCTCAAACTTCGGATGGATTGATCTTACGCAATGCTGACGCGCGAGCGACGCACGAAGGTGAGTTGAGGTACTTCGCGTCGTCCGACATCACAAAACCGGGCCCTGGTTCCAAATATAGCTTCCGCTTCAACGGCAAGGATTATACTTCGGGGCCACGCTGGTGGGGTACAACGCCTGAAGCGTTAAGACGACTTGGCATGTCGGATCGGCTTTTGCCAGTCGGCGATCGTTTGCGGTTCAAGAGATTTCTTGACGATTTTCCGGTTAAGTCTCTCAACAATTATTGGGGAGATACCGGCACAGGCAGTTTTACAGAATCAAAGATTTATGTCGTTCAGACAGGATCAAAGGTAATTGAGCGCTGTGTACTTATGTCCACAGACCCAGGCGATATTGTGCTTGATCCAACCTGCGGATCGGGAACGACGGCTTATGTTGCTGAGCAATGGGGGCGTCGCTGGATTACCATCGACACCAGTCGGGTGGCTTTGGCGCTCGCGCGTACCCGGCTGATGGCTGCGCGCTATCCTTGGTATTTGCTTGCCGACAGTCACGATGGCCGCGCCAAGGAGGCTGATCTCCAAAAGCGGGCGCTACCTGACACCAATCTCCGAAATGACGTCCGCCAAGGATTCGTCTATGAGCGCGTGCCACATATAATGCTCAGCTCTATCGCCAATAACTCGCTGATCGACGACATCTGGGAAAGATGGCAGGGGGTGCTTGAGCCACTGCGCGCAAGGCTTAATAAGGCTGCAAAGAACTGTTGGGAAGAGTGGGAAATCCCACGCAACCTATCGGCGGACAATGCGGCCTCCGCTGCCGAGCCGCACCGTAAATGGTGGGAGGCCCGGATGGCTCGTCAGCAAGAGATTGACGCCAGCATCGCCGCGCGCGCGGATGTCGAATACCTCTATGACAGGCCATATATCGACAACGCCCGCGTTCGCGTCACCGGACCGTTCACCGTGGAAAGCTTGTCGCCGCATCGCGTGCTGCCTGCCAGCGATGAGGAACTAATTGACATGCTGGACGCTGCCGAGGGCAATCGCTCGGCCGCTGAGGCTGATCTTGCCGGCCAAGATTTCGCGGCGATCGTAATTGACTATCTTAAGTCTGAGGGTGTCAGGCAACAGGCGAAGGGCGACCGTATCACTTTCGAGAGTCTGACGCCGTGGCCGGGCAATTTTATCGGCGCCAGTGGAACCTTCATAGAAGGCGAGAATGGTCCTGAGCGCCGCGCGGCGATCCTGATCGGTCCCGAGTATGGTACCGTGGGGCGGCAGGATATCGTTGCAGCCGCGCGTGAAGCCGTTGATGCGCGCTTTGACGTGCTGATCGCCTGTGCCTTCAACTTCGATGCCCATTCCTCCGAACTGGGAAGCCTCGGGAGCCTCAAAATCCTGAAGGCGCGTATCAATCCGGATATGCACATGTCGAAGGAGCTGAAGAACACCGGGCGCGGCAACATGTTTGTCGTGTTCGGCGAGCCCGACGTGGAAATCCTTGACGATGGCGGCCCCGAGATCCGGGTGAAGGTGAATGGCATCGACGTGTTCGACCCCAATACCGGCGATATCCGCTCGAACGACACCAAGGGCATCGCGGCGTGGTTCATCGACACCGAATACAATGAGGAGAGCTTCTTCGTCCGCCACGCCTATTTCCTCGGGGCCAACGATCCGTACACGAGCCTGAAAACCGCATTACAAGCCGAGATCGACGAGGATGGGTGGGCCACGCTCTATTCGGACACCTCGCGCCCGTTCCCGCGGCCGGGAGGTCGCCGCATTGCTGTTAAAGTCATCAATCACTTCGGCGACGAGGTGATGAAGGTTTTCGGAGTGTGACGTGTGAATTTCCTCATCGCAGACACCTTCACGGCCTCGTTCAATCGCCTTTCTGGCGTAGACCAGAAGGCGGTGAAGGCGAGCGTCTTCGACCTGCAGATGGACCGTTCGGGCAACGGTCTCCAGCTGCATCGAATTGACAAGAGCAAGGACCCAAATTTCTGGTCGGCGCGGGTCAGTCGCGATATCCGATTGATCGTTCATAAGACAGCCGAAAGCCTGCTGATTGCCTATGTCGACCATCACGACGCAGCCTATGCCTGGGCGGAACGGCGGCGGATCGAGGCGCATCCCCGGACCGGCGCGATCCAGATTGTTGAAGTCCGCGAGCAGGTGGCAGAGGTCGCGCCGCCAGCGACGTTCGATTTTGTGTTCCCCGAGCCGGCCAAGAACGACTCGGTTAAGCCTGCGTTGTTCTCGTATCTGGATGACAATGCACTGCTCTCGGTCGGTGTGCCCGTTGATTGGCTGGCCGACGTCCGCGTGGCCGATGAAGACGGCTTCTTCGCGCTGGCGGCCCATCTGCCGGCCGAGGCGTCCGAAGCCTTGCTCGAATTCGCCGCGACCGGCAAGCTATCGCTGCCGGCTCCGCCGACAGCCGATCCCTTTAGGCATCCCGACGCGCTGCGCCGCATCCGCTTGATCGCCGATCAAGAGGAACTCGAACAGGCGCTTGCTTTTCCGTGGGAGAAGTGGGGCGTATTCCTCCACCCGTCGCAACGTTCGCTGGTCGAACGCTCCTTCTCAGGATCGGCCCGCGTGGCGGGATCGGCGGGTACCGGGAAGACCATCGTTGCAATTCATCGAGCGGTTCGGCTTGCCCGCGAAAATCCAGCCGCCAAAATACTCTTGGCGAGCTTTTCGCAGCCTTTGGCCGACGCTTTAGGGAAAAAGCTCCTGGTCCTTGCCCCTGAGACAGGCGGTGTCGTGCCCCGGATCACGACGGCGTCGTTTCGCGGGATTGCCGAGCAGATGCATCAGCTCGAACACGGCGTGCGGCCTCGGATCGCATCTGACGTCGTCTTGCGCGAACGGCTGCGCGCCGCGGCTGCTGGGGCCGCGCTCAAGGGCTTTTCGGAACGTTTTCTGCTGTCCGAGTGGACCAATGTTGTCGATGCCTGGGGCCTGTCATCGCTCGATGCCTACTCGACCGTCGAACGGACGGGGCGCAAGAGCAGGCTTGGCCCCAACCAGCGCGCGCGCCTTTGGCCTGTTTTCGCAGCGGTTCGGGAGACGCTTGAGGCGGAGCGCTACACCACCTGGGCCAACGTCTTCACCGGCCTCGCGAAAGCCCTTGAAGGCCGCACGTCCAAGCCATTCGACCACATCGTCATCGACGAGGCACAGGACTTGGCGCCCGCGGAGTTGCGATTCTTCGCGGCGCTTGCGCCGGCAGGTCCCAACGGCCTGTTCCTCTCCGGCGATATTGGTCAGCGTATTTTCCAGCATCCTTTCTCGTGGGCGAGCCTCGGGGTCGATGTGCGAGGCCGATCACACACACTCAAGGTTTGTTACCGCACCTCGCAGCAGATTCGTCGCGCCGCCGATCGGCTTTTGCCGACTGTCCTCCGCGACAGCGACGGCTTGGACGATGAGCGTCGCGGAATCATTTCGGTGTTCGATGGACCTCCGCCCGAGATCAGATCCTTCGCCACGACTGCAACAGAGGCAGAAGCGGTCCGCCAGACGGTGGAAGGCTGGCTCAGCGAAGGAATCGTAGCCCATGAGATCGGTCTGTTCGTCCGGACACCGGAGCTCGTTGTGCGCGCGCGCACCGCGATCGAAGGGTTAGCAGGCGCAGCCGAGATAACGACGGCACAAATGAGCCTCGCCAAGGGCTTGGAGTTTCGTGCAGTGGCCGTCATGGCGTGTGATGAGGGCGTTCTGCCGCTCGACGAACGCATCGCTGATGCTGCGGACGAGGCAGAGCTCGACGACATCTACGAAACTGAAAGGCGGCTTCTCTACGTCGCCTGCACGCGAGCTCGCGAGCACCTGCTGCTGACGGGACTGATTCCCGTTTCTGAATATCTGGCTGATCTGAATGATAAGGGCAACAACACGCAGGCGTCCTGACGAAGCATCGCAACATCTCAAGCGCTCTTGCAATGATGTTATTATGCCCCTGTTTTGCCCGACGAAGCAAATGATGCGCGCCCTCTTCCGAAATGGGGCGGCATCACACTCGTCGCTGCCCCGCCGGCAGGGCGAACGGCAACCGTGCGCCAACTCACCCAACTCCACCCCCCGCCTAAGTCATTGATCTTGCTACCCCGGCCTACTGTGCATGGGGTTGTTTTCGCGTTTTTTGTTGTCCGGGGCATAAGACCGCCGCCCACCGCGCCGCCAGCTTGAACCCACTCCCCGCCCGATCCGACCTAGCAATGCCCCGCTCTCCGACGGGGCCAAGGTAATCCACCCCGATGTTCGACAAGACCTACCGCGACCGCCTCGACGCCGACCTAGCGCAATGGGAAGCCGATGGCGTGATTGCGCCGGCGGCGGCTGCCTCGATCCGCAATGCGCTGCCGCAGCTAGCCCCGGGCATCAACATCGCCGTGGTCGTCGGCATCGTCGGCGGTCTGTTGATCGCGGCCGCGTTCCTCGCCTTCGTGGCGGCGCACTGGACCGAGATCGCGCGGCTGTTGCGGTTCGCGATCCTGCTCGCCGGCATGGTCGCTACCTCTGGCCTCGGGGCCTGGTTCGCGGCGAGAGGCCGCGACGTTCTCGCCGATCTCTGCGCCAGCGTCGGTGCGATCATCTTCGGTGCGGGCATCGCGCTGGTCGGCCAGATGTATCATCTCGGCGACGACTTTGCCGGCGGCATGCTGCTGTGGTCGATCGGCGCGTTCGCCGCGGCGCTGCTGACCGGCTCGCGCGGTGCGCTCGCGGTCGGCCTCGTCGCCGCCGGCATCTGGACCTGCATGCGGACTTATGACGCGCCCGACGTCCTGCATCTTCCGTTCGTGGCGGTCTGGCTGATCGCCGCGGCTCTCGCCTTCGCCTGGAATTCGCGCGCCGCCGCTCATCTCGTCGCGCTCGCGGTGCTGCCGTGGTGGATCGCGACGTCGCTCCGCTTCGAGCTCGACGGCGCCCAGCCGTCCTTCGTGCTTGCCGACGGCGCCGCGCTGCTGTTCGGCGCGGGGCTCGCGCTCGCAGCCTGGCCCTCGCCGCGGGCGCTCCGCCTCGGGACCGTCCTGTCGATCTACGGGGCGTTTTCGCTGGCCGGCGTCGCCGTCCTGGAGGTGGCGACCGTCGATGACATCATTCGCTTCAGGAGCAGCACGGCGCCGGCCCAGCCGATTTGGGCGATCCTGTGCGGGGCCGCGGGGGTGATCCTCGCTCTCGTCTCCGCCATGCTCACGAAGCGCGCAGGTGAAATCCTCGCATCATGCGCGATCGGGCTCGTGCTGCTCGCCGCGCTGATTTGGCCGGTCTCCACGGCCGGCGAGCCCTGGTTCGCTTACGCCGCGCTGCTTTGCGCCATGCTGTGCCTCGTCGTCTCCGGTGTGCTCGATGACGTGCGCCCGCGGATCGCCGCCGGCTGGCTCGGAATTGCCGGCGTCATCGCCGGCATCACCTGGGCGGTGCACGGCTCATTGCTGCGCCGCTCGGCCTTTCTTGCGGGGGCCGGAATCATTGCCGTGGTCTTTGCCACCGCGCTCAATCGCATGCTGCCGAGGGCTGAGCGATGATCGGTACCATCACTGGGCTCTGGCAGCGCATCCCAAAAGCCGTGCTGTTCGGCGTCGCTGTGCTGCTGCAATGCTTGCTGCTGGTGCTGATGGTCGCCGACCGCATGCAGATCCTGCGCGAAGGCGTTGAGGTGACCTTGCAGACGCAGCCGGTCGATCCCCGCGATCTCCTGCGCGGCGACTATGTCGTGCTCCGCTACGACATCTCGCAAGTGCCGGCCGGCGCGCTCGCCGGCAAGCCGGCCGACGCGCGCCATCCTGTCGTGTTCGTCAAGCTCGCGCCCAATGCCAACGGCCTCTATCAGGCGGTCTCGGTGCATGCCGAGCCGGTGCCGGTCACGGCGCCCGAGGTGCTGATCCGCGGCCGCGTCGCCAATTACGGCGGGGCCTGCGGTTCGGGCCGGCACACCTTCTGCGACAATTTGCCGATCAAATACGGTCTCGAGAGCTACTTCGTCCCCGAAGGCGAGGGCAAGAAGCTCGAGCAGGCCCGCAACCAGCAAAAAATCCGGGTCGTCGCCGCCGTGCTGCCCTCGGGCCGCGCCGCCATCAAGCGGCTGCTGCTCGACGGCGAGCCGGTCTATGAGGAGCCGCTGTATTAGCGCGGCGGCTCCGGCGCCGCCTTCAACGCCCGCCGCAGCACGTCCCACACCCGGGGATCGCTCATCTGCGCCACGTTGAAGCGCATGAAGTGCTGCGACGTCTGCGACACGCTGAACACGTTGCCCGGCGCCAGCACGACATCCTCTTCCAGTGCCGCGCGCGCGACCTGCGCGGCGTCCTGTCCGTCCGTGAGCCGGCACCAGAGGAAGAATCCGCCGCGCGGCACCAGCCAGGGCTCTATCCCCAACGCCCCAAGTTTTCGCGCGACGTCGCGGCGCGTCCGCGTGAGCTTTTGCCGGAGCTCGTCCATGTGCTTGCGATAGCTGCCGCCGGCCAGCACCTTTGCGATGATCTCGGTCGCGGCCGGGCTCGGGCCGCCGAAGCTGGTTGCGACCTGGAGGTCGACGAGATGCTCGATCCAGTCGGCCCGTGCGGCGATGTAGCCTGAGCGGACCGAGGCCGACAGCGTCTTGGAGAAGCTGCCGATGCGGATCACGCGGGTGAGCCCGTCGAGCGCGGCAAGGGGCGGCGAGCGCTCAGGCTCGAAATCGCCGAAAATGTCGTCCTCGATGATGGTGAGGTCGTGCGCCGCGGCCGCGGTCAGCAGCCGGTGCGCGGTCGCAAGCGACATCGTCGCGCCGGTCGGATTGTGCAGCGCTGAATTGGTGATGTAGAGCCTGGGACGTTCGTCACCTAGGATCTGCTCGAAGCGGGTGACATCAGGGCCCGATGGCGTATAGGGCACGCCGACGATCCTGGCCTGATGCGCCCGCAGCAGCGCACGGAAATTGAAATAGCAGGGATCGTCGACCAGCACCGTGTCGCCGGGACGGAGCAGGAAGCGGCAGACGAGATCGGCGCCTTGCGTGCCGGAGCCCGTCAGCATGAGCTGATCGACGGACGCGGGAATCGAATCCTCGGCAAGGCGCGCGAGCAGCAGCCGGCGCAGCGCCAATCCGCCGCGCGTGCTGCCATAGTCCGTCAAGAGATCCGCATCGGTCCGCGCCAGGGCACGGACGGCGCGGCGCAAGGCCGCTTCCGGCATCCACTCCGCCGGCAGCCAGCCGCAGCCGGGCTTCGGCACTGCCGCGTCGGCATCGAGCGATTGCCTGGAGACCCAGAACGGATCGACCTCCCGGTCGCGCCGCGGCTCGGCCTCAGTCAGCGCGAGCGGCGGCATGATGGTCGGCGAGACATAGAAGCCGGAGCCGCGACGGGCGCGGATCAGGCCTTCGGCCGCGAGGCGATCATAGGCTTCGACGACGGTCGACGGCGACACACCCATCGTGGCGGCCAGGCTGCGGACCGATGGCAGGCGGTCGCCGGCACTGAGCGCGCGGCCGGCGACCTTGGCGCGGATCGCGCTCATCACGTCAATGGTCCGCGTGCCGCCGCGTCCCTTCGATGGCGCTCCGATGTCCAAGGTGTATCACCTTCCATACCCATACAGATTTGCCGGATTGTATTGGATTGTGACTGGCCGTGCCACCGCCGACAGCCGAGTATCGCGCTTCTCGAAAGGCGGAACGGACATGCAATCTGCGGGGAGCGGCTGGGGCAACGGCCTGCTCGGCGTCATCATCTTCAGCGGCTCGCTGCCGGCGACGCGCGTCGCGGTCGGCGGCTTCTCCGCGCTGTTCCTGACCTCGGCCCGCGCGGTCATCGCGGCGCTGATCGGTGTGGCCGTGCTCGGCGTGCTGCGGCAGGCCCGGCCGCAGCGAGCGGATTTCGCCTCCCTCGCCATCGTCGCCATCGGCGTCGTGGTCGGCTTTCCGCTGCTGACGGCGCTCGCGCTCCAGCACATCACCTCGGCCCGTTCGATCGTCTTCATCGGTCTGTTGCCGCTCTCGACCGCGGTCTTCGCCGTGCTGCGCGGCGGCGAGCGGCCGCGGCCGCTGTTCTGGCTGTTCGCGATCCTCGGCAGCGGCACCGTGGCGGGCTTCGCCTTGTCGAACGGCGGCTCGGCCTCGCTCACCGGCGATCTCCTGATGGTGGCCGCGATCGTGCTGTGCGGCCTCGGCTATGCCGAAGGCGCCGCATTGTCGCGCCGGCTCGGCGGCTGGCAGGTGATCTCCTGGGCGCTCCTGCTTGCGCTGCCGCTGATGGTGCCAGTCGCGGTTCTGACCTGGCCGGCGAATTGGAACGGCGTCAGCGTGCCCGCCTGGATCGGGCTCGCTTACGTCTCGATCTTCAGCATGTTCGTCGGCTTCATCTTCTGGTACCGCGGCCTTGCGATCGGCGGCATCGCGCGTGTCGGCCAGTTGCAGCAGCTCCAGCCGTTCTTCGGTCTCGCGCTCGCCGGCCTGCTGCTGCACGAGCCCGTCGCCTGGAGCATGATCGTCGCGACCGTCCTCGTGGTCGCCTGCGTGTTCTTCGCGCGCCGGTTTGCGTGAGGCTTGTGCCTCACGCCTGCCCCATCACCGTCTTCGTCAGCGCGCCCTTTGCAAACTTCTTCAGCGGCATCGGCTTGCCGAACAGGAAACCCTGCACGAGATCGAAGCCGAGCTCGTTGGCGGCGACGAGGTCGGCGCGGCTTTCGACCCCCTGGGCCACGCTGCGCGCGCCAAAGCCCTGCGCGAGCTCGACGATGTGACGGCACACCGTGCGCTTCAACCGGTCACTGCCGCTGCCGGTGACGAATTGCCGGTCGGCCTTCAGCTTGACGAAGGGAACTTTGTCCCGCTCCATCAGCGCCGGCCAGTTGGCGCCGAGATTGTCGATCGACAGGCCGATATTGTGCAGCCCGACCTCGCGCGCGACCTCGGTCAGGAGATCGAGATCGCGGATCGCCTCCTCGCTGTCGATCTCGACCGTCAGCCCGCCGAAGGCCGGATGCGTCGGCACGCGACGGCAGAGATCGCGCACCGCCTGCGGCTCCTTCAGATAAGACGCGGGCAGGTTGATCGAGAGATCGACCGGGGTCTGCTGTTCCAGCAGATAATGCCAGTCCCGTATCGCGCGCTCGATCACGAATTCGGAGAGGTCGCGCAGATGCGGATCGCGCTCTTCCGGAATGAAGTAAGCCGGCGGCACCACGCCCCAGGTCGGATGCCGCATCCGCACCAGCGCCTCGGCACCGCAGCGGATCAGCGTGCGCGCGTCGATCTTGGGCTGGTACCAGAGCTCGAGCCAGCCGGCGTGCAGAGCCTCGCCGACATGCACGGCGGGACTGGGCGCCGGCTCTTCCGGCAGCAGCATGGCGATGCGCTCGCGCAGCGTTTCCGCCGCAAAGGGCGTGGTCAGCGGCGGCAGCATGGCAAGGCCATATTCCTCGCCGACCTGCCGCACGGCCTTGACGATGATCGACTCGCGGGCGCCGACGGCGAGAACCTTGCCGGCAAATGCCTCGCGCACCAGTATTTCGAGGAATCTCCCCGGCTCGATGCCGTCGGCGGCGACGCCGAGCAGGATCAGGTCCGGCAATTCGGTGGCGAGCACGGTTTGCAGCTCGTCCGAGCTGGCGCATTCGCTGGTGACGAAGCCGAGATCCTCCAGCACCTCGCTGAGGAAGGCGCGCAGATGCCGCTTGCTATCGGCCACGCAGGCGCGCGGCGTTACCTTTCGTCGTCCGAAGGTCACAGGCCTTCGTCCGACGAGTTCAACCATCCCATCGTTCATCAACACCACTCCCGTTCCGTGACGGTTTCTTAAACGGTGAGCGTGGGTTCAAATAAGGAGAGCTTCACATCGTTCTTGAATTATTTGAGTAACGTTAAACCCTGCAATTCGAGCTAATTTGTCGACAGACTCTTCGCAAAGAGTTCGCATACCCGAGCACCACGCGCACAACGACTGTCAGCGCACGCGAAATGTCTCTCGCGCGATGAAAGCTGCGTCCCGCTTGCCAGCGGATGAAGATGAGCGATGCGGATGTGTGCCCTTTCGAAGCAACGACGCGGCCAGCGCAGATTAATTTCCGGCGTTTCTTCGGGGTGTGCGCCCGCTCGTGCGCGACGAAGACGGTGAACGGGAGCGCGTCGTCGGCGGTGGGCGGCCCCGCATTGCGGCGGTTGCTCTCCCGATCGCTTTGCGGGAGATCGCAAGCGAGCGACGGCGATGGTCGCAGGATTCGCCTTCGCGCGATGCGCGCAAGTATCGCCTTCGCTCGTGACGGTTCTGCGACACCGCGTCCAGGCCCAGGGCTGCAAATGTGAAGTGCATCACACGCGCATTGCTGCACCTGCGCTATTGCTCGGCACAGCCGGTGGTGGGCTGTCGAGGATTACGACAATGACGATGCGGCGAATGATGTATTGGTGGTTCAGGGTCGTGATGTCAGGGCGATTTCTCGATCGCTTCCTGTGCCTGCCGCGCGCGCAATGAGCATGAACCGGAAAAGTGTGCAGCGGTTCGCGCGATATCAGGTCTGCCCGATCAATTTGCGAAACGCCGCCGCGCCGTCCTGCACCACGTCGCGGCCCTTCCAGGCCAGATAGGTCAGCTTGCCGCCGAGCGTGTCGTGGCTGCGCAGCCGGCGCGAGCCGAGGATGTGGCCGACATTGGAGGGGAAGCGGCTCACCTCGGCGGACACCAGCGCCGCGATCGCATCCATCAATTGCTGGAGCCGGATTCCCCATTCGCAACTTTCGATGCCGTCGATGCGCACCTTGAGTGCATATTCGGTGTCGTAGATCTCGGCGAGCAGGTCGCGGGCGACCAGCACCCGGTTGTGCCGGAGCGCGATCCGAAGTGCGAGGCGCTTGTCGTCGAGCCGGTCGAGCACCATGGGGATGACGCAGGCATAGGGCGTCGCAGCGACATCGGTGACGCTCTTGCTCGCAGCGGCCTTGGTCGCGAGACGCGCCAATTGCCAGGGCATCGTCAGGCGCCTCGCCACCAGCGCGAGCGCGAAGGGCAGCGCATCGGGATGAGCCTTCTTGAAGGCGTCGAGCTGCGCGGTGATCTGGGCAACCCGTCCGTCGTCGAATTTCGCGATCTTCTCAGGCAGCTTTTCGTTGAATTTCGGCAGCGCATCGCCCGCGCGCAGCACGTGCTGCATCTTCCTGACGTCGTCGAAGGCGGTGCGTGAGGCCGTGTATTGCGCGAGCTTGCCGCGCGCGAATTCGGTGCTCTCCACTGATGCGAAGGTGCTCTCGAGCACCTTGACGACCTTGGTCTGGAAGGTCGCGGCGACCTTCAGGACTTCCTTCGGGTTGTTGGCTGCGACCTGGTCGTTGATCGCCTTGATGTAGTCGCGTGCCATGGTCGGCAGCAGGTCGCGGCAGATCCACTCCCAGATCGGGGTGAGGGTGTTGCGCGAGATCCGCCCCATATTGGCGTGCTCGGGCGCGCCATCGATCAGGAGCAGTTCGAGCGGCGCGAAGAAATAGCGCGACGGGCTGGTGGCGCGCGCCTGGGTCGATCCGTCCTTGCGAAACTCGGCGCGCAAGCGCGACTGGATGTCGGACGAGCCGGGCATGTCGATGCCGCACAGCTCGAGCCGTTCGAGTTCGCTGAGCAGGCAGCTGCGCGACAGCGGCGTCAGCCTCTGCAGGAATTCCGACAGCCGATCGATCTCGTTCATGGCACGCAATCTTTCGCAGCGTTTCCCGCGGGCGTGCGGGCCCAATGCGTGGAGGCATTTGCGCGCTCTCAACTTCCCCTAAGAGAAGCAAGTCGCCGTTAATTAATCCGTAAAAACCGGGGGGGAGGCGTCGGGGCGAAGGCTGCGGTTAAGGACGGTTTCGCCTGTCTGCCCAAGTTTCTGGCGAAAAACTCAACCCCAGCGTGGGCGCGCGCCACCAAACGCAAGCACAAATTGTGCCGGCGTCACCACTTTAACGCAAAACCGACAAAATCACCGTAGTCTTACGGAGCAAAAAGTTAACCACAGACCGCCCCCGGTTCCGCTAAACGAGTGACATGGGGTCACAGAATGATACGGCCACCGATTCGCGGCCGTCGGAATGGTACGAAAGCAGCGCTGCTCCAACTGAAGAGCTCGATTTCGTCCGCCTGAGTGCCGCCCGGGCCAAAGCCGCCGACGAAATGGCCGCTGCCATCGCCCGCGAGCTCAACGGCCCCCTGACTGCCCTGCTGCTCTACATGGGCGAGATCAAGCATCACAGCGATCAACTCGCGCCCGTGACCGGCGACCGCGCCTATTTGCAGCGGGTGATCGAGAACGCGCTGGCACAAACCGAGCGGGTTTGCGGTGTGGTCAAGCAGCTTGCCGGTCCTCACAAGGGTGGCTTGTCGATCCCGTCCAGCGTCGAGGACGCGGAATCGAAGGCCGTCCGCGCCCAGCAGGCCCAGCGCGTGCCGAGCGCCGAGCTCCTCAGCCTGTCGGGTCAGAAGCGGCTGACCAAGCGCGAGCGTGAGGTGCTGAGCCTGATCAGCGAAGGTTATTCGAACAAGCAGGGCGCGCTTCGGATGCAGATCAGCCCGCGCACGTTCGAGAGCCATCGCGCCGAAGCGATGCGCAAGCTCGGTGCGCGCAACACCGCGGATCTCGTCCGCGCGGCGCTGCTGCACTCGATCGACTGAGGCTGGTGTGTTGCATCGCCGGCAGGCGGTGCGGACAAGACCCCGAGAGATCTCTCGGGACGTCTTAAAACCCGATCGCGCTCAGAAATAGTCTTCGGCGAAGGGACGCGCGCGCGAGATCGGACGCAACGGCTTGATCTCTTCCTTCGGCCCGTTCGGGATGATCGTGATGGTCCAGCGGGGCGGCATGCTCGATTCATGCTCCAGCACCGAACGCACGAAGCCGGTCACCGTGGACTCGCCAGCCTTCACCGTCGCCATGCGGCCGTTGAACTGTGCGATACGGAAGCGGCGAACCTCTTTCTGGTCCGCGGTCTCGTAGGTGAACATGGAAACCCTCCTGGTTTCCGGCGACTATCGCCACCTATGATTAGCCATCTCTAAAAATCCCAAGCCGTAGAAGTACGGCGGGAATGCACACACGCGAGTGGTTAGCCCTGCGGCTCCTGCGCGCGCGCGGCGGCATAGGCGGCGTCCATCAGGTCCAGGAGATCGCGAAATTCGCCATCGCCCAGCCTCTCCGCGGACTTCTCCAGTCGCAGTGCCAGCGCCGCGAGCCTGGCATAGCCGAACGTTCCGGCTGCGCTCTTCAGCGAATGCGCTTCGCGCGCGATCCTGGCGTGGTGCTGCGCCAGCGAGAGCGTGCGAAATAATTGCAGGCGCGCACCGGTCTCGCTCCAGAATACATCGCGCACTTCGCAGGCACCGTCCTCGCCGATCTCTCGCACCAGCGCTTCGTAAGCGTGCGGCTCGCGCGCAGGCTCGGCATCGAGCGCCTTCTGCGCGGGCGCGACGGTGACTTCAAACATGGGCCTGCTGCCTTGATCACGGGTCATTTGTCGCGCGGCACGTCCGGGCGCGAGGGCGGCCCCATGTCTACGGCATTCGAATTTCAGTTCCGGTAGCAGGACACAAGGTGTTTGCAGGCCGACATTAGCCGGCAGTTTACCATGCGCGCGCGGCCCTCAGCCCGCGCCGAGCAGCCGGTCGTACTGGGCCTTCACGGTGGCGTAGCATTCGCACGCCGTCTGGCGCAGGCCGTCGAGGTTGGTGATCTGGATGTGCCCGCGGCTGTAATGGATGAAATTGGCCTGTTGCAGGGTGTTGGCGACCAGCGACACGCTGTTGCGCCGCGCCCCGATCATCTGCGCCATGGCCTCCTGGGTCAGCAGCAGCCGGTAGTCGCCCGAGAGGTCATGCGTGTGCAACAGGCAGCGCGACAGCCGCGACTCCACGGGATGGGCGGCATTGCAGCCTGCCGTCTGCTGGACCTGGGCGTAGACCGCCAGCCCGTGGCGCGTCAGCAACGTGCGCAGGGTGCTGCTCTGGTCGGCGGCGATCCGCAGCCGGTCGAGATCCATCACCGACGCGACGCCCGGAACCAGCACGATGGCGGTGTTCAGCGCGCACGCATCGCCCATGGTCGAGAGCGTCCCGAGCAGGCTGTCGCGCCCAATCATGGCGACTTGCACATGCTCGCCCTTGGCGAGCTTCACCACCAGCGAGATGACGCCGCGGTGGGGAAAATACGCGCGCTTCAGCGCCTCGCCGGTCTCGACCAGCACCGCGTCATGGGGCAGATCGACTGTTCGCAGGTGCGGGCGGATCGATTCATAGTCGTCTGCCGACAGTGCAGACAGGAAACCGTTGGCTGAACGCACCATCGTTTCCAAAAGCTGCCTCCCGTTCCCGCGCCATCGAATCGCGATGGACGAAATCACGCCCAGCGCGCGTAAGTTCCATCATGTTCACGTCGGGATATATTGGCAATTGGGACAAGTTGTCCCGACCATGGCAGCGGTCCTGCCACGCTGCGTGCACGCCGAGCTGTCGTCACGGCACGGTTCCCACCAGGCGGAGGTGGTGGGCTTTCACTGCCGAATAGCAGTCGCAGGACGTCTTCTCCAGTGCCCGTAGATCGAGGATTTCGATCTGGCCACGGCTGTAGTGGATGATGCCGGCCCGCTGCAGCGCATGCGCGACCAGCGAGACGGCATTGCGCCGTACGCCCAACATCTGCGCCAGCGCCTCCTGGGTCAGCGGCAGGATTTCACTGTCCGAGAGATCGCGGGCGCGCAGCAGCCAGCGCGCGAGCCGCGCCTCGACCGGGTGCAGCGTATTGCAGAGCAGCGACTGCTGCGCATGCGCTAGCAAGGCCTGCTCATGGCGGACCATCAACTGGCGAAACGGCGCGCTTGCGGCAGCGACCGTACGGAAAGCTGCGATTTCAAGCACGGAAGCAGTCCCTGGGAACAAGACGACCGCGTCTGTCAGCGCGATGCCGCCGGCAAGCGCAGCGCCGCCACCGACGACACTGTCGCGGCCCAGCATCGCCACCTCGATCATCTGTCCCTCGGACAGGCCCACCGTGATCGAAACGGATCCGCCATGCGGGAAGTAGACATATCTCAGCGCAGCACCCGCCTCGCACAAGACAGATTTCCTGACCATTTCGACTGTCGCGAGATGCGGGCGCAGCAGATCGAGATCTGCCGCGTCGAGCATTTGCAGCAATTGGTTGGACGGGCGGCCGCTCGCAATCATCGAAGGTCAATCCGGCGCGTTCGATGTACGATCGGTGTAAAGCCCGCTCGTCATCCAGTTGCGCGGTGACAAAAACATATTGTAAAGGTTGTGGCGCTGTCCATATACCCGTTAGAGGGCAGACAGGCTGCGGCATTTGCGGCGGAAATAATAATGGCGCGCTGATTCGCTCTCGAGCCGGTGCGCCGGTCCTGCAGGGGTTGCGCAGGAAAAAGCTGCAAGGGGGCTGTCATGAGCCGGAAGCATTGCATCCGCGCTGCGATCAGACGTCGGTCGACCCGCGCAGTGTCGTCCGTTGGACCAGCATTTACAGCCATCCACTATTGCCATGAAGCCTGGCGTCGCGTGGCCGCAGATTTCGCGTCCATCTTCCCCGTGCCGCCAACGGCATTCGCGACCATCCATTTTTCGACTGAAAGCAAAGGAGAACGGCGTGCCCCACGGTTCAATTATTGAATCGCCAAAACGGGAAACTCAAATGGGGACAGAAGGTCTGCGCCATATTCTCGTTGTCGACGACGACCCGATGGTCTGCATGGCCATCGAGGTCTATCTCCAGCGTAACAATTTTCGAGTCACGATTGCCGAAGGAGGTGAAGCCGGACTGCGCGCGCTCGAACACCAGCAATTCGATCTGATGATCATCGATATCTTCATGCCGCACATGCGCGGGTTCGAATCGATCCGGATCTTCCACGAGCGGGCGCCGGTCATTCCGCTGATCGCGATGTCCGGCTACGCCTTTGCAAATCTGAATTCGCCTGCACCCGATTTCCTCCGGATGGCACTCGAGCTCGGCGCCTCACGCTGTCTGCGCAAGCCGTTCACTCCGCACGCGCTGCTCGCTGCCATCAACGATTGTCTGGCGGAGCATCGTCCCGACGGCGACATCGCCTCGGCCGCGCGATTGGGTTAGCGCGGCGCGGGCCGCTGTGGCCACAGGTAACCGTTCGTTTACCGCGTCTGCGGACTACGCAGATCGCGCCGCCGACGCGAACCGAGGGGCGCAACTGCGCCTCCGGTTGCCGGCGGCGCTGTTCGATGCCCCGCAGGCGGCCCCTATCGTCCTTCAAGAGCGGGATTTTCCGGCGCGCCTCGCCCGCTGTTATCGGCCCGTTTACCTCACGCGTCCCCGCCGTTGCGGCGCGGAGTCGCTTTTGCCGAATAGCGCAGCCGCATGCGGGCGAACCGCAAACTTCTCTTCAATATCCGTATTAGGACGGAGGATGAAATTAACGGGACTGTGAAAAGGGATGTCTAACGATCCAGAATAGAGACTTCCGTCCATGCCAAAAAGCGGCGCAGGCGCCGAAGTCCAGGGTCAGGTCAGTAAGGCGTAGCTCATGGATGATCTGTTGCGGGAGTTTTTGACGGAGACCAGCGAGAGCCTGGACACCGTCGACAACCAGTTGGTGAAGTTCGAGCAGGAGCCGAAC
>NZ_JACIHD010000040.1:0-24078 GCF_014198235.1 Bradyrhizobium sp. ERR14 | reverse complement strand
GATCTCGGCCTGACGATCGGCGTCAACACAGCCCTCTCTCCTTACGTCTCCTGCCTCAAAAGGCCGTAGCGCAACAGGCCCCTTGTGGGAGAGGGTGGCTTCGATGCGAAGCATCGAAGCCGGGTGAGGGGTTTCTCTCCTCACGGAAGTTTTGCGAGTCGAGAGAACCCCTCATCCGGCGCTTCGCGCCACCTTCTCCCACAAGGGGAGAAGGGAAGAGGGGCTCACTGCAAAATCAGATCGCGCTCTCGCCTTCGTGCTGGAAGCCGAGATAGCTCGCCGCGACACGCTCGTTCGCGGCGATGTCGCTGGCCTTGCCGGAGAGCACGAACTCGCCGAGCTCCATCACATAGGCCTGGTCCGCGATCTTCAGCGCGGCCTGGGCGTTCTGCTCGACCAGCAGCACGGAGACGCCGCTGGCGCGGAGTTCGGTGACGATGCGGAAGATGTCGGCGACGATGATCGGCGCGAGGCCGAGGCTCGGCTCGTCCAGCATGAGGAGCTTCGGCTCGCCCATCAGCGCGCGGCCCATCGCGAGCATCTGCTGCTCGCCGCCGGAGAGCGTGCCGGCGAACTGCTTGCGCCGTTCCTTCAGCCGCGGAAACAGCGTGTAGACGCGCTCCATCGAGGCCTTCGCCTTGCTCCTCTCGATGCGGAAGGCGCCTAGCTCGAGATTGTCCTCGACATTCATGGTCACGAACAATTCGCGGTGCTCCGGCACGAGGCCAAGCCCCATCGCGACGCGGTCCTCGATGTCGAGCCGGGCGAGATCCTGGCCGGCAAAGGTGACGCGGCCTTTCAGCGGCAGGATGCCCATGATGGCGGACAGCAGCGTGGTCTTGCCGGCGCCGTTGGCGCCGACGATGGTGACGATCTCATTCGCGCCGACCTCGAGCGAGACCGAGCGCACCGCCTCGACCTTGCCATAGGCGACATGGGCGTCGGTGACGGACAACAGCGCGCTCATGCCGCCACTCCGAGATAGGCCTTGATCACTTCGGGATTGGTCTTGATCGTGGCGGGCGTGCCCTCGGCGATCTTGGTGCCGAAATCGAGCACCACGATGCGGTCGGCGAGGTTCATGACGAAGCCCATGTCGTGCTCGACCAGGAGGACGCTCATGCCGCCATCGCGCAAGTCACGCAGCAGCTTGGCGAGCTGCTGCTTCTCCATGTGGCGCAGGCCGGCGGCCGGTTCGTCGAGCAGCAGCAGCATCGGGTCGACGCAGAGCGCGCGGGCGATCTCGACGATGCGCTGCTGGCCGAGCGAAAGGCTGCCTGCGAGCTGATGCATCTGGTCGGCAAGGCCGACACGCTCGATCTGGCGGGCGGCCTCGGCGAGCAATTTGGCCTCGTCGGCGCGGTCGAGCCGCAGCATCGAGGCGATCGGGCCGGAATGGCCGCGCAGATGCGCGCCGATCGCGACGTTCTCCAGCACGGTCATGTCAGGAACCAGCTTCACATGCTGGAAGGTCCTGCTGATGCCGAGCTTGACGATCTCCTGCGGCGGCGCCTTGTCGACCTTCTTGCCGAGCACCGAGACCGAGCCTGACGTGGCCGACAGCACGCCGGTGATCAGGTTAAAGGTCGTGCTCTTGCCGGCGCCGTTCGGGCCGATCAGCGCGACGATCTCGCGAGCCTGGACGTCGAAGGAGACGTTGTTGACGGCGACCACGCCGCCGAACTGCTTTCGTGCCTTGTCGACCTGGAGCAGGATGCTGGAGTGGCCGGGCGCGCGGGGACGCTGTTCCAGCTTCAGCGAGGTGTCGGGCTTCTTGCCACCGGAGCGCTCGGGCAGGAAGGACATCAGCCAGGGCCAGAGGCCGCCGGGCGCGAGTTGCAGCAGCGCCACCAGCATGATGCCGAACACGATGGTCTCGACCTGTCCGGAGCCGGGCAGGATCAGCGGCAGATAGCTCTGCAGCACCTCTTTCAGCACCACGACGATCGCCGCGCCGAGCACGCCGCCCCAGACATAGCCGGCGCCGCCGACCACCGCGATGAAGAGATATTCGATGCCGGCCTGCGCGCCGAACGGCGTCGGGTTCACTGCGCGCTGGAGATGGGCGTAGAGCCACCCCGAGAGGCCGGCGAGCACTGCGGCATGGATGAACACCAGCAATTTGGCGCGCGGCGTGTGCACGCCGAACGCCTCGGCGGCGACATGGCCGCGCCGGAGCGCACGGATGGCGCGGCCGGTGCGGGAATCCAGGAGGTTCATCGTCAGTAGCGCCGAGAGGATCACGGCGACCCAGATCGCGTAATAGATCGAGCCAGGTGAGAGCATCTTGAACGTGCCGATCGACAGCGGCGGGATCGCCGAGATGCCGTCGTTACGGCCGAGAAACTCCAGCTTGCTGAAGAGATAGAACAGCCCGAGCCCCCAGGCGAGCGTGCCCAGCGGCAGATAATGGCCGGAGAGGCGGACGGTGATCAGCCCGAGCAGCACTGCCAGCGATCCGCTGACCAATAGCGACAGCGGCAGCGTCAGCCAGGGCGACAGGCCGTAGGCCGTCGACAGCACTGCGGTGGTATAGGCGCCGAAGCCGACGAAGGCTGCTTGTCCAAAGGAGGTCAGGCCGCCGACGCCGGTCAGCAGCACGAGGCCCATCGCGACGAGGGCGGCGAGGCCGATATTGTCGAGCAGCACGATCCAGAACGGAGGCATGCCGGGGACAAACGGGATCACGGCCATGACGGCTGCGAAGACGATGATGGGAAGGCGGCTCTGCATTTCAGCCTCAGTCCTTCTCTTCTTCGACAGCGGGCGCGGCGAGCGAGCGCAGCAGCAGCACGGGGATCAGCAGCATGAAAACGATCACCTCCTTGTAGTTGGAGGCATAGAAGGACGAGAACGCCTCGACGAGGCCGACGACCAAAGCCGCTGCGGCGGTGAGGGGGTAGCTGACGAGGCCGCCGATGATCGCGGCGACGAAGCCCTTCAGGCCGATCAGGAAGCCGCTGTCATAGTAGAGCGTCGTGATCGGCACGATCATGATGCCCGACAGCGCGCCGATGACGGATGCCAGCAGAAAGGCGATCTGCCCCGACAGCGTGGTGCGGATGCCGACGAGTCGCGCTCCTAGCCGGTTCACGGCGGTCGCGCGCAGCGCCTTGCCGTAGAGGGTCAGGCCGAAGAACAGCCAGAGGGCGACGATGAAGGCGATGGTGATGCCGTAGACGGTAAGGCTCTGGCCGGTGAAGCGCAGCGAGCCCGCGGTGAACGCGCCGGACAGTACGGCAGGTCCGCGCTGGCCTTCGGCGCCGAAGAACAGCAGGCCGAGGCCCTGCAGTGCCAGATGGACGCCCACGGATGCGATCAGCAGCACCAGCACGGAGGTGTGTGCCAGCGGCTGGAATGCGACGCGGTAGAGATAGAGGCCGATCATCGCCACGATCACCAGCGACAGCGCGATTGAAACTGCAACCGGCGGCTTCTGGGCGGCGAAGTAAATCGTCAGCGCCAGCACGATGGCCGGCAGCACGATATTGGTGAGGGCGCTGCGAGCGATCAGACGGCCGTGCAGCGCCTTGCGTGCGACGAACAGGTCGAAGGCGAAAGCGCCGATGCCGAGCGCCAGCGCGAGCTTTGCCGTGCCCGGCATCTGGCCTGCGGCCAGCGAGGCATAGGTCAACGCGCCGTAGGTGACGAATTCGCCCTGGGGAATGAGGATGACGCGGGTGACGGCGAACACCAGCACCAGCGCCAGGCCGAGCAGCGCATAGATCGCGCCATTGGTGATGCCGTCCTGCACCAGGAACAGCATGATGGTGGTATTCAAGACCGGACGCTCCCCCTTAAGATTACGGACCGGTCCCCTCGATCGCGGTGGACGGTCCGCTCACAGCCATTGAAAAACGCATGCGATATTTGATATGGTCCATAACAATTATCAAATATAACATCAAGGGCGGGAACGATCCCTCCCGAATTTAGCGGGATTATGAGCACGAGGCGATGACCGTTTCCAAAGCCGCTGAAAAGTCCGCTGAAAAGCCTGCCGACACGGCCAAGGGCCGCAAGGACGCGGCCGAGGTGCAAGGTCAGGGGGCCGGCGAAGCGCTCCAGCTCGGCGAGCTCTCGGAACAGCTCGGCTATGTGCTGAAGCGGGCGCAGCTCAAGGTGTTCGAGAACTTCCTGCGCTGCATGGCCTCGCTCCAGCTCACGCCGGCGCAGTTCTCCGTGCTGCTGCTCGTCGAGAAGAATCCGGGCCGTAACCAGACCGAGATCGCCTCCACCCTCGGCATCCTCAGGCCGAACTTCGTGGCCATGCTCGACAATCTCGAGAGCCGCGACCTTTGCGCGCGGATCCGATCCACCAACGACCGCCGCTCGCACATCCTGGTGCTGACCGACAAGGGCAAGGCGGTGCTGGCCCGCGCCAAGAAGCTGGTCGCCACCAAGCACGAGGCCCGGCTGAACGAGCTGCTCGGGCAGGCCAATCGCGAAGCCCTGATCGCGATGCTCGCGAAGGTCGCGAGCGAGTTCTGAACTCGGCTGTCATCGCCCGGCTTGACCGGGCGATCCAGTATTCCAGAGACGGCGCGGCTGGAATCGAGAAGCCGCGGCGTACTGGATTCCCCGCTTTCGCGGGGAATGACACCGTTGCTGGGGCAGGCGCCTCAATCCACCAAAATCACCCTGATGTCGTTCACGTTGGTCAGCGTCGGGCCCGGCAGCAGCAGGTCGCCGGTCGCCTCGAAGAACGTCGTGGCGTCGTTGTTGTCCAGGTACGCTTGCGGCTGAAGCCCCTGCGCCTTCATCTTCGCGAACGTCGTCGCGTCGATCAGCGCGCCGGCGGGGTCGGTGGGGTTGCCGGCGCCGCCGTCGGCGCCGTCGGTGTCGCCGGCCAGCGCCGAGATGTCAGGCGTGTCCTTGAGCAGGGCGGCGAGCGCCAGCGCGTATTCCTGGTTCGGCCCGCCGCGCCCATTGCCGCGCACGGTCACCGTGAGCTCGCCGCCGGAGAGAATCGCGAGGCGCTTGCCTTGCGCGCGCGCTTGCAGCGCCAGCCTGGCGTGAGCGGCCGCGACCTCGCGTGCCTCGCCTTCGAGATCGGCGCCGAGGTCGATGGTCTCGTAACCGGATTCGCGCGCGAGCTTCACCGCGGCGTCGAGCGACTGCTTGGGCCGCGCGATCAATTCGAAATGCGCGCGCGCGAAGGCGGCATCGCCGGGCTTGCAGCTTTCATTGGCGGGATCGTCGAGCGCGCGGCGCACGGCATCGTCGATGTCGAGCTGGTATTTCGCGACGATGGCGCGCGCATCGGCCAGCGTGGTCGGATCAGGCACGGTCGGACCGGAGGCGATCGCGGAAGGATCGTCATGCGGTACGTCCGAGATCGCGAGCGTCACGATCTTGGCGGCATTCTTGCCGGCGCGTGCGAGACGGCCGCCCTTGATCCGCGACAGGTGTTTGCGCACGACGTTCATCTCGCCGATCGGCGCGCCCGAGCGCAGCAGCGCCTTGTTGACCGCCTGCTTCTGCGCAAAGCTGATACCGTTGCTGGGCGCGATCCAGTTCGCCGAGCCGCCGCCGGTGAGCAGCACCAGGAGCAGATCGTCCGGCCCGGCCTCGCCTGCGAGCGCGAGCGTGTCGGCCGCGCCCTTGAGGCCAGCCTCATCCGGCACGGGATGCCCGGCCTCGACCACGCGGATGCTGCGCGTCGGCACGCCGTAGCCGTGGCGCGTGGTGGCGATGCCGACGAGCCGCTCCGGCGCCAGCTTGAGCGTGTCGAGATAATGCCGTTCGGCCGCTGCGGCCATGGCGCCGGCGCCCTTGCCGGCGGCGAGGCAGATCACGCGTCCTTTCGGCGCGGGCCCCAGGTGCGGCGCCAGCACCACATTGGGATGGGCGGCGGCAACGGCGGCGTCGTACAGCGCGCGGAGCAGGGGACGGCGGTCGGTCATGACGATGGCCTTCGGCAGACGGAACAACTGGCGACACACGCCGCCGTTCCCCCTGCCTAGCGCATCGGCGGCCAAAGCGTAAGCCGGCTGTGTCATCATTCGAATATGCAATCGCGTGATCATAATCGCCGCGTAGCAAAAAGCCCTCCGCGATGATTTCGCGGAGGGCCCTTTTGAACATTGCGATCCGACTGGAGGCTAGCCGCCGGCGTCAGCGCTGATGACGTCGCCGAACAGATCCCACTTCTCGCCCTTGAACTTCATGAGCTGAAGCGAGCTGATCGGTGCGAAGTCGTTCGCGCCGGTGTTGATCTTGATGCCGGGCAGCAGCACCTCGGTGCGGAAGTCCTTCAGGCTCGCCGCCTGCTTCATGACGTTCTCGCGCGTGAGATTGTCGCCGCACTTCTTCAGCGCTTCCACCAGCGTCTGCGCCACGCCGTAACCGACGATGGTGCCGCCGTCGAGCTTGTCACCTTCAGGGAAGTATTTCGTCATGAACTCCAGGAAAGCCTTCATGCCGGCGTCGTCCTTCCACTGAGGATCCGACACGTCCTTCAGGTAGGCAGCCGAAATGATGTCCTGCGAATTCTCGAAGCCGGCGGGCTTGATCACGCTGCCGACCGAGGCCGAGACGTTGTTGAGGAAGTGGGTCGGCTTCCAGCCGATTTCGGAGATCTTCTTGATCGCCTGTGCCGCGAACTTCGGTGTGGTGATGTTGATGAAGACGTCGGCGCCGGTCGCCTTCATCTTCACGATGTGATTGTCGATCGTCGGCTCGGAGGTCTCGTAGCTTTCCTCCAGCACGATCATGCTCGCGGCCTTGGCGCCGAGCCCGTCTTTCAGGCCCTTCAGGTAGTCCTTGCCGTAATCGTCGTTCTGGTAGAGCACGCCGATCTTGGCATTCGGCATCTCCTTCAGGATGTATTTCGCGTAGATCTGCGTCTCGCTCTGGTAATTGGGCTGCCAGCCCATGGTCCAGGGGAAGTTCTGCGGATCGTTCCATTTGGTGGCGCCGGTTGCGACGAACAGCTGCGGCACCTTCTTCGAGTTCATGTATTTCTGAATGGCCGAGTTCGGCGGCGTGCCGAGTGAATTGAAGATCAGCAGAACCTCGTCGCTCTCGACCAGCTTGCGTGCCTGCTCCACCGTCTTCGGCGGCGAATAGGCGTCGTCGTAGGAGACGAAATTGATCTTGCGGCCGTTGATGCCGCCCTCTTCGTTGATCTTCTTGAAATAGGCGGCTTCGGTCCGCCCGATGATGCCGTAGGCGGAGGCCGGTCCGCTGTAGGGCATGATGTTGCCGATCTTGATCTCGGTGTCGGTCGCGCCGGTATCGTATTTCTTCTGGGCCGATGCAGTGGAGGCCGAGGCCGCAATGAGCGCAAGCGCCAGTGATGCGGCTGCAAGCTTGCCGGTGACAGCGGGCATTCCTATCTCCCTATTTTCTTGATGTGTGTGCGCCCCTTTTCTTGTCTCGATTTTTTTGGCGACGCTGCCGCAATTCAATACGATTTGGCTGGTGCCTTCAACAGAAAGCCCCAGCGACGGCGTCGCAGGGGCTGCGTCTTTAGTAGTCAGGGACCGCCGGCCCTCGTGTGCGACTGCGAGAAGGTCCAGCTGTCTTGGGTTGTTTAACCAATCAGTGAACGATTTTGGGTTGCGCCGCTTCAGTGGCCCATCTCGCTGGAGATGATGTCGCCGAACAGCTCCCATTTCCGGCCCTTGAAGCGCATCATCTGCAGCTGCTCGATCGGGGCGAAATTGTCCGGTGCGGTGTTGATCCTGATGCCGGGCAGCAGCGTGTCGGGCTCGAAATCCTTCAAGGAGGCTGCCTGCCTCATGACGTTCTCGCGGGTGAGGTCGTCGCCGCACATCTGCAGCACTTTCACCATGGTCTGCGCGGCGGCATAGCCGAATACGACGCCGGCATCGAGCTTGTTGGCCTTAGGATCATATTGCGCGAGGAAGTTATAGAATTTCTTCATGCCATCGTCGGCACTCCACTGCGGGTCCGAGCCGTCCTTGGTGTAGCTCGCCGACAGCAGGCCTTGCGAGATCTCCAGGCCCGCCGGCTCGATCACGCCGCCGACGGAGGCCGAGACATTGGAGACGATGTGGACCGGATGCCAGTTGATCTCCGCCGCCTTCTTGATCGCCTGCGCGGCGAATTTCGGCGTGGTGATGCTGATGAAAACGTCGGCGCCCGAAGCCTTCAGCTTCACGACGTGCTCGTCGATGGCGGGCTCCGACGTGTCGTAGGCCTCTTCCAGCACGATCATCGAGGCCTTGGGCCCGAGGCCATCTTTTAACCCCTTCAGATAGTCCTTGCCGAAATCGTCGTTCTGGTAGAGCACGCCGATCTTTCCGT
This sequence comes from Bradyrhizobium sp. ERR14, assembly GCF_014198235.1. Classification (NCBI taxonomy): domain Bacteria; kingdom Pseudomonadati; phylum Pseudomonadota; class Alphaproteobacteria; order Hyphomicrobiales; family Nitrobacteraceae; genus Bradyrhizobium; species Bradyrhizobium sp. ERR14. The sequence goes on along the minus strand of NZ_JACIHD010000040.1, from coordinate 15,804 downwards.
CCGGCTTCTCTTTCATGATGTATTTGGCGTAGATGCGCGCCTCGCTCGCGTAGCTCGGCTGCCAGCCCATGGTCCAGGGATACTGCCTGGGATCGTTCCACTTCGAGGCGCCGCTCGCCACGAACAATTGCGGCACCTTCTTCTCGTTCATGTATTTGCGGATGGCGCCGTTGGTGGACGTGCCGAGCGATCCGAAGATCAGCAGCACCCCGTCGCTCTCGACCAGCTTGCGCGCCTGCTCCACCGTCTTCGGCGGTGAATAGGCGTCATCATAGGAGATGAACTTGATCTTGCGCCCGTTGATGCCGCCCTCGGCATTGACCTTGCGGAAATAGGCTTCTTCGGCCTTGCCGATCGCGGCGTAGGCCGAGGCCGGGCCGCTATAGGGCATGATGTTGCCTATTCTGATCTCGGTATCGGATGCGCCGCTGTCGTACTTCTTCTGCGCGAGTGCCGGGCTGCTCATCGCAGTGCACAAAGCGAGCGCGGTCCAGAGGGCCGCAACCTGAAAACGAACGGCGGACATTGTTCTCCTGCCCCAAGTTGGATCGGCGCCGCATTGAACAAGATTGGCGCCTGCCGTCAACAAGAAGCCCCCGCGATTGCTCGCGGGGGCTTCTCGAGGGTCGGACTATTGCGTCAGCGTGTCACTCGGAGGCGACGTCGCCGCTGATGATCTCGCCGAACAGTTCCCACTTCTCACCCTTGAAGCGCTGCATCTGCAGCTGCGCAATGGGGGCGAAGTCGGTAGCGCTGGTGTTGATCTTGACGCCGGGCAGGAGCGTATCCGGCGCAAAATCCTTCAGCGAAGCCGCCTGCTTCATGAGATTGGCGCGGGTGAGATCGTCACCGCACATCTCCAGGACCTTGGCCAGGGTCGAGGCCGCGCCGTAGCCATAGACCATGCTGGTGTCGGACTTGTCGGCACCCGGCATGTACTTGTCGACGAACTCGTTCCACTTCTTCATGCCGGGGTCGTTGGCCCACTGCGGATCGGTGGAGTCCTTGGCATAGGCCGCCGACAGCACGCCCTGTGCATTCTCGAAGCCGGCGGGCTTCATCACGCTACCGACCGAGATCGAGACGTTGGTGAGGATCTGGAGCGGCTTCCAGCTGAGCTCGGCCGTCTTCTTGATGGTCTGGGCCGCGAATTTGGGCGTCGCATAGATCAGCAGCACGTCGGGATTGGCGGCCTTGATCTTGACGATATGGCCGTCGATCGACGGCTCGGACACCTCATAGCTCTCTTCCATGATGATCATGGACGCGCCCTTGGCGCCGAGACCGTCCTTGGTGCCCTTGAGGTAGTCTTTGCCGAAATCGTCGTTCTGATAGAGGATCGCGACCTTGGCGTCGGGCTTCTCCTTCATCAGCCATTTCGCGTAGATCTGGGCTTCGCTCTGGTAGGACGGCTGCCAGCCGATGGTCCAGGGGAAGTTCTTCGGATCGTTCCACTTGGTGGCGCCGGTGGCGACGAACAGCTGCGGGATCTTTTTGGCGTTGAGGTACTTCTGGATCGCGCTGTTCGAGGGCGTGCCGAGCGGATTGAACACGGCCAGCACCTCGTCGCTCTCGACCAGCTTGCGGACCTGCTCGACTGCCTTCGGCGGTGAATAGCCGTCGTCATAGGTGACGAAGTTGATCTTGCGGCCGTTGATGCCGCCCTTGTCGTTGATCATCTTGAAATAGGCTTCTTCGGTCTTGCCGATGATGCCATAGGCCGACGCCGGACCGCTGTACGGCATGATGTTGCCGATCTTGATCTCGGTATCGGACGCGCCGGTGTCGTATTTCTTTTGGGCCAGTGCAGCGCCGGAGGTGAGGGCAATGGCCGCCGTTGCCGTGACCAGCGCGGCGGCTCGCAGTGTTCTTCCAAAATACAATTCGATCTCCTTCTTTAGTCCAACAGTCTTCAGTTTTTCTTGAGTTTGCCGGCGAATTGCTGGCCCAGGATCGCGATCTGCCTGGCGCCGTGCGGCACGAGGTAGATGACGAGGAACAGGAGCACGCCGAACACGGCGCCGGAGAGGCCTTTTGAGATGCTCTCCGCCATGTTCGGCACGAAGATGATGAAGGCCGCGCCGACGAACGAGCCGGGCAGCCAGCCGACGCCGCCGACGACCATGCCGAGGAACAGCGAGATCGCGAGCGTGATGGTATAGCTGTCGGGTGCGACGAACTGCACCGCGATGGCGCCGAGCGAGCCGGCAACGCCGGTGATGCCGGCGGACACGCCGAACGCCAGCGTCTTGTACAGCGCGACGTTGACGCCCATCGAGGAGGCCGCGATCTCGTTGTCGCGGATCGCCATGAAGGCGCGGCCAGAGCGGGAGCGCAACAGGTTCACCGAGAAGATGTAGATCGCGATCGTGACGATGAGCGTGAAGTAGTACAGCCACGTGTCCTGCGACATCGGCAGGCCGAACGGCGCGTCGGGCTTGGTGACGACGAGGCCCTGCACACCGCCGGTCCAGTGTTCCAGGAAGTTCAGCTTCAGCAGCTGTGGCATCGCGGTCGCGAGTGCGAAGGTCGCGAGCGCGAGATAGACGCCCGAGAGCCGCAGCGCCGGTTTGCCGAACAAGTACCCGAAGCCGAAGCAGACCACGGCGGAGATCGGAATGGTCAGCGCGTAGTTGATGTTGGCGTGCTCCATCAGCACCGCCGACGTATAGGCGCCGACGGCGTAGAAGGCGCTCTGGCCGAGCGAGAACTGGCCGGAGCCGCCCGTCAGGATGTTCAGCGCCAGCACGGCGAGCCCGTAGATCAGGAGCATCGTCATCTGGAAGATGACGAAGTTCTTGACGAACATCGGCACGATCAAAAGCGCCGCGAGCACCACCAGCGAGGTGCCGGTGCCCAAGGTCATGGCCCGCTTCGGAACCGCCTCGACCGCCTGGTGGCCTTCTGCAACGACTTCTTCTGCAGCGCTCATGATCAAACTCGCTTGACGATGTGCCGGCCGAACAGGCCAGCGGGTTTGACGACCAGGACGGAGATGATCAGCGCAAGCGCGATCGGGAGTTTCAGCTCGTTGCCGACGCCGGGGATGTAGGTGCCGGCGAGGTTCTCGAAGACGCCGACCAGGAAGCCGCCGACCACGGCGCCGAACGGGCTGGAGAGGCCGCCGAGCACCGCCGCGGCAAAGCCGTAGATCAGCACGCCGCCCATCATGTTCGGCTCGAGGAACACGACCGGTGCGATCAGCATGCCGGCGATCGAGCCGATCGCGGTCGCCATGCCCCAGCCGAGCGCAATCATCCAGCTGGTGTTGATGCCGACGAGGCGGGCCGATTCAGGCACGGAGGCGGCCGCGCGCATGGCAAGACCGATCCGCGTGTACTGGAAGAAGAAATAGAGGCCGAGCAGCAGCAGCACGGTGACGCCGATCATGCCGGCCTGGTGGGTCGAGATCAGCTGGCTGCCGAGGAACGGCGCGGAGCCGAACGGGGTCGGGTATTGCTTGATGGTGAAGTCCCAGATCAGGCCCGCCGAGGAGTTGATGATCGCGAACAGCGCGATGAAGCCTGCGACGTTGGTCAGAACCGGTGCCTTTGTCAGCGGCTTGAACAGGATCCGCTCGATCGCGATGCCGGCGACGAAGGAGAAGGCCAGCGTGATCACGAAGGCGGCCCAATAAGGCACGCCCCACTGCATCAGCTGCCACGAGATGAAGGTCGAGAACATCGCCATCTCGCCCTGCGCGAAGTTGAGATGGTCGATGGCCTGGTAGATCATGACCACGGCGAGCGCCATGCAGGCGTAAATCGCGCCCGTGGCAATGCCGGCCAGGACCTGGTTGGTGAACAGCTCCATTGTCCCGGCTCCCTCAGTAACCCAGATAGGATTTGCGGATTTCTTCGTTGTTCGCGATGTCCTTGGCGTTGCCCGACATCACGATGCGGCCGGTCTCGATCACATAGGCCTGGTCGGCGAGCTCCAGCGCGAGCTGGGCGTTCTGCTCGACCACCAGGATCGACACCTTGTCCTCGCGGTTGATCTTGCCAAGGATGCCGAACAGGTCGCGCACCACCAGCGGCGCGAGGCCGAAGGAGGGCTCGTCCAGCAGCATCAGCCGCGGTCGCAGCATCAGGGCGCGGGCGACCGCGAGCATCTGCTGCTCGCCGCCGGAGAGCGTGCCGGCCTGCTGGGTGTGGCGCTGTTTCAGCACCGGGAAATGCGCATACATGCGCTCGATGTCGGAGACGATGCCGGCGCTGTCCTTGCGGGTGATGGCCCCGAGCTGGAGATTCTCCTCCACCGTCATGGTGGTGAAGGTGCCGCGGCCCTGCGGCACATGGGCGATGCCGAACCGCACGATGCTCTCGGTGGAGCGGTTGTTCAACGGCTTGCCGTCGAACTCGATGCCGCCGGTGGAGCGCACCATGTTGCAGATCGCGCGCAGCGTGGTGGTCTTGCCGGCGCCGTTGGCCCCGAGCAGCGTCACCAGCGAGCCCTCGTTGAGCGAGAAGGACAGGCCATGGAGCGCCTGGACCTGGCCGTAATAGGCGCGCAGGTCCTTGACGTTGAGCAATGTCGTCATTGGTCCTTGCTCCCGAGATAGGCCTTGATGACGTCGGGGTCCGCCTGCACCTGGGCCGGCGTGCCTTCCGCGAGCTTCTTGCCGAAATTCAGCGCGACGACGTGGTCGGCGATCGACATCACGAGTCCCATGTGATGCTCGACCAGCAGCACGGTCATGTGGCGCTCGTCGCGGATCTTGCGGATGAGATCGCCGAGCACGTAGACCTCTTCGTGGTTGAGGCCACCGGCGGGCTCGTCGAGCAACAGGATCTTCGGATCGGCAGCCAGTGCCCGGGCCAGCTCGACGCGCTTCTGCGTGCCGAAGGGCAGGCCGGAGACCACGGTGTGGGCGACGTCCTCGAGGTCGAGATAGGCGAGGATCTCGTGCACCTTCTTGTTGACGCTGGTTTCGCTGCGGCGAACCCATGCAAGCTTCAGGGAGTCGCTGATGATGTCGCTGGAGGTCCTCGAATGCGCGCCGACGCGGACGTTGTCCATCACCGAGAGGTTCGGAAACAGCGCCACGTTCTGGAAGGTGCGGCCGATGCCGATCTCGGCGATCCGGTGCGGCGGCCGCGTCAGGATGCTCGCACCCTCCAACAGGATGTCGCCGGATGACGGCTGGTAGAGCCGGGACAGGCAGTTGAAGAGCGTGGTCTTGCCGGCGCCGTTGGGGCCGATCAAGCCGAGGATCTGGCCCTTGTGCATGTCGAAGGACACGCCGTTGAGCGCGATGATGCCGCCGAACACGACGCTGACGTCGCGAACCGCGAGCAGGGGCGATGTCCCCTGCGCGAGCTGTGCCTGCGTCATCTCGTCTCGCTCACGGCATTCAGTGAGCGAAGGAGCGATGTGAACCGCTCCCGATGATGACAAAGGCTATCTGAATCCCTCGGCCACACGCGCAACTTTTCCTCCTGATTTCAGCTTTTTGCTGACGTCTTTTTTGGAATGCGGCATTAGACCCCCGAGCGCCGCTTCGATGTTCCTTACCATCGCTAAGAGACGCGGTCCAATGTCGTTGATCAAACGCTCTTCCGTGAAGCGGAATGCGGGCGCGCCGCAATTGAATGCGTAGGGACCGGTTCCGTCGTTGAGCCTGAGTGCGACGCCGGCGGCGCCGATGTCGTCGTGCCAGTCGCCCACGGAGATCGCAAAACCATATTTCGCGACGGTTTCGCCGGAACGTTCCAGCCCGTCGCGCATCTTGGGCCAGCGGCTGCCGTAATGTTCGCGCAAGAGGCGGGACAGGTCTGCGCGGTCCGCGTCGTCGAGCGCCCAGAAATAGGCGCGGCCCATCGCGCTGGTTGCAATCGGCACGCGAGAGCCGACGTCAAGTTGAACCCCGACAGTCTCGCTGCCGCGACTTTGCCCGAAATAGATCATGCTGTGACGGTCGCGGCCGCCGACGGCGACGGCACCGCCCGTCGCGCGCATCACTTCCTCGCGGAACGGCTCGGACAAATGCCGAACGCCGAGATTGGCGAGCGCGGCGTAGCCGAGCGACATCGCCGCGGGTGTGAGCTGATACTTCTCGAAGCGGGGAACCGGCGCAAGATAGCCCAGCTTGGTCAAGGTGTAGGTCAGCCGCGACACTGTCGGCTTCGGCAGATTGGTGCGAGCCGCAATCTCCTGATTGCCGAGAAGGCCGTCATTGGGGTGGAATGCGCGCAATACGTCCAGTCCGCGGGAAAGCGCGACGACGAAATTCCGATCGGTCGCAGTCTTCTTTCCTGTACGCTTCATCCCTGATCTGCTTCTTGCGCGGAGTCGTTGACAAGCCACGTGCTTCAAAATAACCCTGCCGTCAAGATGCGGAATTAAATTCCGCACCGCGAAATCGAACAAAAGTAAATCCCCACCAAGGAGGGAACACCGTGAGCGAAGTGGTCAAGCTTGAGCGTCATGACGAAGTCGGGATCGTCACGGTCGACAGCCCTCCGGTCAACGCGCTGAGTGCCGCGGTCCGCGGCGGCATCCTGGAGTGCATCAAGGCTGCGATTGCCGATCCCGCCATCAAGGGCATCGTGCTGACCTGCGCCGGCCGCACTTTCATCGCCGGTGCCGACATCACCGAATTCGGCAAGCCGCCGAAGGCGCCCGCCCTCAACGACGTGCTGTCCGAGATCGAGAATTCGCCCAAGCCCGTGGTTGCCGCGATCCACGGTACCGCGCTCGGCGGCGGCCTCGAGGTCGCGCTCGCCTGTCATTTCCGCGTCGCGGTGAAAGAGGCCAGGCTCGGCCTGCCCGAGGTGAAGCTCGGTCTTCTGCCGGGCGCCGGCGGCACCCAGCGCCTGCCGCGCGCGGTCGGTCCCGAGCTCGCCGTCAAGATGATCGTCGGCGGTGATCCCATTGGTGCGGCGGAAGCGCTCAAGAACGGCCTGATCGAGGAAATCATCGAGGGGCCGGCATCGGGCGGCGAAGCCTTCGTGCGAAAGCTGCTGGCCGAGAAGCGTCCGCTGCGGCGCCTGCGCGACGACGATTCCAAGATCGCGGCGGCCAAGGCGGACCGCTCGATCTTCACCAATGCGGTCGCCGCCATGACCAAGAAGTCGCGCGGCCTGGAGGCGCCGTTCGCCGCCGCCGACGCCGTCGGCTACGCCATTGACCTACCCTTCGACGAAGGCCTGAAGAAGGAACGCGAGGGTTTTCTGAAGCTCGTCGCCAGCGATCAGTCCAAGGCGCAGCGTTATGCGTTCTTCGCCGAGCGCGAAGCCGCCAAGATCGCGGGCGTTCCTGACGGCACCAAATCGCGTCCCGTGAACCGTGTCGCCATCCTCGGCGCCGGCACCATGGGCGGCGGCATCGCGATGTCCTTTGCCAATGCCGGCGTTCCCGTCACCCTGATCGAGACCGGCGAGGAGCAGCTCAAGCGCGGCATGGGCATCATGCAGAAGAACTGGGAAGCGACCGCGGCGCGCGGCGGCATCCCGGCCGACGCGCCCGCCAAGCGCATGGCGCTGATCAACGGCGTCGTCGGTATCGAGAATGTCGGCGATGCCGATCTCGTCATCGAAGCCGTGTTCGAGACCATGGCGGTGAAGAAGGAAGTGTTCGGCAAGCTCGACCAATACGCCAAGCCCGGCGCCGTGCTCGCCTCCAACACCTCGTATCTCAACATCGACGAGATCGCGAAGTCGACCAAGCGTCCGCAGGACGTGCTCGGCATGCACTTCTTCTCGCCGGCCAATGTCATGAAGCTGTGCGAGATCGTGCGCGCCGACAAGACCGCGCCGGACGCGCTGGTGACTGCGGTGACTATCGCGCGAAAAATCGCGAAGGTGCCGGCCGTGGTCGGCGTCTGCGACGGCTTCGTCGGCAACCGCATGCTCGCCCAGCGCGGCAAGCAGTCCGAGAAGCTGCTGTTCGAAGGCGCGCTGCCGCAGCAGGTCGACGCCGTGGTGACGAAGTTCGGCATGCCGATGGGGCCGTTTGCGATGGGCGACCTCGCCGGCCTCGACATCGGCTGGCGCTCGCGGAAAGACCGCGGCATCAAGTCGGAGATCGCGGACGCGCTGTGCGAGGCCGGCCGCTTCGGCCAGAAGACCGGCAAGGGCTATTACAAGTACGAAGCCGGCAGCCGCTCGGCGCTGCCCGATCCCGAGGTCGAGAAGCTGATCGACGAGACGCTTGCGCGTCTCGGCCGCAAGAAGCGCGTCGTCAGCGACGACGAGATCCTCGAGCGCATGATGTATCCGATGATCAACGAGGGCGCGAAGATCCTCGAAGAGGGCATCGCGGCGCGTCCCTCCGACATCGATGTGGTCTGGCTCTATGGCTATGGCTGGCCGATCTATCGCGGCGGCCCGATGTTCTGGGCCGACAGCGTCGGTCTCAAGCACATCGCCGATCGCCTGGCCTTCTATGCCAAGGAGACCAACGACCCGAGCCTCGAGCCCGCACCGCTGCTGAAGAAGCTCGCGGCTGAAGGCAAGACGTTTGCGTCGCTGGCCGCTGCGTCGAAGGCGGCGTGATCGGATTGGGTGCTGCTGCGATGTCGCGCTCCGGGCAAAGCTCTCTCCGTTCCCTCCCCCCTTGTGGGGGAGGGGCAGGGAGAGGGGTGGCCCCGGGCGAGATCGGAATTTGTGGCTACCCCCTTTCCCAACCCTTCCCCACAAGGGGGAAGGGAGCCCGTCCGCCGGTGCCCACCTCACACGACCCGGCGACTACCGTTTTGCAGAGTATCGATCGCCAATGACCCATCCCGGCGAACAGTTCTATCCCGAGGGCGTGCGGTGGGACGACACCATCGTCCAGGGCACGCTGCCTGACCTGCTGTCGAAAGCTGCCGCCGATTACGGCCCGCGCACCGCTCTGGAATTTCGAGATCGCCCGATCACATACACGGAGCTCGCAGCTCAGGCCGAGCGTGCGGCGGCGGCGTTTCTGCGCGCCGGCTACGGCAAGGGAACGTCCATCGCGCTGTTTCTGGGCAACTCGCCGGACCATCCCGTCAATTTCTTCGGCGCGCTGAAGGCAGGCGCCCGCCTCGCGCATCTGTCGCCGCTCGACGGCGAGATCGCGCTGACGCACAAGATCTCGGACTCCGGCTCGCGCCTGCTGGTCACCTCAAACCTTGCGGCGCTGCTGCCGACCGCGCTGAAGTTTTTGAAGAAGGGGCTGATCGACCGTCTCGTCGTCTGCGAGGACGATCATTGGGGCAAGATCGGCACGCCGCAGGCGGCGATCCCGGATGATCCCCGCATCGTCACCTTCAAGGCTTTCACCGAGGGCGCGACCGCGCCGGCGGCGTGGCCTGTCGTAACGGCCGACGACGTCGCGCTGCTGCAATATACCGGCGGCACCACCGGTCTGCCCAAGGGCGCGATGCTCACCCACGGCAATCTCACCTCGGCGGTGTCGATCTACGATGTCTGGGGCAAGCCGGCGCGCGCCGCGCGCGGCGAGACGATCGAGCGCGTCATCTGCGTGCTGCCGCTGTTCCACATCTACGCGCTGACCGTGGTGCTGCTGTCCTCGCTCAGCCGCGGCAATCTGGTCTCGCTGCATCAGCGCTTCGACGTCGAAGCCGTCATGCGCGACATCGAGGCCAAGCGCGCGACGTATTTTCCGGGCGTGCCGACGATGTGGATCGCGATCGCCGCGCTGCCTGATCTGGACAAGCGCGACTTCTCCTCGCTCGCCACCATCGGCTCCGGCGGCGCGCCGCTGCCGGTGGAGGTCGCGAGCTTCTTCGAGCGCAAGGTCGGCAAGAAGCTGCGCAGCGGCTGGGGCATGACCGAGACTTGCTCGCCCGGCACCGGACATCCGCCGACGGGGCCGGACAAGCCCGGCTCGATCGGCCTGATGCTGCCCGGCATCGAGCTCGACGTCGTCGCGCTCGATGATCCCAAGCGCGTGCTTGCGCCGGGCGAAGTCGGGGAAATCCGCATCAAGGGCCCGAACGTCACCAGGGGCTACTGGAACAAGCCGGAGGGATCCACGGACGCCTTCGTCGACGGCCGCTTCCTCACCGGCGACATCGGCTATGTCGACACCGACGGCTATTTCTTCCTGGTCGACCGCAAGAAGGACATGATCATCTCCGGCGGCTTCAACGTCTATCCGCAGATGATCGAGCAGGCGATCTACACCATTCCTGGCGTGCACGAGGTGATCGTGCTCGGCATCCCAGACCAGTATCGCGGCGAGGCCGCGAAGGCCTTCATCAAGCTGAAGCCGGACGCAAAGCCGTTCTCGCTCGACGAGCTGCGCGCGCAGCTCGCCGGCAAGCTCGGCAAGCACGAATTGCCAGCCGAGGTCGAGTTCGTCGACGATCTGCCGCGTACGCCGGTCGGAAAATTGTCGCGCCACGAATTGCGCCAGCAGCAGAAACCGTCACAATCCACTAAAACCGCATCAGGAGCTCGTTCTTGACCGACGCCGTCATCGTTTCCACCGCCCGCACCCCGATCGGCAAGGCCTATCGCGGCGCGCTCAATGCCACCGAGGGCGCAACCCTGCTCGGCCACGCCATCGGCGAAGCCGTCGCGCGTGCCAAGGTCGATCCGAAGGAGATCGAGGACGTCGTGATGGGCGCGGCGCTGCAGCAGGGCGCGACCGGCGGCAACATCGCGCGCAAGGCGCTGCTGCGCGCCGGCCTTCCCGTCACCGTCGCCGGCACCACGATCGACCGGCAATGCGCCTCGGGCCTGCAGGCGATCGCGCTCGCCGCGCGCTCGGTGATCTTCGACGGCGTCGAGATCGCGGTCGGCGGCGGCGGCGAGTCGATCAGCCTCGTGCAGAACGACAAGATGAACGGCTTCCACGCCCAGGACCCGGCGCTGCTCAAGATCAAGGGCGAGGTCTACATGCCCATGATCGACACGGCGGAAGTCGTCGCCAAGCGCTACGGCATCTCGCGCGAGAAGCAGGACGAGTATTCGCTGGAGAGCCAGCGCCGCACTGCGGCTGCCCAGCAGGGCGGCAAGTTCAAGGAGGAGATCGCGCCGATCACGACGCAGATGGCAGTCACCGATAAGGCGACCGGCGCCGTGTCGATGAAGGACGTCACGCTGTCGCAGGACGAAGGTCCGCGCCCCGAGACCACGATCGAAGGCCTCGCCGGCCTCAAGCCCGTGCGCGGTGAGGGCTTTTCGATCACCGCCGGTAATGCCAGTCAGCTCTCCGACGGCGCCAGCGCCTCCGTCATCATGAGCGACAAGGAAGCCTCGAAGCGCGGCCTCAAGCCGCTCGGCATCTTCCGCGGCTTCGTCTCCGCCGGCTGCGAGCCGGACGAGATGGGCATCGGCCCGGTCTTCGCCGTGCCGCGCCTGCTTAAGCGCCATGGCCTCACCGTCGACGACATCGGTCTCTGGGAGCTGAACGAAGCCTTCGCGGTGCAGGTGCTGTATTGCCGCGACAAGCTCGGCATCGACCCCGACAAGATCAACGTCGACGGTGGCGCGATCGCGGTCGGTCATCCCTACGGCATGTCCGGCGCGCGCCTCACCGGCCACGCTTTGATCGAAGGCCGCCGCCGCAAGGCGAAATATGCGGTGGTCACCATGTGCGTCGGCGGCGGCATGGGCGCGGCCGGCTTGTTCGAGGTTTTGCAGTAATTCACAGGAGGATCCGATGGATCTCGCATTCACGAAAGAAGAGCAGGCGTTTCGCGAGGAAGTGCGGCAGTTCTTCCGCGACAACGTGCCGCCGGATACGCGGCGCAAGATGGTCGAGGGGCGTCACCTCAGCAAGGACGAGATGGTGACGTGGTGGCGCATCCTCAACAAGAAGGGCTGGGGCGTCAGCCATTGGCCCAAGCAATATGGCGGCACCGGCTGGACCAGCGTGCAGCACTACATCTTCAACGAGGAGCTGCAGTCCTATCCGGCGCCGCAGCCGCTCGCCTTCGGCGTCAGCATGGTCGGCCCCGTCATCTACACCTTCGGCAACGAGGAGCAGAAGAAGCAATATCTGCCGCGCATTGCCAATGTCGATGATTGGTGGTGCCAGGGCTTCTCCGAGCCGGGCTCCGGCTCCGACCTTGCCTCGCTCAAGACCAAGGCTGAGCGCAAGGGCGACAAGTGGATCATCAACGGCCAGAAGACCTGGACTACGCTCGCCCAGCACGCCGACATGATCTTCTGCCTGTGCCGCACCGATCCCGGCGCCAAGAAGCAGATGGGCATCTCCTTCATCGTGTTCTCGATGAAGTCGAAAGGTGTCACGGTGCGCCCGATCCAGACCATCGACGGCGGCGTCGAGGTCAACGAAGTGTTCTTCGACGACGTCGAGGTTCCCTACGAGAATTTGATCGGCGAGGAGAACAAGGGCTGGGACTACGCCAAGTTCCTGCTCGGCAACGAGCGCACCGGCATCGCCCGCGTCGGCGTCTCCAAGGAGCGGCTGCGCCGCATCCGCGATCTCGCCGGCAAGGTCGAATCCGGCGGCAAGCCGATCATCCAGGACGCCGCGTTCCGCGAGAAGCTGGCGGCTTGCGAGATCGAGCTGAAGGCGCTCGAGCTGACTCAATTGCGCGTCGTCGCCGACGAAGGCAAGCACGGCAAGGGCAAGCCCAATCCGGCCTCCTCGGTGCTGAAGATCAAGGGCTCCGAGATCCAGCAGACCACCACCGAGCTGCTGATGGAAGTGATCGGCCCGTTCGCCGCGCCCTACGACGTGCATGGCGACGACGGCTCGAACGAAGCCATGGACTGGACCGCCCAGATCGCGCCGAGCTACTTCAACAACCGCAAGGTCTCGATCTACGGCGGCTCCAACGAGATCCAGCGCAACATCATCGCCAAGGCGGTGCTGGGGCTGTGAGTCAACAATGACGGTGTCGTCCCCCGCGAAGGCGGGGGACCCAGTACGCCGCGGCGGTCGTGAGTACGGCAGGCGGCTGCGTTTACTGGATCCCCGCCTTCGCGGGGATGACGTCTGAGGGTGAGGCGACGGCAGGGCAATTCCCGCCGATTTGGAGAGAAACATGGATTTTGACCTGAACGAGGAGCAGCGGCTTCTCAAGGAAAGCATCGACGGCCTGCTGACCGATTCCTACGATTTCGAGCAGCGCAAGAAGTACATGAAGGAGAAGGGCGGCTGGAGCAAAACCGTCTGGCTCAAGCTTGCCGAGCAGGGCCTGCTCGGCCTGCCGTTCAGCGAGGCCGACGGCGGCTTCGGCGGCGGCGGCGTCGAGACCATGATCGTGATGGAGGCGCTCGGCAAGGCGCTGGTGCTCGAGCCGTATCTGGCAACGGTCGTGATCGGCGGCGGCTTCCTGCGCCATGCCGGCACCGACGCGCAGAAGGCCGCGCACGTGCCCGGGATCATCGACGGCAGCAAGACGCTGGCGTTCGCCCAGCTCGAGAAGAACTCGCGCTACGATCTCTTCGACGTCTCGACCACGGCGAAGAAGAAGGGCGACGGCTGGGTCATCGACGGCGAAAAATTCGTCGTGCTCAACGGCGAGAATGCCGACACCTTGATCGTCACCGCGCGCACCAAGGGCGAGCGCCGCGACAGAAACGGCATCGGCGTGTTCCTGGTGCCGGCGAATGCCAAGGGCGTGACCAAGAAGTCGTATCCGACCCAGGACGGCCTGCACGCCGCCGACATCACGCTCACCGGTGTCGACATCGGCCCCGATGCCGTGCTCGGCAATCCCGAGGATTCGCTGGCGCTGATCGAGCGCGTCGTCGATGAAGCCCGCGTCGCGCTCTGCGCCGAGGCGGTCGGCCTGATGGACGAATCGCTCAAGACCACGGTCGAGTACATCAAGACCCGAAAGCAGTTCGGCGTCGCGATCGGCTCGTTCCAGTCGCTGCAGCACCGGGCGTCCGACATGTTCGTGGCGGCCGAGCAGGCGCGCTCGATGTCGATGTTCGCGACCATGGCGAACGATTTCGAGAACGCCAAGGAGCGCTCCAACGCCATCGCCGCGGCCAAGGTGCAGATCGGCAAGTCGCTGAAATTCGTCGGACAGCAGGCCATCCAGCTCCACGGCGGCATCGGCATGACCATGGAGGCGAAGATCGGCCACTACTTCAAGCGCCTCACCATGATCGAGAACTCGTTCGGCGACACCGATTACCACCAGCGCCGCGTCGCCGATGGTGGCGGGTTGATCTGAGGCCAAGCAACGACTGTCATCCCCCGCGAAAGCGGGGGATCCAGTACGCCGCGGCTTCTCGATTCAAGCCGCGCCGCCTCTGGAATACTGGATCGCCCGGCCAAGCCGGACGATGACACCGAGCAAGTTCAATCAACGGAGGCAACAACAATGAAAAACACCCCGTTCGATCTCACCGGCAAGGTCGCCGTGGTCACCGGCTCCAGCCGCGGCATCGGCCGCTCTTCCGCCGAACTGCTGGCGAAACTCGGCGCCAAGGTCGTGGTTTCCTCACGCAAAGCCGACGCCTGCCGAGAGGTCGTCGACGGCATCATCGCTTCCGGCGGCGATGCCACCGTCATTCCCTGCAACATCGCGCGCAAGGCCGAGGTCGAGGCACTGATCGCGGGCGCGACCAGGCATTACGGCAAGATCGACATCCTCGTCTGCAACGCCGCGGTGAATCCCTATTACGGCCCGCTGCTCGACATCACCGACGAGGCCTTCGACAAGATCATGGGCTCGAACGTCAAGAGCAACATCTGGCTCTCCGCGCTCGCGATCCCGCAAATGGCCGAGCGCGGCAACGGCTCAGTCGTCATCATCTCCTCGATCGGCGGCCTGCGCGGTTCCACCGTGATCGGCGCCTACGGCATCTCGAAAGCGGCCGATTTCGCGCTGTGCCGTTCGCTCGCCGGCGAATGGGGCCCGAAAGGCGTCCGCGTCAACTGCATCGCGCCCGGCCTCGTCAAGACCGATTTCGCCCGCGCGCTGTGGGAAGACGAAGCCATGCTGAAGCGCCGCACCGCCACCACGCCGCTGCGCCGCATCGGCGAACCCGACGAAATCGCTGGCGCAGTGGCGTATCTGGCTTCCGATGCCTCGAGCTTCATGACCGGCCAGACCATCGTCATCGACGGCGGCGTGACGACGGCGGCGGTGTAGCTTACCACTTGCAATTGCGTCGAAGCGGCACTTCGCTTACCCTCCCCTGGAGGGGTCCGGGACGAGCGTAGCTCGCCCGTGGGTCGCTCGCGCACTGCGCGAGCGGGGTGGGGTGAA
The DNA here is from genome assembly GCF_014198235.1 of Bradyrhizobium sp. ERR14. NCBI lineage: Bacteria > Pseudomonadati > Pseudomonadota > Alphaproteobacteria > Hyphomicrobiales > Nitrobacteraceae > Bradyrhizobium > Bradyrhizobium sp. ERR14. The sequence continues at coordinate 668 of NZ_JACIHD010000040.1, read as the reverse complement.
GCCGCAACAATGGTCTCAACATCGATCCGACGCGCAGCCGCGAAGAAGCTGAGAGCAAACACCACGCCCCACGAGCGACTCCTATGGCGCGCCCTCAAGGAGCTTCCGATGGACGGATCGCACTTCCGCCGACAAGCGCCGATCGGCCCCTACGTCGTTGATTTCTTCTGTCCGGCCAAGCGGCTCATCATCGAGCTCGACGGCGGGCATCACAATGAAGACGATACGGCTGCCCGCGATCTCGCGCGTCAAGGTTGGCTCGAGAACGAAGGCTATCGAGTCATCCGATTCTGGAATTCTGAGATCGGGAGCGACCTGACCGCCGTGCTCGAGCGGATTTATGTCGAGCTGTACGGATCGCGCGAAGCGCAAGCCTTGCACCTTGAGCACCGGCGCAAGCGAAAAAGGTCAACCTGAATCGAGCTGCGCTCTTTCTTACCCTCCCCTGGAGGGGGAGGGTCGATCGCGCGTAGCGCGAGCGGGGTGGGGTGATCTCTCCCCACGGGCACTGTTCGCTGCGGAGAGACCGTCACCCCACCCCGGATCACATTTCGCTACGCTGCATGTGATCCGACCCTCCCCCTCCAGGGCAGGGCTATCGCATATGGCTGAGGGTGGCCAAGAGGAATGCGTTGTCCCAGCCAGCGCGCTTGATTTTACGCCGGAGG
>NZ_JACIHD010000039.1:0-25886 GCF_014198235.1 Bradyrhizobium sp. ERR14 | reverse complement strand
GAGGATGCCGCCGTGCTCGGGCCGGTCAAGGCCGAGCCTTGCGGTGGCCGCAAACTGCGGCCAGCCTTGACCGCCCCTGCGCGCGGCAGCTGCGAGATGGGCGGTCGGGACGGAAGAATGCCGGCGGCGCGGTAGAACAAAAGAATGCATCTTCCGGAGCCCGCTAAAAACTGCTTGTCGATCTCATCCGTGGTCCGCAGGTGGATCAGTGCTCGGCCGGGTAGTCGTAGAAGGGCGGCAACACATCGAGATCGTCGGTGATCTTCGCGGCTGCCTTGGGCCACTAGGTGCAGTAGTCGGCAACGAACGCCTTCGCTGCGGCCTGGGCGTGCTCCCTGTTCTCGGCATTCCAGATCTCGGCGAGCGCGGCCTTCGCGCCGGGCTGGGTGGACTTGGGCAGCGCGTTGAGCACGTTGGCGATCTTGGAACCAGCACCGCTGGTCGTGGGTGTCGGGGAACACATCGCGCAGCACGGCCCAGAACTCGGGCGCGCCGTCGTCGGCTGCGAGCACCGGAGCCTCATCCCACGGCGCTTACAGGAGCGGTGCAGGTCGAGCCAGGACTCGGTGGACTCACGGTGTCCGTCGTCGAGGGCCACCGGCTCCTTCAGCAGGCACACCTTGTCCTGCTCGAGCCGGACCTTGAGGTGGATCCCGTCGACCCAGACGTAGACGAAATCGGTGTCCTTGAGCGACCGCCTGTTTAACGCCGCTGCCTCGTCCTGCCAGTCCTTCGTCATCCGGGTGACGGTGGCCGCGGACAAGCCGTTGCTGTGCCGAGGAGCTGCTCCAATGCCGGCCCGAAGTCCAAGGAGGACACGCCGTGCAGGTACAGCAGCGGCAGCACCTCTGCCACCCGCGGCGACTTCCGCGCCCATGCCGGCAGGATCGCCGAAGCGAACCGCTTCCAGTGGTGACCGGGTCGGTCCGCTTGTCGTTGACCCGCGGCGCCCGGACCGACACCGCGCCCGCCGCCGTGGTCACCTCCCGTTCGGCGTGGAAGCCATTGCGGACCACCAGCCGATGCCCCCCTCGTCAACCTTGTCGGCGAACTGCTCGACGTACGCAGCAACCTCAGCCTGCAATGCAGCCGCGAGCATCTGCCGGGCGGCGTCGCGAACGATCTGGTCGAGCAGCGACCCACCGGCCCCCTCGGCGTCGTGGACTACCTTGAGCATGGGTGTGCCTTCCCGAGCCGGCGCTCCAACGCCGACCCTGATCAGAGTGATGGATTCCAGATCTTGCTCGGGAGGTGCGCCCGCTTCACGTCACCCCGCCAGGGCCATCCAGAGGTTCTGATCATTGCTCCTTTACTCCCGGCGGGTTTACATTCGCCTCCAAGCAGAAACCGTGGGGTTGGGAGGCAGCAACAAAGGAGAAAAGTGGCACCTCCTCGAAGGGCGATCCGAAGACTATGCTGATCGTTGACTAGCTAGTCGTCCCCACCCGGTCCTTGGATCGAATTGCGAACAGAGTGCCCCATCAGCTTCGACTGGATGCGAGCTAGCGCGTCACTGAGCCTCGCCGCTTCATTGAAGCGTGTCTCCGAATATGGCGGGTGCGCGGATGGATCGTGCAAGAGGGCCTCCGCTGTATTCGAGAGCCGGCGAAGGGGCGTCTTCAGCCACTGCGCCGCACAAAAGAGCAGTGCTAGTGTGGCAATGGCACAAGCACCGAAACTGCTCCAGAATGATCGGATTAGATTACGGGTGGACGCAAGCGACTCGTCGGCACTCTGCCGAACCAGAAGAGACCAACCGAAGCTTGGAAGGTTCGCGAAGCCGACCGTCGGAACGATCACTGTGAAGTAGTCCCTGCCGTCAGGCCAACGTTCGCGCAGAGACGCAGTCGTGACGCGACTAGCCGCAAGCGCGGAGCCGATGTTGAGCGGCTTGTTGATAAGATCCGGCGGACCAAACAGGACGATTCGCTCCCCCGAAAGCAGCAGCACGTCAATGCCGGGTACTTGTAACGAGTCCATGCCTTCTGCGACCCATTTCCAGTTAAGGTGGGCGCCGATGACCCCGGCAACGGAGCCGGCGTGACGCAACGGCGCTGCCAGGTCGATAAACCGATAGGGCTCACGAGATGCAGGCAACTGGGTGGCCAGTAGTTGAGCGGCATGCACATCGATAGCCGCCGGCGAGACAAGGCCCCGTCTGAACCAAGGTCGCTGTGCAACGCTTACTCCTTCGAGCATGCCGTCTTTAGCCGCGAGAATGGTCCCTTCGAGATCCGCGACGCCGAGCCAAGTGTAGCGTCGATCAAGGCGGCTCAAGAAGTCGATGTGTACTCGCGCATTCTTAAGATCTGCTAGGTCAATGAGCTCAGCGGACCGCGCTACATCCATCCAGACCCCATAGAGCCGGCGGGCCAACAGCGCAGAACTCATTTCGCCGCGAATTCTTAACGCGTCGAACTGCAGCTTTTCTCCCCCTTGCTGTAGCAAGGCCGTGTAGATCGTCGCGGTCACCATGGCCGGCACCAATATGAGCAAGGCGCCTCCACAGAACACCAAGGAGAGTAGGCTCGGTCTTTTCGGCATCTCGCGCTCCTCAACTCGTTAGAGCTCGCGCCAACTCACGGATCATTTGCAAGATGTTCCCTCGATCGGCCCCTGGCATGGCGGATTCAGTGTGAAGCTTCTTGATAATTTTCGCCCTTTGCTCGGGAGTTGGAGAGAACTTGATTCGATAGCCATCACGCGTAGTCGCAGCAACATGCGCGTCTACTCCGCTAATCCCGGGCAGGTCGAGCTTCCCTGCTGCTCCGGCGGAAAGTCCGGATGGACCGCTGATTCGAGCGCCCCCTCGGCCCAGATTGAGAAGCCATCCGCGATGCTTCTCACCTTGGATCACCAACGTGATGGGTTCTGGAATCTGGCGCTGAGGTCGATCGTATCGCGGTCGTTCAATGCACACCACAACTGCCACGAACAGCGCCAGAATGTTGTAAACTGTCCAGAACATCACGATAGCCGTGCCGTCGCCCGCTGTTGCGGACGTATCGAAGACAAAATCGGAGTTCAACGGCGCGATCAAACCGCCGATCGTCAGAGCGAGCAGGAGTAGGAATGGTCGCATCAACGCCCATTGAACAACGACCTTGGTGCGATCGCCGCCTTTTGCCGTCACCGAGAATTTATGCGATCCGCTGGTGAGAAGCCCGAGAGCAGCTGCCTGGCTGATGGGCCAGGCAGCGATCAGTTGAGCCGTATCGTTCAGAAGCGGGACAAACAACCCTTTTGAAAGCCAATTCAGGGACACCAGAACCATTAGGTAATAGGGTACATAATAACTGATAATTTCCACCAGCGACGCGTTCACGATGGTGATGCCGAACCACCAGTACAACAGTGGGCAAATCAGGCTGGCAAGCCTGAAGGGAAAGGTGCTGACCCAGTAGAGCAATGAATCCAGGATCCCGATTCGATGCATCAGACCAAGGCTGCGCATGCCGAAGGGGCTGTATGAGTTGCGGACAATTTGCATCAAGCCGAGGCACCACCGTCCACGCTGAGTAATATATTCTTTCAGTCCTTCGGGAGCCAAACCTTCAGTCAACGGCTCGTTAAGGTACACAGTTTGCCAGCCGCTTTCCGCAAGCTTGAGGGTGAGCAGGAAGTCCTCGGTTACGCTTTGCGTTGGAATCCAGCCAATCTGCTCGGCGGCCTGGACCCGCATTACGGATGATGTCCCACAGCAGATGGCAATCCCCCAAGCGTCCCGCGCTGGCTCGACGTTGTCAAAGAAATGACGTTGTTCATCCGGATATGCGGTGCTTATTCCAAGGTTATGTTGGATCGGATCAGGATTGAAAAAGTGCTGCGGGGTTTGCACGAGCGCGACGCTTGGCTCGTGAAACAACGCTAGCGTCCGCTCGATGAAGTCCGCATGGGGAACGAAATCGGCGTCAAGTACAGCGACAAAGACCGGGGGGGCTGGATCGCGGGCGCGCACGCGAAGTGCATGGTTAATGTTCCCCGCTTTAGCATGCTCTTTATCCGAGCGCGCGAGATATCCGATTTCGTGCAGCTCGCAAAGTTGCCGCACCCAATTCCTAGCGCCGTCGTCGAGGATAAAAATCCGAAGCCGTGGATAGCGGATTTGCGTCGCGCCAATGATAGTGCGTTCGAGCACTTCCGACGGCTCGTTGTAAGTCGTGATAAAAACGTCCACACGCGGCGCTTCTCCAGGCAGCCACCATTCGGAGTACTGGTCTGCTTCTGCCGACCGCTCTTTCACCCGCGACAGTATGAAAAACGCGATGGTAGAGGAAAGCATCGTCAGAGCTTCGAGGATGGCGAATCCCCAACTGAACAGCGCGTCCGCAGTCCACTCGAGCGGTGCCAGCGTTTCGGTGAAGCGCCAAACCATATAACGCCAAGACAGTACGGCAGCCGCCCCCAGGAGAAGAGCGCGCCAATACCACTTCATCGGATTGAGAAACGGAAAGAGGGTAAGGCGAAGCCCAATTATGAAGGCAGCGCCTGCGAAGGCAGCAACGAGTGGGGACAGCAGAAGCATCAGAGTCCGTACCGCGTTATAAAGCGACGGAATTGTGCGATTGGGCCAGCTGTGAAGATGACGCGTCCAGTGCGTCCAATCGCGCAGCCGAGATCTGCCTCTCCTGCAAGATCCGGAACTGTCACTGTGACATCAAAGCGCTGGAGATGTTGCGCACTTGGACCCACAGCAAGATTGGTGTAGAGCGAGGCCGCACTGGATCCGCCTAGGCGGGTTATGGTTCCATTGAAAATACGATCATCTCGAAACAACCGAAATTGCACGGCCGTTCCCACCGAGAGGCCGTCGTAGAGAGATTCGCTGACGCCCGCGGTGACGATCAGTGTACTGCAGTCTGCGATCTTGACGAGATCCTGGCCGCGCCGCGCGTATTGGCCATCGTCTATTAGTATGTCCCAGACTAGACCAACGACGCTGGCATTAAGGGTAGCGAAGCTCAAATTATTGACACGAAGACGCTCGGCATCGATTTGCCGGCCGAGCTGTACAATACGTGCTTTCACCTGCTCCTTGTCGACATTTAGCTCGCCCAGCCGCTGCTCGAGCTCTCGGATACGTTGGGCCGAGGAGGGAGCGTCGTTATAGGACTCCCCGATGAAGACGCCGTCGCGAGCAGACGCAAGTTCCGTCTCTAAATATTTCACTCGCTGCTGCGCACTCTCCAGTTCTTGCTGCGCTACGTCGTAAGTTGCGCGAGCGCGATCCAAATTCGCCGCCGTCTGTACACCACGCGTGCTTAGTTCGTTTGCTCGCTTGAATTCTGCGTCCGCTTGACGAAGGCGTGTGGCCGCAGCGTCTTGAGCTGCTTTCGTTTCGGCAATTCGAGCCTCAATCTGCCGAACCCTTCCGCGCTGGTAATCAGTTGATTGAACATCGAAGCGAGACATGGATGCGGACAATGCCTCTCGCTGGCCAACGAGACGGTTGAGCTCGATCTGCTGGTTCGTGCGATCGCGATCAAGCTCAAGAAGCCTCGCGGTATCGAAGCGTTGGTCGTTGATTTCTGCTATGAGCTCGCCGGGGCTAATGCGCGCGCCGATGCTCTTTACGGCAAGCGTTACCTTTCCTTCGATCGGGGCGCGAACGATGTAGAGCCGAGCATTGAGTGTAGCATCCGTCGATGTTCCTGCGAAGTGCTCACCAATAATAACGTACAATGCCACTGCCAACAGGGCCAAGCCGACGATTGCACGTACGAGCCTCATAAGGACATTCCAACTGCATTTATGACGGGAAGGTCGCGCAGCGTATTTCTGAGCAGCCTACGGTCTAATCGTTTTCGCCTAAGCTGCCCTCCGCCCTGCTTTGGATTGCCACGTCCGGTGCCGCTCGGATGCGAGTGTTAGCGGCTCAGCGTCATGATCAGACTAACAGGCTGGTAAAGAATAGCTTCGTGATCTCAGCGGCGGGAGGATCCGTATCCTCAGAAGTGAAAACGTTCATGAATTCATTCCTGCAGTTCCAGCAGCGCCAGAGATCTTGGACCTTCCGCGCACCGATGCGTTCATGCCACTCGAGGTGGACCAATGCAGAGCCACATTGAGGGCAGTTTTTGTGACGTGCTATTGAGACCGACTCCATGTGGCAGCTCGTGTCATTGCGCCAAAGGGCCACAGCCGAAGAAGCGTTAGTGTAGCCGCCGCTTCGTAGGCGGCTCCCGTGGATGCACCTCTCTGTTCAAACCCTGTGCCAACTGCGACAAGCTTGATCAGTAAGGAATATTGTTTCACGGAAGTGCACCAGACCGACTGCATGTCGGAAATCGGACGGTCTTTGTCATGTTCTAACGTACGGTCGCAAATCGGATTAAGTCTCGCGATGGAAGCCTTGGGGGATCGTCTGGTGCTGAGTAATGCGGCCCGGGAGGTTTGGCTGATCATAAACGGCCTGCTCAGGAGGCCTCCCACCTGAAGGGGACCAGCGGATGCCCGTGGAAGTGTGAGTTGGATCGCGTGCGTCGGGCTTCGCCGTTACCCTGCCCGTCCTTCGCGCCTGCGCCACCCAGCGTATCGCGCTCGACGCGCCCACTCGAAATTGCGCCGCTGCCGCTCGACGCGACAATCCGTCTTCAACAGCGGCGACTACGCGCTTACGAAGATCGGCCGAAATGGATATCGCCATGCCCACCGGCCTCCTTCGCCGGCAGATAGCTCGAATCAGAACCAGCCTGATTTGGGAATCCCAAACGATTCAATGTACGCATCCGGCCAGCACCCCGGGGAGGCGAGCCGGCCTGCCGCAGCGCTCAGGCGGCAGCCGCTTTGGACTGTGGGATCGCCTTCCAATTCCACGGGAGTAGGTCGGCGACTCTGTTGGCGGGGTGATCTGGAAGCCTGGCCAGCACGTCAGCGAGCCAGGCTTGCGGATCAACGTCGTTCATCTTGCAGGTCTCGATCACGGTATAGACGGCGGCGGCACGATTGCCGCCAGCATCTGGACCAGCGAAGGTCCAATTTCGTCTTCCGACAGCCACACCGCGTAACGCCCGTTCGGCAGCGTTGTTCGAGAGGCAGATGCGGCCGTCGTCCAGGAAGCGGGTAAACGAGGCCCAGCGGTTGAGCAGGTAGTTAATCGCCTTTGCAGTATCGTTGCCTGATGAGAGCAACGTTCTCTGCTGGCGCATCCAGATTTCGAGATCGGCGACGATCGGCCTCGACTTATCACGACGTACCGCAAGCCGTTGTTCCGGCGTTTTGCCGTTAATGGTGCGCTCGATCTCGAACAAGATCATCGATGCGTCGCACGGCCTCGCTGGCAATCGGCGCCTCTCCAGATTTCGCCAGGTCAAAGAACTTTCTGCGGCCGTGGCTCCAACAGTCCGCTTCAAGGATCGGAGCCGGCTTCCTATGGGCCTTGTAGAGCTGGTTATACCCATCGAAGGCATCGGCCTGCATGAGGCCGAGATAGCCGGCAAGATGGCTTTGCGGATGTTCTCCAGCTCGGTTGCGTGAGTAGTAGAACAGGGCCGCTGGCGGATCCGTGCCGCCAAACGGCCGGTCATCGCGAACATAGGTCCAGATCCGGCCGGTAACCGTCTTAAGCTTTGCCAGTACCGGCACCGTCGTATCGTCGGCGTGGATGCGTTCCGCGCTCATGACGTGGACCCGGATCGCCTCAATAATGGGATCGAGCGCCACCGCGCAGGCGCCAATCCGATCCGCCAGGGTCGAGACATCGATCTCGACGCCTTCGCGGGCATACGTCTTGCTCTGCCGGTTCAATGGCTGATGCAGCAGGAAGTTGTTGACCAGCACCATCGCCAGCAGGTTCGGCCCGGCAAAGCCTGTGGGATCGGATGGGAGGGAGCTGGCGCCTCTGCGATCGCCTCGCAATCCCGGCAGGAGAACTTTTCGCGGACATGCTCGATAATCTTCCAGCGCCGCGGCTCGCATTCCAGGGTCTTCGATACCACCTCGCCGAGCTTGTGCAGTCGCTCGCTGCCGCACTTGCCGCATACGCAAGGTGCGGGTTCGACGACGCGTTCGATCGGTAGATCGTCCGGCAGTGAACGTCGCGGCGGCCGCGGATTTTGCGCGCGCTGCTGTTTGGCAGCTTCCGGCACTGCGAACTCGGCCTTCGTTTCCTGCTCCGCCTGGGTCTCTTCAAGATCCTCGATGGCGAGTTCGAGCTGCTCGACCAGCAGTTTGCCGCGTTCAGACGATTGCCCGAACTGTTCGCGCCGTGCCTTGGCCAGCATCAGCTTCAGCCGCTCGATTTCCAGCCGACCGACGGTCACTTCGCTCTTCGCCAGCGTCAGCTGTTCGCGCTGCGCAATGATCATCGCATGCGCAGCGGCAAGGTCGGCGGGAAGCGGATCAGCGGAAGTCGTCACGAAGACGAATCAACCATATTCGTCGCAAAAAATCCCGCTCGATTTAACCGGAAGCCTGTGGACGCCAGGTTGCTTGCGGCATCCGCCAATCAATTCCGGAGAGGAGATAGGATAGCTGTGCAACGCTGATCGTCACTACGCCGTCCGCCAGCGATGGACCACAAAAAGCGGCCGCGCTCCAGCCGCTTCGTGAACAGACATGCGCCTTGGCCATCATGCCAGATGATCTTGATCAGGTCGCCGCGGCGGCCCCTAAAAACGTAGAGATCACCGGCATGCGGATCACGCTTCAAACTCTCTTGGACCAACAGCGCAAGGCTCGGGAAGCCGCGGCGCATATCGGTGTGGCCGGTCGCAAGCCACACCCGCACATTACCCGGTATGGCAATCATCGGCGCTCAAGCACCTCGAGGACCCGCGCCAGCGCTTCTGGATCGACGTGCGCGTCCACTCGGATGCGTCGCCGGTTGCCAAGGTCGATCTCGATCAATCCAATACGCGCAGCCACCACGGCGCAAAAGATGGTACGACCTGCTGGGATGTCCGCGCTTGTCGACGCCAGGCAAACACCAGGCTGGCCGCTACTCCGTTGCGACGCGCAACCGCAGTCACCTTTGCACCCGGCGCCAACGTCTCCTCGACAATCCGTGCCTTGTCATCCTGCGACCATCGCCGCCGACGCTCCAGCCCGCCCAAAACCTCGACCCGCATCACCTGATGACCTTCAAGCTAGACTTAAGGTCACACGCTTGGCGAATTGCAGCGTGTCAGACAAGACGGCGCCCGCCGGATGCGTACGATTCAATCTGCTCGAGACCCGCTCTAGGAGACCAGAACGGTCAGCTCCGGCGCAACAGTCGGCGGGGCATCAGGGGATTCGGATGGCGGATTTCGAGACGATATCCAGAGTTCGGATATCTGATCGCTGTTGAGTCAGCTCATCGTGTATCTGCACGCCGCCAGAGCGAAGAGGATTAGTCGAAGATCAGGCGCTTGGCCCCTCGCGCAACCTTGAGCGCATAGGCCCTTCGCGGGCCCCTGTGCGTTGATGTTAGAGAGTAGGTCAAAACGGTGATGCACGACAGGCCGCCGCCCGTAATCGCGTAATCGATCCAAGGTGTTCTCTTAAGAGTCTGCGTCCTATCGCGGCAAATCTAGACGGTTTCTTCTAATCAAGCGCCTCCCGAGCACGCTTGAACCGTCGGCTCACGCATGTGGATTTCTTGCTCCATCTTCAGGAACCGGTCCGCGGCTGGCTTCGCGATTGAGCAGCGCGGGGATTCCAGCGGCTGGAACGGGACCACTGAACAGGTATCCTTGTCCTTCTGTGCAACCATTGGAAACCAGATAGACGAGCTGGCGCTCGTCTTCGACTCCCTCGGCCGTGGTCGTCAAACCAAACCCTTCAGCAAGGCCGAGTATAGCGCGAACGATCACCCGGCTGTCAGTACTGTCGTTGAGATGCGACACGAAGCTGCGATCGATCTTGATCTTGTCAAGACGAAACGAAAGCAGCTGGCTAAGCGTGGCATAACCTGTTCCGAAATCATCGAGCGCGATGCGGACGCCGGCTTGACGAAGTTCGTCAATCACGATCTTCGCAGCCCCGTTACTTTCCAAGAACGCGCTCTCTGTAATTTCAATCTCGAGGCGGTGCGGACTAAAGCCGGTTTGCTCAAGGATCAGTATAATGCGCTCTCCAAGCGCGGAATCCCGCAACTGAACAGGCGAAATGTTGAAGGCAAGCGAAAACGTCCGTGGCCACGCAGTGGCATCAAGACACGCGCGCCGAAAAAGCTGATCTCCAAGAGCGTTGATGAGGCCGGTTTCTTCTGCAATCGGAATAAACACGTCGGGCGGAATATGCCCCCATGTCTTGTTCTCCCAACGCGCCAACGCCTCGAACCCGACGATGCGATTACTTACGAGTGAGACCATCGGCTGGTAATGAGGCTCGATAATATCCGTTGCGATAGCGCTCCGAAGCTCACGCTCAATATTGATGCGCCGCTCGACATGCATGTCCATGTTCGGTTCAAAAAAGCAAACACGCGACCTGCCGTCGCCTTGCGCGCGATAAAGTGCGCGTTCTGCGCGCCTGACCAATTCGTGGGGAGTGACGGCATCAAGCGGAGCGATGGCGATGCCAATTCCAAGATTAAGCTCGGCTACGCCAGTCTCAATCGCGAAACTGTCGACGGCAGACACCACGATACGGCGCGCCAGATTGGCGGGATCCTCGAGGGAGCTAATGTTGGGCAAGACGATCCCGAATTCGTCGCCTCCGGTCCTCGCGAGGAGACCGTCCTTGCGCAAGATATCGGCAAGCCTTGTGGCAAATTCGCAGAGTGCCTTGTCTACCGCTGCATGGCCGTGCATATCCTTGATCCGCTTCAAGCCGTCGAGGCCGAGCATCAGAACAGCGACTTGATGCGTGTCGGTGGCGAGGCCAACGCACACGTCAAGTGTGTCATCAAACAGGCTGCGGTTTGGCAAGCCGGTCAATGGATCGCGCCCCGCCAAATCGCGGACTTCTCCTTCTGTAATGGCTTGTGCGTCAGTTCCGCGGGCGAGTTCTCGATAGCGCCGAACACTAAAGATTGTGAGCCCAATGCTCAGCGAGAATGCAACGAACACGATGAATATAATGTCGCCGAGTATCGGATCCACATAGCGCTGTCCCAGCTGCGCTAAACGAGGGCCAAGCCCATAAAAATGCGCTAAGAGTGAAGCGAGAACGACGCCGCCGAATAGAGCAATGAAATCCCTCGTGGCAGAACTGCGCCAATCGAAGTGCAATACGCGCAATCGTGCAGTTGAAATTCTCATCTCAGTCGAACCGTCGCAACGCAGGGTGCGGGGGTCTTGCCCGCAGCATGCTTGTTGAGAAAACCAAATGTTGCGCCGATTGCGGAACGTCAGTAACGGCTTCGCAAGCCGCAATGAGCCATCGGGTCGCGATAAGGTGCTTCCCGCGAAAGTGGTGTTCGAGCGACCGGCAAGCTCGCGCATCGTTAGTGCGGCCGAAGCAACGAGCTATATGCTGAATATGCCGATTCAAGACGTTGAACACTCTGGAGCGCGAGCGCCAAGGGAGGGCGCTAGTTCACGTGCGATAGCAATCAGCGCGACCAGCTTCCTACAAGTCGCGCCTCGTGATCCGGAGCTTCTGCCAAGTGCCTGGCGAGCGGATTGACGATCGCGGCGCGGGCCAAGGGGCGGCCGCCTTGGCGAGGTGAGGCGACCGCCAGCTGAGCGCTCGATGGAACGACGGCTGTCACGCGACGCCGTTGTAGCAAGAAACGACATAACAGCTCCCGGCAGCTAGTGGCCGCAGCTTATTGCGGTGAGAACCGGCCTGCAAATGTTGCAATGGATGGACCATGACCGAATAGTTGTTAGTAGAGTTGCGGGCTTTGGGTCGGAGAAGAGCGATAACGGGCGTCCGGGCCCAGAGCACCGGAGCCGGAGTGAACGATGAACCTTATCCTAGGCGACAACCACACGGTTGCGGCCTTCAAATTTTGCGCGATAGAGCCGCTGGTCGGCGACGTTCAAGAACCCGTCGAGCGTGTCTCCATCGCGCCCGAACTCCGACACTCCAACACTGATGGTGACGCCGACCGATGGTTCGGCTCGGACATCGAATGCAGTGCGTTCGATGGCCGATCGAAGGCGCTCGGCGACCGCGCTAGCCGCGTCGAGCGTCGCCCCCGGTAGCAGTACCATGAATTCTTCACCGCCCACGCGCGCGACAGAGTCGTAAGGCCGGATTGCCTCCAGACACTTTCGCACGAATACGCGCAGGACCTCGTCGCCGACGCTGTGACCACGTGAGTCGTTTATGTCCTTGAAATGGTCGAGATCGAGCGACAGCAGGGACAACGGAGCTCCGGTCCGCCTGGCCCGTGCGATCTCCGCGCCGATATGCTCGATGAAGTGGCGCCGATTCCCGGCGCCGGTTAGTGGATCGGTTGCGGCGAGCCGCTCCAGCCGTTGATTGCTTAATTGCACTTGCTGAAGTGCCTTTTGAGTGTCGGCCATCGATTTGGCCAGGCGGGCGGTCATTTCTTCCTGGCTATAGATGGTGGCGAACGATTTCGTTGTTCGGAAAGCCTGGACGACGCCATAGCTGAGCAGAAAAAATCCGCCGGCGAAGATCGCGTGAGCTAGCCACCACATATGATTCCACGGCGCGGCCAAAATGAATGCGAGCGACGATAGCGCAAACCACGCGACAGAAACGCCAAAAACAAGCATGAGCGGCGAGTGAATCCGTCGCATGAGCAAGACCGCGACGTTCAGCGCACTGAATAGCAATGCGCCGCCTTCCATGGACAGGCGGACCACCGGGTGCCCAGCATAGGGTGAATAGGCGACCAGTGCGACAGCTAAGTCCATCGTAAGGAACAGGCCAATCCACGTCAGCCATGCGCGCGTGTCCGAGCGCTTCTCAAGCCCGTCTGACGGCAGGTTATAGCTGAGTAGCCCGACGAAGAGCAAAATCGACATCGCTAGACGCGACGCTGGCCCATAGAGCAGAAAGAGCCAAATGTTGCGATGTGCCATGCCGGTGAAGGCGCCGTGCAGCGTATAGATCAGCACGAAGGCCAGAAAACCAAGGGTCAACCACCGCAACAGAGGCTCGCCTGAAGACCGATAGCAACGCCACGTCACATATGTGACGAACACCCCCTCCAGGGTGGCGACGGCGATGGCGAATTCGTGGAATAGGTGGTCTTCAAACTTCAGCGCGGGATCTTGCTCAAAATTGAGGTAAGCGATGAACTGAGTGGGCAGCAGGGCGAAGCCGATAATGAGAAGGCTCGTATACGCCTGTGTGATCAGCCGCAGCGCGCTGGGCGGCTCGTGCAACATAAGATTGGTACTCATATGCTATACCGTCATTCCATGATGATCCCACGCGGTCCTTTCATGAACTCGTGGGGCCTTCTTCAAGCACCTTGGAGTCCTGCTGGACAACCAAAGTGACATGGTTCGCCTCCGCCGTAGGTTATCCAACACGCCGGCACCGATGATCACGCTGCACGCCGCGGAAGTCACAAGATTTCCGTTTCCGGCCATCCGCTGCACTCATCCGGGCGGGGCTGCGATGCCGCCGGCATTGACTTGCCATCCGGGAGCGGCCAAGTTCGCCACTGCGGGATCGTCGGTGCCGTTGCGGTTTAAGTGTTCGAGCCCACCGCGTTCAGCCCACCCGCTCCGCTAAGCGTAAGGGTATCGTGCGTGTTCAGTACAGTATCCCAGCTGCTGCCCCGAGTCGTCACGATCTGCGATCCGTCCGAAAACGCGCCATCGGAGGATAAGGAAATCACGAGCTCATTGATGAAGGGGTTTTGCGCATTACCTTACTCAATCGTCTGCTTGCCACCCACTGGTAGCACCGCTGTGACGATCGGCGCGGACTGGTTCGGCTCGGAGCCAACGTGCGTGATGAGCAACAGCGTAAGTGTCAGCCCGCTTTGATTGAAGAGTTTCTTGTATGCCATCTGTGACCTGTGTTCTGCGCGAGTCCCCGGGCAAAATGGGGACAGAGGCTCCCCTATATACATGAGCTGGCTAAGCTAAGCCCCTGCCAGATCTTGTAGGCGGCCGAAAATTTCGAGCCTGCCTGGACTGGGCATGTCACTTTACGCCAAGCGGCTGGAGCGCGGCCGCTTTTTGTGGCCGTCGTCGGCGGACGGCGTGGTGACAATCACACCAGTCCAGCTTCGCCATGCTCGACTACCCATGCCCGGCAGCCTTCGCAAAAACGGCTGATGTTGCCGGTAAGCGCGTGGTCCGACGCCGTCATCGTCCCCTGGCTGACCCGCTCAGGGTTATCGGTTTGTAGATAAGCTGGGCGAGAAGGTGTCCGCACTAAAGGGCGGAGATCGTGTGTTCGGGTCCGTGCCTCGTGGCGGCTTGGCGGAAGAGGTCGCAGTGCCCGCCTATTAGCCAGAGCCTCCCTTCTCAAAATGCCTGACCAGTCTCAAATTATCTGACAACGGAACGAATGCGACCGCGGATCACGTAACGAGCACGCTGAATTCGATGGAAGATTATGTTGGCAAGTTCAAGCAAGCATTCCCGCGTGATACACCGCCGGTCACCTTCGACTATTTCGCAAAAGCGCTCAAGACTTTCGAAGCGACGCTCACGACACCAGCAGCTCCGTTCGACCAATACTTGAACGGCCATGGCAACGCGCTGGATGACCACCAAAAGGTGGGATTGCGGCTGTTCATGGACAAAGGCTGCGGCTCCTGCCACAACGGAATCAATATTGGTGGGCAGGAGTTTTTCCCGTTCGGCGTAATTGAAAGACCAGACATCAAGCTGCTTCCCGCAGCCGACCAGGGGCGTTTCGCAGTCACGAAGGCTCCAGCGACCGATACGTGTTCCGCGTCGCCCCTTTGCGCAACGTTGCCTTGCGAGCTCCCTACTTCCACTCGGGTCAGGTTTGGACGCTCCAGGAAGCCGTAGGCATTATGAGCAAGGTCCAGCTCGGCGCCAAGCTCACCGGAAAGGAGAAGAACGATATCGTTGCATTTCTTAATTCACTGAGCGGCCATTTCGCCAGCTGCAAAGCGGAGCTGCCTCGCCGCAACTAAACCGTAGAACACCCAGGATAGTAAACAAGGACACTATCTGTCTAAGGACGGGCGAGAGTTCACTGTGCGTGGTCGCGAATTGAGGATTATCTCGAACGGCACGGACGCACTTGATGCGCAATTCAGACGACCAGTTCTACTTGGTCGAAGAGCCGCACGACCCGGGAGAGCTTGAGGTCTTCACGGCGATCAGTCATAAGCGTGCAGTGGTTTGGCTGAGCGCCAATCCGGCCCGTCGTCGTGGTGCGGCTGCCGCTGATCGTAAGCAGGCCGAACGCCGTTTGAACGTCTTTATTGTTCTCGACGGCAAGTGGCCCACGCGGGCCACGTTTCGTTGGGCGAATTGCGCCGCGGTCTCGTCAGATTTCAGTCAGCTAGCCCCGATACAAAACCGTTGGGTTTGAGCTGCTGCCGGTTTAATGGACACCGAGTTAAGCTAATCCCACCTTGCGCTCGAAATCAACCGGGCTGAGATAGCCGATGGTCGAGTGCCTGCGGATCGTGTTGTAAAATCGTTCGATGTAGTCGAACACATCGGCTCGTGCCTCGTCTCTGGTCCTGTGGGTTTTGCCTTCCGTCCGTTCGGTCTTGAGCGACGAGAAGAAGCTCTCCATCGCCGCGTTGTCCCAGACATTGCCGGAACGGCTCATGCTGCAGATAATGCCGTGGTCGGCCATCAAACGCTGGAACTGCTCGCTGGTGTACAGGGCGGATTCAAACGGTCGTCGCAACAGCGATGAAAGTTGTAAGTCGACGTTCGACACGGTCAGGACGAGCGCCATTGCCTTCGCCAGGCCGGCCGTCTGTGGCCGGACGCGATGAACAGAATAGATTTTGGAGGGCGATTGCCACAGGGCAGAGCAGCGAAGATGCTGCGTTTGAGGCCGGCTTATCGCAACCTGTCGGAAGCAGATTGTTCCGAAAGGCAGGCGGCATGCCACCAGCGATGTTCAGATCTTCGGCCAAGCCTCTCTCCGGGCGCTACCTTTCATTGGCTGAACGCGAGGAAATCGCTCTTCTAAAGGTGCAGGGCCATTCCATACGGGAGATTGGGCCGCCGCTTTGGGACGGGCTGCTTCGACGGTCTCCCGTGAATTGCGGCGGAACGCGGCCACCCGCGGCGGCGGGTTGGAGTATCGGGCCACGACTGCCCAATGGCATGCAGACCGATCAGCCCGCCGGCCCAAGCCGACTAAGCTTGCGCCCTACGCAGCCTTGCGCACTTATGTGGAGGAGAGACTTCCCGGCAGTGTTGTAGCCCCTTGCTGGCCCCACAGCCCAATCGGAGTGGTGCAACAGTGCGTCCGGCTTGCCGCGTCGCCAGACGGCCATCAGCAGGGCATCGGTCACCAACTGAGCTGTCATGGCGGCGCTCATCGACCAACCCACCGCCCGGCGTGAGAACAGGTCGATCACTGCTGCGACATAGTGCCAGCCCTCGGCCGTCCAGAGATACGTAAAGTCGGCGATCCACTTCTGGTTCGGCCGCTCGGCAATGAACTGCCGGTCAAGGAGGTTCGCCGGCACGGCCTCGAGCTGTCGATCGCCGCTGTCCTTCGGCAAGCGCTGGCGTCGCGGCCGCGCCCGCAAGCCTTGTAGGCGCATCAGTCGTTCGATTTGGTGGAGGCCACAGTCCGCCCCATCGGCAAGCAGATCACGCCACACCCGGCGCACCATAGGTGCGGTCGCTCGCCATGAAGCTTGCCTTCATCTTGCCGCCGAGCTCTTCGTCGCTGCGGGATCTGGCGCTGGGCGAGTTCAGCCAGGCATGGAAGCCCGACCGCGACACCCCCAGCGCATCGCATACCCATGCCACCGGCCAGATCGCCCGGTGCTTCGCGATGAAGACGAACTTCATGTCGATTCCTTCGCAAAGAAGGCTGCGGCCTTTTTAGGATATCCCGCTCGGCCTTTAACTTGGCGACCTCACGGCCCAACCGCTCGATCTCCTGCTGCTCCGGCTTCATCTGCCCGTGGCCGGGAAAGGCCTGCACCGGATCGGAGCCGAACTCTCACCCATTTGCGCAGAACGTTCTCATGAACATCCAGGTCGCGCCCGGCCTGCGCCACCGACACCCCACGCTCCCTAACCAGCTTGACCGCCTCGATCTTGAACTCGCGACTGAATTTCCGTCTCTTCATCGCCCACCTCCGGCTTCATGAAACACCTAATCTCGGTGTCCATCAAACCGGCAGCAGCTCAGGGTGGGAGTTGGCGGCTCGTGGCAGGGACAGCGCTTCCTCTGTGTATGCGTGGGGATAAGCGCCGAGTCACGTTGCCGCTAACTTCAAGGGGTGGTGCGGGCGGGGTAGGGACAGCGTCTGATCCAACGCAACCGAACAGCGCCGAGTCTCGTCCGCACTGCCTGCGACCCCCAACGTCACCGTTACCTGTCTTGGTAGTTGCTCTACGGCATTCGTCCGGAGGATACATCCCCGTCGGCTTCTTGCCCCGCTTGGAGATGACCAGGGTGAAGTTAGCGACACGGCAGGGAAAGCGCCTCCCTTTGTCCACTTCGAAGCGTCCAGTCACGTGGCCGCTAACTTCATTTAGTGGCGGTAACGAATACACAAATTTGAGCGGCACATCACCTCACTGCGGTCGCAAGCGCTTGCGGTGCTTGCAGCCAATCAGGCCCGGGCGGCCGATCAGTCTTTGAGCCTGGCAGATCGCCAAGTCGCGACGTTTCATGCCGAGGAGGCTCAGGAAGTGTTGGGCATACTCGATTGCGTGAAACTCGACCCCGGGCCGAAGGAGGCACAGGAAATCGCTGCGCGCATACATGCGCTTCTAGAGAGCGGGAGAAGTAAGTGCTAATCCCGGTCGAACCAAAGCTCAGATACTACATGGGGGCGAACCCAAAGCTACAGCGCGATAATCGTGATTACAACGAGGTTGCGCGTCGGGCTGCTTATCACCTTAATACTCTGATCGCGAACAACGAGAGTGAAACTCAGCAATATATGTTTGCCAACATCGCTCGTGATATCGGCGCTTCGACGGATGACGTGCGCTCTGCCCTCTCGGACGGCGGGTATAACGGCATAACATTCACGAACATTAGCGCAGAGGAGCGCAAGGCGCTGGCTCGATATAGACGGGAGAAACGCTGACCTATCAGTCCATGATCAGCGCTACCTGGTGCTCAATGGCGGTTATCGCTTCGCGCTTCTCTTCAAACATGTGCCAACGGGCGTAGACGCCGTCACGCCCTTGTCGTTGTGGTTCAGTAGCGCCTTGACGTAGTCGGCAGGCAGCCGTTCCGCCTGAACGATTGTCGCGGCTGTACGCCTGAGGTCGTGAGGCGTGAAGGCCGCTAGTGTCCCGCGTCACAAACTCGCAATCGTAGATTCGCGTTAGATTCGCGCCGCTGTGGCAGACTGGAGGCTGCAACAGCGACGGAGGATCTGATGGCGGCCGAGGACAATGCGGCGAAAGACGGCCCAGGCGCTGGCTCTGAGAGCCCGGATCGTGCTGACCTGCGCGGAAGGCGGTCAGAACAAGGAAACGCGGCCAAGCTGGGCCTGGAGCGGGGGACGGTAGGCAAATGGCGGCGGCGCTTTGTGGAGCAGCGCGTGGCCGGGCTGCACGATGAGCCGCGCTCGGGGGCACCGCGCACCATTGACGATGGTCGCATCGAAGCCGTGGTCGTGAGGACGCTGGAAAGCTGCCCCGAAAACGCCACTCATTGGAGTTCTCGCGGTATGGCAAAGGCCAGCGGCTTGTCGGTGTCGACGGTGCAACGTATCTGGCGGGCCTTCGGACTCCAGCCGCACCGGCTGGAGTCATTCAAGCTCTCGACCGATCCGAACTTCGTGGCCAAAGTGCACGACGTTGTTGGTCTTTACGTCTCGCCGCCGGCACACGCCATCGTGCTGTGTGTAGACGAAAAGTCTCAAAGCCAGGCGCTGGACCGCAGTCAGCCGACGTTGCCGATGCGTCCCGGCCAGCCGGCCCGAAGGAGCCACGATTACAAAAGACACGGCACCACCTCGCTGTTCGCCGCCCTCGACATTGCGACCGGACGGGTTATCGGCAAGTGCTACGGACGGCACCGTGCCGCCGAGTTCCGCAAGTTCTGGGACGAGATCGAGGCCGCTGTGCCGCGCCAACTCGACGTCCATCTCGTCATGGATAACTACGCCACCCACAAAACCCCGCTGATCCGGAAATGGCTGGCTAAACGACCGCGCTGGCAAGTGCACCTGACCCCGACCAGTTCGTCATGGCTCAATCAGGTCGAGCACTTCTTCGCGCTTCTTACCGATAAGAAGATCAGGCGCGGCGTCTATCGCAGCGTGGCCGCCCTCAGGGCGGACATCGCCTCGTTCATCGAACGACATAACGCTGATCCCAAGCCGTTCTGGTGGACTAAGTCAGCCGACGACATCCTTGCTTCCATCGAGCGCTTCTGCCGTTACAATGCCTCGGTACAACGCGACGCGATGTTGCGAACTTCTGGTTCAGGACACTAGCTCGTTGTCTTCCAACAAACGCCGCACAGCTTGGCTCATTAAGTGTGACCTGAGCCCCAAAGGTCATCCAGCGATGGGCGGAATCCTTTGGTCATTTGAGCCTGTGTGGCTTGGTGATGCAACGGGACGGGGCGCGGAGCCCTCGACACAGCGCAGCTGTCCTGTCCCGTTGCATGTCGAACCTGTTAGCCTGGCGTAAGTTGATGGCGGCAGTTGCCGATCCCGCTGTGCGGACGAACGGTGTTGTAATCGTCCTGCCATTCGGCGAGCAGCTCCCGAGCATGATCGAGTGACGAGAACAACGTCTCGTTCAACAACTCGTCGCGCAGTCGTCCATTGAAGCTTTCCACGAGGGCATTCTGCTGCGGCTTGCCCGGCGCGATGTAGTGCCACTCGATCCGACTGAGCTGCGACCAACGCAGGATGGCCATGCTGGTGAGCTCGGTCCCGTTGTCGCTGACGATCATCGTTGGGCGGCCTCCTCGGGCGATCGCGGCATCGAGCTCACGACCCACCCGGATCCCCGACAACGACGTGTCGGCCACCAATGCGATGCATTCCCGGGTGAAGTCATCAACGACAGCCAGGACGCGCGATCGCCTAGGAAACTGGCTCGACGGGCTGCAGAGTCGGATGCATCCGAACAAGGCCGTTGTCGCCCTAGCCGCCAAGATGGCCCGCATTGTCTGGGTGGTGTTGAACAAGCCTGGAGCTCTCTACGAACGCAGAGATCCTGCTTTCACCTGACGCTTCTGGCTTCGATTGCAAGGCTCGGGAACAGTGATGACGAAACAGTGGATCAACATGCCGTAAGCCCTGTGCAAAAAAGCGGGCTTCGTGCCCGAACCATTTATTGGGAACGGCGTGCGCGGATCTCATCATGGCCTGGCTGCAACCGCAGTCCACTCGCGAGAGGCCGGATACATTTATGCAACTGGAGCGTCATTTTTGCTGTTACGAACCCTTGCACGGACGGGGCGGACCATACATTTTTTGAATTGAGGTCCTTTAGCATGGCGTTGTCGAGCATCGCCTCGGCTAACAGCTTCTTCAGCTTCGCATTCTCGTCGGCAAGGACCTTGAGGCGTCGAGCTTCGGATACGTCCAGGCCACCATACTTGGCCTTCCACTTGTAGAACGTCGCGCTGCTGATCGCGTGCTTCCAGCAAACATCACCGGTCTTCGATCCTGCCTCGTGCTCCCGCAGCACCGCAATGATCCGCTCTTCCGTGAACCTCGACTGCTTCATCTCCGTCTCCCTCAAGGTGGACGGATTCTACCCATTTTTGGAGGAAGTTCAGGGGCTCAGGTCAAGTGCCGCGCGAGTACCCCTAAGGTTATCGAAAACGCGTCGCAACCAGTAGATCTGCCAGCGCGTTTCTCCATGCTTGCGTGCCACCTCGGAAACCTGCGCACCGGCAACAGACCCTCGGCCACGATCCAGATCTCTCAGCTGCCGAACGTACGCGGCGACCCAATGGTCCTTCAAGAACCTCCAGCCGGTTCACCGACTCTGCCGATGAGGCGTCCAAACGGACGTCTTTTTGCAGTCCAATCCCATCTCACCCTCCGACCAAGCCGAAGGTCTCTTCGCACACCTATCCCGATCCCGAAGAAATTGCTTCCGCTTAGCGCTTAGGAGTCAGCTCATGGTAGAGAACTTGATTGTAGTGCTCGAGAAGACTTTGATCTGCCGTTCGAGGTCGCCGGCGGGTAGTAGTTGTCGCGCAGAATGCGGTGGTCTAACCGATCACAAGTATCCGCTATGCGGCAGCGCGGCTGCAAGTGCGAGCTCTCTCAGGGGCGACTTCTAGTGCGCAGGCGTGAGTGCAGCGGCAAGCGAAGAAATGCCACGGACTTGGCCGGGCACGATCAAGTCGAAAAGATGCCCGACTCTCGTGCGTCCCCACGATGTGGGAGCCTTGACGAAGGCCGCCCAACCCGGTCGTTACCTATCGAACTGAACGCCCTGCATGATGCGCGCCCGCCATGCCTTCGGAGCTGCCGGCGAGGCTCTCGTCGGTTGCCCCCGCGTGACGTTCGGCCGGGATGAGTAGTTGAAGTCGTTCGGCTGCGGCTAGCAGCTCCGGGTCCAGGTGGATCGTTTCGCTCGGCTTAGGCTCGGGCGCGATGCCGCGCGGTCGCCAGCCCGCAGCCAGCCGGCAAAGACCGGGCCGGGGTGGTGGTTCCTTGTGGCAGGTCTCTCGTGACGGGATTGGCGATCACGGCCAGTGAGGCTCCGGACCTCTCAAGCACAGAGCCTCACCACGGAAAGGAGGATAACGCACTGCCCGCAACAGCGCGCTCCCACCCCCTAGGCAGACTCGCCGCCACTAACTCTGCGATTTCCCGGTAAGCCGTTTAGGCTGAACGACTGCCCGGCCGAACGACCAAACGACTGAGCGCCTTAAGCTCCGAGAGCGACTCGCCGCCCGACTAACGACTTTGTTCGTCCTAGAAGGCTCTTAGTTTGAGCGCGGTTGTTTGAGAGTGAAAGGGCCGAGGCATGCGAGAGGCCGACTGCAGCCCCAACGCCGTTCAGCTATGCTCTGGTCAATGAAAACGCGTTGCCCGCTCTCTTCGATCGCCAGCTCGCGCGTAAGCCATTCCAAACGAAGCTCGGCTTCTAAAGCGCCGTTGCCTTCGCAGATGGCCGCCGCGACGACTTCAATTTGATTTTCAATAAGCTCCCGGAGGATTTGGATGCGAGGTTCCATTGTGCTGCTCTCCGGCCGAGAGAAAGTGGCCGACCATCTTACGCTCTAAGTTCCGGCTGGCACCCTGCCAGAAATGGTCGGTCTGCCATTACGTCGAAGGTCGCGGCACACGGCTCCCACCTTGCTCATCCGAGCGAAGGCCAGGGCTACCGGCTTTCAGGTCGATCAGGGGCTTTTAGGTCGGACAGGCAGTAGATAATTGTCTTCTCTCCACCATGCGGGTAAGGACGCCGCAGACAGCCGGATCGCGCGGCAGCTACGCTATCTATGCGGACGCCGCCTTCGGACTTGAGCTTATGACGCACGAAACGGCCCAGAAGCTCGGTTGAGATGAAGCCGGGCTGCATCGCGATCCTCTCAGACAAATTGCGCGATGGCCGCTAAGGGCGGCGTGCATTTGTTCGAGTTGAAGGTCGTGGAGTTAGGGCTCAACTAGTGGGGCCGTGTTGCCACTTCAGTCGTGGCGCGGTCCCTGTGGAGCCGTCTTCGACCGGTGAGGCGTTCGGTGTTGTGTCGTCGGATGCCGGACGCGACCAACGAGCTGCTGATACCCCTAGACTAGGCTCGCCGAGCCGAGTGATTTCTGAGGCCCGAACGACGTTGAACTGGAGAGCTGCGAGGCAGCCGGCGAAGCTGGAGCTGGCGTCCGCGTCGGCGCTCCAATAGCTTTGACGGCGGAAGCGCTTCTGGCCCAGATCGCCGTCGCCGAATATGCCAATGGCGAGCCGCTTTACCTCCAGAAGTCGGCGAACACATTCACGCGGTCCCGCTACCACAGAAGCTAGTTCAACGGAACGAGCGTGCAGTCACCGGCAGCTCGACGTGCAGGTAGGCGATAGCTTTCAATACCAGCGATCGCTTCCGTTCCGGCTCAATGGGCCGAGCCGCACCAAGTTGCTGATCAACTGGTGTGAACCCTTGGCATTCGCGGGTGGAGGTGAATGAACGCCTCCTGGTTTTGGTAGTAGTCCAAATGAGTGTCACCAACTAGCGTGTCAACGATCCGTAGAAAACTACGGACCCTCGACTTGCCGCGATATCCGAAACGCATTTTCGAATCGAAGAACCTTGAGTCCACCATAATGGCCGAGCCTCGGCACCCGCTGTAGGGAGAGCTGGGGCATATTCAGTTTCCGGAGCTAAGATACAAAACACCTGCGGTCTAGGCGACGTAAGGCGCGACATAGAGACGCAATCACCTGCGAATGCGATACAAACCGTCGCGCCGGACCGCGGAGGAGATCAGGTTATGGAGATCACCACGTTCGGACTCCCAGCTTTCATCGAGGACTTTCCGCTGAATAGTCCCGAATATGCCGATCTGAGCCATCGTTGGACCATCAACGTCAACGGCTGGATTCAGCAGGCGACTCCTGACCCGGCCTACTACTTCTACAATCCACTCTACACTGATATCCCTCCGGGCACGGATGCAGCGTTGGTCGAATGGGTGGCGTTTCCGGGCCGACTTGACCAGTACTATTCCGCGACGCCGCCGGTCAGTCCACCAAACCCATACAATCTCCTCCAGGCCCAGGTCTATGAACTGGCCGACACCGGCTATTACGATACCGGTCAGAAAACTTTCGAGAACATTCCGGCGACGCTCTGTCCGCAGGCTGATTGGAGCGGAACGCTGAAGACGTTCGGGCCCTACGGCCTGCGCGGCTGGCTCGACGAATATTGCGAATGGTCGACGGTGCGCGACGGCGACGGCAATCTCGTCCGCCTCGATTTTGCCTGCGAGAACCCTGAATACTAGAACAGTGTGGAAGGTGTCACAGGAGCGGGTGCGCGAGCTTTACGGACAGACGCTCAACCACGGTGCGCCAGTCGTAAACCAGATCAAGGTCACCCTCGACGACCTTACTCTGATGGATTCGAGTGGCAATCCCGTGATTGATCCCGACACCGGCAAGCGCGCTTACAATCCGCTCAACAAATGGAATTCGGGGCCGATTGCAACGCGCGGTGGTCACGATCCGTATGGCGGGGTTATGCATCTCACCAGCACGCCGAATACCTTGCAGACCGAGCTCGGCCTCGCCGGCTCCGCCACGGTGCAATACGTACCGCCCCAGTTTCAGGACGATCCGGCCGGCCGCAACAGCGATTCCCAAGCGCTGATCTGCTGCGGCAACTACGGCCAAGCATATCGCCACAGCGATCCAACCATCGGCCAGACCGTCAATCAGTTGGTGGGCGGGCAATATGCTGGCGTGCCATTGCGCGCCTGCCTCGCCAGTCCGGTCGGGCTCTATATCCAGGTGCCAGATTCGTCGAGATTCGCCTTCGGGCCCAACATCAAGGCCGGGGTGGACGTGCCCGTTGATGCCAAACCGATTGACATCTACCAGATTCTGCGCGGTTCGGCCGAGGTCGACGATCCGGTCAGTGGGGCACCGTTCCGCGGCAACATGGTGCTGCATGCGGCCGTGCAGATTCCAGGGAGCTGGCTCGCCATGAATCCGAATCTAACGCTGGCTGACATGCTGATTAACGGTCAGCCAATCCAATGGGCCGGTCAAATTGCGAGCCAATTTAAGATCGGCTTGTTCGCGCGACCGCTGTCGGCGGACCGGGCTGCGCCGCTCGTCGATTGCTCCAGCACGACACCGACGCCCGGCGCGCCACTGCAGTGCGTGTGGGCGGTCTTGTGGGACGCCATGAGCGAGGTCAATGAACCATGTCCAACCGGCGCCAAGATGCCGCTCACCAGCAACAGCACCTTCATCGCGCCTTGGCTGCCGGCAGACGGTTCGGCACAGAACCTCCTGCTGACCTGCAATCCAACTAGGGTGTGGACTCAATTGATCGGAGCCAAATTCGCACGGAAGCGAGTTGCAAAGCGAAGAACGTGGCGCCGAGCTTGTCGTAGCGGGTGGCGATGCGTCGAAACTGCTTCAGTGTGTTGAAGAAGCGCTCAACGTGGTTGCGCTCGCGATAGATGGCCTTCTTCCACCGGAACCTCTTCTTTCGGTTGGATTTGTTGGGAATGTTGGGGATCGCACCTTGATTACGGATGTGGGCACGAACACGATCGGCATCGTAGCCTTTGTCGGCGATGACGACGGCGCGCGCATCGAGTCCGTCGAGCAGGGCCTCGGCGCACGTCACGTCGTGGGCCTCGCCGGGGGTGATCATGAGGCGGACCGGGCGGCCTTTCGCGTCGACGCGCGCGTGGATTTTGGTGGTGAGGCCGCCTCGGCTTCGGCCCACACAACGATCTCCACTCATTTTTTCACCCCGGAAGCATGCTGATGGACCCGCACGACCGAACTGTCGATCATCTGCACCTTGCCATCGTGTGCCTTGACGACCGCATCCATCAGCCGGTCCCAGATGCCGGCTTTGCGCCAGCGGTTGAAGCGATTGTAAGCGGTCGTATAAGGCCCGTATCGCTCGGGCAGATCGCGCCACGGTGCTCCCGCGCGCAGGACCCAGAAGATGCCGTTGAGAACGCGGCGGTTGTTGCCTGGCTTGCGACCTCGACGGTCCTTCGGGAGAAGGGGTTCGATAACACTCCACTCGAAATCCGTCAGGTCGTAGCGCATGATCCCAGCCCCGATGTTCGGTAGCTTGAATCATGGTCCGCCCTGATCCGCTAGACGAATTTGAGTACACGACCTAGCATTACAGTTGCATTTTGTTCTTGAGATGGGCTTTGCGCGCGTTGGCCTGATGAGCCCTGCGCCAGGATGACCATGCGAGGATATTGGCGT
>NZ_JACIHD010000038.1:0-26237 GCF_014198235.1 Bradyrhizobium sp. ERR14 | reverse complement strand
AGCGGCAATCGCCGCTCCGACATCAATCCCCCACGACATCCAATAGGAAACGCCAAATCGGAAACGGATTTGTTGGTTTTTCAGCGGACTGCTAGATGCTCCAGGAATGCCAAGATGAGC
The DNA here is from genome assembly GCF_014198235.1 of Bradyrhizobium sp. ERR14. NCBI lineage: Bacteria > Pseudomonadati > Pseudomonadota > Alphaproteobacteria > Hyphomicrobiales > Nitrobacteraceae > Bradyrhizobium > Bradyrhizobium sp. ERR14. The sequence goes on along the minus strand of NZ_JACIHD010000038.1, from coordinate 26,117 downwards.
GGCGCGTCGAGCCGTTCGATCTCGATCTTCGATGGCTTGAGCTTGAGCCGGCCGGCGGCAAAGTGCAGCAACAGCTGGAAGCTCTGCGCATACGCCTCGCAGGTATGCTGGCTCGCTCCGCGTTCTTTGGGCAAGTGCTCGCGTAGGAAGCTGCTCAGGTAGGGGGCGAGCGCGGTCATGCGGCACCTCCAATGAGCAATGCCTCGCCGGCCTCGGCGATCTGGCCCATCAGGACCGGCGTGGCCTGCAAGTGCCAATAGGTGTCGGTCACGTGGGCGTGGCCGAGGTAGGTGCTGAGCGCCACGATATGGCGAACGATCGTAGCACGATCGTGGCGGCACTGCTCCAGTGAGCGGACTGCGAAGGTGTGGCGCAGATCGTGGATGCGCGGATCTCGCCCCGAGTGCGCGCCCCTGAGATTGGTGCCATCGAGGAGCTGCAGGAATATCCGTCGCACGGTGTTGTAGGGCAGCGACTGCCCGGCAACCGATACGAAGAGAGCACGATCTGTGGTGGTTAGCGACCGCCGGGCGACCAGATATCTGTCGAGCGCCAGCCGAGCTGTTGCGTGAAGCGGCAACAGCCGGCTCTTCTGGAACTTGGTCTGCCGGACGACGAGCCCATCGGCAGTCACATCGTCGATCTGCAGCGCCAATGCTTCTGCGATCCGCATGCCAGTAGTGGTGAGCAGGCCGAAGAGCGTTGCATACATGGTCGGTCTGATCGAGCCCGCTGGCCGGAGTGCCGCCGCAGCACGAAGCAGTCGTGCGATCTCTTCCGCACTATAGATATACGGCGGTCGCCGCTTGACGACGGCGTGGCCGAGTGCATCCGCCGCCGGAACCTGATGGCGCGGATCCTCGGCGTGCATCGCCAGCGCAAACCGCCGCACGGTAAGCAACCGGTTGCGGCGCTGCTCCGGTGACGGCGCGCGTGCGGCCCATGCCAGGACCCGGGCACTTCTGATGTGCCGGTCGCCGCACTCCTCGGCGAAGCCGACGTAGCCCCTCAGCAGGATTTGCTGGACGCGGAACTTGAACCCCAGCGACTGCTGCTGGTCCACATACTTGACAAGATATTGACTCAGCATCACGCATCTCCCGGCCATGGCTGCGCGATCTGCAGCAGCATCGTCACGTGGACTTTGGCGTAGTGCGCGGTCATGTCCGGTGAGCGGTGGCGCAGTACGGCGCCAACTGTGTCGAGCGTCGCTCCGCCCCGCAACATGGCCGTCGCGGCCGAATGCCGAAGCAGGTTGGCCCCATTCGACGGAGCGGGGATACCGGCCTTTCGTATTGCACCACGCACAACATCAGAGACTGCGCTCGAACCTGTCAGTGGCCGGATTGGTGCATTCGACATGAAGAAGATTCGACCATCGGCGATGTGCGGCCGGGCCTGATCCAGATAAGCGAGCAAAGCATCGCCAGCGTCTTGCGGCAATGGTAATCTCGTCTCCCGCCGCCCCTTGCCACGAACCGACAGCGTCGCCTGTTGCCAATCAATATCGGTGAGACGAAGAGAGAGAATGTCGCCGGCCCGCAAGCCCAGTCGTGCCAACAGCAGCAGGATCGCCCGATCACGAACGCCAGTCGCCGTGGTCTGGTCGCACGTTGCTATCAACGTCTCGACATCTGACGAGCTGATGTATCGCGGCAGCGACGACAGTCGCCACTGCGGAATGATTGGCACAGCATGATCGAGTCCCGCCCGGCACACCCCCCGCGCGGTAAGGAACCGTAAATATCCTCTCAGCGCCATCGTCATAGTCTTCACATAGGCGAGCGAGACCCGTTTCGTCTCTGCAATGATCACGTCGCGAATGAGTTGGGCATTCCAGCTTCGCGGCTTGCTGCCAAGCGCCGGGAGCAGCCGCATGATCATGCGACCATGTCGATCTATTGTCAGCTCTGTGACGCCGCGATGCTGCCGCAGCCAGTCCTGGAACTCGACTACCCACCGGTCGAGCGTCGGTAATGCGAGCTTCGGCTTGCGCTGGACGATCCCGCGCTCGCCGAGAAACTCGACGAACCGGCGCAATCGCCTCACGTACTTCTTGGACACGCCCTTCAGGCGACGTATGCCGGGGCATCGACAGCGATGCCGAGCGAACCGATCGGTGACGCCATCATCGATGTCGGTGACTGCGACCTTGGACAGCGTCAGCCATTGCGCGAGGTGACGGGCTGCGGCGTCATAGCCGCTCACCGTCAAGCTCGTATGCCCCAACACCGTCAGGTGTCGTGTGAACTCCGTCACCAGCGGGGCGAGATCGCCTGCGTCCATGCAGCGCAGCCCGTGGCAGTGATCCTCACTCGACTTGGCCATTCCTTGTCTCCCTTCCGTTGCCATCAAGGCAGGAAGGGAGGCCTCAGATTATGCGGAGTGAGAAAGAGGGCAGCAGGAACTAAACTGTTGATAACGAAGTGGGTCTCGGATTGAACGGCCGCACACTCCGCATAATCGTGGGCTCCGCATAATTGCGGAAGTCAACCGGCCTGGTCGCCACCATCACCCGCACCGCGCCCGTCGGACCGATCACGTGCAGGTCTTCAGCGCATGGATCACGGCCGCAACCGTCGCGGCCTCTGCGCCGCGGCCGACCCGGACGGCGACGCCGTTGATCTCGAGCTCGATGATGCCGCTGTTCTCGGCGCACTCGGGCGTCTTCCGGAGCCGTCGGCGCTGTCGCGGTGAGCGCTCCGGCGGCGTGGACGATGGGGTAACGACAGCGGGCACGAACGCCTCCGGCGCGTGGGCCGCAGGGATCGCAACCGGCTGTCGCGTTTGCCGGCGCCACGTAAACAGCTGTTGCGGCGACAATCCGTGACGCCGCGCGACCTCCGATACCACGGCACCCGGGGCCAGCGTGTCCTTGACGAACCGTGCCTTGTCGTCGGCCGAGAACTGCCGGCGCCGACCGGTCTCCGTGATGACCTCGACCCGATGAACCGAGGTGCTAGGCTCAAGCATATGGTCAAGCTTAGACACAAGCCGATCTCCAATCAGAGATCGATCATTCCTCGCTCAACGCCTTCAATGGAAGGTGGGGCCGAAACAGCGCTTACCGCGAGTCAGCCTCCGCGCTATAACCACTCGACCATACCGCTTGGATCTCGCCTCTTCATGGCGGCAAAGCTGGGCGGCGGATTTATCGGTGTGGACACAGCGCGGTAGCTGTCGAGGATACATTTTGAGCTGTCACTGGTTCCATGCTCGCGACGAGCTCGAAAACTCCTGACGTCCGACCTATCGGATGTGCCGATCTGCCCTGAGGCGCTGTGCACCGGTGGCATCTGGATGGAGGCCACGTTCACTCATGCCAATCTCGCCGCGCGCTGACATCAACAGCTTGCGAACGGTCTCGACCTCGTCCTTGCAAATGCCAGATGCTATCAGCTCGCGACACCGCCGCCGGACGAACGTACGGTTTTACAGCGCTCCTACTCTCGATTTCGCGGGGAGAGCAGGACGGTGCAGACCGGACGCCATGAGGCAACAAAGTACCGAGTCCTTCCAGATCACCGGACGGGTCGTGATGATATGATTTGAATAGAGCAAGCAGCGTGCCGATTGAGGAGTGCAGCTCACTCGGCTGTGGCGCCTTAGAGGCAGCAGCCGCACGCGCCACGTCGTTGGGAAGTACTCAAAGCCGGCATCGGCCTTTATTCGTGGCGCACTCTGGCCTGACCAGTTCGCCATCTCCGCAGCGAAGCTCCGGCATCTGGAGCATGCGAAGCGTCTTCGATTTCCGCTCAATAAGCCGTTCGCAACATTGGCGTGAGTGGGGGCGAAGAACCGTGCTGTATCTCTCCAATAACGTTGAAGCCGTGACGCTGGTAAAAGGGAATGTTTTCCCGATTCGAACTTTCGAGGTAGGCAGCGATGCCCTGCTCATCACATCGTTGAAGAGCGTATTTCATCAGCAGTGTGCCAAGCCCTTGTCCGCCCCAATTCGGATCGACGGCAATGAGAGGCAGATACCAATGTGGCTCGGGGGGATGATGTCCGGCCATTCCCTGCCGGAGGTGTGCCATATCTTCGGTGACCTCCGGGCGCAGGGACAGCGCCATGATTGCGTCCAGCGCATCTTCATCTTGCTGCACGTCGGAAGGCAGCCACAGGGCCGCGGCGCGAACCTCTCCGATGACGTATGCTGTGCCATGCTCGAATGCTCGTCCGCCACAGGCGTTAACGAATTGAGGCATGCTCCTAAGATATTGACCTGGGTCAGGCCAACTCCAACGCATCAACGGATCGGCGGCAAAGCCGAGCACAATTGTCCAGACGGTGCTTGCCCGAATGCCTGCGTTCGCAGAGGTGACTTCCGACTCCGTTGTCATGATGTCGTTTTGGGCGTCAGAGTTGCAAGGGTGGATACGGGGCCGATACCTCTGAACGGGAGCAGAATGAAATGCAGCACGGAGGTTTCGTCGGGCGCATTTGGTTTCCGTTCCGGGCTCTCCTCTTGCCTCAGAAGGCCGCCTTCGACGGCCGCTTCGGACGAAGGCTCCTCGGTGGGCGACCCTTGGATCTGGATCTTCGTGGCGAGCACCTGTGCTTCCGGGCCTGGGAGCGTCATCTGGATCCTGCCCTTCCTAACGGAAGCGTCGAATTTCTTGGCCTCGACAACGTTCGGCAGCCCGCTTGAAAGACACTAGGACGCTTTGAGATTGCAAGTACGAAGAAGTCACGGCACGCAATCGATACGAACATCGTGCGATGGCTACGCTTGAACCGGGCACCCGGCACGGCCGAGCAGGTTAGCAAACGTCGCGCGTCGATGTCGAGATTGGCAACGATTTTTATGAGGCATCACCTCGTCTCCCATTGAGCTGTTCTGCGTAAGGTCTCTTATTCAAAACACGTGCCAACTGCGAAAGCGCATAGACTATCGCCCTCAGTCTGTTCGCCGTCAGCGCCCTTTCATCTTGCTGGCGAACGGATGCCGTGTGAATCCGTCTTCCCACTGATTCGCAGCGGCGGGGTAAGGCAGGTAAATCTCCAGTTGTGGAGAGTGAAGAGCAGCAGGCGGCAGTGTTGACCCTTCAGTTTCACGCGGTCACGAGGAGATCGATTGGGCGAGAGCCGTATTGCTGACGTTGTCGGGTTGACCAGCCAACGCATTGCGCAAATCGCTTCGGTGTCTGCGCGCGAACGTCGGCTCATCACCCAGGTTCCGTCATAGCTCTCACTCTGGCGGCTGCGGATTGTTGGCGGGATTGGTGTTGTGCCTTATTATCCGCGCAATCAGTCCGCAGCCGACCAGTGGCTGGAGGGCTGTCTCCAATGCATCGGCAGTTGCCTCGGCATAGACTTCGCAGTCGTCAACGTAGACTGCGAAGTTCTTCAAATACTCCTCTCGCTTCGCCGGAATCTCGATGATCGCCTTTGTCCATCCGTAGAGCGGATACCGCTCGATGCCGTATTTTTCGGCGGTGGCCAAGTATTCGGTAAACGTATCGAACAGGCATTGTGGCGCGGCGCGATGGGATACGAGAGTATCGAACAATGGCCCCAACTTCGGTTCTTGGAGTCTTAGTCGTATCGCTTCCGCCACAGCCGAATCGCTCACATCAAATCTAAGCTGGTATTCCCAGTGAGACGTCACGGTTTCCTCCAGTCGCACCCGACGTGTCTTCTCTAGCTACTCTAGGCACTTCCGGGGCCGTCGTTCGGCAAGTTTAGGGCGTCAACAAGCATTCACCACTGGGCAGACCGGGATCTTGCAAGAACGAACAAATTCTGCACGTAGGCTTGAGCTTGCCGCGCGCACATGATGGAACTGCAATCGAACAAGGCGTCTCGAAAGCAAGCTGCGGCATCTAGTCGGTCGATAGAATCCCAAAAGCGGATCGTTGCGTCAACGTTTGAACCTCCTGCCAGAGCGGACCTCGAAAGGCCTGCTTTTGGCGCGATTCGGCAACTCCACAGAACGTCCGCATTTCAGGCCCGCGAAAGGTTCTTCCTTCCAGACCATTTAACATCCTCCGTACAGTCCGGCCTGCCGCTGCATAGTCCGTGAGAACTCATCTCCCTTGGCGATCACAATCAACTCTTCCAGATTTCACTCCGGAAGGTCGTGCTGCCGACCAACAAAACGCAAGCCTGATGTGCCCAAGGCGTCGCATTCAGCGATCTTATTGCCGTGGCCGCTTATGGCCAGCCATGTCCTCTTTGCCGCCAGTTAGTCAGCGATGCAGCTGCGATTAGGCGAGGCCGTGTCACTAAATCACAATTGAAAGCAACTTGCGCTCCTCCAGGAAATGGTAGGGAGCGTGCGCTCCACTCTCGGATATTGTCCGCTGCCTACACTCAGGAGCAAGAGCGGGGGCGAGCCAAGAGTCGGGCGACCAGCGCCGGGAGACACTCATGGATGCGTTACAAGCAGATCACGGACGCGAGGACCCGTGTAACTTCGATATCGTAGTGCTCAGGAAACTGTCCGAAATGAACGCCTAGGAACTTGAACAACGGTATCTCCGTTGGCTCCATAGAAGATCCAAATGGCCGCGCTGAAAATCGCGTGATGCGGTTTCGTTCTGCGAGGATCGCCTCAGCCCTGCCGAAGTAGACATCGGCTGGCGTGAGTCGTTGATGCTCTCATGATAGCGGACGTGATTATAGTGTTCGACGAAGGCTCCTACTTGACGCTCGAGATCACTGGGTAGGTAATAGTTGTCGAGCAGGATGCGGTTCTTCAGCGTCTGATGCCAGCGCTCGATCTTTCCTGGGTCTGAGGATGGTATGGAGCGCCGCGCACGTGCTGCATGCCCTTCTGGTCGAGCCACTCGGCCAGATCATCCGCCACGTAACTCGAACCATTGTCGCTGAGCAGCCTTGGCCGGTGCGCGAGGGCGATTTGGTCAAGGCCGGATGCGGCGAGTGCCTGGTGGAAGGGTGGCTGTGACATCGGAAGCGCACATGGTGGGACCAAGCCTCCAGGCCACGATGTAGCGCGAGAAGTCGTCAAGCACGGCCGAGAGATAGTACCACCCCCATCCGGTGATCTTGAGTGAAGTAAGAAGCGCGAGCGCGCTTCTCCTCCCCGAACCGTACGTGCACCTTTGAGCGCATACGGCTCTCTGTTCAAGCTTGGCCCATGACCATAGCAAGCGAGCTTGGGCTGCATTTCACTGATTATCAAAGGTCTTCACCTCATTCGGTCAGGTAGTTTGCACTCCAAGCAGTTTGAACTGTTCCCCTTCGCGATGTGGCAGGCTTTCCCTGCCGCTGACTACTGCGGAAACTCCGCCAGCATGGTGGACATCAGGGTCAACTCCCTTGCGACGCATTCCGTCATCCCTTGCCTCGTTCATATGCTGGACGTCATCGTGTTGGTGAGTCTGCCGATCGCAGTCTTTTCCCTTGCTTTCCGCAAGTCGATGCCGATGCCATGGTCTGGCTGCGTTCTCCCCATGACCCCTCGTAACGCGACCATCACTGGCACTTCGCCGCGCGCAAACGTTAAAGACACCAGCGTTTGGCAATTTGCGGTTTTATCGAGAGCCGACGCGGATTGAGCCGCAACACCGACCGATCGCTCACCCTTCTTCGGCAGTGAGGTGTCATCGATAACCACCATTGCATCCCTGCCGCCGACAAGTCGGTCCGCCTGGTCGAGCAGCTCCTGCACATCGTCCGGGATGCGGTTCCAGACCCGGTCTGGTCGAGACCGATGATCGGCCAGAGCGGCGATGCCGCCCTCGCGGTAACGATCATACCAGCGATAGAATGTGGCGCGCGGGATCCCGAGCTTGTCCAGCGTGCGCTTGGCCGGAAGGTGCGATTGCTCGACCAAATGGATGATCTCGGCCTTCTCTGAGGCGGGATACCTCATGCCTCGTCCTCCCCATCTCCGTTCATACTTTTGTTGAGCAGACGGTTCTCCAGGGTCAGATCGGCGACGGCCTCCTTCAAGGCGCCGGCCTCCCGGCGGAGGTCCTTCACCTCGCCGAAGGTCGCAGCTCGTGCCGCGTCGCCGGCCAGGCGGCGCTTGCCGGCCTCGAGAAACTCCTTGGACCAGCCGTAATACATCGAGGCGGCAATGCCTTCTCGGCGACAAAGCTCGGAGATGTTCTCCTCGCCGCGCAATCCTTCCGGCACGATGCGGATCTTCTCTTCAGAAGAATACTGCCGGCGGGTCTAGCGCCGAATATCCTTTACCGCTTGTTCTGCCGACGCTTTGCCCAAAATTTCTGCTTCATCTTCGCTCCTGGTGGCTACGATGAACCAGAAATCCCCCCTCCGCAAAACCATTCAATGTGTCTCACAAGCCCTGACGGCGAACACGTGACGTTGTCCTTTTTACCCACGCCGAAGGAGGCTGCACATAGCGCTGCCAAATCGTCCCATTATCGAACTGGATAGTCATGCCGTCGGGCGTGTACACTGCGCCCATATTGAATGCATCGACCCAAATGCGGTTCGACGGATAGAACCAGTCTGGCCATGCACGAGAAGGTACGCCGGCCTCGCTCAAAAGATTGAGTTCGGATCCGTTTTGCGTGACGTAGGCCAAAACAGCGCCGTAGCATCTCTGAATGCACTGATAACTTCCGGTCAGATCGACCGATTGGGCGGATGCACCACTGTTCATCAACGCGCCGACGACTGCGACAGTGAGCGCGATGGGACTCGTCGTACTTGAACTTTTCATGAGAACATTTCCTTTGAACGCCCCAGCGATAGTTGTCTATCAATACCTGAGAGTGCGTCGAATGCCTTTGACGAAAATCAACCCGACTTGTCTGCGAGCTCGTACATGAAGTCTACAACTGCACAAGACGCTCATGCGCACGCGTCAAACCTGCGGGATGATCTTGACCAAGGGAGCGCAGCGCGAAAGCTCCGTCCAATTGCGCTGCCGACGGCAACTAAGCCGCGGCACGTCGATCGGCTCCGCTATTCCCAATCCGTTGGTCCCGCATCGACCGAGTGCTCCTTGTCCGGTATCTTACAGCGGCGTCCGCTGTCAGCTTTCTGACACCCGTGACCGCCGTTTGGACCAACGTTTCTCGCGATCATATTGGCAGCTAGTATCAAGAGACGATTTGGCACGCTCGTTGCTGCTCCGGCTAATGAAGGTCTGTCGCGTTTTTGCAGAGGTGCGCTACAACAGCGATCGCTTTTTCAAAGCTGCACAAAGGCGATGGTAACAAGATTGACGGTCGCTTTCAGGCTGCTTGGCCTCCCGCGCTTGTATGACGTGTACGACAGCGCCGTCCCCCGATCGGGCTCGAGAGTATGACCAAGCTTGGCCTCAACATAGCACACCGAGAAGCGCGCGGTGAGAATGCAGACGCTCCCTCGGTTAGCAAAACCGGGCACGATACTACAATGCTGGGGGCGCACTCCAGCCGACTTGTCAGTCGGAAGGGCTGCTAAATGGCGAAAGTTTTGCAGACACGGCACTCCAGAACACTTGTCAATCTGGATCGTCTCGAAGCAATTTTGGGATCAGAGAATGTTGACGCTCTGGTGGCAAGCTCGCCAGAGAACGTGACCTACGCAAGTGGGTACTGGGCATTATCACAATGGATCAGAAGGGGGCCACAGACGTACGTCGTTATTCCCCGGAACGGCCCCGAGCGATCTACGGTGGTTACCTCGACCGCTCTGCTGGATCTTCTTGCCGACCAGAATGTCTGGGTGCCCAACGTCCGCAGATTTGGCTACTTTCAGATGGATCGCACAGAAAGATTGCACAGTGGCCTTGATAAGAAACTTCTGAGCCTCTTTGGCCTGCCCGATGATGGTACGCCGCTCGAGGCGCTCGCCAAGGCGCTTATGGATGCGGGCGTCGCCAAGGGACGTATTGCGATTGACGAGCTTGGACTGCTGCCGGGCAGTTGGGAACGCCTGCAAGACCTGCTGCCCAACGCGACGCTCGTCCCAGGTTGCGCCCTGTTCAGAAAGATTCGCGCCGTCAAGACTACGGAGGAGATCAACCGACTGCGATACGTCGCTCAGGTTGCTGAGCGCTCGATCCAAGCCGCGTTGGCGGAAGCGCGAACTGATATCACAGAGATTGAGATGGCGCGCGCGTTTCACCGGAAGACCGTCGACAGCGATTGCCAACCTGTGCTCGGCTGTATTGGCTTCGGAACGCGCAGTGCTATGCCCAACGTGCAGCCGTCTGACGCTCGCCTGGTCGATGGCGACATCATTCGGTTTGATGTCGGTGGGCGCTTCAGGCATTACCGCGCCGATATCGCGCGCATCGCGGTGTTCGGAGAACCCTCAGCCAGAACTAAACTGTATCATCGCGCGCTGCATCGCGGCGTTCAGGCCGCACTCGAAATGATAAAACCGGGTGTCAAGGCAGCAGACGTGTTTTTGAGGGCCGTCGATGTCACGCGAAAAGAGGGCATCAATCACTTCTCACGTTCACATGTTGGACATGGCATCGGGATCGACGGCTACGATCTGCCCGATCTTACGCCGAGCAGTACTGATCTCCTCGAGGAGGGGATGGTCATGTGTGTGGAGACACCATATTACGAGACAGGCTGGGGCGGCCTTCAGGTCGAAGACACTGTCGTAGTGCGCGCTGACGGCATCGAGACGTTCATGACCACTGACGGCAGCTTGATGGTGTCGCCATGACGGCGAAGATCGATCTCCTTCGCTGGGAAGCTTGAGCGCGCAATCGGCGCAGCCTCGCACACCGAACGCTTCGCTAGATCCCGCAAACGGTAGAGCTCTCTTTTACAAACCTGAGACGTTCCCGCTCCAAGTTCAACGGGCGGCAGATTACATGGTTATCAGAATGTGATTTGGCGAACCAGCTGCGGCAGCGGCGCCCGGAGCCCGAAAGTTCGCTGTTCAGGCAGCCAGGCCCGGACTTCGTGTCTCCCCAATTCTGGTAGCTATACCCAAATGAGCTATCTTGCAATTATGTAGGCGATAGTGCCTGGAGCGGGTGACATGGGCGCGGGCGATGCTCGAACAAATGAAGGCGCTCGTGACTCTGGTCCTGTGAACGAGTTCGCGCCAAGGTGCTTGCTCCATGTCGGTGTTGGCCGTGCAATCGGTCACCACGGTGAGTTGCTGCAGGGTGTATTCGAAGCTGACGATGGACGCCTTCATCGGGGTCTTATCACAATGCCATTTCCAGCTCGGCACTCGGTCGCGACCTTTCGGCGACGGGATACCGCTGAGATCAAGATATCGCCGATCGGTCGTACTAAGGCAGCGCGGGCGATGGCCCTGACGTTCGAACATCTCGGGTTGGTCCAATATGGAGGAGATCTCACGATTGAAAGCAATATTCCGGCGAGTCATGGCTACGGCTCTTCGACCGCCGATGTTGTTGCGGCAATCCGCGCCGTGGCGGCCTCAGCGGGGGCGGCATTTTCCCGCGCGACGGTGTCGCACATTGCGATAGCTGCTGAAGGCGCCAGCGATCCTGCCGCCTATGATGGCCGACCGGTGTTGTTTGCTCAGCGCGAAGGCATGGTCATCGAGCATTTCACCGACGAGTATCCGCGATTCATGGTGGTGGGCTTCAGGCATCCGAGTGACCAGCCAGTCGACACCTTGCATCTGCCGCCGGCGCGTTACGATGCGCGCGAGCTTGAACAATTTCGGTGTTTGCGCGGCCTGGCCGCCCAGGCGATCAAACAACAGAATGCCCGGCTACTCGGGCGGGTGGCGACCGCGAGTTCCCGGATTAGCCAGCGCCATCTCTCCAAGTCCCGTTTTGATGACATGCTGCGTTTGACAGCAGAAGTCGGCGGTTGCGGGCTTCAAGTGGCCCATAGTGGCACGCTAATGGGCATCCTGTTTCCAGTGGAGGAGCCGGGCGTCACTGAACGAACCAACGCAGTAGCCGACCGCCTCAGTCATTCCGGATTTGAGCACGTTACGGTCTTCGCAACGTACGCGGATGAAGCCATCTCCTCATGAACAGCGCCGACACTTTTCTTGCTGCCTACGAAACACCGCGGCCAGCGCGTCTCGCTCCTAATCTCCTCGCTGCCTGCTTTCCGTTGATGAAGCTTATGCCGGCCCGCTTCATGATCGCCCGTGCGCGCGCTTCTGGGCGCCTTGCACCTGGCGGTCATATTGTTGAGACGACATCCGGTACCTTCGGCTTGGCGCTTGCCATGATCGCGGCGGCGCATGGTTATGGTTTGACCCTGATCAGCGCCGAAACCTTGATCGATCGAACGCTCCGCTGCCGACTGAAACTACTGGGGGCGCGGCTCGATGTCGTGGACGATCCGGACGGTTCGGGGGCTCAGCGCTGTCGTCTGGAACGGCTACAGGCGATCCGAGAAGAACATGCGGGAGCGTTCTGGCCCGCACAGTATGATAATCCCGAAAATTGCCATGCCTATGGCAGGCTAGCGGAATGGTTCGTACGTCAGGTCGGTCAGGTTGATTGTCTCGTCGGCTGCGCTGGATCGGGAGGGTCCCTGTGCGGCACGGCGGCTATCCTGCGCGAAATCTTTCCCGACCTCGTCGTCCTCGCCGTTGACACGCCTCGCAGTGTGCTCTTCGGCCATCCCCCGGGAAAGCGGCTGCTGCGCGGGCTTGGTAACTCGATTTTGCCCCGGAATATGGACCACCGCCTGGTTGATGAGGTCCATTGGGTTGGCGCTCTGCCTGCCTTCGCCGCGGCGCACCAACTTTGTCGAGATCATGCGCTCTTTATGGGGCCGACGAGCGGAGCAGCCGCCTTGGTGGCGCAATGGTATACGCGCCAGCGCCCCAGGGCGGCGACGGTCGTCATCCTGCCCGATGAGGGTTTTCGATACCAAGAGACCGTGTTCAACAACAAGTGGCTCACCGCTCTGCCGGGTTGGCCGGCCGCGATTGCCGATGCTCCAGTCACAATTGAGAAGATTGCGCCAGGTGGAGAGGAGACATGGACACGCATGATCTGGGGGCGGCGGGTGTTGGAAGAGGTGCCGAGTGGAGGCGAAGTGGCACATAGACACTTGGCTAAATCGCCGCAGCCGGGCGGAAGCGAGGCATCGTCAACTGGTTCTCAGAGGCTCGATATTCGGCGATAAGGCCTGTCGTAGCGATCTCGCGCCAGGTCGCAACTGACAATCCTTACGGTAGTTCTTGGAAATGATCTAAATCAATGATTTGCTAGCTTGAGAGAGGAGCAGTGCGCCAGAATTACCCGGCTGTGCGTCCCCGTGTGAAGGAAGGCTTCCGTTCTGGCGAAGATCAATATGTCGTCGTCTCGTTAAGAAGGCGAATTGAGCGTGGCGGGACGGCCGAACGTGCGCCATAGCTGAAGCAGGATGAGGCACAAGAGTTCTCTGAGCCAGGCGAGGATGCGGCGGAAGTTGTGGCCGACGGCCGAGAGGATGACGTTGGCCGCATCGCCGGCGCGGCCTTTGAGATAGCAGCGGCCGAGGTGACCATCGGTCTTCAGGTGTCCGATGATGGGTTCGATGGCGGAGCGGCGGCGCAGCTCGCGCTTGATGACGCCGAAGACGCCGCGCTTCTGGCCAGAGATGAAGACCCGGCGAGGATTTTGCGCGTCGTGGCCGCGGTATCCCTTGTCGACGTAGGCCCGCTCGATCGCGCAGCCGGTGAGTGTCTCGGTGCGGTCGATGACGTCCCGCAAGGTGTGACCGTCGTAGGGGTTATCGGGCAGCGCCCTGGCGTGCAGCACGAACAGGCCACCGGGAGCCCGGCGGTTGTTGGTGAGGATGGAGGCTTTGACACCGAACTCGTAAGGCGCGGCTGCTTTGCCCTTGCCGATGCACTCGACCTCCGGGGCGTGGAAGGAATAAAGCTTCCAGCCGCGCTGGCGCTGCTGCTGCGAGCGGATTTGCGAAGCCCGGCTGAGCGGGAGGGCGAACGCGTTCTCGAGCACAGCCCGACCTTCGATCTTGCGGCGGATATCGCGGATGATGCGGCCCAACCGGCTGCGCAGGATGCGCAACTGCCGCTGATGCCGCTTGAATTGCTTGGCGTGGGCATAGCGTCCCGCCATTATCGCCGCGGTCTTGGCAATACGAAGATAGGACTGCCGCAGCTTGATCCCGAGCTATGGCTGATTTTGGGTGACGCGAGCTGATCAGGCGGCGTGGCTTTCAGTGTTCGGAATGACTTCGATTCCGTCGATGAACTTTACACCGGCGATGACTTTCGGCAACTGGTTCGTGCCCTTCAATCGCCGCCAGGTCTTCGACGCGGCGTCGATGAGCTTGAACACCATCAGCTTCGCGGTTTGTTGCGACAGCGATCCCTTGGTCCGCACCGTTCGGTGGCGCACCGTGGCGAAGACGCTCTCGATCGGGTTCGAGCTGCGTAGGTGGATCCAGTGCTCAGCAGGGAAAGTCGAAGAAGGCGAGCAGCGCGTGGCGATCCTTGATCAGGCACTCCACCGCACGTTCGTATTTGACGTGGTATTTCTCGACGAAGACGTCGATCGCGGTTTCAGCTTCGGCCCGGTGTGGGGCCAGATAGATGTTCCGCAGGTCGTTCTTCATGGGGCCCTGCACGGATTTGGCGACCTTGTCGAATACGTTGCTCACTTTATGGCACCAGCATCGTTGGTGCCGCGTGCCGGGAAAGGCCTCGTCCAGTGCCTTCCAGAAGCCGAGGGCGCCGTCGCCGATGGCGAGTTGCGGGGCAATCCGTAACCCGCGTTGCCGCAGGTCGATCAGGAGTTCGCGCCAGCTCTGCGCGCTCTCGCGCACGCCGACCTGGAAGCCGATCAGCTCCTTCTTGCCTTCCGGCGTGGTACCAATCAGCACCAGCATGCATTCGCTGTGATCTTCCATGCGGGCCTGCAGGTACACGCCATCGGCCCAGATGTAGACATAGCGACGCGCCGACAGATCGCGTCTCTGCCAGCGTTCGTACTCGACCTGCCAATCGGCCTTCAGGCCGGCGATCACCGAAGGCGACAGGTTCGGCGCATCCTTGCCGAGCAGCGCCGAGAGCGCCTCCTGGAAGTCGCCGGTCGAGATGCCGCGCAAATAGAGGACCGGGATCAAGGCATCCAGGCTCTTCGTCCGCCGCGCCCATAGCGGCAGGATTGCCGAACTGAAGCGGAGGCGGTCGCCTGGCCCGCTCGCTCCGCGGTCGCGGACCTTGGGACGAGCGACCTCCACCGGACCGATGCCGGTCGCAATCTCGCGCACCGGACCGTGCCCATGTCGGACCAGGCGCGCTCGACCGTCGGGCAGCGTCAGATTGGCCGTGCTGGCCAGAAACGCGCCAACCTCGATCTCGATCGCCCTAGCAAGCAGGTCCCGCGCGCCGGCTCGAACGATATCGGTCAGTGGATCATCAACCGCGGACGGCTGACGGAAAGCAAGAACATTGGTAGTCTCGGTCATGGCGTATCGCTCTCCTCAAGAGGTTCTGGCAGGCTCGTCACCCGCCTCGATACGCCGCCTTCCTCACACCGTCATCACCCAGATTCCGCCATAGCTCCTTGATCCCGTGCTTCCTCGCCAGGCGGTTGAGCCCCTTGATCGCCGCGTGCAGCAGCTTGGCATCGGTCGGGAAGGTGATCGCCTTCGGCTGCACGGTGGTATCGACCGTGACCCGCTTGAGATCCTGGCTCCGTAACGCGCCGGCCTGGTGCGCCACCCGCAGGCTCTCGGCCAACAGCAGCTCCAGCTTGTCACCGCGCCGCTTGCGCCAGTGGCTCAGGTCCGAGCGCTCGTGCGGGAACGCATGCTGAAAGAACTCTTCGCCGGTGAAGAACTGGAAATACGGGTCGTGGACCCAGCGCTCGCACACCCCCTCATCGGACAGGCCGTAAATGTGCTTGAGCAGCAGCAGCCCGATCATGAAGCGGGTCGCAATCCCCGGTCGACCGTTCTCGCTGTACAGCGGCGCGACTCGCCGTCGATCCAGTCCCAATCGACCTTGCCGGCGAGCTGAACCAGCTCGTGCTTCATGTTGATGATCTGGTCCAGCCTGGCCCGGAACAGATCGCCCGATCCCGTCGCTTTGGGCTTCTTCGGTCGCATCGCCACCTCCGATGCGAGGACGGAATCATGGTTATCGATTCGACGGAATCCTGAAAATGAAATTGCAGGCTTCCGAGGCCCGAAGCATCAAACCCCTGCAATCGCAAAACAGTCCACAACGACAAATGCGATTCTAGCTAAATCGCTTAGCCACTCTTCACATGGCGTAATCGCGACTGACGTCTTCTTGCGAACACGAGGATCGGTACGATCGGCGTCAGCAAATCGAAAAGGAGCCGCGCTATGAAGCAGTACGTTGGTCTGGACATCTCTATGGAAGAAACCAGCATTTGCGTTTTGGACCAGGCTGGTGACGTGACATTCGAGGGATGTGCGCCGACCAATCCGGAGGCGATCGCTAAGCTCCTGCGGCGCCATGCCGGCACGGCTGAGCGGATCGTTTTTGAAACGGGCTCACTATCCAATTGGCTTTGGCATCAGCTCAGGGCGCTGGGCTTTCCGGTGATTTGCCTTGATGCGCGCCACGCCAACGCGGCGTTATCGATGGCAGCTTCCCGGTACCATCCCATGCGGGCCATTTCAGCCAACCCCCTGGCATCGTTCTGGTGCGGAGAGCTGGAAAACCCGTTCGATGGTTGCGGCTCGAAGCAAGCTGGTGGATCTGCGGCGTGACCTCGACAACCAGATGCGCGGCTTGTGTAAGGGGGTGGGAATAGTGCTCGGCAGGGCCGGTTCGACCAACCTGGCTCGGAAAGTCAACGCCGTGCTCGCTGAATCGCCGGATTTGCAGGATATCTTCGCGCCACTACTCCTAGCTCAGTCCTGTTTAACCGAGCAAATTGAAAAATTTGATCGAGAACACCTGGTGATGGCGAAGGGTGACCAAACTGTTCGGCGAATGATGACCGTTCCCGGTATCGGCGCGACAACTTCATAATGCTCACAATCAGTTGCGTGAGACGATTATCCGTTACCGATTTCATCCGCGTTACGGGCAAACGGTCACCGTAACCAATCGCAATCGCCGTGGTAACGACGTGGCTGTGACCATCCGTCAGCCCGATGGCACGCTGGCGCGGCTGCCAATCTGGATGACGGAGGAATCGGCGGAGGCAATGGCGGTGAGGGAGATTCCACGTCTGCCGCTGGCGTATCTGCGCGAGCTCCGTCTCGAGCTCGATACATGCCTAAGCTTGTTGCAGGACGATTCCCGTCGTGAAGGAGACAAACATGACGCGTCGGCAACGAAATCAGCGCCAATCCGACCTCTTCGTGCCCAAGAAGCTGCCGATACCGATGACAGCGTCCGAGCGGACGAAGCTATTGCCACTCGTGAGCGCGCTCTTGTCGGAAATACTCAGTGTCCTCGTAGTGACGGAGGCAGGCGATGAAGATCACGCCTGATCATCTGGCGCGGGGCGCCTTCATCTACATTCGGCAATCCACTGTCGACCAGCTTGCCAACAATCATGAGAGCCGACGGCGTCAATATGGCCTTGCCGATCGTGCTCGTGCTCTCGGCTGGACGGACGTGACAGTCATTGATGACGATCTTGGTCGCTCGGGGTCGGGCGTCAGCCGTCCGGGCTTCGAAAGGTTGCTTGCAGCGATCTGTGAAGGCCGCGTGGGTGCCGTGTTTGCCATCGAGGCGTCGCGCCTGGCGCGCAATGGACGCGACTGGCACACGCTGATCGAATTTTGCGGCTTGGTCGGCACGGTGATCGTCGATGAGGATGGAACGTATGAACCACGCCATCCAAACGACCGGCTATTGCTGGGCATGAAAGGGACGATGAGCGAGCTCGAGCTATCGCTCCTGCGGGCCCGTTCGATGGAAGCCCTGAAGCAGAAGGCAAAACGGGGCGAGCTATTCTTCACAGTAGCCGTTGGCTATGTAAAAGTAGGCCACGACAAGATCGAAATGGATCCCGACCTGCGCGTGCGCGAGGCGATAGGGTTGGTCTTCACCCGCTTTGCCGAGCTGCAAAGCATCCGCCAAGTGTTTTTGTCGCTTCGAGGTGACCAGATCGCGCTGCCGTACATCGACCCCAAAGTCTCGGGACAACATCAGGTGCTGTGGAAGCTACCGGTCTACACGACGGTGAGCAATCTTCTCACCAACCCTGTTTATGCCGGTGCTCACGCCTTTGGCCGAACCGGAAGTCGAATGATAATCGAAAATGGCCGCAAGCGAATCGTGCGCGGCCGCCGCAAAGATCGCTCAGACTGGGCGGTCTTGCTCGTCGACCATCACGAGGGCTATTTGTCCTGGGCGGACTTTGAAAGGAATCAACGGCTGATCGCTGACAACGCCAATGGTAAGGGCATGATGGTGCGCGGACCGGTGCGCAAGGGGGAGGCTTTGCTCGCCGGCCTGCTACGCTGTGGCCATTGCGGCCGCCGGCTGCTTGTCAGCTACAATGGCACCAAGGGTGATGTCGGCCGCTATAATTGTGACGCCACCCGGAGCAATCCCGGTGCTGCCCCCTGCATCTCGTTCGGCGCTTTGCGGGTCGATGAGGCGGTGGGAGCCGAGATTGTGCGGTTGCTGCAGCCGCTCGGTGTTGAAGCAGCTATTCAAGCGATCACACAATGCGAGCACCAGTCTGGCGAAAAACAGCGCCAGATCGAGTTGGCGCTCGAACAGGCGCGATACGAGGTAACCAGGGCGCGTCGACAATATGACGCGGTCGACCCTGATAATCGTCTGGTCGCTGGCGAACTCGAGCGGCGGTGGAACGCCGCCCTTGCGGCCGTACGCGCCGTCGAGGAGGAGTTGGCGGCGCTGCTTCGACGGCGGCCGGCAACCTTGAGTGCAGAGGAGCGCAAGCGTCTGTTGCAAATGGGGCTGACCTGGAGGCCGCTTGGCACCATCCAGCGGCCACCGCCGTCACGCGTAAGCGGATCATCCGGGTCGTGTTGCGTGAGGTGGTAGCCTGCGTCGAGGATGACCAGATTCACTTGTTGTTGCACTGGCAGGGCGGCGATCATACCCGCCTGATGGTGAGAAAGAATCGGAGGGGACAGACACGGTGGTCAGTCGAGCCCGAGACGGTGGAATTGATCCGCGCCTGCGCGCGATTGATGCCTGACAAAGCCATTGCCGGCATGCTCAATCGGACAGGTCAGCGAACAGGCCGATCGAATGGATGGACACCGTCGCGTGTGCGTGGCTTCCGCAACACTCACGGCATCACGGTCTACAGGGATAGCGAATGGGCCGAGCGCGGCGAAGTCACGTTGCCTGAGGCAGCCAGGACGCTCAATCTGAGCCCCCTGACGGTGCTACGTCAGATTCGCGCCGGCGTCATTTCCGCCACGCAATATCGTGCAGGCGCACCTTGGGTAATCAAACGACGGGATCTCGAAGATCCGCATATGATTGAGCGCGTTAGGACGTGCTGCAAAAGCCCGTCATCATCAAATCCAAATCAAAAGACCTTTGTCTTTCAATAACGTAGTGAGATGGGCATTATGACGTGGGATCAGGCCCGGTCTCTGCGTTGACCTTCCGCTCCACTGTGGACGATCCCAGGCGATTCCTGCATTCTCAATCCGTCGGCGCCTATCTCGGGTTAACGCCCCGGCGATACCAATCTGGCGAGGTTGATGGGGGGGGGGACGGATCACAAAAGTCGGAGATGGAGAGACGCGCACAGCCCTGTTCGAAGCTGCCAACGTCGTTCTCAGGCCATCAACCCGATGGTCTCCGATGAAGGCTTGGGCGGTGCGTGTTGCCCACCGCAAGGAAGCAAGCGTGCGAAGGTCGCGCTGGCCAGAAAGATGGCTGTCGTCCTTCACCGAATGTGGGTTGATGGAACCGAATTCCGATGGACGGCCGTGGCGTAAGGACGCCATCGCCATCCCAAGAGACGCCCGTCGCGGGGCGTGGGGATGGTCGAGTTCGTATGATCTGTCGTGGCGTCCGCCCTCCAGGTCGGGTGACTACGCCGAAGAGCTTGAACCGACCATTCAACCGAATCCCATAGTGTGGCGGTTTTGCCGACCACGAACAGAAGCAAGGTACCCGCGGCAGCGCTCTTAAGGGATTGACAGAAGATCGGGATTTTGAAGGAGCACGAGGCTGGCGTTTCGGGTGCCGATCTATGCCGGAAGCACGGCGTCAGTGACGCCAGTATCTACAAATGGAAAGCCAGGTTTGGCGGGATGGAGGCGTCGGAGGCCAAGCGGCTGAAGACGCTGGAGGACGAGAACACCCGGCTGAAGCGGTTGCTGACTGATGCCATGCTGGACAATGCAGCGCTGAAGGACTTGTTGGGAAACAAGTGGTGACGCCCGCGGGGAAGCGGAAAGCTGTCGCGCATCTCGTGGATGCCCACGGGATGAGCGAACGGCGGGCGTGTAAAGCCATCGGCCGCACGACCATCAGATATCAGACGTCCCGGGCGGATGACGCCGCCCGACGCCTAAGCATGAGGGCGATCGCCGAGGAGCGCCGTCGCTTCGGCTATCGTCGCCTGCATGTTCTGCTCAAGCGGGAGGACTACCGACCGGGGAGGCTGAATTGAAGACAAGGCACCTGTCACGTCTCGATTGCTTGCTCCCGTTCCAAACTGGCGATGATGGTCTGCTAACTAGTGATTGTAGTCAGACGGTCGCAGGCGCCAGGGCGGAACGGCTCGTTTCGCGTCAAGACGCGCGAGCAGCGATCAAAATGCGCGCTGCGGATGGGCGACAAAATCCCGCCGTTGTCCACCTAGACGGCCCGGCTCGATTGCAGACTATCTCCCGAACGTCTCTGCAGAAAGTGGCGGCGCTTCTTGTCAAATATGAAAAGCTCACCGGCATTCCGCCTCTTTGCAACGTTGTGCCTCCTCGAAGAGCGGCAAAACGCTATGCTTCGTGAGAACTCGAAGTGTTCGTGTCGGGCTAACGACAACTGTCGTGAAGCCAACATCGAACACAGAAACCCCCATATCAATTCACTCGCGCGCGCTGGCTCAGTTCCTGCATAGCAGCAGCCATCCATGCAGCGGGCGCCTTTTCCGAAGAACTGTTGTTCGGTACGGCGCGGCAAGATCTGGAAGTCTCGCGTCATGCGCAAGGTATCAATTGCTACCGTTCTGATGCTCGTTTCATGCAATGCTATCGCAAACGACGATTTGATGATGACAGCCAGACAGGTCTTCAAACCGATCCCTTCTGCTATCCCCGCTCTAAAGGACAATCCCGTGACGACCGAGAAAGCGGAGCTCGGGAAGATGCTGTTCTTCGACCCTCGTCTGTCGGCGAGTGGGATCATTAGCTGCAATACGTGCCACAATCTTGCCACCGGTGGCGTAGACACGGGTCCAACGTCAGTTGGTCACGGATGGCAACGGGGAGCGCGGCGGGCGCCAACCGTCTACAATTCGGTGTTCAATGTCGCGCAATTCTGGGACGGACGCGCGCCGGATCTTAAGGCACAAGCCAAGGGGCCCGTTCAGGCGAGCGCCGAAATGAATGCGACCGCGGATCACGTAACGAGCACGCTGAATTCGATGGAAGATTATGTTGGCAAGTTCAAGCAAGCATTCCCGCGTGATACACCGCCGGTCACCTTCGACAATTTCGCGAAAGCGCTCGAGGCTTTCGAAGCGACGCTGACGACACCAGCAGCTCCGTTTGACCAATACCTGAACGGCGATGGCAACGCGCTGGATGACCACCAAAAGGCGGGATTGCGGCTGTTCATGGACAAAGGCTGCGCCTCCTGCCACAACGGAATCAATATTGGTGGGCAGGAGTTTTTCCCGTTCGGCGTGATTGAAAGACCAGACATCAAACTGCTTCCCGCAGCCGACCAGGGGCGTTTCGCGGTCACGAAGGCCTCCAGCGACCGATACGTGTTCCGTGCCGCCCCTTTGCGCAACGTTGCCTTGCGAGCTCCCTACTTCCATTCGGGTCAGGTTTGGACGCTCCAGGAAGCCGTAGGCATTATGAGTGAGGTCCAGCTCGGCGCCGAGCTCACCGAGAAGGAGAAGAACGATATCGTTGCGTTTCTCAATTCACTGAGCGGCCGTCTACCCAAGATCGAATATCCGATATTGCCAACGCGCACAAAGGAGACGCCGCCACCGTCCTTAGACAGATAGTGCCTTGTTCACTATCCTGGGCGTTCTACGGTTTAGTTGCGGCGAGGCAGCTCCGCTTTGCAGCTGCCGCAAGCCGGAGCGCGTTCAGGCTCATCGAAGCGATCTCTGAGGATCGCACTGCTCCCTATCGCGAAGCACTGGATCAGGCGAACAGCGGCTTCGGTTCACGATACAAGTGCAACACCTGCTAAGGTGTTGTTGCGATGGGACGATGTTATGGCCAGCTCAGCCTTGAGGAGCGCGTTGAGATATACCGCCTGCATGCAGGCGGTATATCTCAGAATCAAATTGCGGCGGCCCCGGGGCCGGTCGCCAACCACGATCAGTCGGGAACTTAGAGCGCGATTCCAAGCGAACGAAGGCTTGGGCCGGCGGCTACGAACCGATGCGCGCCCAGCAATTCGCCGAGCGACGGCGGTTCCAAGGGGATGGGTTGATCGGACCCCAATGATCAATTTTGCTGAACTTGACCCTCAGAGGGTAAGTCGCACCATGGATGCGCGATCCCTCCCAGCGTCGCGCAAGAGTTTGCTGCTGAGACACTGAATCGGCGCTGGCTTGCGACTGTTATGCCCGAACCATCAATGACAAGTTGGATCCGTGCGCCTCAGCTCCCACAACCTGCTTGGCAGCACAGTCGAGAGTTTTCCCAGAGCATCGTGTCCGGATTACAACTAAACAATTCGCGTGACATAGCGACAGCGTGCCCTTCTTTTTGGCACCGACAGAACCACCAGCGCCGAGCTCTCCAGGTTGCGGCGTCGGCGCAGCGTGCCTGTAGGTCATCGAGAAGACGACATTTGACTCGTGCTGCCAAGCAAAAGCGATCTGACGATCTGTTCGAATTCGACCGCGAAAGTGCACTGTGCGTGGCCGCCGGCACGGACGCACCTGATGCGCAATTCAGACGACCGGCTCTACTTGGTCGAAGAGCCGCACGAACCGGGAGAGCGTGAGGTCGTCACGGCGATCAGTCAGAAGCGTGCAGTGGTTTGGCTGATCGCCAACCCGGCCCGTCGTCGTGGTGCGGCTGCCTCTGATCGTAAGCACGCCGAACGCCCTTTGTCTGCAGTCTAAACGTCTTCATTGTTCTCGAGGCAAGTGGCCCAGGCGGGCCGCGTTTCGTTGGGTGAATTGCTACGCGGTCTCGTCAGCTTTCAGTCAGCTAGCGCCGATACAAAGCCGATGGGTTTGGCGAGGCGCGGCAGCCCGCTAAACTCGACGGCAGCGTGGGTGTGGCAGGATACGGGCCTTGATGCCTCCCTGGCTAACCGACTCCGAGCCGCGCCCGCGCTGCTTCCGACTGGTGGGCCGGGATCAAGTAGTTAGGCTCGTCCTCCGACGACGATGATCTCCCGGCCTGCTTCTTCCGCTGCTTTGAGGCTGGCCGGTGTGGGAGTTGGCGGCTCGTGGCAGGGACAGCTGACCTTGCCCCCATATGTGGAACGGCCCGCGAGGCAAGAGCTTTTTCAGTCGATTTCACACCTTGGGACGGTGCGGTCATATGTCCGGCCTTTGCGCGCGGCACATGGCCGCTGGCCTCGATGAGATCCGCGAAACGAGGAGCCAAATCAAGTTTGCGCGCTTGAGCGCATTGGGGGCAGTGGCTTCACTCGTCTCGGGATTTCGTCCCATGGGTTCATCGCCTGTCGTTGCACCTTGTCCTCTGCCGGCCTGCGCCGGTCAGATCGTTGTGACGGTCATTGCGTTCATCAGTCGGCTACCGCGGTAATCGCCAGTGGGTCGGGACGCCGATAAGTCCCGCCCTTTTTTAGAAGCGCCCAGATGATCCGCGCCGTCTTATTGGCCTCCGCGACCGCGACAACTTTGAAAGGCCGTCTGGCAAGAAGCGCCTTCAGCCACGGCCGGCTCAGCGCGTCGTTTCGGGCAACCCGCAAGACGGCCGTTGCCCCGACGACGAGGAGAGAGCGGAGCTCCGGATTCCCCATCTTTGATATCCGCCCCAGCCGCTCTTTGCCTCCGCTTGAATACGACCGTGGCGTCAATCCCAGCCAGGCCGCGAAGTGGCGAGCTGACGTGAACCCTCCGGGATCTGGCACAAGCGCCTTGATGGTCGCCGCTGTAATGGGGCCGACACCAGGAATCGTGGTCAACCGACGCATGTCCTCGTCGCGCTTGGCCTCCACAATAATTGCGCGCTCGAGCCTGTCGATCTGGTCCGCTGCAGCTTCGATCTCATCGGCAATCGCCATCAGGGCTAAGCGCGCCGCTGCGGGCAGGCGGACATCTGTCTTGTCCCGCACGATCGCAATCAGCGCTTCAACCTTTGCCATGCCGGCGGCGGCGATGATCCCCAATTCGGCCAAATGCGCGCGCAGCGCGTTAACCGTCTGCGTTCGCTGCCGCACTAGAAGAGCGGGGGTCTTCAGCACCATCGCGGCAGCCTGTTGCTCGGCTGTCTTAATCGGCACGAAGCGCATGGTCTTTCGGGTCACCGCTTCGCTGATGGCCTCCGCGTCCGCCGCATCCGTCTTACCTCGCTTGACGAAGGGTTTAACATAAGCCGGGGGAATGAGCCGCACCTCATGACCGAGAGCTGCGATCTCGCGCGCCCAATAGTGGGCGCTACCACATGCTTCCATCCCCACCAGGCACGCTGGCAGCTTCTCAAAGAAACGCAGAACTTCGCTGCGCCGTAGCTTCCGGTTGAACACGGGTGAGCCCTCGGCATCCGCCCCATGAACCTGGAAAACGTGCTTGGCCAGATCCAGCCCAATGGTGATAACCTGCTTCACGGAACGGTCCCTCCTTTGTGGTGTTCGAACAACGACCACGTTCTAGCACTTTGATGCTGTTGGAGCGGGCCGTTCCACCACATCAAGTTTTATCCATTCCTGAGTTCGCTCCGGTCGTTGGATTTGCCCGGTTGGGCGGTGGGAGCGACGGGAGCTGGCGCGGAGCCTTCGGCATAGCGCAGCGCCAGATCCCGGCGCGGGTGACAGGTGAAGGCGAACTCGGAGGGCGTTTTCCATCCGAGCTGCGAGTGGGGTCGGGCATCGTTGTAATCGGCCCGCCAGCATCCGAGAGCCTGCGAACCTGGGCCACTGACGTGAACAGCGTCTCGTTCAGCAATTCATCCCGCAGCCGGCCGTTGATGGGGAAGACGGCCCCGCTCCCTCGGCGCCGGCGATATACTGGCGATGGACGAACCCGCTTACAGGAGCAATTGACCAATGGAAGCCGCAACAATTGGGTTGGACATTTCGAAGCACGTATTTCACATCCATGCAGTTGATGGCCAAGGCCAAGTGGCCGGTCGCCAACGCCTCCGGCGAGGCGAGATCGTGTCGTTCTTCTCCTCGCTCGCACCTTGCCTGGTCGGCATCGAGGCCTGCGCGACTGCTCACCACTGGGCGCGGGAGATTCGGCAATTTGGGCACGATGTCAGATTGATTCCGCCAGCCTATGTTAAACCCTACCTACGAAGAGGAGCCAAGAATGACGCCGCTGACGCGGCCGCGATCTGCGAAGCGGTCAGTCGTCCCAATATGCGGTTCGTTCCAATCAAGAGCGCCGAGAACCAGGGCTTCTTGATGCTTCATCGTGCAAGCGGCTTGCTGGTCCGCCAACGCACTATGACAGCTTGCGCCATTCGGGCTCACTTTGCTGAGTTCGGAATCATTGTCGGGCAAGGCCGGCAACGGGTGGACGGTCTGGTGGACTTGTTGGATGACGAGGAACTGACGCTACCGGCCCACGCCCGCATCGCGCTAGCCGTCCTTGTGAGCCAGCTGAAGGAATTGGACCGGCAGGTCGAGGCCATTGAGCGCGAACTGGCTGAGATCCAGCGAGTAAAATCCGCTGGACGAGCACTGGCAGAAAGCAAACCCGCTGCTTCCGCTGGTCTTGATCAGAGCTTGCGATACGAACCAAGATCTTGGTCTGCGGACGTGGTTTGTTTGAACCGGCTCTGGTGTAGTTGTGCAGGCTGGATGAAACTCGTGGAGTAATCTAGAAAGGCTAAGTTATGGCCATGCCACATCTAACAGTCTGCTGAAAAACTATCGTTTTTGTTCGATTTCCGTGATTCACTGATTTGCGTTGGATCTCGGAGCTTTGGATGCGTGGCAAGTTCGAGGAT
>NZ_JACIHD010000037.1:0-27200 GCF_014198235.1 Bradyrhizobium sp. ERR14 | reverse complement strand
GCTGTCAGCTCAGGGCGGTTCAGGTAGCCCCGCGCCACCCCCGCCCCGCCAATGTAAAGCTCGCCCACCGCGCCGAACGGCACCAGCCCGCCATGGCCATCCAGCAGGTACACCCGCGTGTTGGCGATTGGACGCCCGACGTGAGGCATCTGGGGCCAACATGACGGATCAGCTGCAAGGTGGTGCTCGGAAATGACGCTGATTTCCGTGGAGCCATATTGATTGATCAATCTCGCGTTCGGGTGTGCTTCGAAGAACGCCCTAAGCAGAGGAGTTGCCTGCAATCGCTCGCCGGCTGTATAAAGCTCTCTTAAAGAGGGCAGCTGCACGCGCTGCGTGCTCCAGACTTCCGCAAAATGATTCAATGCCACGAACGGGAGGAAAAGCCGCTCGATCGCCTCCCGCTCTACAAATTCCAGCAGGTCGGAGAAGCGCCTCCGGGTCTCTTCCCGCACGAGCACAAGCACTCCGCCGTCCTTCCAACAGATGAACAATTCCTGGCAGGACACATCGAAGTTCAGGGTCGCGAATTGAAGTGTGCGCAGTTTTGACGTGCCAATCCCCGCAAGCGAATTCACAAGCGCGCCATGGGACATTTCTACGCCCTTGGGGATTCCGGTTGATCCGGAGGTATAGATGACATAGGCGAGATGGCGCGATGTGAGGCCAAGCGTGCCCGGGTCCGGGTTCGAAGCCGGCCGCTCGCCCCAAGTCGGGGTCGCCGTCTCCAGATTGACCACCGTCACATCGGCCACGGCTTCGGCGCCCAATGCAGTTCGACCGGCGACATCGCAAAGCAGCAGTTTCGGTTTTGCATCGTCGACAATCTGCCGCAGGCGCGCTGACGGATAAGCCGGATCTAGCGGCAGATAGGCGCCGCCAGCCTTCAGGATCGCCAAGAGACCAACCACGATCGCTAGGCTGCGTTCCAGGCAGATCGCCACCGGTTGGTCCGGCTTGACCCCGAGCTCGATCAGATAATGCGCCAGCCGGTTGGCCCGCGCATTGAGTTCGCCATAGCTCAGTCTCTCCTTCTCATGGACCACGGCAACCGCTTCCGGGGCCTTTTGCACCTGCGCCTCGAACAGCTCATGGATACATCGCTCAAACGAATAAGGCGCCGCCGTCCGATTCAAATCCTCAAGTAGATACCTGCGCTCGTCAGTCGGCAGAATGTCAATTCGGCCGACAGACTGCCCAGCATCGTCCATCACGCCGCGTAACAAAGCTTGCAAATGCTGCGTCATGCGGTCGATCTGCTTGGGCGTTAATCGAGCGGCATCAAAATGCCAGCGGAAGCTCCCATCCAGAGCGCGAACCTCAAAGGTCAGAAAATCGCCGCATAAGGCTTGGCCATCCTTGTGGCTCGTCGTCAGATCGGCGGCGACGGAACAGCTCTCTGTCGTGATTGCAACGCCGATCGGCCAAGGCTGGAGCGCCCGTAACGCCTCCACACTTCGCAATGTCGGGTAGCGCGCGATAAGATCTCGGGCAAAGCTAGCGTGCGCCCTCAGCTGAGCGACTTCGGCCGCTACGGTTTTGCGCACTTCTTCAAAATCGAGAGCAAGTCCGATGCAAACATCCATCGGCACGACGGAGGCGATCAACACCTCGACGAGTTTGGAGCCAGTTTGCAATCCATCCCATGCAGGCTTCCATCCCAGTTGAAATTCTTTTTCCCCCGTCATCCGAGCGAGATAGATCAGCCAAGCCGTTACCAAATATTCCGATCGAGCTTGTGGGGAAAGTTTAGCCAAAGCGCTTGGGGTGAACCACGAACTCGACTGCCATCGGGAAGGCGCCGCAGCCACGGACGATGACACGAAAGGAGGATTCAATATTCTAAACTGCTCGAGCCGCCGTCGCCAAAACTCCTCCCCGCGCGCCAGCAGTTCATGTGCGCCAGATATGCTCTGCACCGGTTCATCGCTCATCCGCATCACCAAATATGGTGCCGGCAGTATCGCAGCTGCCACTCAACGCGTCAGCGCTTCTGGTAAGCGTTCTCATCGAATGACTTTTCCTCTATGGCGTTCTTTAGAGGATTACGCATGTTTCGTGCCAAAGGTGAAATCGAGTGCGATCGCTGCGATCGTCACAGTGGTGCTATGTCAGCTGTCCAACAGCGTCGCCAGACATCGTACAACTGAGCGCGCCATTAATCGGCACAAGCCTCCGCCCGCCTGGGCTTCCGGACAAGCCTGGAATCCCAAAGTAATTTGTCAGCTCAGCCGAACCGCATCGCGCGCACCTTCGCAAAGCCGGGACAAAGAAGTTTTTCTGAGGTCCGCGCGTGCGGTACGGGGCAGTGCTGGATGGCTTGAGTAAATGTTTCTCGCAATTAGCGGCAGTTCATATTGGATTTGCGTTTCTTCACAACGCTCAATACGCGGAGCCTGCAGGGTCGTCGAGCTTGTGGCGTTCGGTTCCGGTGAGGGGCGGGTTGAAGATGCTAACGAGGATCATGTCCTTGTCCCGTCCCCCGCGCAGGAGATGCTTGTCATGCTTGTCAAGGACATACATGTCGCCCCGGCGAACGGGAAAGACATTGCCGTCCATGTCCTCGACCTCGCCCTCTCCGCCGATGCAGTAGCAGGCTTCGAGATGATTCCGGTATTGCAGAAGAGAAACGGTGTTAGCGCGCACGACGGTGTGGCAGATGCTAAAACCCATGCCGTCCTTATCCGTCAGGAGGCGGTGGCTAGTACCATTGCCCCAATCGACGAAGTGATCGGTTGCTTCAACCTCGTGCAGGCTACGCACAATCATAGTGTTCGATTGCTCCGTCCAGGTTGAAGTGATTGATCCAAAGGCTGGAGGCGGTTGTTCTGCCCCGGTACTGCGATCTCCCTGTCGCGCGGCCGACTGTGATCTCCGTCGAAAAACCCCGCCGCCGGTTGCTGAGAACCCGTGCAGTAGCCCTAAGGGATTGGCTAGACGCAAAAGCCCTGCCATTCGCCCCACATCGACTATTAAAACTATAGACGCGAGGGTGTTTCGCAGCCGAGCCCGATCGGCGCGTACCGGCTTGATGTTCCACCTTGTTACCGCCGCTTACCATTCTCTTCCCCGGAATGCTGCTGGAGGCATTGCCGGCGACATGAACTGTCTGCAGTCGCAGATTTGGCAAGTCGTTTCCTTCCTTCGTTGCCTTGCCTCTCGCCGCGAATGCGGTTTCCGAGCGTGTCAGCTAGGAGAGCAAATCTCATGCCGTGGTCGCAAACCGATGAAAGATAGAAGTTGCGGCTGTCTCAGCTGGCTAGCGAGTGAGAACGATTTGGCTGGGCGTGTAGCCAATCTAACAAACTGCCGAGATATTGGCCGAATACAAACAGGTCCGCGAGCAAGAACCGGTCGAACAGCGCGGACGGTCAAGATCCCCAAACCGCTTCCGCGCTTTAGAAGTTGCAAACTACATCTGGCGTCATCAGAAAACATGTTGTGAACGTCGGAAATTTTGGCACAAGCTGCGCCCCCCTGTGGCTGCCCTATGAGTTGTTTCTCTTTTTCGCAACCTTGCGCTTCCGCTTCCGAGCTCTGGCCGCCGATTTAGCAGACTTTGACTTGGAGGGAGCGGGAGAGCCGCGACCGAATTGAGCGCGTTGCGACGATCTCTGAGTATCTCGTCCCGGCGTGCGCCACCAATTTGAGAAATCGGTCGCTTATCCCGAACACCTGTAGCTTCCAGACAATCAAGAGCCGCTGCACCAGCTTCTCGCGGTGAACGGCAGACAGAGCGGGGCGCGAGCGAGAGACAGCTTCCACATGCAGCTGCGCCACCAAAGCTCGGGCGAGCGCGCGGAATGCTTCTTGAGGTTCATGCTCGGACGCCTCAAATGCGCACTCGGTGACCTTATCGGATATAATTCGGGTTCGAATGCCGTGACCAGCCCGCTCGTCGCGATTACAGTGACACGAGGCCGCTCGCTCGCGCGACCATTTTGGTTCGTTGGGTCGCGTGCGCAGTCCCAGACACACTCTAATATATTGATCTTGAATTAGATTCCATCGACGCAGCTGGAGCGCCCCTCAGTAGAACTGAGGTCCCACCGCGCCCCCGCGCAAGTCAGCAGATCACGCCGCCGGGGTCCGGAACGCGCGCGCGGTTCGCGGCTCCTCGCCTAGCTTGCCGGCATGTCCGCCCCCTTCCGAAGGCTAAACGCGAGCGGGAAGGTCTCGGCCGAAAGAGACTCGAGCGCGGTCTGCTCTTCGAGCAGGCGGTTTTCGATGAACTGACGTTCGACATCCGACAGGTTCGACTTCAGCAGGCGACGATAGCGGCGGATGTTGTCACGGTGAGCACGAATGCAGGCCAAAAATTCATCGAGCATCCTGGACGCTCCTGACGTCGTCGCAATCTCTACGAAGAGATATTCAGGCGGGCATGTCGTCGGTCAACGCGCCGCTGTCATCGCATCGTGGAAGCCGTTCGGCAGGAGGATAAGAACCGTGGCAGCTCTTGAAATCATTCCTCCAACTAGCCTCGCATTTCCATCGCGACGATCCGCAGCCTTTTTGGCTCGCCATACGCCGTCTTTCTGCTCGGCCAGTCCCTCAAACAGAGCTGGACGCTTGTGAAGCGCGAGGAATAGTCGGTCACGCCCTGGGTGCCGGACGCTTGTCGCTAACAAGCTCGCCCGTCAGTACTTTCTCCCGGCGGGCTGAACATCATTTGCCGATGTGCTATACGCTTCTTCGTTGAGAACAGCTTTGTTTGAGAGTTTCGATGTCTCTTTCGATTGGGTTGATTGTGGACGGCTATGTGAAACTAAACGACCGCAGCGCGCTGGAGAACCTTCTGATGCATCGGCGGGAGCTACTGCAGCAGTTGAACTGCGTTACCGGAATTGATCCGAAGCCAGCGATCGCTCAGGTCAGTCAAGATATCACAGTGATCGAAAGGGCACTTGCGGCGCTCGCACAGGAGTAAACAGCAACGGCGCGCCGACTCGCCTGAGTTGATCGCGCTCCCGCGCCGAACACTGAGTTAGCCAGCGTTTGCGGATGAGTGTTACAGCACGACGCCTCACCGGCATCGTGGCGCGCAAGGATGCGTGCGCCAAGGCTTGGATGCGCTGCCTTTTGTGCGAGCTGCTCTCTTCTTTCAACCCTCGGCCGCTCGCAGCGAGCAAAGTGCCAACCGATTCACATATGCAAATGCGGGGCGGCGGCTTGCATGGGCCTATCGTGACGTATCGTGGTAATGAACGGGGGTACTAAGATTGACTGACGGCGCTTGTTCGCAAAACAGATTCTTTGTGCGGAAGGGTTGGATGGTTTATGATCGGGAACGTAAGGGCCCAGCGCTGATTGGGACCAGCTTGGCAGCCAATCTAACCATTGGACAAGCCGAACGGACAAAGCAGATGCTCACCGCTTCGCGGGAAAACAAGGTCTGATTTTGAGCAGAGCATCGAGATGCCAGGTTGTGTGATCGTTCGAGCCTGCACATGCGATGGGCGTAAGAGCGTATCAACTCCCGCCGCCAGGAACGCTCGAGCGCAACGATACGACACTTCGCCGAAATCTCCATCGCACAAACGTCCCGTTGGACGCGTGGTTGACGAACACCGCATGCCGCTTCTCAATCGGCACACCGACCACCCGCACGCTGGTGAATGTTGCCCAGAAATGAACAATGAACTTCAAGCGCGGAGCCGTTCGCGTCCTCTGCGCGCGAAAGGATGCGCCATGACAATGCTCCATCGGATAACGCGCATCATGTGTGACGTTGGCCCGCCATCGATTTGTGACCACGATACAGCCCTGAGAGCTGGTCAGATCGCTACGCCGCAGGCGACGCGATTAGATCTATCGCCACATCGTTGGTGCTTTCGAAAGAGCTTCCTGACCGATCTGTTTAAGCAGATCGGGGCGCGTCTCACCTCTGGTGGCGGCCTCCAGGATTTTGGAGGCAACGTAGGCGCGGACGCCGGCGTCATACGGTGAGACGTTCTCGCAAACCTCATCCAGGATCGTGCGCAGGAGCGCGGTCGTGGCACCGTCCAGCATTGGGAGATCTCCCTCACCCCATCGAGGAAGATAATGGGCATTTGCTGGACCGCAACGCAAGACATCAGACCGTATGAGGCTTCGCGACTGCGGGTCACCCGATTTTCACGGAGGAGCAATGTCCAGCATCTCTGCGATGGCTGATCCATTGCAGCAGCTCGCTTGATCGACCTGCTTTAGTTTTCTCGTCGCCCCTCTCGGCTTAACAGACAAGCTTGGCAGGGCTCAGAGCCTAGGTTGACACCCCGCGGTCATGCTCTGCGATGACGTAGGGCATGCTCGGCCATCTATTGCGCGCCGGACTGGCTGGCCGGCTGCGGCAGGCCAATGTTCGGACCCTGCTAGTTCGTTGCCGCCTCATCAGGTTCAATTGCCGCCAGAGGATTTGCCGCTTATCGAGCCTGCTGCGTCCAACCAAGCCCGAGCGCTTCGCATCCTGCACTGTAGAGGGACATCGCGATCAATTGTTGCGGCGAAGCTTATCTTTGCCTCAAAAGCCGGCGCCCGCCCCATGTCTGGCGACGAAATCGCGCGAGATCCGACGCCCACCCTCAGTGACCCGTGACTCGCGCCCCTAGGCGCTTTTGGCGATCTTCGGCTTTACGCAGCTTGATCGGGGAGTCAATTTCGCGGTTATAGGCGTGTGGCTATTGATCCACAATCGCACGTATTGGCAGCACACGATTTTGAGCGATCCTCCTTTGGGAATGCCCGCTTGCAGGCGGGTGATCTCAGTAGCGACTTGCGTTTTCGACATATAAGCCTGGTGTAGCTGAAAGGACCCCAGCACGGACACGCGAGCGTCGTGTGAAAATACATCGGGGTCGCTGCCGCAATGCAGGATTTGAGCGCGGGAGCGCGGCTCGTCGCATTAATCGATATTGCCATTTTGTTACAGTCTCCGCCCGGAGCAATCACATGCAGCCCGGGGCGGCATATTCCGCGGCCACATTGTGAGCCATTACTGCAACTGAGCATGAGGCATGAGCGAGATGGCGTCGCCGAAAGCGCCGTCCATCTGCGAGCTGGGCCCGAGCCCTTTGCAGGGAGTGAGCTAACACACCAGCCCAGCCGCGTGCTGCATGTGAAACGCTCCGATCTGACGTCGAGGCGCCTCGTTCAGGAAAGAGAAGCGCCTGGGCTGTTCAGATTTTCTGCTGTGTTTGTCGAATAGGAAAGGGAGCTACATGAATCATCTTGGCAGCAGCCGACGTCCCACAACATCTGTGATGACGGCCGAACAGCACGAGCTTGAGCGCTGCAAGCAGGAGATTGCGCGCCTCAAACAGCTCGTTGTACGACTTTCTGAGATTGCTTTGCGCAACGTCGTAGAAAGCGCGCAAAGCGGTCGGAATGTCCCGGGGCGTCTGAGCGAGCCGCCGAAGTCATAATACGGAAAGCGACCTCGCACTTGGCTGCTCTCGGCAGAGTGGAGCGGCCCCGCTCTCGCTCCACTTGTCAGCGGCAGGGCCAATCAACCGACATCAAGAGCTCGAGCGCGGGCAGTTGTTCAGGAGAAGGAGCAATTTCGGATCGCGTTCGAGAACTCTTCAGGATGTTGAGGATTTCAAGGCTAGCTGATCGGGTTCGGCTGCTTCTGAGCGCAGTCGCTTGCGGATCTGGCTAGCTAGGTCAGGACTACATTGTCGATCAACCGAGTCGAGCCCACGTACGCTGCGACACAGAGCACCGCCGGATAGCGCAGAGGGCTCTCGGCAATCCTGAGGGTCCCAGCGTCGACAAGCTTAAGGTACTGGAGTCGATCGACCCTTTCCAAATGCTTTCTTGCAAGCGCAATCAGCGTTGACGCCTCCCGCTCCCCTCAGGCAAACTCTTGGGCTGCGGCGAACAAGCCACGGCTGATCGCAAGGCTCCGACCACGTTCTTCCGGGCTGAGATAACGGTTGCGACTGCTCATTGCCAGCCCGTCGGGCTCCCGCACGGTCGGCACGGTGACGATCTCGATCGGAATATTCAGATCAACCGTCATGCGGCGTATCACAGCGCATTGCTGAAAATCCTTCTGTCCAAAGTACGCGGCGTCCAGCTGCACCATGTTGAATAGCTTGCAGACGACAGTCGCGACACCACGAAAATGTCCGGGCCTGAAACCTCCGCAGAGCGGTTCTGCGAGTTCGCCCGGCTCGACAAATATCTCAAACTGAGCCGGATAGATCTCCTCTGCACTTGGCGCGAAGATGATGGAGACCCCGGCACTACGGCACAAGGCTTCATCGCGGGCGAAGTCCCGAGGGTACCTGCTGAGATCCTCATTTGGGCCGAACTGAGTGGGGTTGACGAAGATGCTAACGACAGTTACGTCGCAGTGTCCACGGCTAGCCGAGATCAGGGACAGGTGGCCGTCGTGCAGGTATCCCATCGTCGGAACGAACCCGATGCGCTTATCGGAGTTGCGGACGTCTGCAAGGACCCGACGCAGCTCAGCGACCTTCGTAATGACTTGCATTTCTTACCCTTGATTCAGGTGGAATTGGAGGGCACCCAGTTGGCGATGGCATGGCGAAGCTGATCGGGAAGCCGATAGCACTCCTCTGAGCCCGGGAATGCACCTTTGCGGATATCGGCAGCCCAGCGCGACAGCGCCTCCTGGAACAGCTCGAATCCATTTGTATAGGCACGAACGAATTTGGGGCGATGGCCTTCGGTTAGCCCCAAGACATCATGAAACACGAGCACTTGGCCCGAGCAATCAGGTCCGGCTCCGATCCCGATGGTGGGTATCGTGAGAAATTCGGTCGCTCGCGCGGCGAGCTCGGCAGGAATCCCCTCCAGGACCAGGGCGAAACAGCCGGCTTCCTGCAGACGGTGCGCGTCATCGAGCAGCCGCAAGGCGGTATCCGTCGTCCTTCCCTGCACCTTGAATCCACCCATGACGTTGACGCTCTGCGGGGTCAGACCGAGATGTCCCATCACAGGAATTTCGCAATCGACCAAGGCGCGTACCATCTCGACGCGTTTGGCACCACCCTCAAGTTTCACAGCATCGGCGCCACGCTGCAGAAAACCTCCTGCATTGCGAATCGTATCTTCAGAACCGACATGAAAACTCAGAAAGGGCATGTCGGCCACAAGCAGGGCATGAGGCCTCGTGCGCGCAACAGCCTCCAGGTGATGATTCATCATGGCCACGCTGACGGGCAGCGTGTTGTCGAATCCCAGGCAGACGTTTCCGACGCTATCGCCGACCAGAATGATATCGACAATGGGATCCGCGATGCGCGCCGCAACCGCATCGTAGGCGGTGGTCATCACGACACGACGCCCTTCATCCTTCCACTGCTGCAGTGCCGGAATTGTGACACGCTCTAGAGGCTGCTCTGAACTGTGGCTCATATTGAATCCGCTCCTACACCGTCGGCGCTTCCTAGAGAACGCAGGAGAAACCTGTCAATGGCATGGAGGATGGAGACCCCAGCTCTCTAGAACTGGAGAACAACGCAAAAACAGTCCAATGGTCGCGCAACCATGAGGCAAGTCCTTCTTCATCGCGACTTCACCGGCCGATGGCTCGTCTCCCCGCACGGTTTCAGCGACTATCCCGGCCGCGCCTCGATCGAGGAGTGGCGCTCGCGGCGGGCCACCATCTGCATGCGTTTTCTGGGCTGATTGCAGTGTCTCCAAACGGTGGCGGCTCGACCGACGGTGCTGCAGATGCACGCAGTGAGAGACTTCGTCTTTTGGGCACTTCTCCGAGTCTGCCACCCTAGGGGTACTCGTGAGGCTCCTGCTTCGGCGCTGGCGCACCGAGAAAAGCAAACGGGTCCCAGGCCAGGAACGCCCAAACGTGACAGGCCGCTGTAAGCGGAGCGAGAATGGCGCTCGAGTACATGTCGTCGCGAAGGCGCTCAGACCGAGCCAGCCTGGCGGCCCTGTAGGTCCTGAAGTCGATTATTTTTGCCGATCTTTCTGTCACTTGATTTCCACGCGCTCTAGAAGGCCACCCGAATTCGCAACAAGTCTGACCAGGGCGGTACCGGTCCAACTCGGTCTAGTCCTAAGCCGCTCGCAACCATCGAAGCCATATCTGATCGGCCTCTCGTCGCGCCTTGAAGCGGTTGACGCATTTCTTGGAGCAAAGGGCCGTTCGCCAGCAGTAATGGCGGATCAGCCCAAACTTTCCGCCGCATATCGCGCAGCATGTGGCTGAATGGTCGAGTGAATTACGGAAGCCAATGTGCATTCTCGCCTCCTGTCAGACATTCACCTGCGAAGCCCCGTAGCCCTCTCACGGCAGCACCACCATCGCACCAAAGGTGCGGCCGCCCGGCGGTCCTTCTCAATGGTCTTGCAGCCATCAAGAGCATGACTCTGGTTGCGGCTGCCTCGCGAAGCAGTACTTTTCGCAGAATGCCTCGCCGAGAATTTGCTCATGATAATGGATTTCTCTATCGTGATTACCGCAATTCGCTCGACATTTCGGCCAAATGCTGCAGCTCTCATGGCTAGTCCGCAGGATTGCTGCGGCAGTTGGATCAGGAGCGATTAAAGCAAGTGTCTTAAAGCACGGTCCAGCCTGCGAGCCATGGGTGCTGCATCCTCCTTGCACTATCAAACGGCAGCAATACCGACACTTTCGCCTTGCAAGATCCCGTCACTGAAGACGATTGCAACTGTTATGCATCTCACATCAGCAAGTCAGCAGCGTCACGGATGGCAGCATAAATTTCATCAAGGTCGGCCGCCGTAACGCAGTAAGGCGGCATCACGTAGATCGTGTTACCGAGTGGGCGTAACAGCAGATTCCGCGCTTGGAAGAATGCCAAAAGCTTCGGCCCGATGTCCGCCAGATAGCCGGCATCGCTCGTGATGAGTTCAAGCGCTGTGACTGTTCCTGTGCGTCGGACGTTTGCGAACCGTGAATCGGCGCAAAATGGCGCGAGTGCCTGTTCCTGCATCCTGGCCAAGGATGCGACCCGCCGGCGATATTCCTGGTCCTGCCATAGGTCCAGATTGGCCTTGGCGGCGGCGCAGGCCAATGGATTGGCCGTATATGAGCTCGAATGAAAAAACGTACGCGTGCGATCTTCAGAATAATGCGCATCAAAAATATCGGCACGACAGAGTGTGACAGCGAGTGGCAGCGCCCCAGCCGTGAGGCCTTTCGAATAGCAGGCAATATCGGGCGTGACATCGGCCTGCTCACACGCAAACAAGCTACCCGTCCGGCCCCAGCCCGTCATGACCTCGTCGGCAATGAACAGGACGTCGAAGGCTTCGCAGATCCGCTTCATCTCTCTTAGCACCGAGGGAGAATACATCAGCATTCCACCGGCACCCAATATCAGGGGCTCCACGATAAAGGCTGCGGGATGTTCGTTTCGACACGCGTTTTCAAGCGCATCGAGGGCTATTTGCTCACGATCTCTT
This sequence comes from Bradyrhizobium sp. ERR14, assembly GCF_014198235.1. NCBI lineage: Bacteria > Pseudomonadati > Pseudomonadota > Alphaproteobacteria > Hyphomicrobiales > Nitrobacteraceae > Bradyrhizobium > Bradyrhizobium sp. ERR14. Next base: position 15,800 of record NZ_JACIHD010000037.1, on the reverse strand, counting down.
GCCGGGAACGGAATCGAGGTCACCTCGAACATCAGCGCCCCGTAGGCCGCATTGAAGACGCCTCGGCTGCCTACCGACATCGCCCCGATCGTGTCGCCATGGTACGAGTGCTGCATCACCACAATTTGGGTTCGCTGTCTACCGGTGTTATGCCAGTAGCCGAGCGCCATTTTCAGCGCGACTTCGACGCTGGTTGACCCGCTATCGGAGAAGAACACATGCTCGAGCGCCGGGGAGGTGACCTTCAATAGTTCCGTCGCAACTAGCTCAGCCGGGTCGTGAGTGTATCCGGCGAAGATGACCTGGTTGAGCTTACCTGCCTGTTCTCGGATCGCGTTCACGATGCACGGATGGCAATGGCCGTGGGTCACGACCCACCAGGAGGAGATTGCATCGATAAGGCGTCGGCCATCTTCGGTGTAGAGATAAGCCCCCTCTCCCCGCAGCACCTTCGTCATGTCCCGCTGTAGAGCATGCTGTGTGAACGGGTGCCAGATCGGCGACCTCTTGGTTATTGTCATAGGTTCAGGAAATCACTGCCAACAAAGGAGTCTTTGAAAGCGGCCTGCAGCCTGTCGTTCGTAAGGGGAACAAGCCACGGGAGCCGTCCCAACCAACGCACTCTCCCGATCTCGCAAACCGCGCTTTCAGTTTCGGCGTTTCTTTCGCCAATGAACGCAACTCCAAGGATTCGAAGCTGACGCTTGCGAAGAGCCTCTATGGAGAGCAGGGAGTGATTGATTGTGCCCAGTCCCGTCCTTGCGCAAAGCACGACGGGAAGCTGCCAGCGCTCAAAGATGTCCATGTAAAGAGTGCGCGCTGTCAGCGGGACCATAAGTCCGCCGGCGCCCTCGATCACGAGTTGCCGCTCGCCACTGTCCGGCAGTTCAAGCATCTCTGTGTCTATGAGAACGCCGTCGATCTCCGCGGCGTAATGAGGCGACGCAGGCGTCCGAAGTCGATAGAGCTCCGGGACAATCCGATCGGATGAGAGGCCGCCGAGGCGGCGGACGCACTCGGAGTCGGTCTCTTGTTCGAGTCCAGCCTGGACCGGCTTCCAGTAATTCGCGCCGAGAAGGCTGGCGAGCCCTGCGGAAAATACCGTTTTTCCGACCCCGGTGTCCGTACCAGTCACGACGATCCGCTTATTTGTCAAAACGAGCCCCTCGTCACCTCGACAAGCGCATCGAGCATTGCGCGCACGTCCGCTTCCCCAACATTGAGTGTCAACGAAATTCGCAAACGGGCGGTGCCCGCTGGGACGGTTGGCGGCCGAATTCCGCGGATGTCGAAGCCGCGCGCCTGCAGATCAGAGGCAAGTCGCATTGCATGAGCATTGTCACCCACGATGTACGGCACGATCTGAGAGGTCGACGGCGTGTGCAAACCAAGAGAGGTGATCTGCCGATGCGCGAACGCAACGAGTTTGGCCAGCCGTTGCTGCCGCTCCGGCTCTTTCTGCAGGATGAGGAGTGCCTCTCGAACGGCAACGGCCATCAATGGTGATGGGGCGGTGGCAAAAATAAACGGACGGCAGCGGTTGACCATGAAATCGCGCAGGATGCCGGAGGTCGTAACAAGTGCACCTGCCGCACCGAGCGCTTTGCCGCAGGTATGAACGACGATGAGATTGTCGCGCCTGTCATATGGGGCCGTGAGCCCCCGTCCCTGATGCCCGTAAGCACCTGTGGCATGAGCCTCATCCACGATCAGAAATGCGTCATGGCGATCGGCGATTGCCACCAGTTCCTTGAGTGGAGCGAAGTCGCCATCCATACTGTAGAGACTTTCGGCCACAATCCAGACGCGGCCCGCTCCACCTTTGGTTCGCCAGTCGCGAATTGCGTCTTCGACCGACTGGGGATCATTGTGCGCGTGAATTCGGCACTCTGCGCGCCCGGCTCGCGCCCCTTCGTGAATACTGGCGTGCACTAGCGAGTCGAGAACGAGCAGATCGCCGCGCTGCGGCAGCGTTGTCAGGAGGGCAAAATTTGCGATGTAGCCGCCTCCAAAGAAAAGCGCTGCCTCTGCGCCAAAGAACTGAGCCGCTTCCGCTTCGAGCTGTTCATGCTCCTCGCAATTGCCGCGCAGAAGCCGCGACCCGCCGGCTCCAACCGGAGTGCCCGCCTCGAGCGCGGCGACCATCGCCTTTTTGATGCGCGGGGCGCTCCCGAGCGCCAGATAGTCGTTGGATGCGAAATCGATCCCCACGCGCGGCTTGAGACAGCGCAGCCGTTTATCTTCGTTCAAACTATTCAACGCTGCGACGTAGGGACTAAGTCTAGCTGCTTGGATTGCCCGCATTCATCGCTCCCAGGATCGCATCAAAATCACGCAAAAGATCCGTTGGCCGTTGCAGAAGGAAGGATGGCCCGTGGGGCTCAACTTGCCAGGATGCGATTGTCTCGGTCCACACGCACAATGCGCGGCTTGAATATCTTTGCTTCGGCCTCGTCAAATGAGGCATATGCAACGATAATGATCTTGTCTCCGGCCATCGCCAGTCGGGCGGCCGCACCGTTCAGGCTTATCGTGCCAGACCTCGGCGGCGCCTCGATCACGTAGGTGGCAAAGCGCGTTCCAGTTTCGACATTGTAGATTTCGACCCGCTCGTTGATCACCATTCCTGCTGCCTCCAGGAGCGTACGATCTATCGAGATCGAGCCTTCATAGTGCAGATCAGCTTCGGTCACTGAGGCGCGATGGATTTTGCCCTTCATCAAAGTTATCTGCATTTCCCACCTAGGCTGGATGCTGGGGCAACATATTGCGCGCACTGCTTCCCTCCGGCGAGCCCGGACGTGATGCCGAGCCGGGCCAGCAGATCCGCATCGCGATCAACTTTCGGGTTTTGGGTGGTCAAGAGCACGTCGCCGATGAAGATTGAATTTGCGCCGGCCAAGAAGCAGAGCGCCTGCAATTCATCGGTCATGTATTGCCGCCCGGCAGACAAGCGAAGCACACTCCTCGACATCATGATCCGGGCGGTCGCCACCAGCCGGACCAGCGCGATCGGATCGGGAGGCTCCGCGGTGTCTTCCACCGGCACGCCCTCGATCTTGTTCCATAGGTTGATCGGCACGCTTTCAGGATGGCTGGGGAGATTGGCGAGCAGCACGAGCATACCTAGGCGGTCCTCGACGTGCTCGCCCATCCCGATAATCCCGCCACAGCAGATCTTGATGCCGGCATCACGCACATGCGCCAGCGTATCAATGCGGTCCTGCAGGCTGCGGGTCGTGATGATCTTGCTGTAAAACTCGGGCGATGTGTCCACGTTGTGATTGTAGAAGTCAAGGCCGGCCTCGGCGAGGCGTGCGGCTTGGTTCGGTGTTAGCATGCCGAGCGTGACGCACGTTTCCATGCCGAGTCCCTTGACCGCGTTGACCATGTCGCAGACGGAATCGAGATCGCGATCTTTTGGAGTGCGCCAGGCCGCGGCCATGCAGAAGCGCGTGGCGCCCGCATCCTTCGCGCGCCGCGCGGTCGCAACCACATCGGCGCAAGACATCAGATGGGTGGCTTTCAGGCCGGTCTTGTAATGCGCGCTTTGCGAGCAGTAACCGCAGTCTTCCGGACAGCCGCCGGTCTTGATGCTGAGCAGGCTCGCAGTTTCGACGTGGTTTGGATCGAAGTTCTTGCGGTGAGCGCGCTGCGCCTGAAGCATCAGGTCGGCAAAAGGAAGGTCGTAGAGCGCCTTAGCCTCTTCGACGTTCCAAAGATGACGAACCTGCGCCCTGTTGCCTGTTCCCTTCCGTTGGACTTGCGCAGCAGTATCCATAAACCCATCCCGCTCGATTGTAGATAATCGCGTGAATTATCTATAGTCATCACTCTCGAAGAGATGCTAATCGAGCTGCCTCGCAAATGCACCGGTTATTGCGGTAGATAATCTATGATCACTGCTGACAACATGACGACGGTCGCGCGCATAGCGGACTCAATCGCTGAGCGCATTATCAGCGGCGCCTTAGAGCCAGGCGCGCCACTCCGTCAGGATCACCTTGCAAGAGAATTCAATTCCAGCCACGTCCCGGTGCGCGAGGCCTTTCGGCAGCTGCAGGCACAACATCTCGTTGTCGCTGTGCCGCGCCGCGGTGTTCGGGTTGCCCCGCTCGATACTCGTTCAGTGAAGGAGATCGCCGAAATGCGCGCCGCGCTCGAAGTGGTGGCATTGCGCCATTCGGGGCCAAGGCTCACAACAGCTCATTTGGCTCGGATCGAGCTCACCGTGATCGAAGGAGACAATGCAAAGACGATCGTGGAGTTTGAGGTGGCCAACCGCGCCTTTCACCAAGCCTTGGTCGCGCCGTGCGGAATGCCGCGTCTGCTCGCGAGCCTCGATGGACTGCAGCTTGCCAATTCTCGATTGGTGTTCGCGATGGCGCGATCGGTGGGCTGGCGACCGCGCTCCAATCAAGATCACCGTCTGATTCTGCAAGCCTTGCGAACACGCAACGTCGATCAAGCCTGTAACCTGCTGACGCGGCACATTCAAACCATTGAGCGCCTCGCCCTTCCGGCGTCCTGAGCAAATCTGGCAAGTTTCATTGCGGATCGCCGACGATCGCAAGCAACGATCATGCAGCAAGCGACTAGCCTCATTGCAACGAGCTCTATTCCCAGATAGTTATAGCACCCTAGCGACATCTCCACGGACAGCCATGATTCGTCACATCGTCTTGTTCAGCGCCAAGGACGAGGCGCATATCGACCAGATCATCGAAGGTCTTTCGCTTCTCACCACGATACCACATGCGCGCCGGCTTGAGGTTGCCCGCAACAGCAAGACCGATCAGCTCGGCAACGATATAGACATCGTGGTCTATGGTGAGTTCGACAGCGAGACGGAGCTCGCAGCGTACAAAGCGCACGATCTCTATCAGGAGTCGGTTAAACGGGTCCGACCGCTCCGCGAGCTGCGGTTCGCGGCCGACTACGATGTAACAATAGATGCCGCTTTCGCCTCCACGGCAGGATGATCAGGTGCTGTCGCAGCAAGAGGTTCACGGCCGGGTTAACTTGGCAATGGGCCTCAAGTTTCGGCCCATCGCAGACAAGCGTCGTTCTCATCGGGTGGGGCAACAGATGGAACGGCACTTTCACGACGTCAGCCGCAGGTGACCGATAAGCCGATGTACGTTCGCGAGCTGCAGTGGGTTGAACCTGTCACAGCGGTGCGATGTCTTGGGCATCGATCGCATCTCACGTTTCTCGATAGCGCAGCAAGGCACGAGCTGCTTGGGCGCTACTCATACCTAACGTGCGACCCGTTCAGCACCTATAGAGTCGCGAACGGCCGAGCCAGTTGGAACGGACTGACTCTCGAGGCCGATCCATGGAAGGTTCTTCGAACGCTACTCGCGAAGTACCCGCAAGAGCATCGTCCGGATCTCCCGCCGTTCCAGGGAGGAGCGGCAGGCTACCTTGCCTACGACATGAACAGGACATTGGAGCGACTGTCTGCGCCGGCAATTGCCGGTCTGGGTTTGCCCCAATCCATCCTGCATTTTTATGATGTGGTCATCAGCTTCGACCACGGGGATAACAAATGCTGGATCGTCTCGACGGGATGGCCGGAGCAGGATCGCGCGCGACGGAGCGAACGAGCGCGTCGTCGAGCCGACGAGTTTGCAGCATTGCTTGCCGGTCCAAAGGCGCCACAGAAGGGTTGTCCCAGCAAAGCGGGCGCATGGCGCTCGAACTTCAGCCGCGAGGGCTACATTGCCGCGGTGCAGCGCGTGATCGACTTGATCCTGGCCGGTGACGTTTTCCAGACGAATATTGCGCAGCGTTTCAGCACCCGCCTGCCGACCTCGTTTGATCCGCTCGCCTTCTATTGCCAGCTGCGATCATTGAATCCGGCACCTTTTGCGGCCCTGCTGCGATGGGGAAAGCTGACCATCGCATCAAGTTCGCCCGAACGATTTCTGAAGCTTGAGGGGCGACAAGTCGAGACACGACCCATCAAGGGCACAATCGCGCGTTCGCCTGATTCTAAGGAAGACCACCGCCGTGCGGCTGTTCTCCTCGCTTCCGAAAAGGATCATGCCGAGAACACGATGATTGTCGACCTTTTGCGAAACGATCTGTCACGCGTTTGCACTGCGCATTCGGTCGAGGTTCCGGCCCTGTGCAATCTCGAGTCCTATGCCTCGGTGCACCATCTCGTGTCGATCGTTATGGGGGAACTTGCCGGAGAGGAAGACGCCGTTAGCCTGCTCCGTGTTTGCTTTCCGGGCGGCTCCATTACGGGAGCGCCAAAGCTGCGGTCGATGGAAATTATTACAGAAATCGAGCGCATAGCGCGAGAGGTCTATTGCGGGGCGATCGGCTTCATCGGCTTCAACGGGCACATGGACACAAGTATTGCGATCCGCACTGTCACGATCGACGGCGACCTGGCTGTGTTTCATGCAGGCAGCGGTATAACGGCCCTGTCGGAGCCCAAGGCCGAATACGAGGAAGTGCTCGCCAAGGCAGAGCGAATCTTTAATGCATTTGGTTCTGAACCAGCTGGTGCATTTTGATTGTGATCATCGATAATTACGATTCCTTCGTGTTCAACATTGCCCGCTATTTTCACAAGCTCGGTGAAGCCACGAAAGTGATCCGAAACGACGCTATCAGCATCAGCGAGCTCGTTGGTCTCAATCCGCGCGCGGTGGTGATATCGCCCGGCCCCTGCACCCCAACAAAGGCAGGAATATCGATAGCAGTGGTCCGCGAACTTTCAGGGCGCGTGCCAATTCTTGGCATCTGCCTTGGACATCAGTGTATTGCTAGCGTTTTCGGAGGACGGGTGGCGCGTGCGTATCGACCCATGCACGGTCGGCGCTCATACGTTGCGCATGACGGCCGAGGGTTATTCAAGGGGCTGCCGACCCCGCTTGACGTCGGGCGCTACCATTCTCTTATCGTCGAGCTTGATCAGTCATGTGCGCAGAACTTCATAGTGACAGCGCGTTCGGAGGAAGGCGAGATCATGGCCCTCACGCACGGCTATTATCCCACCTATGGGGTCCAGTTCCATCCCGAGTCGATACTTACCTCACAGGGGCACGTCCTGCTTATGAACTTCTTGCGACTGACAGAGGATTTCCGAAACCACGCGGAGCAATGAGAGGCTCCATCAAGATGGTGGACCGTTGGTTTCCGAAGCGGTTGGAAGGCGCAGCGTCATATGGCAGGCATTTTGTGGAAATCAGCGCTGTTCCGTGCTCGGCTCCGCAGTCAGCGGCGCGCCTCCGACAGAAACCGGACCTTGCGGTTTCGAGGGCCGGACGTCTCTCTTGGCCGGCTTGGATGTGGTACGCACGGGTGGCGAAGTGGTAGAAGTAGCAGGAGAAGCAATATGCGCCGGATTCTGCAGCTCCTCGATTCTTTGGGCCAGGGCTGCGATCTGATCCGAGACCCGCTTTAGCTCGGCTTGCTGCGCATCGACGTTGCGATTGAGCTCGGCAATTTCATCGGCTGTCTTCTGCTGCCCTGATTGGATCCCTAAAAGGACGTCCCTATCCTCAGGTGACAAGCCAAGCGTGGGAGGCACGACTTCATGCGCCGGCGGCGCCTCCGCAAACGTTTCGATATTCGTCCAAAAATAGGCGCCTCCGGCGCAAAAAGCGAGCAATACGGCTAGAAGAGCAACGATCCACCGAAAGCCTTTCGACGGTCTCTGCAGGACCGGCGGCAACTCCGATGCTTGGGATTGATCCTGCACAGCCACACCCCGCTCTCATCATCTCGATCTGCTTTGGTTGTTCTCGTTGCCGCGATAGCAGAAGATGGTCAAGAGCTGCCGCGAGCCGCAACCCCCGCTGCATCGTTTTCAGCAATGTTGTCCCCAAAACCGGGGCTTCATCGCATCAGGGTTTGTACGAGCTGCGCATTGCGCCCCAGGTGGTGAGGTAAATAATGAGGGCCGGTAGAGGGGGTTACCCGTGAAGCACATTCATACCTGCTTGCTCTTGAGGGGGCCGCCTCACTCAAACGCTGTGCGCGTTGGGGATTTGCTGGGTGACGCCCTGCTGGGTGACGCCCCCAGCGCTCCTGTGCCTGATTGTTCGAGGGTCGATAGTTGTCGCGCCGAAGTTGACCTGGCGCAGAAATGCTGCGCAAGCCACGCAAAAAGCGCGTGATGCGGGCGCAATCATAAGACTAACTATATCGTTCGATGGAGAGGGACCTACGTTGTTAGTGGGCACTGCACGAAGCCCAGCCAGGAGATCAGATCCGCCGTTCAAAAACGGCGGGCACGACATGCGAAAGCGAAGCGTTTCGAGGAAGCGGATCCCTACGGCTGCTTAAGCAGGTCATCTACAACCGCCGGGCCGCCATACGTGGAAAACCATACCAGCGCACTCTGTCCGGCTGCGTACCGTCTTGCGTGACGTCTTGCAGGGATCCTATCGCGCCAAAGGTCGATCGCGGGATCTAAATGAAAGCAAATGCGAGTAGGCTAGAGCAAAGCAGCGCAAGCCCAGCGGCTGTCAGCGCCAACAGGCTGCCGGACACAATGTCATGATTGCGCATGAACCGTCCTTCATGGGGAAGCAGCACGAGGGGGCGGCTGCCTTCACGGTGAATAGCCGACCACCCGATTACTACTCAAATTCGCTGCACTATTCCTGCGGTCTGCGAGGGAAAATGCATTTTTTGAGCGCAAATGTCCCGCTGTTCGGTGGCGGCGAGAACGAACGAGTATCAAATTTTGTGAAGTGTTGGTGGCCAATAGGCTGTGTGGGTGGGATGCCCCGTAAGGCCGCCACTCTCGAAGGCACCGGATGTGAGCCGTTTCATAATTGCGATATATCGTTTCGAGTAATCCTGGTTGCATGCGCGTTCTCCTAACTGGTAAAGCACCAACCCGCATATTCCGAAAAAGGCTGCTAAGAATTCTACGACGTGCAATGTCGCCGGCTCGAGGGTCCCTAGGGGGTCGTCGCATCGACAATTGTCCACTTTCATTGGAGGTATTAATGCCGTCCTCGCTTTGTGGCGTTCCAGCGCTCCAGGCAGAGGCTCTGCGACGTCGCGGGCTAGCAGAATTGGGATCGCTGCCGCGGATGTCTCAGAGGCGGCGGATGGCAGCGCAAAAGTCGCGGCGGATGCAGGTGCCGCTGCAGAGAGCGAAACGATGGTCGAGGCCAGGAGCAAGATGAGTTTGCTCTTGCAAGCGACATATTTTGATTCATAGCCGTAGAACATTGCTCGTGCCAAACCCGATGTACTCTCAGCGCGCCGGTTCTTCTTGCATGCTTGAGCCAGCCGCGAGATGGTAGCAAGATCGTTCCAGCTTTGGCACGGGCACTCATCAACATGCACCCACAGCCTGATTGATGCGATGCAAGTTGGATGAGGGCCGGGTAGTTGGCGGTGAGTTTGTCTTCGCGTGCCACGCGCCGGTATGCTCGACGTTGTTGAGGAAGCGCTCGACGGAATTCCGGTTCAAATAGAGATGCGGGCGAAGATTGATTGGATCTCAGCGATTGCAGCGCGGCGGAATGTTGGCCGATGCGCCTTCTTCCGGTCCGCATCATAACCTCGGCCGTCCAGGAGCATTGCTCCTGACTTTAGGTGAGATACAAGTCTTTCGGCGAGTCATTCGCCTCACGCGAACTTGCTTGTGACCAAATCGTCGGCGTTACTTCATCATCGCTTCGACCTCTGCACGAAAAGCTTGGCGTGAGGTATCTCGTGAATAGAACATATGGCCGCCCGGATAGACTACAAGCTTGAGGCGCGGCGCCGAGGCAAACGGCGGCAACTGATCCAGCACGATCTGCGATGCGAAATAGGGGGTGACGAGGTCAAACAGGCCGTGTGCGACGAGCAATTTCATCTTCCGGTCCGTTGCCAGAATCTGGCGCAGCTGTGAAAGGGACTCTGGAGAGCCGCGACCGAAATCCCAAGCCCGCCCAACCGCGCCGTTGCGCAGCTCGTAAGACCCGTCCGGCCGCCAATTAAGCTTGCGCGTAAGCAGATCGACAGTGGCGCTGGTCAGAGGCGCCAATAGCGTATCGCTGGAGGGATCACCGGAAAGTGGGAAATCGGAGTCCGGATACGGATTGAGGCCACGCACCGAGGCGTCATAATTGCCAATTAACTTACCGTTTTTACGCTCGAGTTCACGGCGGAACTCCGGGAGGCCGAAGCGGCCCGCCAGCCTACGACTGACCTTCTGGTCGATGCCGGTCAGCGCTGCGGCCTTGTCGGCCAGGCGCGTGGTCGCTTCATTGTCCGCCTGGCCTTTCATGAGATCGACCAGAAACTCGCCGCGTGCATAGGCTTCCACGTCGGCAAGATCAGATCGCTTTACCGGACCCTCGGCTTCGCGCAGGGTCGCGACATAGCTTGGCAGGGTTGCGACGTATCGCAGCAGGCTCGTGCTGGTAAACTGACTGTAGTCGAACAGTGGCGAGACCATAATCAGTCCCTTGATGCCTATGCCCTGCTGCATCTGCAACTGCTGGACAACCTTTGGCCCGCGAATCCCGCCATAGCTTTCACCCACGATGTATTTCGGCGACAACAGCCGGTCATGCATTTCGAGCCAGCGGCGGACCACCAGCGCGAGCGCGTTGACGTCGCCGTCAACGGAATAGAGCTGCTTGCGCGCATCATCGCCGGTTCCGACGAAGCGGCTATAGCCGGTGCCTACGGGGTCAAGAAACACGAGATCGGTGAAATCGAGCCAAGTTTCCGCGTTTGGCCGCGCCTCCGGAAAGGTCGATGGCGTGACCTCGTCCGCATTGATCGGCAACCGCCACGGTCCGGCATTACCGAGGTGCAGCCAGGCCGATGATGAGCCCGGTCCGCCATTGAAGAAGAATGTTACGGGGCGCGAGCCGCGGTCGGCTCCGTCAAGCTGATAGGCAGTATAGGCGATGTCGGCCTGGGGCTCGCCCTTGTCGTCGAATAGGCGGATGGAGCCGGCGGTCGCGACGAAAGAAAGCGTCCGCCCGGGGAGCTCAAGCGTTTGCGCGGTGCTGGAGTCCGGCGGCAGGCGATGCTGCTCGGCCGGCGATCGCATACTCGGCGTTTGCCCAGCGCCAGCCTTCTGGCCGGGCGGCGTAGTGACCTGAACAGGCGCCGAATCGGCGGCTAGTGCGCTCTCCATTCCCCCGCAGGCAAACAGGATCAGCGCAAGAGAGGTGTGGCGCAGCGCGGTCAAATGCATCGAGTTTCTCCTGTCCCGGCGCGCACCCTGTGCGCGGAACCCATCTGTCAAAGCAATTCTGATCGCTAACTCATTTGGGGGTACAACAAACCTACTAGAGCCAGTAGTCGTCTTCATCACCGCGTGCGCGCACAAAGGGGGAATTCCCTCCGTGCATACAAATCTAACCGGGTGGACCCCCAACTCGCCGACGAGCATGCGGTGTTATCGATGCGTGCTTCTGCCGGCTCAAGGAGGTTTCAGCGCGTTACAACCGGCTACGACAAGCTTGCGAGAAATCTCCTGGCCGTCGTTTACCTTGTCGCCATCGTCAGAGTGAGTATTGGATCCTTGGCCCGACTCCTAATCCTCCTCGCGGCTTTTACGATCATGTTGGCGGCACGTGACCAGCACCAAAATGGCTTCGTGCCACGCCCGACGGCATCCATGCCCCCGGTTGACGTGCCGTAACACAAGCACCTGCCTATGTCCTCTAACGACTTGACGCACTTCATCAATATTGGGCAATCACTCAGACCCATACTTGCGATCTGCACCGCAGCTGTAGGCAGCACATCTTCCGCCCTGGCGTGGGGACAGCTACGTCATTCTGTCATCGCGGAACTGGCCTAGCGGCACTTAAGTCCGGCAGCTCAAGCTCAAGGAGCCGATCGGCACACTTCGCTGGCCGCCAACTCAAACTGGGTGGGCGACTATAAATCAACGCCGGAAGGAAAGGACACCTATCGCCGGCATTTCGTCGATATCGACATCGAGCGGCCGACATATGACGTCGCTCTTGGTTGCAAGGTTGGACACAACCAGGGAACCTGCATCCTCGAAGGTCTTCCGGCGGCGATTGCGATCCTCAAAGACAATTCACGCCCTGAGGAAGACAGGTTGCGTGCGCTGAGGCTCGTTGTCCATCTGGCTGGGGACCTGGAGCAGCCGTTCACGCAAGCGAACACAACGGCGATCAATGCGGTAACAAGCTTTATGTCATCTTGCACGCGAAGCGACCCGACGGCACGTGATGTACGCGCGCGCCGACATTCCACAGCATGTGGGAGGACCTCTCTGGTCGGTCACCAAGCGTATCTTGGGAGAGTTAAACTGATGCGCTAGATGCCGGTCCGCTGCCGACAGTCGAAGCCCCGCCCTATGATGAAGCACGAGTTGCTGCTTGCGCGAACGATACGCACGCCCTGGGTATAAGAGCCTATCAGCTCCTGCCCGCAGGAACGCAGGACCACAACGATTCGGGCCACGCCGTAGGATCAGCAACGATTATGCCGTAGCCATCAAAGCGGACCTGGATCGCGAGGTGGTAAAGGAAGCCGCGCGTCTTAAGGCTATTCTGGAAGATGCACTCGGCAATTCCTAGACGAACTGCCAACCTTAGGTCGGCCGCAGAACACCTCCCACTAATTCTCGATAATCATGATTTAACAAGATCAGTGTTGGATGCTTTGTACACTCGAAGTCCGCACGATATCCGAGGACGGTTCTGCGCGATGAGGGTCGTGCGGCTTGAAGGCAATCGGCGCGCGAACCGCGTACTAAGCTAAGGTTGAAACTCATTAAATCCACCATACACCAGATCGCAGCATCCAGCAGATACTATTGAGGACGCGTCGGTCGTTTTACCCGAGGGTCTCCACGCGGCTTGTTTGGTAGCATAGATCCGATAGCTGCCCATTCGTAGCGTTAGTTCATGGCGCATGATTCGAAGCCCCAGTTTGGGAGCTTGAATCACGGGCGCCGGGCCAATCACAATGCTTTGCCATGTCAGGCCGACTTGTCCTCACGACTGCCCTCAAGCTTATCTCGCAAGGCCGTGATCACGCGATGGACAATCCGTATATCCTTGACCGACAGCCCTTCTGAAAGATCGTTGATCCAAGGAGCCTGCAACTCCATTGCGGCTTCGAAGGCGCGCTGTCCATTCGTAGTGAGCACGACGAGCTGCGCCCGTCGGTGATGCGGGTTGACCTCAAAAGATACGAGGCCCTCTCTGTGCAGATCATTGATAATCCGCTGCACGTTTTGACGATTGCCGCCGATGTCACGAGCGAGCCAAGCGACCGGTTGGGGACGTTCGGCGGACACAATGGCGCCAAGCACCTGCCAGCGTGCGCTTGTTAGGCCGAGCGGGGCGACCAGACGGTCGCCGGCTGTCAGAAATAGGCTGTCGAGCCTGAATAGATCGAGAACAAGGTCGGTCAGGGCGTCACCCTCCGGGGTTCGCTTGGCTCTATTCATTTGTCACCATTGTTTTGTATTGACATCATGATGTCAACGTGGTACGTGAACATGATACCAATTAGACATCACGTATCAAAGAGCAATGGAGGCACTCATGTCGCTGCTACGCCCACTCGACCCTTCTTTCCCGATCGACCGCCAGATCGCTATTGAGGCAAATTCGGTCGTCCTGGTGAACCCATTCACACTCGACAAAGCCGATGAGGCGGCTTTTCTCAAGACCTGGCAGGACGACGCAGCGTTCATGAAGCGACAGCCGGGCTTCATTTCCACTCAGCTGCACAGAGCTCTCGGCGACAGCTCGACCTATCTGAACTACGCCGTCTGGGAATCCACCGCACACTTCCGCGCGGCCTTCACCCATCCTGACTTTCTAGCAAAAATCGCCAGCTATCCGGCCTCCGCGATAGCCTCCCCTCATCTGTTCCAGAAAGTTGCCGTGCGCGGCATCTGCGTTGCCTAGCCCTGCTCTTTTTAGGAAGGGAAGATACTCATGATCAAGTTGATCCATCCTGTCGCTGGTGCCTTGGCTATCGGAACGATCGGCACATTTTGGCTGTCGACGGTACTCAGCGAGCTGTTCGCGTCCCATGCCACAGTTGCAGCGGTTAAGAGCACCATACCGTGGGGTTTCTTGTTGCTGATTCCGACGCTCGCTGCGACCGGTGGTACAGGTGTCATCTTGGCAAAGGCGCGCCGGGCCGGACTGATCGGGGCCAAATTCAAGCGCATGCCATTCATTGCAGGAAACGGCATCGTGATTCTTATTCCGTCTGCGCTCTTCCTCGCGTCCAAGGCTCAGGCGGCAGAATTCGATGGCACGTTCTATGCTGTGCAGGTGATCGAGCTCGTCGCGGGCGCAACAAACATTGCACTTCTTGCTCTCAACATGCGGGACGGTCTCAAAATGAAGGGATGGTTGCGCCACAAACCCGCTTGATCAACTGAACCAGAACCGCGCGGACAACTGACCTGAGGCCCGGTATTGTCGTGGCTTTATGAGTACGCGCCCTAAAATGTTCTAGTTCTCCCGCCGGAGAACAGGCCGGGTGGTATCAGAATGCGTAGCCCGATCAGCAGTTTAGAACGTTCGGCCCTTCAGTTTACCTTCGGCAGCATAACCCTGACCGTGGTAACACTGGCCTGCTTGTACCTTCACGCGCATTTCGCTGCGACGGCGTTCGCGTATTTGTTAGTGATCTTGCTGTTTTCGCTGATGGGCAGTTTCATTGCGTCGTCGGCGCTTTGCATCGTAACCATCGCTGCTCTCGCTTACTACTTTGCGCCGCCGGCGTTCAGCCTGCGAATCGATGACCCCCAAGATCTGCCGGTGGTAGTTGCATTCTTTATTGCCTCGATTGTGGGAGCGCACCTGGTCGGAAAGCTCCGCCAGGAAAGAGAGGCTGCGCGTGTCGTTGCGGCCAAGCTTCAGCGGAGTGCGGCCGATTTGGAGGATCGCGAAAAGCGGTGGCGCGCCATCTTCGAGCACAATCCCGCCATGTACTTCATGGTCGATGAAGCCGGCACTATCCTCAACGTCAATACGCTCGGCGCGACACAACTCGGTTATGCTCCTGCTGAACTGGCCGGTCGATCAGTGCTGGACGTATTTCTCGAGGAGGATCGCGCGTTCGTTCGAGAATGCGTTCGGACGTGCCTTGAGGATGTCGGACAGACGCGCAC
The DNA here is from genome assembly GCF_014198235.1 of Bradyrhizobium sp. ERR14. NCBI lineage: Bacteria > Pseudomonadati > Pseudomonadota > Alphaproteobacteria > Hyphomicrobiales > Nitrobacteraceae > Bradyrhizobium > Bradyrhizobium sp. ERR14. The sequence continues at coordinate 694 of NZ_JACIHD010000037.1, read as the reverse complement.
GTGGGACGTCCAGAAAGTCAGTAAGGACGGATCGGTGTTGTGGGTACGTGAAAACGCCAAAGCCATGCTCTGGGGCGATGAGCAGCCCATTGTCCTTATCGCCTGCGAAGATATCACGGAGCGAAGGCGGACCGAACTCGCCCTGCAGCGGAGCGAAGCACATTTAGCCCAGGCGCAGGAGTTGAGTCACACAGGCAGCTTCAGCTGGAACCCCACTACGGGCGAGGCCTTCTGGTCGAAGGAAACATTTCGCATTTTCCAATTAGATCCTGACACAGTGCAGCCGGGGCCGCAGCTCGTCGTTGAGCGCACTCATCCGGATGATAAGGCTTCGGTTAAAGAAATTATCGATCGCGCGATGCGAGACCCGAGCGATTTCGAGCACGAATACCGGCTTCTGCTACCGGACGGCTCGGTAAAGCACATCCATGCGCAGGCACGGGCGACGAGAACAGCCTCTGGTGACATCGAGTTTGTTGGAGCAGCGACGGATATCACGGCGTCGAGGCGAGCAGAACAGCAGCTGCGCCGCAGCGAGGCTTATCTGGCCGAGGCCCAGCATCTCAGTCACACGGGCAGCTGGTCCTGGGACGTCTACCGTCTAGATTTCGTGTATCGCTCCGCCGAGGTCGATCGTCTGTTTGGCTTTAGCCCACAAGAGCCGGTATCGATCGAGACCATTCGATCGCGCATC
>NZ_JACIHD010000036.1:0-29965 GCF_014198235.1 Bradyrhizobium sp. ERR14 | reverse complement strand
TCTTCCGGGAGTCGTCTTCAGAATCCGTCTTGCCTTCCAATGCAATAGCTAGACAAAACCCATATGCGATTCCCCTGCCCGCAAGCGGGAGAGGGAGCGCACCTGCTCCACCGCAGCTGTGGTGCTCTGAGCAATACGCGCTGCTGTGCGTGCGCGTGAGATGCTAGGCTCCCGGCACAAAAAATACAGAGGGAGCGAACACGCGATGGCTGCAAGCAGTGTGCCCGCGAATACGAGCGGGCTGTTCGTCGAGCCGCGCGAGGACTGGCTCGCGCTGCATCAAGAGGAGATCATTGATCCCTTGCGGCCGATCGTCGATCCCCATCACCATCTCTGGAATCGCGGGCACCGCTATCTGATCGAGGAGATGGCGGCCGACATCGCCTCCGGCCACAACGTCATTGCCACGGTCTATGTCGATTGCCGCTCGATGTATCGCGCGCACGGGCCGGAGGCGTTCCGGCCCGTCGGCGAAGTCGAATTCGCCAACGGCGTCGCCGCGATGAGCGCGAGCGGCGCTTACGGCAAGGCGGCGATCTGTGCCGGCATCGTCAGCCACGCCAATCTGCTGCTCGGCGACGCCGCAAGGCCGGTGCTGGAAGCCGAGATCGCCGCCGGCAATGGCCGCTTCCGCGGCATCCGGCATTCCTCGGCCTGGGACGAGGATCCTGTCGTCGCCGGCATGTATGCGAACCGGCCGAAGGGCCTGTTGCAGGATCCAGCTTTCCGCAAAGGCTTTGCCTGCCTGGCACCACTCAACCTCAGCTTCGATGCCTGGCTGTTCCATCCACAGATCGGCGAGCTGACCGAATTGGCGCGCGCCTTCCCCGACACCAGGATCGTGCTCGACCATTGCGGCGGCCCGGCCGGCGTCGGCCGCTTTGCGGGGCGGCGCGAAGAGGTGTTTGAGCAATGGCGCGCCTCGATCCGCGAGATCGCGACATGTGAGAACGTGGTGGTGAAGCTCGGCGGCCTCGCTATGTGCCTGCTCGGCTACGACTTCCACTTGCGCGACAGGCCGCCGTCATCCGAGGAGCTTGCCGCGGCCTGGCGACCTTACGTCGAAACCTGCATCGAGGCGTTCGGACCCAACCGCGCGATGTTCGAGAGCAACTTCCCGCCGGACAAGGGCCAGTGCAGCTACCAGGTGATCTTCAACGCCTTCAAACGCATCGCCGCACCCCTGAGCGAGGCCGAGAAGACCGCGCTGTTCTCGCAGACCGCCATCGACGTTTATCGGCTCGAGCTGCCGTCATGACGAGAAAAGGGGCCGGGATGTTGATCCCGACCCCTCTTCCGTCGTGGCCGCTGGGAAGCGTTCTTGAATTGAGACTATTGCTTGAGCATGATCTTTTCGGAAAACCGCTGCACACTTTTCCGGATCATGCTCTAGCCGGCGCCCATCAGCGAGGCCGGACGGCGCTCGCCGGTGGAGGTAAAGATCTTCTTCAGCTTGTTGACGACGCGGATCAGGAAACCGATCATCACGGGATTGGTCTTGCGGCAGAAGGCGATCTTCTTGACGTGGCCTTCGACATGCCATTTGGCATGCGCGCCGTCGCGGAAGAAGATCACGTCGCCGGGGCCGTAGCGCTTGGGCGGCATGCCGTCGCTTTCGAGCACGATCGATCCTTCCATGATCATGATCGTCTCGTCGATATCGTAGTACCAGTTGAAGCGGCCCTCGGTGCACTGCCAGATAATGGTCGAGGCGGTGCCGTCGGCGCTGGTGGACAGGATATGCGAGCGCGACACGGGATTGCCCTCGATGATCCAGGATGGCTCGATCGGCCGGAGCTCGAGATCCACGTTACAACTACCGATTTCAATCAATGAGCGCGACATCTTCTTCCCCAGGGGATATAATTAAGTATGGCCGGGTCTCGGCCCGCATTGTTTCGAAAGATGTCGGGAACGCTAGTCATCCGTTTTTAATTCTTTCTTACGCAGGCCTCGAAAATCAGCCGCAAGTTGCAGGCGCGAAACGGTTAACGTCGCGATTTCCCTGCAAATTCGCGCACATGAACCGATCTTTTTTGGGGTGCGACAAAGTGCGCGGAAGCATAAAACGGAGCCACGCCGATGCCCCTCACGCCCGAGGTTCTGACAGCCAATCGTGAGGCCGTCGCCTGGCTGTTCAGCCTCGATGTCTCCTTCGCGCCCGACGAGGAGCCCTGGTTCACCATCGACGGCATCGAAAGCCCCCGGCAGATCGGCAGTGACGGCTCCGGCGGCGCCTTCGTGCTGCTGCCGTCGCAGAACGTGCTCTACGTCTCATCGGAGGGCCGCGCCGGAATTATCGCCGATACGTTCGAGGCGTTCGTCCAGCTCGTCGTCGCCCGCCCCTATTGGCTCGACATCCTCAAGTTTTCCGGCGGCGGCGACCTCGCGGAGATGCGGCGTGCGGCGGAGGCGCTGGAGGCGACACTCGACGACGAGGACGAGATCAACGAGGCCCGCGAGGAGATCCGCATGAACCTCGCCCTGGGCGAGGCGGACGATCCCGTCGGCGCGCTCTACGAGGCGATCGCCGCTTCCGACGCCATCGTGCGGGCCACGGACGGCAGCCCGTTCACGACATTGTTCAACCGCTTCAGCATCGACAACAATCCGATGCTGCGCAACGCGGCGGCGTGAGGCGGTTCGGCAGAGGCCTGAGCGCGCGCCTCGTCCTTCGAGACGACCGCTTCGCGGTCTCCTCAGGATGAGGCCGATCGACTTCGGTGCCCGCTGGAGCGACGGCCGCGCACTCCGTCCTCATCCTGAGGAGCCCGCCAGCGGCGGGCGTCTCGAAGGATGGCCGCAAGACGCGCTACTTCGCCCACTCGCCCTTGCGGAATACCGGTACCTTGCTGCCATCGGGCAAGATGCCGTCGATATCGGTCTCGGCCGAGCCGATCATCCAGTCGATATGGATCAGGCTCTGGTTGCCGCCTTGCGCGGCGATCTGCTGCGGGGTGAGCTGCGCGCCGTTGATGAAGCATTTCGAATAGCACTGGCCGAGCGCGATGTGGGACGCCGCGTTCTCGTCGAACAGCGTGTTGTAGAACAACAGCCCGCTCTGCGAGATCGGCGAGGAATGCGGCACCAGCGCCACTTCGCCGAGGCGGCGGGCGCCCTCGTCGGTGTCGAGCACCTTGTTCAGCACCTCCGCGCCGCGCGAAGCCTTTGCATCGACGATCTTGCCGTCCTCGAAGCGCACCGCGATGTTGTCGATCAGCGTGCCCTGATAGGACAGCGGCTTCGAGCTCACGACATGGCCGTAGACGCGTCGGCAATGCGGCGTGGTGAAGACCTCTTCGGTCGGGATGTTGGCGTTGCAGCTGATGCCGTTCTTGGAGAGCGAGGCGCCGCCCTCCCATTCATGGCCGTCGGCAAGGCCAATGGTGAGGTCGACCCCCGGTCCGTTGTACTGGAGCGCACGGAAGCGCTGGCCGTTGAGCCAGTTGGTACGCTCGCGCAGCACCGCATTGTGGCTCGCCCAATTGCCCATCGCATCCTCGCGATCGACGCGCGAGGCCGCGAAGATCGCATCCGCGAGCTTGCCGATCGCAACGTCCTCGGGATCATCAGGGAATACCTGCCTGGCCCAGGACGGGCTTGGGAAGGCGATGATGTTCCAGTTGGTGTCGAAATTGACGATCTTTTCCAGGGCGGGCTGATAGGCCATCGAGTTCGCCTTGCTGGCGCGCGCCACCTTGGAAGGATCCTCGCCCGACAGCAGCATCGGATTGTCGCCGACGATGGCGAGCCGCGCGGTGTTGTCGGAGAACGCCTTGGCCATGCCCTCGTAGAGCCAGCCGGCGGCACGATCGAAACTGCTGTCGTGACCGTGGCGGTAGCGCGCCAGCGTCATCTCCTCGTCCGACAGGATCGGTGTCACGATGCCGGCACCGGCCTTGTAGGCATGCACGGCGATCCGCCGCACCAGCGGCAGCGCGATCGCGGGCGCCGTCAGAAGCAGATCCTGTCCCGGCCGCAAGCCCAGGCCCACCTTCACCGCCACCTCGGCCAGCCGGTCGAGCTTCACGGGATCGATGGAAGTGGCGGAATTGCGGTGATCAGTCATGCGGGGCCCTCTGCCGAAGTCTGTCGTTCAATCTAAGTCTAGCATCGCGGGACGCAAGTGCGCGAGCACCTTGCGACATGGAGAAGATACGCAGTTTCACGCATTTTGGTTTTCAACGCGTTGCCGATTTCAGCACCCGGTCAACCATGGCGGGCGCGAGCCCGAGGTAATTTTTCGGTGAGGTGAGCGCCTCGATTGCGGCGCGATCGATGCGGCTCGATATCCGGGAGTCCACGGACAGCGCGTCGGCCAGGCTCATGCCCTTCTCGTTGGCCTGACGGCAGGCGTCATAGACCACGTCATGGGCCTCCTGCCGGCCGAGCTGCGGCGCGAGCCCCATCATGACCGCTTCGGCCACGATCAGGCCGCGGCTGATCGCGAGATTGTCGTTCATCTTCGCCTCGTCGACGATGAGACCTGCGAGTGCAAACTTCGCCTGGTGCAGCGCGCCGGCGGTCAGCACGAAGCTTTCGGGAATCGCCATCCATTCGGCGTGCCAGGGGCCCGTGGCGCGCTCGAAATCCTGTACCATGGCGTCGAGCATCAGGCCGGCGTGCTGGCGCACCGCCTTGGACGCCGCCAGCATCAGCTCCGACGAGATCGGGTTGCGCTTCTGCGGCATGGTCGAGGAGGCGCCGCGTCCCTTGACGAAAGGCTCGTAGACCTCGGCGAACTCCGTCGAGGCCATGATCATGATGTCGAGCGCGATCTTGCCGAGCGAGCCGGTGACGAGCGCGAGAAAGTTCACGGCCTCCGCAAAGCCGTCGCGCGCGACGTGCCAGGTCGAGGCGGGAACGCCGAGCTTCAGCTCCGCACACAGCGCCTCCTGGACCTCAAAGCCCTTGTCGCCGAGCGAGGCCAGCGTGCCGGCGGCGCCGGCGAACTGGCCGACCAGCACGCGCGGCTTCAATTGCGCCAGCCGCTCGGCGTGGCGGTCGAACATGGCGAGCCAGATCGCGGTCTTGTAGCCGAAGGTCACCGGGAGCGCTTGCTGGAGATGGGTGCGGCCGGCCATCGGCGTGTCGCGGTAACGCTTCGAGAGGTCGGCGAGGATACGGCGAAGTTCGGCGATGTCGCGCTCGACGATCCCGAGCGCGGCGCGCAGCTGCAGCACCACGGCGGTGTCCATGATGTCCTGCGTGGTCGCGCCCCAATGCACGTAGCGGCCGGCCTCGCCGCACTGCTTCACCATCTGGTGCACCAGTGGGAGGATCGGATAGCCGACGATGTCGGTCTCCTGCCTGAGCAGATCGAAATCGAGCGCGGCGACGTCCGTCCGCGCCGCGATCTGCTCGGCCGCCTCCCGCGGGATCACGCCGCAATTCGCCTCGGCCTTTGCCAGCGCCACCTCGACCTCGGCATAGCGCGCCACCAGCGCGACGTCGGAGAACACCTCCCGCATCTCGGGCGTACCGAAGGCGTCGCGGAACAGCATGGAATCGAGCACGGTGGTGGAGGCAGGAAAAGCAGGCATCGGCGTTTCTTCGTGGTTGGTGTTTGTGTGGGCGACAGCTTACGCAGGGCACACGGTCCGGCAAAGGACATTCGCGGCTCGTCGCACATTCGTCCCGCACGACGACATACGGCGCACTCGCACGATCGCCCCTCATCCTCAGGTGCCGGAGCGAAGCGGAGGCCTCGAAGGATGACGGGTCGATTGCGGAGGGAGATATCCGGTCAACACGTCACCCCCAGCGATCCGACCCCAATCGCACGGCATGGCCGCCATCACGCGATCGCGATGAACCAAACGTCCCCTTCGGCAGACTCACAGTTTTCGACCCAAATTTTCATTTTGTCGTTTGCTGTCCCAATTCGTAATGAGGCCTGAGTTTCGACGTGCAGTTTCTGTTCCGGGATCACCTTCTCGATACCGACCGGCGCGAGCTGAGCCGCGAGCAGGTTCCCATTGCCGTGGAGCCACAGGTTTTCGATCTCGTCGTCCACCTCATGCAGAACCGCGACCGGGTGGTCAGCAAGGACGAGCTGATCGACAAGATCTGGCACGGGCGCAGCGTCTCCGAATCCACCTTGACCAGTCGGATCAACGCGGCGCGCAAGGCCGTCGGCGACAGTGGCGCGAACCAGGCCCTGATCCGCACCATCGCCCGCAAGGGCTTTCGCTTCGTCGGCGATGTCGAGGCCAAAGGTAGCACGATGGGTGGCGCGATCGCGCCGGAGCCTGGCTACGCCGCACGGGTGCAGCGCGCCGCACTCGCGCTTCCCGAGCGGCCCGCGATCGCCGTGCTGCCCTTCACCAATATGAGCGGCGCGGCCGAGCAGGATTATTTCTCCGACGGCATCAGCGAGGACATCATCACCGCGCTGTCGAAGCTGCGCTGGTTCTTCGTCATCGCGCGCAACTCCTCCTTCGTCTACAAGGGCCGCGCCGTACACATCCGCGAGGTCGCGCAGGAGCTCGGGGTTCGCTACGTGGTCGAAGGCAGCGTGCGGCGGAGCGGCGACCGGGTGCGCATCTCGGCTCAACTCAACGACGTCTCGACCGGCAGCCATCTCTGGGCCGAACGCTACGACCGCGAGCTCGCCGACATCTTCGCCGTGCAGGACGAGATCACCGAGGCGATCGTCGCCGCGATCGAGCCGCAGCTCTACGCCGCCGAAAGTTTTCGCGCCGAGCAGAAGCCGCCGGGCAGCCTGGATGCCTGGGACCTCGTGATGCGCGCGCTGTCGCATCACTGGCGCAGCACGCGCGAGGACAATGCCGCTGCGCAAGGGCTGCTCGAAAAGGCCGTCGCGATCGATCCCGCCTATGGCAAGGCGCTGGGCCTGCTCGCGACCAGCCATATCTTCGGCGCGCATATGGGCTGGGCCGACATGGCCGCGACAGTGCCGATCGCCGAACGCGCGGCGCTTGCGGCGGTGGAGGCCGATCGCGAGGATGCCTGGGCCCATCACGGCCTTGCCTACGCCTACCTGTTCCGCCGCCGCTTCGATGACGCGCTGGCGGAGTTCGAGCTGGCGCTGACGCTCAACCCGAACTTCGCGATGGCGCATGCCTTTTACGGTGTGACGCTGTGCTACGCCGGACGATGGCAAGAGGGCGATGCCGCCGCACGTCGCGCACTGCGGCTGAGCCCGCGCGATCCGCTCGCAGCGATCTATTGCGGGGTTGCGGCCTATGCCCGGTTCGTCGGCCGCGACTATGACGGAGCCATGCAGATGGCGCGGGAATCGATGCGACAGCGCGGCGATTTCGTCGGCGCGCACCGTGTCTTGACGGCGGCGGCCGGAATGTCAGGAAATCCGGCGCTCGCAGCGTCCGCCCTGGAAGGCCTGCGCCGCGCCCAGCCCGAGGTCTCGCTCGGCTGGATCACGCGCGAGCTGCCGATGCTGCGGGATGAGGATCGTGCGCATTATCTCGAAGGATTGCGGCGCGCCGGAATGACGTGACGATGCGCGCGGACATTCTCCCATCGCAAGCCGCCTCGCGGGCTCGGCGCTAGTCGTCGTCGGGCCCGAACAACCTGATCTGCGGGAAGCCGCCGCGCGGCCGGCTGGCGTAATCACGCACATCGGAATCTTCGCGGATGTTGCGCGCGACGTCGTCCCAATCAGTGCGGTCGCGCAAGCCGCGCTGCTCGCGGGAATCGTAGTGGCGGCGCTCGGTCCAGCGCTCGCGGCGCTCCATCCGGCGCCGCTCGGACGCAGCGCGCTTCGCGTCGGAGTCCCTCGCCTTGGCATAGGCGTTCTCGGGTGAAGAGGCCGGCTCGGTCGAGGCCTGCTGCTCAGCCGGCTTTGCGGCTTGCGGAGGCGATGCGATTGCTGACTTCGACTGTTCCTTGGACTGTTCCTTGGGCGGCTCAACCGCGGCCGCTTGCGAAGGCGGCGGCGCCGGCGGTCCGGCATTCGCCTGAGTGGTCTGCGTGTCGGGCTTTATAGCTTCCGGCTTCGCTTCGGCTTGCGCCGGCGCGGCAATCATTGCGCCGAAGGCTTGCGAGCCGGTGAGATAATTGACGCGTTCCGACGGCGCGCTCGTCTGTGCCGGCGCGCCCGCGGACTCCGCGCGCTGCGCCATCTTGCTGGTGTCCGGGCCCTGTTTGGACGCGACCGGATTCATGATGTTGCCGGCAACGATGCCGCCGCCCAGACCAATGGCAATGGCCGCGACAATGGTTCCGGCACCGACGAAATAAGCTGTCGTGGCGCGCATTAACCCACTCCCTGTTTGGAGCGAGCAACGCCGTGGGATTACCGGATGTTCCTGATGGCGAGCGGTTCCTGGGAAGGAACGCCGCGTCAGATCTGCTGCGCGACTTTTTCGAGCCCGATGAGGCGGGCGAGCTTGCGCACTTCTTCCTTCTGATCGTCACGCAGTTGGAACAGCAGCGGCATGGCAGCCGACTTCAACTGCTGGACCTCGTCGCAATTCGGATCGATCTGCGCGCTGGGTGGCGCGTTCGGATTGGAGAGCTTGTTGGCCGAGATCTTGCGGACAACGTTGCGCAGCGCGGTCTCGACCGAAGGCCAGTAATATTCCTGCGACGAGGACAGCTTCAGGCGATCCCGGATGCCGGAGATCTGTGCGTCCGACAGCAGGGTATAGTGTTTCTGCGGCTGCGGCTTGGCCACGACCTTCGGCTTGGCCGGAACTTCGACGGCAGGAACTTCAGCCGCCGCGGGCGCTTCGGACAGGCTCGACGCCTTGGGCATCGGGAAATCGGATGGCGTGGCGGCGGCAAAGGCCTGGCGCAGCGGCTCGGCCAGCACGGGCGCCCGCGAAAGCCTGTCGGCCGGCACCTGGACCGGCTCGAACGCGGCCGAAGCCAGGGCCAGGGTCGGAACCAGACGGTCGGCCTTTGCGGCGCGGTTGGTGGCGAGCGGCTTGACCGGGGGCGTCTGCGCAATCATCTCTTCGCTGACGCTGGGCACGCTGTCCCGACCAAGAATGGCGGTGGTGGCGGCGCCCAGGACGAGGAAACAGGTCAGCACAACGATGGTGATGGCTTTGGACAAACGTCTCTCCGCGCCCAACTTCAAGTCCACGTGATCACTGCCCGACAACTGGGCGATAATTAAGGCTTAACCGTGCCATCGCGGCGGCAATCGCGCGGACTGCGGCGACATCGCCCGGAAAATTAAAGGAAATCAGGCAGCTGCCGAAAGGTCGTAGGCGTCCTGGATATCGGCGACGATCTCCGAGGCCTCCCATACCGCGCGCGGCTCGACCGATTGCAGCGTCACCGTCCAGTTGCCGCCCCGACGGGTGCGGGGGACGCTGACGATGTCGAAACGGACGTTGCGGCACAGCGGGTGTCGCGCCAGGGCATGAGCGACGCGGACGCGGATTTCGTCCAGCGAAGCCGCTGTCTTGCTGTTGAGAAAATCGAAGTCCATCGCCTGTCCCTCTCGGCCCTGTTTGGCGGCCGTGAGGGGATTCTTGGCCGGCGATGGTTAATCTGCCGTTAAATAAGGGGGGCGGAGGAGCCCGGGATTAACCGTGACCCACACCGTCGTGGCCGGGCTCGACGGGCTGCGCCTACGGCCCGCCCGCCGCACGATATTCGGCGAGCGTCCGCGCAACCAGCTCGTCGACCGCCGGCACGTCCGTCACCCCCGAGGTCGAGTGCCCGCCGCTCCAGACGTCGCGCCAGCGTTTTGGCCGGCTCTCGCGCGCGGCAACGTCGATATCCTCAGCGATGTCGATCGCCCCGCGTGCCGGGAGATCGTCGGGATCGAGGCCGGCGGCCACGATCGACGGCCTCAGCATGCTGGTCTGCAGACCCGTGAACGCAGTGGTGAGCAAAATGTCGTCGGCGCAGCTCTCGACCAGCATCCGCTTGTAGCGGTCGTCCGCCATGCTCTCGCGCGTCGCGATGAATTTCGTGCCCATATAGGCGAGATCGCAGCCGAGCACTTCGGCCGCGTGCAGCGCATGGCCATCGCTGATGCCGCCGGCGAGCACGATGATGCCGTCGTAGAATGCACGCACCGCGCGAACGAAGGCAAATGGGTTGAGCCAGCCGGTCTGCCCGCCCGCGCCCGCCGTGAGCAGCACGAGCCCATCGGCACCTGCCTCCGCCGCCCGTTCGGCGTGGCGGATGGAGGCGACGTCCGCCAGCACCAGCGCACCGGCGTCATGCAGCGGCTTCAGCACGGGCGCGGGCGAGCCGACCGAGGTGATGACGATCTCCGGCCTGTGCCGCAGCAGCACGGCGAGATCCTGCGCGAGCCTTGCATTGGAGCGGTGCACGATCAGGTTCGGGGAGAGCGGCGCGACCTTGCGGCCGGTTTGGTCTTCGTGCTGCCGCAGCCGCATCGCGATCGCGGAGAGCCATTCATCGAGCTGCTCCGTGCTGCGGCAATTCGCGGTGGGGAAGCTGCCGATCACGCCGTTGCGGCAGGCCGCGACCATGAGCTCGACGCCCGACACCAGGAACATCGGCGCTGCGATCAGCGGCAGAGCGAGACGATCGCCGAAGCGTTGCAGTCGATCTGATGGCACGCAAATCTCCTCGTCACGCTTGCCTCCCGTGCGGGCTTTGTCGTTTCCTCCCGCAGTCTCTGTGCTAGCGTCATCGGCAACATTGGCACGCCAGAAGCCGGTGACAAAGCAACGAGGAAACATATGTCCGATCCGCTCCACGCATCGTCCCCGACTTGTGCGCAGACGCTACGGGCGCTGTCGCGCTATCCCGGCCGCACTGCTTTCGCATGGCCCGAGGGATCGCTGAGCTATCAGGGCACTATCGACCTGATCGGACGCATCCAAGGCGTGTTCATGCGGCTTGGCCTGCAACCCGGTGCGCGCGTCGCTTTCCTCACCGCGAACCGCACTGACACCTGGTGCGCCGGCGTCGCCGCGCAATTGTCGCGGCTCTGCATCACCTGGCTGCATCCGCTGGGATCGCTGGAGGACCAGCTGTTCCAGCTCGAGGACTCCGAGGCCGAGATGCTGGTGGTCGATGCGGCCGCCTTCCGCGACCGCGGCGGCGAGCTTTCCGCAAGGGCGACCCGGCTGAAGGCGATCTTCACGACGGGACCAGCCGGCTACGGTGTCAATCTGCTGGCGGCCATCGAGAGCGCGGGACACGCCAGCGCGCAGTGCCTCGCCGGCCTCGACGATCTCTCCACGCTGAACTACACCGGCGGCACCACCGGCAAATCCAAGGGCGCGCTGCGCTATCACCGCGAAAATGCCGGAGCAGCCGCCGCGATCCTCGCCGATTTCGAAATCCCCGACGCCGCCCGCTACCTCACGGTCGCCCCGATCAGCCATGTCGCCGGCACGAAAGTGCTGCCGACCCTGATGCGCGGAGGCACCGTGCACATGCTGAAGGGATTCGATCCCGAGGCCGTTCTGACCACGATCGCGCGCGAGCGCATCAACTTTACGCTGTTCGTGCCGACCATGATTTACGTGCTGCTCGACCATCCTGCGCTTGATAAGACCGACCTGTCCTCGCTCGAGCTCGTGCTCTACGGGGCGTCGGCGATGTCGCCGAGCCGGCTGGTCGAGGGCATCGAGCGCATCGGACCGGTGTTCTCGCAGCTTTACGGGCAGACCGAATGCTATCCGGTCTCGGTGCTGCGCAAGGCGGATCACGATCTCAAGACGCCGGAGCTGTTTTTGTCCTGCGGCTTCCCGATCGCGGCCTGCGAGGTCAGGATCCTCGACGACGACGACCAGGAGGTGAAGACCGGTGAGGCCGGCGAGATCTGCGTGCGCGCCCCGCATGTGATGGCGGAATATTGGAAGCGGCCCGACATCACCGCCGAGACGCTGAAGAACGGCTGGGTCCACACCGGCGACATCGCGCGCAAGGACGAACGCGGCTACATGTTCATCCTCGACCGCAAGAAGGACATGATCGTGTCCGGCGGCTTCAACATCTTTCCGCGCGAGGTCGAGGACGTGCTGACGCAGCACGCCGACGTCGCCATGGTCGCGGTCGTCGGCGTCCCTGACGAGAAATGGGGCGAGGCCGTCACCGCCATCGTCGTGCCGCGCGAGGGCGCAAGGCCCGATCCGGACGAGTTGATCAACCTCGTGAAAACGCGAAAAGGCTCGGCGCATGCGCCCAAGCAGATTCAGTTCGTCAAGCAGCTGCCGATGACCGGCGTCGGCAAGGTCGACAAGAAGGTGCTGCGCGCGGGGTTTTGGAGCGGGCGGGACCGGATGGTGGGGTAATTACCCCGGGATTCTACGGTATCGTTGTGGCTCCGGCACCACAACGCGCGACGGAGTGCACGCTGGCGAGCCCCGCGCGATTGCCGGCGAATCAGGGAATCACCTAGACCGCTGATGGGGCTGGGAAGCGGAGTAAGACATGCGAGTCGCTTCCCTGGAAAGTGCAGTCGCCGCGGTCACGTTGATCACGGCTATCATCGTGGTGCTGTGGGAGATCAAGATCTTCTACGGAATGTGAACTGGCAGGATGCTCTGGTCGACACGACCAAACATCCCTTCCGCGGCGGCGGAAGCCTGCCGTTCATTCGGAAGGAGCCATCGCGGCCCCGCCGTCACGCTCACCGCTTCTCGATCACCAAGCTCTGCACCGCGCGGCCGAAATAGCCTTGCCGGTCCGCCAGCCGCGACATCGCGAGCCCCGCGCCGTCGGGGCCGATCCAGGAATCGCCGTCGAGCAGAATCCAATCACCTATGGGCTGGCGCGAAAAGTTCACGGTGAGATCGGCGTTGATGTAGGTCCAGGCGCGGAAGTCGAGCGTCGAGGCGGTGCCGTTGGAGAAATCGGCGGCGACAACGGCACGCATGGCCTGTGAGATTGCTTCGCCGGCAATCAGCGGATGGTCGACGCGAAACCAGATCGCGCCGGCGCCGGCCTGGCCGAAACGGCCGCGCGCGGCGCGCATCGAGACCGAACGCACGAACGGGCTGGTGGCGGCGTGGCCATCCTCGGCCAGCGAGTCCTCCGGCATGGGCAGCGTCACCGGCAGCGCCTTGACGTCGTCGGGCAACGACAGCGCCTGGCGCCTGATCTTGAGCACGGTGGCGCCGACGACCTGCACACCGTTGGCGAGCAGCTTGATTTCGCAGAGCTGAATCTTGCGGCCCTCACGCAAAACGTCAGTCACGATTGTCAGCGGCGCGACCGGAACGGGCCGCATCAAATCGATGGTGACGCGCGCGATATCCATCGGAGCAGGCGTCGGAATGCGCTCGGCCGCCCATGTCACCAGCGACGCCGGCGCCGAGCCGTGCTGCATGCGCCGGTCCCAGGGACCGGCGGCATCCGGGCTGGTGACGACGCTGTTGCCGTCGGCGCGGTAGATGGGGGGCATATTGGCTCGTTCTCTCGGCTGACGTTCCCCGGACGCTGCGCAGCAGCGTTGCACGCTGCGGCGCGCCCGGGACACGAGAACTACAACGGCGGATCGATCGCCTCGTCGTATTCCTTCTTGAAGCGCGCGATCAATTCGGCGGCGGGCAGGATGGCCTCGACGCTGCCGATGCCCTGGCCCGAGCCCCAGATTTCCTTCCAGGCCTTCGGCTTGGCGCGCTCGCCGGAAGCGTCGGTCCCGAAATTCATCTTGGAGGGATCGGAGGTCGGCAAGTTTTCCGGATCCATGCCGGCGGCGAGGATCGAGGGTTTCAGATAATTGCCGTGCACGCCGGTGAAGAGGTTGGAATAGACGATGTCGTCGGCGGTCGATCCCGCGATCATCTCCTTGTATTTCTCCACCGCGTTGGCTTCCTTGGTCGCGATGAAGGCCGAGCCGATATAGGCAAAATCGGCCCCGAGGATGCGCGCGGCGCGGATCGCCTTGCCGTTGCCGATCGCACCCGACAGCGCGATCGGGCCGTCGAACCATTTTCGTGTCTCGGCGACGAAAGCCAGCGGCGAAATGGTGCCGGCATGGCCGCCGGCGCCGGCCGCGACCAGGATCAGGCCATCGGCGCCCTTCTCGATCGCCTTGTGGGCGAATTTCTGGTTGATCACGTCGTGGAAGACGATGCCGCCCCAGCCGTGCACGGCCTGGTTCAGCTCCTCGCGCGCGCCGAGCGAGGAGATGATCATCGGCACCTTGTACTTGGCGCAGAGCTGCATGTCGTGATCGAGCCGGTTGTTCGACTTGTGCACGATCTGGTTGACCGCAAACGGCGCCGACGGCTTGTCGGGATGGGCGCGGTCGTAGGCCGCGAGCTCCTCGGTGATCCGCGCCAGCCATTCGTCGAGCAGCTCCGGCGGCCGCGCGTTCAGCGACGGAAACGAGCCGACCACCCCCGCCTTGCACTGCGCGATTACCAGATCGGGCACCGAGATGATGAAGAGCGGCGAGCCGATCACGGGGATCGACAGGCGTCCTTTGAACAAGGCAGGCATGGACATTGCGGGACGATCCTCTGTTGGCAAGTCAATGGAAGGTTGACCGCCATACCAACAAGGCAATCTTTCCACTGTCAAGTATTGCGTTTTGTCGCCGTGGCTGATGCCTGGGCAGCAATTTCCAAGCAGCGGAATTCCTTCCCATCTTCTCCGTCATTGCAAGCGCAGCGAAGCAATCCAGGCTGTCTCCGTGGAGGTCCTCTGGATTGCTTCGTCGCAAGAGCTCCTCGCAATGACGAGGCGAGCGTTGCGGATGACGGCCGCCTACCCGATCAGATCCGGATTGATCAACCGCTCGAACGAGAACATCTCGTCCCACTTCTCCTGCGTCAGCAGCTTGCGCTCGACCACCACGATCTGATGCAGCGACTTGCCGCTCTTGTAGCCCTCGCGCGCGATCTCGGCGCATTGCTTGTAGCCGAGCAGCGGCTTCAGCACCGTGACGATGCCGAGCGAGTTGAGCACCATGTTGCGGGTGTGCTCCTCGTTGGCGGTGATGCCGACCACGCAATTCTCGCGCAGGCTGTTGACCGCGCGCTCCATGGTGCGAATCGAGAAGAACAGCGCAAACGAGATCACCGGCTCCATCACGTTGAGCTGGAGCTGACCGGCGGATGCCGCGAGCGTCACCGTGGTGTCGAGCCCGATGACGAGGAAGCTGGTCTGGTTGACGACCTCGGGGATCACGGGATTGACCTTGCCCGGCATGATCGAGGAGCCCGGCTGCAGCTGCGGCAGGTTGATCTCGTTGAAGCCGGCACGCGGCCCGGAGGCGAGCAGGCGGATGTCGTTGCAGATCTTGGTCAGCTTGCTCGCGGTGCGCTTCAACACGCCCGAAAGCTGCACATAGGCGCCGGTGTCCGAGGTCGCCTCGACGAGATCGCCGGCGAGGATGAAGTCGACGCCGGTCAGCGCGCTGAGGTGCCGGACCGCGAGCTTGGGATAACCGACCGCAGCCGTGACGGAGGTGCCGATCGCGGTGGCGCCGAGATTGATCTCGCGCAGCAGCGCACGCGCTTCCGAGATGCGGTCGACCTCCTCGCCGATCGTGGTGCCCCAGCCCCGGAATTCGGCCCCGAGCGACATCGGCACGGCATCCTGCAGATGCGTGCGGCCCATCTTCAGCACACGGTCGAACTCGCGACCCTTGGCGAAGAAAGCTTCCTGGAGCTGACGCAGCGCGGTCATGTAGCTCTCGAGCCGCAGGATCAGCGCGAGACGAAAGGCGGTCGGATAGGTGTCGTTGGTCGACTGACCGTAATTGACGTGATCATTGGGACTGACGTGCTGATAGTCGCCCTTGCCGAAGCCGAGCGATTCCAGCGCGAGGTTCGCGATCACCTCGTTGGCGTTCATGTTGGTGGAGGTGCCGGCGCCGCCCTGGATGAAGTCGGTGACGAACTGGTCCATCATGTCGCCGGCGATGACGCGGTCGCAGCCGAGGATGATCGCGTCCGCGACCTTGGCGTCGATCGCGCCGAGATCGCGATTGGCCATGGCGGCTGCCTTCTTGACATAACCGAGCGCCTTCACGAAGTAAGGCTCCTGGTTCATCGGAATGCCGGTGATGTGGAAGTTTTCCTTACCCCGGATGGTCTGGACGCCGTAATAGATGTCGTCGGCGATCTCACGCTGTCCGAGGAAGTCCTGCTCCGTACGGCTCATGGGCGCTCCTTGTTGCTCGCGCGACGTCCTTTAGTTCTGGCACAGCGCGCTGGTCACGAAAGTATCGGTGCGGCAGTCGTCCGGCTTGCGAGCCCTGCCGGGAATCAGGACCTTGGCCGAGCATTTTTCCGCGGAGTCGGCATTCAGGCTCTTGCCGTCCTTGTAACCCTTGCTCTGGCAGAGCTGGTCGGCGGCCTGCTTGCAATCGGGCGCGCCGTTGGACGAGGCCGGACAAGCCACTCGGCCCGACACCATGGTTGAGGGCTTCGCCAGCCGCGACAGATCGTTCATGGTCTCGCTCGGGCTTTTGATCGGCGGCAGGATCGAGGGCAGCTTGTCGAACAGCTTGCCCATTTCATTGATCAGCCCGGGATTTTCCGCTGCCGCCGGCGGCGCCGATGGAGCGGGTGTCGACGGCTGAGGCGCGGCCTGCGGCCCCTGCTCCTGCAAGCCAAGCGCCGGCGGAGCGGATTGCGGCCATCCGGTCCCGGCGGCACCGAGCAGGACCAGCAGCACTGCTGATATCAGCGTCCCGAGCCGCAAGGCCGGATTGCCGGATCGAACCATCATGGCGGCAACCGTAGCCGAACCCGGCCCGGCGGCAAAGCGCGGGTTACCAAGTGAGCATGATCTTTTCGGAAAACCGCTTCACACTTTTCCGGATCATGCTCTAGATCAGCTTGATCGCCACCACGAAGCCGAGCACCAGCAGCGCAGCACCGATCGCCACCCACAATCCAAGACGCTCTTCGAGCTTGTGCCGGATCCAGTCGCCATAACGGTTGAGCAGGATCGCAACGACGAAGAAGCGTCCGCCGCGCGCGACGATCGAGCAGATCGTGAACAACAGAATGTTGTAGCCAGCAAAGCCCGAGGTGATCGTGACGAGCTTGTAGGGGATCGGCGTCAAACCCTTGAGCAGGATGATCACCGCGCCCCACTCCGCATAGGAGGCACGGAAGGCGTCGACCTTGTCGCCGAGGCCGTAGACCTGGATCAGCCAATGACCGACCGAGTCGAACAGCAGCGCGCCGATGGCGTAGCCCAGAATGCCGCCGAGCACCGAGGTGATGGTGCAGACGGCCGCGTAGAGCCAGGCGCGCTGCGGGCGCGCCAGCGACATCGGGATCAGCATCACATCCGGCGGCACCGGAAAGAAGGAGCTTTCGGCGAAAGACACCGCTCCCATGATCCAGAGCGCGTAGGGCTTGTGAGCGGCGTCGATGCACCAGTCGTAGATACGTTTCAGCATGGCGCCGCGATGAAGCACCATGGGACGGATTTGTCCATGCCGAGATTGAGGCGAATTATGACGTTTCGAGCATGATCCGGAAAAGTGTGCGGCGGTTTTCCGGAAAGATCATGCTCAAACAAGAGGCTAAAGCGCGATGAACCATTCACCGCGATCCCATCGCGCTTTAGTGGCGCTTGCGCGCGGCACGCCCCTCGAGCGCGACAATTGGCCGCCTGGCGGCCACGCGCGGTGACGCGACTTTGGGCAGCTTCATCGACGATTTCGGCAGCTTCTCGGCGATGCCGAGCATGTCTTCCCGCCGCGCCATCTCGCGCCAGACGTCCTCGGGACGCACGCCCGCAGAGGCCCAGAGCACGGTGAGATTGTACAAGAGGTCGGCGCTTTCCCGGATCACGGCGTCGGCGTCGCCATTGACGGCGTCGATCACGACCTCGATGGCCTCTTCGGCGAGCTTCTTTGCCATTTTCGAGGGCCCGCGCTGAAACAGCCGGGCCGTACGCGATGTTGCCGGATCAAGATCCCTGGCCGCGAGCACAGCCAGATATAGCCGCTCAAGCGAATCACTCATGGTACTCAAAACTACTCTAAACAAATGGCGGGCGTGTTAACGCGCGGCAATAAAAGCAAAAAACAGGCCGGCGCAGCAAGCGCGACGGCCTGTCATGGTGAACTCCAGCTGCCAGAGCTAGTAGCAGTTCTGGTAGTAACCCTGGCCGCAGAACTCGGACGGAGCGGTGCCGCCGTAGCGCTGATATTGGAAGTTCGGGCCTGGACCATAATAGGGCCCGTAGGCAGGGCCGCTGTAATAGGCGGGACCGCCGTAATAGCCATAGCCCGGACCGTAGTCATAGGCATAGGAGTCACGGGTCGCGGCGATGGCAAGACCGGTGCCGATGGCCGCGAAAGCCGCAGCTGCGGCCGCGCCGCCTCCACCACCATGCCAGTGACGGCCGCCTGCATAGGACGCGGTCGGGGCAAGCGCGGTCAGCGCCAGCACCGCGGCGGTGGCCAGAACGGCCTTTCGGCCCGCAAACTTGGAGAATCGCTCGAACATGTCTTGGGCCCTCCTTGGGACCTGGAATGGACGCCTGCGGACAGGCTCATGCCTTTAAAACCCGCACAGCCTAAGTTGGGTTCCCCAACCCCAACACAAGCTGAACGGGGTTGCGTAATCGTGCCGCAACCGCCGCTCATCTGCCGTTCATGTTGGCGCGGAGAGACTGGCCGTAGCCGGGCGCCGCGAAGCGTCACGAAACCATAACAATGCGGAACCGGCGCAATCGATGTCAGGATTCAAGACGACCGCCCTCCGTTGCCTGCTGGCTGTCTCGATCTCGCTTGCAACGCTCGTTGCAGGCGATGTCAGTGCGGCCGAGACCGCTGCGCCGTCCGTTGCGATTCACTTCACCTTCGACCGCCCGTTGGACGCGAGCATGGCGCCGTTCTTCCTTGCGGCGAAGGACGGCAGGTTCAGCGCCGAACGTCTCAACGTATCCTTCAACAGTGCAGCCGGATCGCCGGAGGCGCTCGCACGCGTCGCCAAGGGCGACAGCGAGCTTGCGCTGGTCGACATCAACGAGCTGATCCGCCTTCGCGACAAGGAGGACTCGGCGCCGGTCAAGGCGGCGTTCGTGCTGTTCAACCGCGCGCCCTACGCGATCGTCGCGCGCAGGAGCCGCGGCATCCATGTCTTGCCCGATCTCGACGGCAAGACCGTCGGCGTTGCCGACGGCGATCTGTCGATGCGACTGTGGCCGGCGCTGGCGCAGCAGAACGGTATCAAGGCATCGCGCGTCAAATTCCACAAGATTGGCGCTGCGGTCCGCGAGCCGATCCTGTCCGCGGGACAGGTCGATGCCGTCGCAGGCTTCAACTATCTCTCCGCGGTGAACCTGCGCGACCGCGGCGTGCCCGGCGCCGATCTCGTCGTGCTGCGTTATGCCGACTATGGCTGCGAGGCCTATGGCTTCGCCGTGGTGGTCAATCCCGCCTTCGCCGCGGCGAAGCCGGACGCCGTGAAGGGCTTCGTCCGCGCCTTGATCGCCGGCATCAATGCGACCATCAAGGAGCCGGCACGCGCGGCGGACGAGGCCGCGGGCCGCATCGACGATGGCGACCGCGACCTAGAGCTGGAGCGCCTGCGCACCGTCCTCGTCGACAACATCCTGACCGATGAGGTCAAGCGCAACGGCCTCGGCGGCGTCGAGCCCGCGCGCCTGGAGCGCTCGATCGACCAGATCGCGCAGGACTTCAAATTCCGCAAACGGCCCACGGCTGGCGACATCTTCGACGACCGGTTCCTGCCGCCGGTGGCGGGGCGGCTGATCAACTGAGAAAAACTGACAGCTTCCGCTGTATCTCCCGCGCGATCCCTGCTTAAAATACGGGCTCCGTTATCCGCTCGAGTTCGTCGCCCGCATGCCCATCCTCCGTCTCTATACCCGCGTTCTCGAGCTGCTCGGCAAGGAGGCGCGGCTGGGCTGGCTGCTTGCGGTCGCCAACCTCCTGCTGGCGGGCTCGCAGTTCGCCGAGCCCGTGCTGTTCGGGCGGATCGTCGACGTGCTGTCGGGCAAGACCGTGGCCGGGTCGAGCTCGGCCTGGCCGTTCCTGGTAGCCTGGGTCGCGTTCGGGCTGTTCACCATTCTCTGCAGCGCGCTCGTGGCCTTGCAGGCCGACCGGCTCTCGCACCGCCAGCGCCAGGCGGTGCTGACCGACTATTTCGAGCACATCCTGCAATTGCCGCTGACCTTCCACTCCGGAACCCATTCGGGCCGGCTGATGAAGGTGATGCTCAACGGCACCGACGCCTTGTGGCGGCTGTGGCTCGGCTTCTTCCGCGAGCACTTTGCCGCGATCCTCTCGGTCGTGGTGCTGCTGCCGCTGTCGCTCTACTTGAACTGGCGATTGGCGATCCTGCTGTTCGTGCTCTGCATCGTCTTCACGGCACTGACGACCTTCGTGGTGCGCAAGACCTTCGGCATGCAGATGGCGGTCGAGGAGCAATATAGCGAGCTGTCCGCGCGCGCCTCCGATGCGCTCGGCAATGTCGCGCTGGTGCAGAGCTTCGTCCGCGTCGAATCCGAGGTGAAGGGACTGCGCTCCGTCGCCGACGAGCTGCTCGCCGCGCAAATGCCGGTGCTGTCGTGGTGGGCTCTCGTCACCGTCATCACGCGCGCCTCCACCACCATCACCGTGCTCGCAATCTTCACGCTCGGCATCGCGCTGCACGACCAGGGGCTCACCTCGGTCGGCGAGATCGTGATGTTCGTGAGCTTTGCGACGCTGCTGATCCAGAAGCTCGAGCAGGTGGTGAGCTTCATCAACAACGTGTTCATGGAAGCGCCCCGCCTGCGCGAGTTCTTCAATGTGCTCGACGCCGTGCCCGCGGTGCACGACCGGCCCGACGCGATCGACGCCGGCAGGCTGTCCGGTCTCGTCGAGTTCAACGACGTCACCTTTTCCTATGACGGCAAGCGGCCGGCGATCGAGGACCTCACCTTCACCGCACTGCCCGGCCAGACCATCGCGCTGGTCGGCCCCACCGGCGCCGGCAAATCCACCGCGATCGCGCTGTTGCATCGCGCCTTCGACCCGCAGTCGGGTTTCATCAAGATCGACGGCATGGACGTGCGCGGCGTCACGCTGACCTCGCTGCGCCGGAATATCGGCGTCGTGTTCCAGGAGGCGCTGCTGTTCAACCGCTCGATCGAGGAGAATCTGCGCGTCGGCAAGCCGGACGCGACCGAGGCCGAGATGCGCAAGGCGGCCGAGCGGGCGCAGGCGCTCGATTTCATCGAGCGCAGCGGCGGCTTCGAGACCAATGCCGGCGAGCGCGGCCGCATGCTGTCCGGCGGCGAGCGGCAGCGGCTGTCGATCGCCCGCGCGCTGTTGAAGGACCCGCCGATCCTGATCCTGGACGAGGCGACCAGCGCGCTCGACGCCGTCACCGAGGCCAAGGTGAATGCCGCTCTCGACGAAGTGATGAAGGGCCGCACCACCTTCGTGATCGCCCACCGCCTCTCCACCATCCGCAACGCCACGCGGATCCTGGTGTTCGAGAACGGACGGGTGATCGAAAGCGGAACTTTCGATGAACTCGTGGCCAAGAGCGGCCATTTCGCCGAGCTCGCCAGGGCCCAGTTCATGGTTCACGAGACCACACGGGCCAGTGTGACAGCCGCTGAGGCTGCTGCGACTGCTGCCAAATCTCCCTAGCAAGTCCCCACAGGATCGTCGAAATTCGGCCTATTTCATTGCGGAATACCCCGCTCATGCCCCTGTTCTCGACGCACCAGCCGGTATAGGTTTGCGGCGCCGCAAGCGGCGGCGCTGGATTTCAGAACCGACACTCAGATCACGAGCACCGCCCGGAACTGGCGGGTCTCCAAGGACCGGAATCGGATAGTGCACGCCCTACGCCCGCTGCTTCGCAAATCCCTGTTCAACCTGTTCGCTGCGAGCCTCGCATGTGCCGCGCTGCTGGCGCCGCGCGCGGCGAGCGCCGAAGCGCTGCTGCTGATCGAGGCCGACACTGGCAAGGTGTTGCAGGCCGAGAACGCGACCATTCCCTGGTATCCGGCCTCCGTCACCAAGATCATGACAGCCTATGTGACGTTGAGGGCGGTCAAGGACGGCAGGTTGACGCTCGACACGCTGCTCACGGTTTCGCCGACGGCGGCCTCGCAGTCGCCCTCGAAGATGGGGTTCCGTCCGGGAACGCAGCTCACCGTCGACAACGCGCTGAAGATGATGATGGTCAAGTCGGCGAACGACATGGCCGTGGTGCTCGCCGAAGGCGTCGGCGGTTCGATCGACGGCTTCTCCGCGATGATGAACGACACCGCGAAGAAGCTCGGCATGACGCAGACCAGCTACGTCAATCCGAACGGCCTGCCCGCAGACGGCCAGATCACGTCGGCGCGCGACCTCGGCATTCTCGCCCGCTCGTTCCTGCGCGACCTGCCGGAATACGAATACTTCGTGCACATCCCGGCGATCCGCTTCGGCAAGCGCACCACCGGCAATTTCAACAAGCTGATCGGCCGCTATCCTGGCGCCGACGGTTTCAAGACCGGCTTCATCTGCGCCTCCGGCTACAACCTCGTCGCCTCGGCCACGCGCAATGGCCGCCGGCTGATCGCGGTGGTGCTCGGCGCCAATTCCGGCACCGCGCGCGCGGTGAAGGCGGCGCAGCTGCTGGAGCGCGGCTTCGGCCAGGACAATCTGACGTGGCTGCGCCCCTCGCTCGGCACGGTCGATAACCTCGTGCCGGTCGATGCCTCGCCGCCGAACCTGCGCGACGAGATGTGCGGCGGCCATCGCAAGCGGCCGGCCAGCGACGACGACGATGCGCTGATTGCGGCCAATGGCGGCACCAGCGGATCGGCCTCGGCCACCGGCGGCGAAGCCCAGGTGACCTTCTTCACCGCCGGCCTCCAGCCGCCCCTGATGAAGGCCTCCGAGCTGATGGCCTCGGCTCCGGCGGCGACTGAGCCCGTGCTGGTCTATACCGGCCCGACCCGCACCGGCACCGCCCTGATCGCGGCGGTGGCGGCCGATGCCGACCAGCAGACGGCGTCCAAGCCGCGTGGCAAGAAGTCGCGCGTGGCCAAGAAGCCTGACGCGGCCGACAAGCCGAAGGACGCGGGCAAGGACGCCGCGAAGGACACCAAGACGGCGGCCGTGAAGCCTGTTGCCAAGCCGGCTGAGGCCAAGAAAAACGATAAGAGCGACGCCAAGAACGACGCCAAGACTGCGGCTAAGCCGGCCGCGCCCAAGCATGCCGCCGCCAAGCACGATGCGGCGGCAAAACCCGCCGAGAAGCCTGCGGCAAGCAGCGAACCGAAGCCCGCCAAGCCCAAGGCCGCAACCAAGCCCGCGGCCAAGCCGGCCAACAACAGTTAACGGACCGCCGAACCGGGCCCCCCGCGCTTCGCACCTGCGGCAGCGCGGTATCGACGATTCCAGTAGCCACTTCCTGACCTATGTCTTAAGCCTCGACGACTTGCCACCCGTTCCGGCAGGCTCGATACTGGCGGCAATGAGGCAAGCCCGAGACACAACGGGCTCTGGTAGATGAGGGGAGTTTTCCATGGAGCGCATCTGGCTCAAGCAATATCCGCCCGGCGTGCCCGCCGATATCGAGCCGACCCAATACGCATCGCTGGTCGATCTGCTGGAGGAGAGCTTCACCAAGTTCGCCGACCGCAAGGCGTTCATCTGCATGGACAAGTCCATCAGCTACCGCGACCTCGACCAGATGTCGGTCGCGCTCGGCGCCTATTTGCAGGGCCGCGGACTGCAGCGCGGCGCCCGCGTCGCCATCATGATGCCGAACGTGCTGCAATATCCGATCGCGACCGCCGCGGTGCTGCGCGCCGGCTTCGCGGTGGTCAACGTCAATCCGCTCTACACGCCGCGTGAGCTCGAGCACCAGCTCAAGGATTCCGGCGCCGAAGCCATCATCGTGCTGGAGAATTTCGCCCACACCGTCGAGCAGGTGATCGCCAAGACGCAGGTCAAGCACGTCATCGTCGGCAGCATGGGCGATCTGCTCGGTTTCAAGGGCGTGATCGTCAATCTCGTCGTCCGCCGCGTCAAGAAGATGGTACCGGCATGGTCGCTGCCGGGCTCGGTCTCTTTCAACGATGCGGTGTCGGCCGGCCGCGGCATGACCTTCAATAAGCCAAAACTCTCGCCGGGCGATGTCGCCTTCCTGCAATATACCGGCGGCACCACCGGCGTCTCCAAGGGCGCCACCCTGCTCCACCGCAACATCGTCGCCAACGTCCTGCAGAACGACGCCTGGCTGCAGCCGGCGCTCGCCGCGCCGCCGCATGTCGACCAGCTCATGATCGTCTGCGCGCTGCCGCTCTATCACATTTTCGCGCTGACGGCCTGCTACCTGCTCGCGGTGCGCGCCGGCGGCTGCAATCTCCTGATCCCCAACCCGCGCGACATCGCCGGCTTCGTCAAGGAGCTGGCAAAATACCAGGTCAACAGCTTCCCGGCCGTGAACACGCTCTACAACGGCCTGATGCACCACCCTGATTTCAAGAAGCTCGACTTCTCCAAGCTGAAGATCTCCAACGGCGGCGGCATGGCGGTGCAGCGCCCCGTGGCCGATCAATGGAAGGCGATCACTGGCTGCTTCATCGCCGAGGGTTACGGCCTGTCGGAGACTTCGCCGACGCTGACCTGCAATCCGGCAACGGCAACCGAGTTCACGGGGACGATCGGCATTCCCGTGCCGTCAACCTACATCTCGATCCGCGACGACGACGGCAACGAAGTGCCGCTCGGCCAGGCCGGCGAGATCTGTGCCAAGGGTCCGCAGGTGATGTCGGGCTACTGGAACAGGCCCGAGGAGACCGCGAAGGTGATGACCGCGGACGGCTATTTCCGCACCGGCGACATCGGCATCATGGACGAGGAGGGCTACACCAAGATCGTCGACCGCAAGAAGGACATGATCCTGGTCTCAGGCTTCAACGTCTATCCCAACGAGATCGAGGAAGTGATCGCGAGCCATCCGGGCGTGCTCGAATGCGCCGTGATCGGCATTCCCGATTCCAAGTCGGGCGAAGCGGTAAAGGCTTTCGTGGTGAAGAAGGATCAAAACCTCACTGCCGAGGCCGTGATCAAATTCTGTCACGAGCAGCTCACCGGCTACAAGGTGCCCAAGCACATCGAATTCCGCAGCGACCTGCCCAAGACCAATGTCGGCAAGATCCTGCGACGCGAACTGCGCGACGAGAAGAAAGCTCAGGCGGCGTAAGCGTGTCTGCGGTTCATGACTGTCGTCGACGATATCGCGCCATCAGGCATTCTCGCCTTCTGGCGCGAGGCCGGCCGCGAGCGCTGGTACAAGCGCAACGACGCCTTCGATGCCGAGGTCAGGCGCCGCTTCCTTGCTTTGTGGCAGAAGGCGGTCGCCGGCGAGCTCGCGTCATGGGAGGCAAGCGATGACGGCGCACTCGCGCTGGTCATCGTGCTCGACCAATTCCCCCGCAACATGTTCCGCGGCACGTCCCAGGCCTTTGCCAGCGATGCCCAGGCGCGCGATGTCGCCCGCCGGGCGATCGATCGCGGGGTCGATGGCAGGATCGATCCGGTCCTGCTCGAATTCGTTTATTTGCCCTTCATGCATTCCGAGCACCTGCCCGACCAGCTGCGTTGCGTCGCGTTGTTTCAGAACACCGAGAATGCCGAAAACCTGAAATACGCCCGGGAGCACGCCGACATCATCCAGCGGTTCGGCCGGTTTCCCCACCGCAACCGCCTGCTCGGCCGCGACAGCACCGAGGAAGAGCAGGCCTTTCTCGACAAGGGGGGCTTCGCCGGCTGATGACATCACGGTGAAAGGGACCCACCTCACCGCTTCGCCCGCCGGCAATATTGTGCAGGCCCGCCGCACGGTCTAATAAGCGGGATCGATATTCAGGGAGACCGACAATGGCGATCCAGACTGGCGACAAGCTGCCCGAGGCGAAATTCCGCGTGATGACGGCGGAAGGCCCGCAAGTGAAGACCACCGACGATATCTTCAAGGGCAAGAAGGTGGCGCTGTTCGCGGTGCCCGGCGCCTATACCGGCACCTGCCACAAGATGCATCTGCCGAGCATCTTCCTCAACGCCTATGCCCTGAAGGACAAGGGCGTCGACAGCATCGCCATCGTCTCCGTCAACGACGCCTTCGTCATGAACGCCTGGAAGCGCGACACCGACCAGCGCGACGAGGCCATCTTCCTCGCTGACGGCAACGCCGATTTCACCAAGGCGATCGGCATGGAGCTGGACGCCTCCGCCAACGGCCTCGGCATCCGCTCCAAGCGCTATTCGATGCTGGTCGAGGACGGCGTGGTCAAGAAGCTCAACCTCGAGGCGATGCCCGGCAAGGTCGAGGTCTCCGGCGGCGATACGCTGCTCGGGCAGCTCTGAGCCGCGGCGAAAGTGCCGTAGTGCCGTAGGGTGGGCAAAGCGAAGCGTGCCCACCGACTTCCCATGAGAGAAAGGTGGTGGGCACGGCGCTGACGCGCCTTAGCCCACCCTACGAAACCTGAGAATGGAGCGCCGACAACGCGTCGCTACTCCGCCAGCCGCTGCTGCAACCGCGCCTTCACGATCCCGTCGCGCGCCAGTTGATCCGCGCGCTCGTTCTCGGGGTGGCCGGCATGGCCCTTGACCCAGTGCCAGCGGACCTCGTGCTGCTTCAGCGCGGCATCCAGGCGCTGCCATAGCTCGACATTCTTCACGGGCTTCTTGTCGGCGGTGCGCCAGCCGTTGCGCTTCCAGCCGAAGATCCAGCCGGTGATGCCCTGCCGGACATACTGGCTGTCGGTGTAGAGATCGACCGTGCACGGCTTCTTCAGCGCCTCGAGCGCGGAGATCGCCGCCATCAGCTCCATCTGGTTGTTGGTGGTGTGGCGCTCGCCGCCGTTCAGCTCTTTTTCCTTGTCGCCGAACTTCAGGATCGCGCCCCAGCCGCCCGGCCCGGGGTTTCCCGAGCAGGCTCCATCGGTATAGATCGTGACATTGGGACGCTCGCTCACGCGACCAATCCTGACGGCATCAGCCCGTAATCGCGTACGCTCGTCACGCTCTGGTGGAAGCGCAGCTTGCGAAAATATTCCAGCGGGTCCTTCGGCTTGACCAGCGCGCCGGGCGGCACGTTGAGCCAGTCCACCAGCCGCGTCAGCAGGAAGCGGATCGCAGCGCCGCGCGCCAAGAGCGGCAGCGCGGCCTCTTCCCCCTCCGAGAGCTTTCGCACGCGGCCATAGGCGTTGAGGAAGGCACGCGCCTTGGTGACGTTGAAGGAATGATCCGGCTCGAAGCACCAGGCGTTGAGGCAGATCGCGACGTCATAGGCCAGCATGTCGTTGCAGGCGAAGGTGAAGTCGATGATCCCCGAGAGCTGGTCGCCGAGGAAGAAGACGTTGTCGTTGAAGAGGTCGGCGTGGATCACGCCCTCAGGCAGATTATCCGGCCAGATCCCGCTCGAGAGATGGTCGAGCTCGGTCGCCAGGAACGCGCGCAGGCCCGGCTGCACCTCATCGGCTCGGTTCGAGGCCACATCGAACAGCGGCCGCCAGCCCGCGACCGACAGCGCATTGGCGCGCCGAACCGCAAAGTTCGCGCCGGCCAGATGCATCTTCGCCAGCGCCGCACCGACGCCGGCGCAATGGGCGACGTTCGGCTTGCGCGGCCACATGCCTTCGAGAAAGGTGATGATCGCCGCTGGACGCCCGGACAGCTCGCGCAACGCCTCGCCGTCCGTTCCCTTCACCGGCAGTGGGCAGTTGATGCCATGCTCGGCCAGATGCGTCATCAGCGCGAGGAAGAACGGCAAATCGTTCTTCGCCACGCGCTTCTCGTAGAGCGTGAGGATGAACGACCCCTGGCTGGTATGCAGCAGGAAGTTGGTGTTCTCGACGCCCTCGGCGATGCCCTTGTAGGAGAGCAATTCGCCGAGCTCGTATTGCTTCAGGAAATCCGCAAGCTCGTCGGCGGCAACGTCGGTGTAGACCGCCATAAAGGTCTACTCGGCGGCGGCTTCTGGGCGCACCTGACGCGGCAGCGGGAAGAACTCGTTCTCCTCAGCGGCCGAGACCGTCTCCACATGCAGCGTGTAACGCTCGGCGAAGGCGTCCATGATCTCTTCGACGATCACTTCCGGCGCGGAGGCGCCCGCGGTGATGCCGAGGCTCGAAATGTTGCCGAACTTGTCCCAGTCGATGTCGGTGGCGCGCTGCGCCAGCACCGCGATCCGGCAGCCCTCGCGCTCGGCGACCTCGCGCAGGCGCTGCGAGTTCGACGAATTGGGAGCACCGACGACGATGAGCGCGTCGACCACCGGCGCCACCTTCTTCACCGCGAGCTGGCGGTTGGTGGTGGCGTAGCAGATGTCTTCCTTGTGCGGCCCGTTGATGTTCGGGAAGCGCTCCTTCAGCAGCGCCACGATCTCCGCGGTGTCGTCGATCGACAGCGTGGTCTGGGTCACGAAGGCGAGGTTGTTGGGGTCCTTCGGGGAGATCGTCTTGGCGTCCTCAGCGGTCTCGATCAGGGTCACGGCGCCGGTCGGAAGCTGGCCGAGCGTGCCGACCACCTCGGGGTGATGGGAGTGGCCGATCAGGAAGATCTCGCGGCCACGCTTGAAGTGGATCGCGGCCTCGCGGTGCACCTTGGTGACCAGCGGGCAGGTCGCATCCAGCGAGAACAAATTGCGGGACTGGGCGTCGGCTGGAACCGATTTCGGCACGCCGTGGGCCGAGAACACCACCGGCGCGGTGGTGTTTTCCGGGATTTCGGCGAGCTCCTCGACGAAGATGGCGCCCTTTTTCTTCAACCCGTCGACGACATATTTGTTGTGCACAATCTCATGGCGAACATAGACGGGGGCGCCGTACTTATCGAGCGCCCGTTCCACGGTGTCGATCGCCCGGACCACCCCGGCGCAGAAGCCACGGGGAGAACAAAGCACGATCTTGAGGTCTGGTTTGGCTGACATTGAGCGATCTCGGGACCGAATCACCTCGCCAAATGGGCGGGAAGCGGTCGATGAATGGAATAGGGCTTGGGTACGGGCTTACAGGGAATTGGGCCCCCTTTCGGGCGCTGTCAAGGCACTATCTATAGCAGAACCATTGCGTGGCTACCCCCTCCGGGCTTATATAGCGCGAATTCCCAGTCATCGCTGATGACCACCGGTTTCGCCTCCAGAGGGGTGGGCGAAGCACAAAGGAGATTTGCCATGAGCAACGCACCTCTGATGCCCAAGGCGACCGCCGTCTGGCTGCTCGACAACACCGCGCTGACCTTCGATCAGGTCGCCGATTTCACCAAGATGCATCCCCTCGAGGTGCGCGCGATCGCCGACGGCGATGCTGCCCAGGGCATCAAGGGCATGGATCCCCTCTCCAACGGCCAGCTGACCCGCGAGGAGATCGAGAAGGGCGAGCGGAATCCGGATTATCGGCTCCGCCTCCAGGAGAGCAAGGTGGTGCTGCCGCCCCAGCCCAAGCGCAAGGGCCCGCGCTACACTCCGGTCTCGCGCCGCCATGAGCGTCCGAGCGCCATCCTCTGGCTGCTGCGCAACCATGCCGAGCTCAAGGACGCCCAGATCATGCGCCTGGTCGGCACCACCAAGAGCACCATCGCGAGCGTGCGGGACCGAACCCACTGGAACACCTCCCAGCTGACCCCGATCGACCCCGTCACCCTCGGCCTCTGCTCGCAGATCGAGCTCGATTTCGAGGTGGCGCGCGCGGCCAAGGAGAAGCCGATCGACGCAGCCTATGGCGGCGCCACGCTACTGCCGGCTTCCGAGACCACCAAGAAGGACGAGTTCGAGCCGGCCGAGCGATCGAGCGACGACCTCAACCTCGACGCCGTGTTCGCCAAGCTGAAGACGCTCGGCGGCAAGAAGCAGGAAGACGAGGAGGAGTAGTTCTTCTCTCGTTCATTCACCATCGAATGCAAACGCGGCGGGAAATCCCGCCTCGTTTTTGTTTGTAAGAACGGCTGAGTGAATGCGCGCATGTCGCCACACGCGAGCTGCGTTCCCTCCCCCCCTTGTGGGCAGGGCTATCGCATATGGCTGAGGGTGGCCAAGAGGAATGCGTTGTCCCAGCCAGCGCGCTTGATTTTACGCCGGAGGGAAGCGCGATCCGG
>NZ_JACIHD010000035.1:0-30769 GCF_014198235.1 Bradyrhizobium sp. ERR14 | reverse complement strand
TCGCAGCGGCAATCGCCGCTCCGACATCAATCCCCCACGACATCCAATAGGAAACGCCAAATCGGAAACGGATTTGTTGGTTTTTCAGCGGACTGTTAGGATCGCCAACCCATGGAGCGTAAGCGTCGCCATGGCGTCGTCGAGCGCCTCGTAGGCGCCGAACAGATACCGTAACATGCCCAAGCGTCTGAGCTCGGGTTCGTCGCCGGCCATCACTGCTTCCGCGCCATTGAGCAGTGCGCCCTGCCTTTTTTCGCCCAGTTCATACTGATCAAGCAGTTCGTGGGCCAGATAGTCGGGATTTCGGATCCAAAAGTCTATCGCCTGGACACGCATCTCGGCCTCGATCACCTTGACGCATCCTTCAGGGGCATCCCTGCTCGCACGCTTCCCGGCGCGATCAAGAATGAACAGAATTCTTACGGCATCCCGCCGTTGAGCAACCTGCAATTCAGCTGCAGATGCGCTGCCAGAACTCACTTCGGACACTACGCGCCTTTCTGAAAACGACGGAATAACTGTCACGGAAAGCCAACATCCTATCCGCGAGTCAATAAGATTCGCAAACTCTAAGCTGCGGCCGCCTTTGTCACAAGGTATAGTGTCGAGAGGCGCTAGTCGAATGGGGCGCGGCACCGACAAATTTCGGCGCCTGCGAGCGGACTTCTCAAGATCCGCGAAGGGTCAAACGCCGTCCATAACGGTCGAGCCCAGCTGTTTCGGCTTCGCCCTCGAACGGGACATTCATCAGCACTCGTCCCAACGCTAGGGCCGGAGTGCGAAATAAGCGACGATCAAACTGATGATCAGGAAGACCCGCCAGACAGCCCAGCAAGCGCTCGACTGCCACGCTTACTACAACGTAGAACACAATGAGGCCGCGAATGATCGCCAGCCCGTATAAGAAGATTGGGATGGCGGCCGAGTTGAACATAGGAGGCCCGGTCAGGGTCCGATGAGCACGCATTCGATCCGGCAAGTATTTTTTCTCTCCACTACGCGGGCTCTCTACGACGGCTGAATACTTGTTGAACTAACCCATTTCCTGCCTTTTCTATCCATCCCCGTCGCCGATCGCATTTCTCGATCGGCGTTCGACGGGGGACGATCGTGGCGGGCACTTCACTCCATTCGGAAGCGTTCTCGCGTGGTGCGCGCATGCTGCGCACCGCGCTTGGCCCCTCGATAGCGACATTCCTCGAAGACCCGACGATCGTCGAGGTGATGCTCAATCCCGATGGTCGGCTCTGGATTGACCGGCTGTCGGGTGGTCTGGAGGACAGCGGGCGCACAATGTCCGCCGCCGATGGCGAGCGGATCGTCCGTCTGGTGGCGCACCATGTCGGCGCTGAGGTCCATGCCGAGAGGCCGCGTGTCTCGGCCGAGCTTCCCGAGACGGGAGAGAGGTTCGAAGGACTCCTCCCGCCTGTCGTTGCGGCGCCGGCCTTTGCGATCCGCAAGCCCGCGGTCGCGGTGTTCACGCTCGACGATTATGTCGCCGCCGGCACCATGACGGCTGATCAAGCGGCGGCGCTGCGGGCCGCCGTCGCATCGCGCAAGAATATCCTGGTCGCTGGCGGCACCTCGACCGGCAAGACCACTCTCACCAATGCACTGCTCGCCGAAATCGCCGGCACCACCGATCGCGTGGTACTGATCGAGGACACGCGCGAGCTGCAGTGCCGCGCACCCAATCTGGTCGCGCTACGCACCAAGGACGGCGTCGCGTCCCTCTCCGATCTGGTTCGGTCCTCGCTGCGTTTGCGCCCCGATCGTATTCCGGTTGGGGAGGTGCGGGGCAGTGAAGCTTTGGAGCTCCTCAAAGCCTGGGGCACCGGCCACCCCGGTGGGATCGGTACGATTCACGCTGGGACTGCGCTGGGCGCGCTTCGTCGCCTCGAACAGCTCATCCAGGAAGCCATCCTCACTGTTCCCAAGACCCTGATCGCCGAGACGATTGATGTCGTCGCGGTGCTGCGCGGTCGCGGCAGCGAACGCCGTCTCGCTGAACTTGCTCTCGTCGCCGGCCTCGATCCCGCCACCGGCGATTACCGCGTCCAGTCCGCCGAGGCGGGCGGCGCAACTTCACCTCCCGGAGCTCCATCATGATCCAGATTCCTTCCGCGATTCGTCGTACTCGACACCGCTTCACCGACGCTGCGGCGATCGCGCTGATGTCCATCGCGTTCGCGCCCGCGGCCTACGCCTCCGGCTCCTCGATGCCCTGGGAAACGCCGCTCAACCAGATCCTGGAATCGGTGCAGGGGCCGGTCGCCAAGATCATGTCGGTCATCATCATTACCGTGACCGGCCTGACGCTCGCCTTTGGCGACACCTCGGGCGGCTTCCGCCGGCTGATCCAGATCGTCTTCGGCCTGTCGATCGCCTTCGCCGCCTCGAGCTTCTTCCTGACGTTCTTCAGCTTCTCGGGTGGGGCGCTGGTCTGATGGCTGCGCTTGTCGATCCAGACGTGCCGGGCTTCTTCGCGCCGGTCCACCGCGCGCTCACGGAGCCCATCCTGATGGGCGGTGCGCCGCGCGCGGTTGCGATCGCCAACGGCACGTTGGCGGCGGCCATCGCGCTCGGTCTGCGCCTCTGGATCCCCGGCGCATTGATCTGGGCCGTGGGCCACGCCGCGGCCGTCTGGGCGGCCAAGCGCGACCCGCAATTCGTGGACGTCGTTCGACGTCACCTTCGCTATCCGCCTTACCTCGCCACATGAGGCCTCCATGCTGAACCTCGCCGAATATCGCAATCGCCCCACCAGCCTTCCCGACTTCCTGCCCTGGGCCGCGTTGATCGAACGAGGCGTGGTCCTCAACAAGGACGGATCGTTCCAACGGACGGCGCGCTTTCGTGGTCCGGATCTCGACAGCGCCACGCCTGCGGAGCTGGTCGGGGTGACGGCCCGCCTCAACAACGCGTTGCGCCGTCTCGGCTCAGGCTGGGCGATCTTCGTCGAAGCCCAGCGCAGCGCCGCCCAGACCTATCCGTACAGCGCCTTTCCCGATCCCGCATCAGCACTGGTCGACCTGGAGCGGCGGGATGCTTTCGAGGAGGCCGGGGCGCATTTCGAGAGTCGATACTTCCTGACCCTCGTCTGGCTCCCACCGGCCGAGGACGCCTCGCGGATCGAGGGCTGGCTCTATGAAGGCCGTGCGCAGAGCGGCGTCGACCCGCACGAACTGCTGCGTGGCTTTGTCGATCGGACCAACCGCGTCCTGCAATTGGTCGAAGGATTCATGCCGGAGGTGGCGTGGCTCGATGATGGCGACACGCTGACCTACCTGCATTCGACGATCTCGACCCGGCAGCAGCGCGTACGCGTCCCCGAGACGCCAATGCATCTCGACGCGCTGCTCACGGACGAGCCGCTCGCCGGCGGCCTCGAGCCGCGTCTCGGCAGCCACCACCTTCGCACGCTCACCGTGGTCGGTTTTCCGACCGCGACCCATCCTGGAATCCTCGACGAGCTCAACCGGCTTGCCTTTCCCTACCGCTGGTCGACACGCGCGATCCTCCTCGACAAGACCGAGGCGGTGAAACTGTTGACCAAAATCCGCCGGCAGTGGTTCGCCAAGCGAAAGTCGATCGCGGCCATCGTCAAGGAGGTGATGACGAACGAGGCCTCGACGCTGGTCGATAGCGATGCGGCGAACAAGGCGGCCGATGCTGATCTCGCCTTGCAGGAACTGGGTACCGATGATGTTGGGCAAGCCTACGTCACCGCGACCGTCACCGTCTGGGATGAGGATCCCGGTCGCGCCACCGAGAAGCTTCGCCTCGTCGAGAAGGTGATCCAGGGACGCGACTTCACCTGCATGCCGGAAGGAGTGAATGCGCTCGAAGCCTGGCTTGGCTCGCTGCCGGGCCACGCCTACGCCAACGTTCGCCAGCCGCCGCTCTCGACATTGAATTTGGCCCACATGATCCCGCTTTCGGCGGTCTGGGCGGGGCCGGCGCGCGATGAGCATTTCCGTAGCGCGCCGCTGTTCTTCGGCAAGACTGAAGGCTCGACGCCGTTCCGCTTCTCGCTGCATGTCGGCGACGTCGGACATACCCTGATCGTCGGCCCGACCGGCGCCGGCAAGTCCGTGCTGCTGGCGCTGATGGCGATCCAGTTCCGCCGCTACCGCAAAAGCCAGATCTTTGCCTTTGATTTCGGCGGCTCGATCCGTACGGCGGCACTGGCCATGGGCGGCGACTGGCACGACCTCGGCGGCAGCCTCTCGAACAGCGCCGAGGACTCCGTCTCGCTTCAGCCGCTCGCGCGGATCGGAGACGCCGCGGAGCGCGCCTGGGCTGCTGAATGGGTCACAGCAATCCTCGCCAAGGAAGGCGTCACTATCGACCCGACCGCGAAGGAGCATGTCTGGTCGGCGTTGACCTCACTGGCTTCCTCGCCCGTCGAGGAACGGACGATCACCGGACTGACAGTTCTGTTGCAATCGACCGCGCTCAAGCAGGCGCTACAACCTTATTGCGTCGGCGGTGCGTCCGGCCGGCTGCTCGACGCTGAGGTTGAGCAGCTTGGCTTGGCGTCAGTCCAGGCTTTCGAGACCGAGGGTTTGATCGGGGCGGGCGCGGCGCCCGCCGTCCTCACCTACCTGTTTCACCGCATCGAGGGCCGGCTCGACGGCCGGCCGACGCTCCTCATCATCGACGAGGGTTGGCTCGTCCTCGACGATCCCGCCTTCGCCCAGCAGCTTCGCGAATGGCTGAAGACGCTGAGGAAGAAGAATGCATCCGTCGTCTTCGCCACGCAGTCGCTCTCCGACATCGACGGCAGCAACATCGCACCCGCGATCGTCGAAAGCTGCCCGACGCGCATATTCCTGCCGAACGAGCGCGCGATCGAGCCGCAGCTCACGGCGATCTACCGGCGCTTCGGTCTGAATGATCGGCAGATCGAGATCATCGCGCGAGCAACGCCAAAGCGGGACTACTACTGCCAATCGCGACGCGGCAACCGGCTGTTCGAGCTGGGTCTCGGACCGATCGCGCTCGCCTTCTGCGCGGCCTCCTCAAAGGCCGATCATGCCGCAATCGAGCGGCTGCTCGCCGAACATGGCCGCGAGGATTTTACGCCGGCCTGGCTCGCCGATCACGAGCTGCTTTGGGCCGCCGATCTCATCCCTGACCTGACAAACCTGGAGATGCAATCATGATCGCCCGCAAGACGCGCCGTAGCCTAATGATCGCGAGCGCCCTGTCGCTCACCCTGTCGTTTCAGCCGCTTTTGACGACGCAGGCGTTTGCGCAGGTGGTCGTCTACGACCCCAGCAACTTCAGCCAGAACGTGCTGACCGCGGCACGCGAGCTGCAGCAGATCAACAATCAAATCCAGATGCTGACCAACCAGGCCCAGAGCCTGGTGAACCAGGGAAAGAACCTCGCCAACCTGCCGTTGTCGACGCTGACCCAGCTTCAGTCACAGGTCGCACGAACGCAGTCACTGCTGAGCCAGGCCCAGAACATCGCCTTCAACGTTGAGCGCATCCAGACAACCTATTCCAGCACCTACGGCACGGCGGCGGCTACGGGGTCCAATGCGACAATGTTTGCCGCGGCTCAAAGTCGTTGGCAGAACTCGGTGGGCGCTTTCGAAGACTCGCTGAAGGTGCAGGCCGGCGTCGTCGGCAATATCTCGACCAACTCCAGCGCCATGAGCTCGCTGGTCACCGCCAGCCAGTCGGCAAGTGGCGCCCTGCAGGCCGCTCAGGCCGGCAACCAGCTCCTCGCCCTGCATTCCCAGCAGCTATCAGATCTCGTCGCGGTGCTCGCCGCGAAGGGACGGGCGGATGCGTTGGAGCAGGCGCGTGTGACGGCGACCGAATCGCAGGGCCAGCAGCAATACAAGATCTTCTCGACGCGCGGAGGCTATCAGCCCGGCAACGTCACCATGTTCCGCGGCAACTGAGGCGCAGGTCATGGAGCGCTCGGATATCCTTCGCGCAGGCGCGATGATCGTCGTGTTTGTGATTTTCCTCGCCGCACTGCACGTCATTCATCGGCGTCCGGCGGAACGGCCTGTATCCGATGCTCCCTCCGTGTCCGCTCCCGATGATCTTTCGGCCGAGCTGCGCCGCTGCCGCGCGCTTGGTCCCCAGGATGCCGAAGATCCGCACTGCCAGGCGGTCTGGGAGGAGAACCGCGCGCGCTTCTTCGGCAGGTCGGCGCGGCCACTTCTGCCGCAGGTCGCGCCGGCCACTCCATCGACGACCAACGTGAGGTAAGGAGACCAGGGATGAACAACGTGGGCGTCATCGACACCTTTCTCAATACCTACACCACCTATATCGATTCGGGCTTCGGCCTGATCAAAGGCGAGGTCACCTATCTCGCCTCGACGCTGATCGTCATCGACATCACCTTGGCCGGCCTGTTCTGGGCCTGGGGCGCAGACGAAGACATTCTCCAGCGGCTGGTGAAGAAGACGCTCTATATCGGGTTCTTCGCCTTCATCATCACCAACTTCAATAATCTCTCCGGCGTCATCTTCAACAGCTTCGCCGGCCTTGGTCTGAAAGCCGGCGGCTCGTCCATCTCGACGGCGGACTTCCTGCGGCCTGGCCGGCTGGCGCAGGTTGGCTTAGATGCCGGGCAGCCACTGCTGGACGCAGCAAGCCAAATGATGGGCTTCACCAGCTTCTTCGCCAATTTCGTCCAGATCGCGGTGCTGATGGTGTCCTGGCTGTTGGTGCTGATCGCCTTCTTCATTCTGGCGGTGCAGCTGTTCGTCACGCTGATCGAGTTCAAGCTGACGACGCTCGCCGGCTTCATCCTCATTCCGTTCGCCCTGTTCAACAAGACCGCCTTCCTCGCGGAAAAGGTGCTGGGGAATGTCGTCGCCTCCGGCGTGAAGGTGATGGTGCTCGCCGTGATCGTCGGCATCGGCACCGGGCTCTTCTCCCAGTTCACCACTGCTTATGGTGGCGGCCAGCCGACGATCGAGCAGGCGCTCTCCGTAGTGCTCGCGGCGCTCGCCATGCTCGGCCTCGGCATCTTCGGTCCCGGCATTGCGACCGGTCTGGTGTCAGGAGCGCCGCAGCTTGGCGCGGGCGCTGCCGTCGGCACCGGCCTTGCCGTCGCCGGCACGGCGATGGCGGGGAGCGCGGCGCTTGGGCTCGCGGGGCGGGGCGCGATGGCAGCAGCCTCCGGCACTGCTGCGGCAGCACGTGGTGGTGCGGCGATGGCGGGCAGCATGTCATCCGCCTACAGCCTCGCATCGGCTGGCCGGTCCGGCGCTGGCGGCGTCGCTTCAGGTCTCGGCGGCGCCGGCCGCGCCGTGGCCGGTGCGGCGGCAACTCCCGTCAGACGCGCCGTTGCGCAAGCGACCGGCTCGATGACGGAGAGCTTCGCATCAGGCGCCCGGTCCGGGGTCGCAAATACCGGTGGCTCCTCGACGATGGGGACCATTGGAAGCGGCGAGGCCGCAAACGATGGAGCCACATCTCAAGCGGCGAACGACAGCGGTCCGCCCGCCTGGGCCCAGCGGGTCAAGCGCAATCAGACGGTCATTCACGGTGCGCAGACAGCCGCGCAAGCCCTCAAATCTGGCGACAGCCATGGCGGCGGACACTCCGTCGACCTCAAGGGAGGAGAATAGCGAATGTCAGTCTTTCGGCGATCGTCGGTCCGTTATGGTCGCACGCCCGA
Source organism: Bradyrhizobium sp. ERR14 (assembly GCF_014198235.1). Taxonomy (NCBI): domain Bacteria; kingdom Pseudomonadati; phylum Pseudomonadota; class Alphaproteobacteria; order Hyphomicrobiales; family Nitrobacteraceae; genus Bradyrhizobium; species Bradyrhizobium sp. ERR14. The sequence goes on along the minus strand of NZ_JACIHD010000035.1, from coordinate 23,110 downwards.
ACCCGAAACCCCATATCAGCGCGCCGCGCAGGTTTGGGACGATCGCATCGGCTCCGCGCGCGTGCAAGCGAAGAACTGGCGGCTGATGGCCTTCGGCTCGCTGATGCTCGCTTGCGGCCTCGCCGGTGGGCTCGTCTGGGAATCCACCCATGGCACCGTCGTTCCCTGGGTGGTGCAGGTCGACAAGCTCGGCGAGGCACAAGCCGTAACGCCGGCTGTAGCCGACTACAGGCCGAGCGATCCGCAGATTGCCTGGTATCTCGCCCACTTCGTCGTGATGGTGCGCTCGCTTCCGGCCGATCCGATCATCGTGCGGGAGAATTGGCTGAAGGCGTATGATTTTACGACCACGGCGGGCGCGATGGCGCTGAACGATTACGCGCGCGCCAATGATCCCTTCGCCAGCCTCGGCAAGCAGCAGGTCGCAATCGACGTCTCCAGCGTCATTCGCGCTTCGCCCGACAGTTTTCGCGTTGCCTGGGTGGAGCACCGCTATCAGGACGGAGCGCTCGCTGGGACCACACGTTGGACCGCGATCCTCACCATCGCAATTCAGCCACCCACCGATGCCGATCGGCTGCGCAAGAATCCGCTCGGCATCTACGTCAACGCCATCAACTGGTCAAAGGAGCTGGGACAATGACCCCGCCGTTTTCCTCAACTGCCGGCGGTCCGGCTTCGCATCTCTCCCTCGTTCAGCAAAACCGGAAAGACGGCGATACGTACTTTCGTAAATCCGCACTTGCAGCTTTGCTGATGTCCGTCGCGACGCTCGGCGGCTGTGCACATAATTTCATCCCGCCCGACATCAACTACGACACCGCAGAGCCGGCAACGCTCACCGCCGATCCGCCGTCGCCCGTCAAGATCGTGGAATTGCCAAAGCCTCTTCCGCTGCCCGGGCAGTTGAAACCGCTCACTGCGGCCAAGCGCGTCCCGGAGGCCGCTGATCCCAGGCTTCGCGTCAAACAGGCCAACGCTGCGGCACGGGTACAGCCAATGCGCACTGGTTTTATCAATGCGGTCCAAGTCTATCCTTTCTCCGGCGGAGCCCTCTATCAGGTCTATACGGCGCCCGGCCAGATCACCGACGTCGCCCTGCAGGAGGGCGAGCAGCTCGTCGGCTCCGGACCGGTCGCCGCCGGCGACACCGTGCGCTGGATCATCGGCGATACCGAGAGCGGGGCGGGCGCGACCAGGAAGATCCATATCCTGATCAAGCCGACGCGGCCGGAATTGGTCACCAATCTCGTGATCAACACCGACCGGCGGACTTATCTCCTCGAGCTGCGCTCGACGGAGAAGACCTACATGGCCTCGGTCTCCTGGCAGTATCCCGAGGACCAACTGATTGCACTTCGGCGGCAGAATGCAGCGGCTGAGACCGCAGCCCCCATTGCGGCCGGCGTCGATCTCGCCGCGATCAACTTCCGCTACGCGATCGAGGGCGATGATCCGGCCTGGCGTCCGCTGCGCGCCTTCGATGACGGCAACAAGGTCTATATCGAATTCCCCAGCGGGATCGTTCAGGGCGAAATGCCGCCGCTGTTCGTCATTGGGCCGGCCGGCGGCTCCGAGCTGGTCAACTATCGCGCGAACCGCAACTACTACATCGTCGATCGCCTGTTCGCCGCCGCCGAACTACGACTTGGCGACAAGGACAGCGAGCGGCGCGTGCGGATAGTTCGCACTGATGGAAGGCCACGCGCATGGCGATAGGTGGTGAAGACGAACGTCAAAGCGACATCCCACCCGTCGCGCCGCCGGATCTTCGGCTCCGCGGCGAGCGGCCACCTGTCACACGCCTCTCGCGCAAGATCCTGATCGGTCTCGGCGCGGTGTCGGCCCTCGCTGTCGCGGGAGCGCTCGGCTACGCCCTTCAGACCCGCAATAAGGCGCAGACCGGCCAGGAGTTGCTCAGCACCCAGAATAGCCCTTCGGCCGAGGGTCTCGCTGCGTTACCGAAGGATTATACCGGCCTGCCACGTCAAGCGCCGCCGCTCGGACCGCCGCTGCCCGGCGATCTCGGCAAGCCGATCCTCAACGCAGGCGCTGCGCCAAACACCGTGATCTCCGCAACGACACCTGATCCGGAGGCCCAGCACATAGCGCAGGAGATCGAAGCCGCACGCGTCAGCCGACTCTTCGCCCAGACGGTTCAGCAGCCGCAGAGCGTCGGCCAAATCATTCCGAATAGCTCGACCGCGTCTGCGTCGTCCCCGACCGTGACGCCACCCGTCGACGCCGGATCTGCCCAGAACATGCAGGACCGCAAGACGGCCTTCCTCAATGCGTCGACGGATAAGCGAACGGTCAGTCCGGACCGGCTCGAGGCCAAAGTCTCTCCTTATGTCATACAGGCGGGCACCGTGATTCCGGCAGCGCTCATCACGGGCATCCACTCCGATCTGCCCGGCCAAGTCACCGCCGCGGTCACGGAGGCGGTCTACGACAGTCCTTCCGGCAAATATCTTCTGGTGCCGCAGGGTGCGAAGCTGATCGGCCAATACGATAGCTCCGTCGCGTTCGGCCAGAGCCGCATCCTCCTGGTCTGGACCCGCATCATCATGCCTGACGGTAACTCGATCGTGCTGGAGCGCCAGCCCGGCGCCGACACCGGTGGTTATGCCGGGCTCGAGGACGAGGTCGACAACCATTGGGGCATGCTGTTCAAGGCCGCCGTTCTCTCGACCATGCTCAGCGTCGGAGCCGAGGCGGGCACGAGCCAGAACGAGAACAGTCTCGTTCAAGCGATCCGCAGCGGAGCATCCAACAGCATCAGCCAGACCGGCCAGCAGATCGTGCAGCGCCAGCTCAACATCCAGCCGACGTTGACGATCCGGCCTGGTTTCCCGGTCCGCGTGATCGTAACGCGCGATTTGGTATTGGCGCCCTACGGCAAGAGAGGAACACCATGACGAAGCTCAAGCTTGGGCCGCTCGAAGACGATAAGCCGGTAAAGCTCACGATCGAGCTGCCGGCGGTGGTCTTCAGGGATCTCAAAATCTACGCCGAGATTCTGATGCGTAGCGGAGGCGGGACGACGCCGATCGAGCCTGCCAAACTGATCGCGCCGATGATCGAGCGGTTCATGACGACCGACCGAGCCTTTGCGAAGGCGCGGCGTAATGCTGCTCAACCCTCGCCCGGGTCGGCGGAAAGATCTGGATAGCGTTCACGAATCAAGTCGAGAAACGGACGTACTAATGGATTACCGTTGGACTGCCGCCAATAGACGCGGAAGCTCAGCCGCGTCGGCCCCTCGGCATCATGCACTTCCCGGAAGGTGACACCGGGATAAGTCGCGCCAGTCGCACTTTCCAGGGCGAGGAGAATACCGAAGTCCATGCCCACCAGGGAGAGAAGACGGTCGAGCCCCACGTCATGGCGAAGCAGCTTGCAAGGATCGGAAGAACCTAATTTGCTGATGAGAAGCTTGAGGAGTTCCGGTCCGGGGCCACGCTGTGACATCAAAAGCGGTTCGCGCCGCAGTTCGCCCCAGTGAACTACGTCATGACTTGCCAGAGGATGTTTCGCAGGGAGGGCAGCAACAACACGTTCGCTCCAGAGCACCAATGACTTGCCGCTCCAATTCGGGTTGGGATCCGCCACCACAGCGAAATCGATGGCTGAGCTGGCGAGGTCCGAAATCAGATGCTCGCTCGCTCCGTCGACAAACTGTCTATCGACATCGGGAAAGCGGTGCCGGTGCTCAAGGAGGGTGGCTCGGAGATTGCCTGCTGACAGGGAGGTGTGGATCCCGATGGTCAACCGACCACTCTCGCGACGCGAGCGGGTCTTGAGGCGAGCGGCCATTGCTTCAGCTTCGCCTACGATGCGCCGGGCATCCTCGAGAAATTCTCGACCTTCCATCGTTGGTCGCGTACCTCCGTTGGTGCGCTCGAATAGTTTGCTGCCCAACGTGTGTTCGATACTTCGTAGACAGCGACTAAGCGTCGACTGCTTGATTCTAAGCGTCTCTGCCGCTTGACGGATGCTTCGATGCTGGGACGCAGCGATCGCCCAGCGTAGATCTCGAAATTCCACAGCCACGCTCGAAGCCCTATGGTGAGTTGTGGGACCAAGTGTTTTCTTGCCCCTCCATAAATTGTGTTGCGGCAGCTTCTCCGACTTCGGCCGGCATACGTATTTCAACACCGAGGTTATTTCAAGCGTTAGGTGCGTGAGGGAAAAAGACAACTAGAGGCTACTCACCGTCTGACAAATTCCGCTCTCTCTCTCTCTCTCTCTCTCTCTCTCTCTCTCTCTCTCTCTCTCTCTTCCGCTATTGCGTCCGTTGTCAGAGGACAACCAAAGAGAACAGTGCGCAGGTGGCTGAAGGACGCGATCCCGCGGCTTTCAATCGTACGCTCGGCAGATTTTGAGCCGATCAGCAAGGGCCCGTTTATCGCCTGGCCGATCGTTCCGGCAACGTTCGGCATGGAGACTGGGTTGGTAACCGATACTAACGGGAGGGGTCCTCGATTCTGAACGCATGGCATCTGCAACCTGGAAGGCAACGCGTTGTTGCTGTGTTGCCGGTCCTCCAGCACGGCTGCCCCTCGAGCCTGCGGCGAATGTCACGAAGATCGGGCCCAGCCGGCTGCGCGAATTTTGCGGTCGCTGACTCGCATGCCTTCCCTCCCTAGAGCTTACGCGAAGCCGCTTTGCTGGTCTGTTTGGCTTCTGTCTCCTGAAGGTGCCGTATCAGAAGCTCGCCTGAGGTCTTGTTGTGCTCGCGTGCGTAACGTTCGGAGGCGGCCGCATCGCCCCTGAGCAGCGCGTTGACCATTTTCTCGTGGTTCGCGATGACCATGTCGGGCCGTTCAAGGATTGCGTTTGAAGAGGCCATGTACATGCGAACCTGATGTTCGACCAATCCGTAATGATCTGCGAGGCGGTTGTGTCCCGAAAGGATAACGATCGCCTTGTGAAGCGCGAGGTCACTATCGTTGATCCGCTTCTGGTTACGGCTTTTTGCGGCGGCCTTCATGTCATCGTAAGCCGCCTCGATCGGTTGCCTCCGACTCGGGTTGGCGGCAGCGAGCTGCGCGGCGAGGCCCTCCAGGCTGGATCGAAGTGTGTACAGCTCCCATGCATCCCTGGATGTCAAGCTCGCGACTTCCCAGCCTGAGTAAGGCTTCTGCTTCACGAGGCCCTCGCTCATGAGCCGCTGCAGGGCCGCTCGTATTGTGCCGCGCGACACGTTGAGCCCCGTGGAGAGTTCGGTTTCTGTCAGTCGCTTTCCTGGCGCCAACGCGCCACTCGTGATCGCCTGGCGGACAACATCGGCGGCCGCACGGTCCAAACTGCGCTTCTCGACTAATCCCGAGATGATCTCAGCAGCCATTTTTCCTCCAACCGCGTTTGCGCGGAATGTTCGTTCTGGGTCCCGGCAGATATTGGCGAACATTCGCCATTGACACCAGAGAATTCGTGCTGTTTGTTAATTGTCAACAATCAGCAACTGGGCCGTGCGTGAGTATTTCCGAAAACAAGGATCGCGTTCGCCTCGCTGGTCTGCAGGGCCTCTCGCCGTCAGCCGCATCTCACAAGATCGTAAAGGCGGATGCGATCCTGTTATCGATTCCGTTCGAATCCGGCGGAGTCCCACCTTGGAGCTTCGGCGGAGCGCCGAAACTGCAGTTCGACACGTTGTTGGTGAGGCTGGAAACCGAGCAGGGCATCGTGGGCTGGGGCGAAGCCTTCTCGCGGTGCGAGGACAAGTCGCTGAAGTCGATGATCGAGACGCGCGTGTTACCGCTCGTGATCGGCCGCAACGCCCGGGAAATCGGCAAAATCAAATATGACCTGGAATTCCAGCTACAGAATTTCGGCCGCGTGGGCCCTATCGTCTATGGCGTCTCGGCGGTCGACATCGCCCTGTGGGACATCCTCGGCAAGATTTCCGGACTGCCGCTCACCGCATTGTTAGGCGGTGCATTCGACAGCGAAGTCGAGGTCTATGCCAGCCTGATGCGCTATGGCAACTGCGACGATGTCGTCAGGGCCACCCGCCAGGCAATTGAGCGCGGATATCGCTACATCAAGCTGCACGAGATCACGGAAAACGAAATCCGCGCAGCGGTCGAGGCTGCGGGGTCGCAGGCCGCCGTCATGCTGGATACCAATTGTCCATGGCCGGTCGCGGAGGCGCTCAAATACGATCGGCTTCTCGAGCCTCTCAATCTGTACTGGCTGGAGGAGCCGGTCTGGCCCCCGGAAAACTATGCTGGGCTGGCACGCATTCGTTCAACCGGCCGGCATCACATCGCAGCCGGCGAAAATGCCGGCAGCCTGCATGACTTTGCTGCGATGATCGCCGCAGGGGCCATCGACATTGCGCAGCCTGATGTCGCCAAAGCCGGCGGCATTTCCGAGCTCTTGAAGATCGCCGCGCTCTGTCAAGCTGAAGCGATCGAATTCGTTCCGCATTGTGCAATCTTCGGCCCCGGCCAGGTCGCGACAATGCACCTCAATGCGGCGCAGCGATCGGTACCGATGCTCGAACGGCTCTATTGCGATTTCGAGGCCGAGATCTACGGCGGTGCTACGCTTCCGGTCAATGGGAAGGTTGCCGTGCCGACAGGGCCGGGGCTTGGCCTTGACCCTGATCCAGGCGTGATCAACCACTACCGAGTTGCCTGAGAACGGAGGCGTTGTGACATGGGCCATAGGTACATTCGTCCCAACGGCCTCTTCCGCGGACTATCACCGGGCCCCGCCGCTGCGCGCAAGTGCTCTCTTCGTGAAGGCGCGAAGGTTTGCGCGCACCAGCTTGATCATCTCGCCGGTGAGATGACGGAGATCAGCATCGCGCTGGAAAGCGTGGCACCTGGACCAATTTATGTGAACAGAGCGCTCATTAAGCGCGCTGTTTGGGCGTCTAACGCAAGAAGAGGGGACTCGAAATGGTAACACGGAGAGAGTTGCTTGCAGGAGCCGGAGCAGTTGCCGTGGCTGGCGGAGCGGGTCTCAAGCCGCTCCCGGCGAAGGCAGCGCAAACTAAAACCGTCGTGCTGGCGTCGATGGGCCCGGTCACCGGAAACTGGGATCCGACCTCTCACACGACCCTGGGGCAGTTGAAGTTCGAAAAGTTCGTCTTCAATCATCTGACGCGCTGCGAAATGCGGGAAGGCAAGTCTGAAGAGCTGACCCCGGACCTCGCCACCAGTTGGAAGCTGATTGATGCACACACTCTGGAGTTCAAGCTTCGGGACGGCGTCAAATTCCACGACGGCAAGGAGTTCGGTGCCGAAGACGTCAAGGCGACCATGGAATATGCCTCCAATCCAGCGCGCCCTGCATCCGCCCTTTATCCGGGCCGCGTTGATGTCGAAGTCGTCGACAATCTGACGGTTCGGTTGAAGACTGAAAAACACGGCTACCCCGCGTCTGCCTTCTGGTTCATTTCGAGCTTCCTTCCAATCCTGTCAGCGAAGGATGTTGCCGATCCCGCACTCCTTCAAAAGCGTCCGATCGGCACGAACGCGTTCAAATATGCGGGAACGCACGGAGACAGGAACAACCTCGAAGCAAATGATGAATTCTACGGTGGACGCCCCAAGATCGATCGGATCGTCTATGCTTACGTTCCGGACGCCAACACGCGCGTGCTGGGTCTGCTGAATGGCGAATATCACATTGCCGAACGACTCGAGCCCGAGCAATATGCCTCGCTGTCAAGCAACCCGAAAGTCACCACGCTTAAGGCGCTGACGACCGAGAACAAATATTTGCACTTCCGGTGCAACAAGCCTCCCTTCAACGACGCCCGCATTCGTCGCGCAGTCTGCCACGCGATCGACCGTGATCAAATCCTGTCCCTGATGGGTGAGGCCGCCACACCGTCAAACTGCTATATTTCGCCAACGAAGTTCGGCTTCACGGATATTCCTAATTATCCAAAGTTCGATCCGGATGCCTGCCAGAGGCTTCTCGCCGAGGCGGGGTTTCCCAAAGGGAAGGGGCTGCCGCAACTCGAATATATCACCTCGATCGGATTTTACCCGAAGACGAAAGAGTATGGCGAGCTGATCACAGCGATGCTTGCCGAACAGGGGATTGATGTTCGCCTGACCGTCCTTGAACCGGCCGCGTGGGAGCAGGCGATTTATCGCCGCGCTGACGGCCAAGGTCAGGGCCACATGTGCGACGTCGGCTGGATGACGGGATCGCCGGAGCCGGACCTCGTGCTCCGACCGAACTGGCATTCAAGCGCCGCGCTGATCACCGGGATCAACGATGGGGAAATTGATGCGGTGCTGGACAAGGAACGCGGCGCCACGACCCCCGAGGAGCGCCTCAGGGTCTTCAAGAATGAGACGTTTCCCACGCTCGCAAGCAAGGTTCCGAGCTTCTCGCTCTTTTCTGCCGTGACGTTCCATGGCGCGGCCAAGAATCTGACCGGGGCATACTATTTTCCCAACGGGCCGATTGATCTGAGCAAGGCGGACCTGAGCTAAGGGGCCGCCGCAACACCCGTTGGCAGAAGGCAGGAGCCGGTATGCTGTTTGCGCTCGACTTCTTCATTCGGCGCATTGCCCAGGGGCTGATATTGGTCGTCCTCGTGGCGATGCTAATCTTTACGCTATTGCGCGTCGTTCCCGGCGACCCTGTGCGTATGATGCTGGGGCCGATGGTATCAGCAGCTGTTGCAGAGCAGACCGCAAAAGATATGGGCCTGAGGGATCCAATCCCGGTTCAGTTCGGCCGCTATGCCGCGCAAATCGTAACAGGGGATTTCGGGAGCTCCTTCGTCAGAAGCGCACAAGGGGGTAGCACTGGCGGCTCGCGAGGCAGCTCGACTTTCGATGCCGCCAACCGTGCATCGGTGTCGGGCCTCATCACAACCAGCCTGCCCTACAGCCTGCTCCTTGCTGGCCTTGCATTCCTGTTTGCCTTGGCAAGCGCGCTCCCGATCGGCATAGCCGCGGGGTTGAGATCAGGACGATGGCCTGATCGGCTTGCACTGCATGTGGCTTCCGTCCTGGTCTCACTCCCCAACGTATGGTTAGCCCTCGTTCTCATCTTTCTAGTCTCTGCGAAGGCCGGATGGCTGCCGGCAATCGGCTATCAGGGGCCGAGCTACGCAATCTTGCCCGCCATTGTTCTCGCGATCGAGCTTGCTCCGACCCTCATCCGGTCCATCTCGGTCTCGGTGAGCGGAAATCTTGTCGAGCCATATGTGTCCCAGGGCGAAATTCGCGGTCTCTCGCGCGGTCGAATGATCGTCGCGCACGTACTGCGCAATTCGAGCATTCCCGTCTTCAATGTGCTCGGGATACAAGCGATTGGGGTCTTGCTTGGTGGCCTGTTCGTCGTGGAATACGTCTTCAACTATCCCGGCGTCGGCCTTCTGATGATCAACGCCGTCTTCCAAAGGGATTTCCCTGTGATCCAGGCCATCGCGATCCTCTCGTGTGCGACTTTGGTGTTGGTCAATATTCTCGTCGACTTTACAGCCATGGCAATTGACAGGAGGCTACAATACTAGCGTCGCCGGAACTTGCGTCCAAGACCGATAGCCCGGCGGCAACACGAGGTCGCGGCATCGCGGCCAGCATCTTCGCCCAGGCATGGCGGACAAATGAATTCAAGATTGGATTTGCGCTGTTTTGCCTGCTGATCATCCTTTCCGTCCTCGGTCCCTACGTTCTCGATCTGTCGCCGACCCAATTCAATGTCAGCAAGAAATTCCTGCCACCGGCGCTGCTGGATCATTCGAGCTGGCCTTACCTGTTTGGCACCGACCAACTCGGTCGTGATCTGTTTACGCGCTCGCTCATCGGTCTTCGCAATGCCCTGCTGATCGGAATAGCGAGCGTTGCGGGAATGTTCACCCTGGGCTCGGCCATCGGCATGATCTCAGGTTATTTCGGCGGATGGGTCGGCTTGCTCTTGATGCGGATCACAGACGCGCAGATGTCGATTCCCGCGATCATTCTGGCGATCACAATCCTCGGCGTTTCACGCCCGACCCCGCTGGCCATCATTCTTGTTTTGATTCTAGCCGGCTGGCCCGCGTATTCCCGCGTGGCGCGCAGTGTGACCCTGTCCGAGCGCCGCAAAGAGTATGTTCGAGCGATAAAGATTCTTGGCGCCTCAGACGCGCGAGTCCTACTCGTTCATATCGCACCCAATATCTTGCCTCCGATCGCCTTCGTCGCAATCCTGGACATTGCGCGCATGATGATTTTCGAGGCTGTGCTGGGCTTTATCGGGATCGGCATCCAACCACCCACCCCGACATTCGGCACCATCATCGCCGATGGCACGAAGTACATTTTGAATGCCTGGTGGATCACCACGGTGCCGGGCCTCCTGCTCGCGATCACACTCGGTTGCATCAACATCATGGGAGGAGCTCTCGAGCGGTCTCGCAACAAGATCTTGCTGGGATTCGGATGATATCGCCGGTCAACATTCTTGATGTGCGCAATCTGACCGTAACCCTCGATCTCGGGTCGCGCGGAACGCGCGCCGTGCTCACCGATGTCAACCTGAGTATCGATGAAAACGAAGTCCTCGGCATTATCGGTGAGAGCGGCTCGGGAAAGACGGTGCTGTCGCGCGCGCTTGTCAGGTGGGTCACCAGTCCGCTCAAAATCGAAACGGGCGTTATCGCCTATCGTGGCAATGATCTTCTGAAACTACCCCGGACACAAATGCAAGCGCTCCGCGGGCGCAAGATCGCCTACATAGGTTCCGATCCCGGCAATGCTCTCGATCCAACCCTTCCGGTTGGTCGGCAAATTGTCGAAAAACTTAGATCCATCGAGCCTGGTATCTCCAATGGCGAAGCAGAGGGACGTGTCATACGCCTGCTCGATGCCGTAAAGATGCCGGGTGCGAAACAGCGATTTGAGGAATTTCCGTTCCAGTTCAGCGGCGGAATGATGCAGCGCGCCCTGATCGTGGATGCGCTCGTGACGAACCCGGACCTTCTGGTCGCTGACAACATAACGCAACCTCTTGACGTTACCGTCGCTGCTCAAATCCTCCGGCTCCTGCGCGAGTTGCAGCGGGATTTCAAAACGGCGGTCCTGTTCGTTTCTTCTTCTTTCGGGGTCATCAACGAAATCGCGCACCGAGTTCTTGTTCTCGCAGGCGGCCGCGTCGTCGAGACTCAAAGCGTTCAGCAATTGCTCGCGGCTCCGCAACATGCCTATACCAAGCAGCTGATAGCTGACATCCCCCGCATATGGCAGAGCTCGACTGAGACCGTAGCAGATGAGCCGTCACCTGCCGCCAAGGACGTCATTCTGTCGGTGCGGAACGTCAGCCGGAGTTATCCGACGAGGGATAGAAACAAGCTCTTTGCAAACCAGTTCGTGCACGCGGTGCGGGACGCTTCGTTCGATGTCCGACGGGGTGACAATTTGGCCATCGTCGGCGAGTCGGGATGCGGGAAATCAACGCTTTCGCGTCTCCTGAGCCGTCTGGAGGTCCCGGATTCAGGACAGATATTGTTCATGGGCGAAGATATCGCGCCTATGAAAGCCAAGCGCCTATTGACCCTTCGCAGGAAATTCCAGCTTCTCCTGCAGGATCCGTTTAGCTCCATTCCGCCTCATCTTTCGATCGGGCGAACCATAGCCGAACCCCTCTACGTCCATGGAGGGATGTCGCGTTCCGAAATCCGCGATCGCGTCGCGGCGACCATGCAGGAAGTTGGACTGTCTCTCGACTTGTTCGGCAAACTTCCGGTCGGATTGAGCGCCGGGCAGCGTCAACGTGTGAGTATCGCCCGGGCCATCGTCCTCGATCCCGAATTACTCATTCTTGATGAGACGCTATCGGCGCTCGACCCGGTCGAACAGCGCAAGCTTCTCGCGCTTTTTCAGCGGCTTCAGGATCAACGCGGAATGACCTACATATACATTTCACACGACTTGGGAATGGTGCGGCGAGCCTGCAATCGCATCGCCGTGATGTATCTCGGGCGCGTGGTAGAGCTGGCTGACAATCGAACCACATTCATCAAGCCGAGACATCCCTATACCCGCGCGCTCTTGAGCGCGGTACCGGCGGTTGAGGAGCGTCCATTCAAGGCTGAGACCTACCTCTTGGAAGGTGAGCCGCCCAACCCAATCAACATCTCAGCAGGCTGCAGTTTTAGGCGCCGCTGCCCGTTCGCGCTCGACAAGTGCGCCTTTGATGATCCGCCACTCGCGGCACGCGGACGGGATGAATCGGCGGCTTGCCATCTGACAGAATTAGATCCGCACCATCAATGACTTTGCAGGACTGCCCGACCATCCAATGGTGCTCCTATTTGGAGAGTGAACAGCATGGAGTTTGACTACATTGTCGTAGGATCCGGGAGCGCGGGATGCCCTCTGGCGGCGCGCTTGGTCGAGCGAAAACAATCGGTCCTATTGCTGGAGGCCGGGAAGAAGGAGCGTTTCAATCTGTCTCATGTTCCGGGCGCCCTCGTCTATACGATCGGGAATAGACGGTACGACTGGGCTTACAAGACGGAGCCAGATCCGAGCAGGGGCGGTGTGGTCGAGGACTGGCCCCGTGGCAAGGTGCCGGGAGGTTCATCCGCCATAAATGGGATGATCTTCATCCGCGGCGCTGCGCGGGACTATGACGCTTGGGAGGCGCTGGGCAACAGAGGATGGGGATGGAAAGACGTGTTGCCGTACTTCCGAAAAATGGAGACGGCCGATGAGGACAGAGACAATCATTTTCGCGGAGGGCTCGGACCTCAGCGTGTCTCAGCTTTACGTTGGCGTCACCCCATCTCTCAAAAGGTTATCGACAGCTTTCAAGCCACTGGCATTCCCTTCAATGAGGATTTGAACGGTGCCTCGCACGAGGGAGTTGCCTGGAACCAAGGATCGACTCGCGACGGGCGTCGGCTTTCGGCCTTCGAGGCTTTCGTAAGGCCAAAGCTGTCAGCAACTCACCTGAAGTTCTTGGATGACACGATCGTTCGCCGCATTCTGTTTGACAAGACGCGCGCGACGGGCGTTGCCGCCACGCATCGCGGACAACACATCGATTTCATCGCAAGAAAGGGTGTTATTCTTTCGGCTGGCTCCATCAATTCCCCGCACTTATTGATGCTTTCGGGCATAGGTGATCCGGCTCACCTCAAGAAGCATGGCATCGTGCCGCGCGTCGAAAGTCCTGAGGTGGGACGGAATTTAATGGAACACCCGGGACTGTATGTCCTTGCTGAACTCGATATCGAAACCGCTAATGGACTATCGCATCCCATAAAGCGCGCACTAGCCTTGACGGAGTGGGCCTTTAGAAGGTCAGGGTTCCTGAGTGTGCCTACGGCGCAAGTCCTGGCGTTTCTAAGATCGAGTCCTGAGCTCGCTGAGCCAGACCTTCAATTTCATCTCTTCCCGTTCGGTTTGACTAAAGCTGATGGAAAACTGAAAGTCCCGAAAGCTAACCTGGTAACCATCCTGGTGAACATCAATCACCCGAAAAGCACCGGCCATCTTGAACTCAAATCGAACGATCCTCTCGCTCCAATTGCCATCTTTCCCCGCTTGCTCGATCATCGGGATGACTTTGAGGGAGTTATGCGCGGGCTAGACTGGGTCCGGAAGATCTGCTCTATGCCCCCATTCGGCTCTCATGTCCTGAAGTTTTGCGAAGCGCCAGCATCGGGGGCTGGGCGGGAAGCTGACGAAGCCTACATTCGCAAAGCAACTGTCCCCTTCTTTCATCCGGTCGGGACTTGCCGCATGGGAGCAGACGATCGAGCGGTTCTCAGCCCTTCTCTTAAGGTGAGGGGCACCGAAAACTTGTGGGTCGCGGACGCCTCCATCTTTCCTCGTCATATCGCTGGGAATACCAACGCGACTTCTATAATGATCGGAGAGAGGGCAGCAGATCTCATCCATCCGTAAGTCGTTATTCCGTAAATCCAAATTGGAGAAAGTCCGTGGCGCGCTTCTGCGGTGCTAGGATAGGAAGGAGGGAACAGGCACGCATGCATTCGACATCTGTCGTGCGCACTCAGAGAAATCGCATGCCCACAATAGTGCTGTGTCGCGCGCCATGGAAAACTGCCCCTTCATATTGCCTCAGATGACAATGTTACCGAAGCGCACCCTAGTGTCTCCTGAATCAGCTGCCGCGAGTCCGAGCAGGCCGCTCGCGAAGCGCGCCCTCCAGGGCGCCGTAGCGGGCGAGCGGCTTGCTGTCATTCGGCGAAAGAACCTGTCGGGATTAGAGACCAAAGTATATTCGTGCATGTCGTTATGGCTTCGTGCTATGCCTTCGACGAGACGTGCCTCATGGGAGAACATTGTGGGCGTTGCATAATCCTGCCGACCGGCGTCGCGTTATCGAGATGGCTTGTCTTGCTCTCCCGTCGCCGTATGAATGGCTACCCCTTCTTGCGAAGCAGACGCGGCCGCTTAGGCCGGTGGGGCGAAGTCTTGAGAATGCTCGCACAGCTCGACGGCTCAACAAAGAGATCGGACGGATGAACGCCGAGCGCTTCGGAAATGCGATCGAGAACATCAATCGTCGGATTTTTCGATTGGCGCTCAAGACCGGCCAAGTAGGAACGGTCGATCCCAGCCGTGCGAGCCAATCGTTCCTGCGACATACCACGTTTGAGGCGGATCCGACGGACGTTCCAGGCCAGTAGCGCACGAGGCTTCATGTGTCGAAGCATGCCATTCCCTCGATCGGTTAAAACACTGGCTATCGCCTACCATTTAGATGCAAGTCCGCGTTCTCGCCGCAGAGTGCCGACGGAAAGACGGCTACTTATGAAGGATAAGTGCGATATTCCGAACCGAGAAACTGGTCGAGGGGCCTGCGGCCCCGGCCCGTCACGGCCAAAAAGCACAGGCCTTGTAGTCCCCCGGACCAAGCGTCCGGGGTCCGGCCCGCACCACCCCGTGCTTTTTAGTCCTGACTGCCAACCCACACTCATTGCCGCGTGGCTAGTCGGTTGCATGCGCAACCCTCAAGCCATAAAAGGCAACGACAATGAAAGCAGACATCTGTCAAAGCATCACCGACCAAATCGTCCGCGAGCTCGAAGACGGCGTGCGACCCTGGATCAAGCCTTGGAATGCCGGTAATGGCAGCGGGCGTATCGCGCGGCCCCAGCGCGCACTGAATCCAATGTCGAGACTGGCGAAGATGAAACGCGGTCCATTCCGTTCATGAAGGGTTACAGTGTTTTCAATGTCGAGCAGATTGAAGGCCTGCCCGAACATCTCTAAACGAAACCAGCTGACCTGAGCCCCAAAGGTCATCCAGCGATGGGCGGAATCCTTTGGTCATTTGAGCCTGTGTGGCTTGGTGATGCAACGGGACGGGGCGCGGAGCCCTCGACACAGCGCAGCGTCCCGTCCCATTGCATGTCGGACGCTGTTAGCCTGGCGTAAGTTGATGGCGGCAGGTTGCCGATCCCGCTGTGCGGACGAACGGTGTTGTAATCGTCCTGCCATTCGGCGAGCAGCTCCCGAGCATGATCGAGTGACGAGAACAACGTCTCGTTCAACAGCTCGTCGCGCAGTCGTCCATTGAAGCTTTCCACGAGGCATTCTGCTGCGGCTTGCCCGGCGCGATGTAGTGCCACTCGATCCGGGTGAGCTGCGACCAACGCAGGATAGCCATGCTGGTGAGCTCGGTCCCGTTGTCGCTGACGATCATCGTTGGGCGGCCTCGTCGGGCGATCGCGGCATCGAGCTCACGACCCACCCGGATCCCCGACAACGATGTGTCGGCCACCAATGCGATGCATTCCCGGGTGAAGTCATCAACGACAGCCGGGATACGGAAGCGTCGGCTGTCAAGGCAATCGCGGCGATCTCGTCGGGAACGGTGAAGACGACGTGGAAATACTGCGTATCGATAAGCTCCTCCCGCCGAGCCTCGATCCATTCCGCTCGGGCGAGCCACTGGCACTTGGGGCAACTGCGGGAACGGCAGCTGTTGTAAGCGATCCGTCGTTCACCACAGCGGTCGCACTGCCCGACATGGCCTCCGGGCGCTGAAGTTCGGCAGCGCTCGATTGCAGTCATAGCTGCGCGTCGTTCAGTCGATAGCGAAGCCCAGTGCTGCTCTTGCCAGGCAGCACCGTAGCGACGGAATATATCCGCGACCTCCGGACCTGAGCGGCCCATGAGGCTGGAAGTGCAGAGATTTCTGGCCACGGTAGGGGCAGCTTAGGACAGCTTTGGCGCGCTGAAGAAGCAGCTTTTTCTCCGGAGGCGTAGATATAAGCCGACGGACCTACGGGGGAAGACGTCATCAAATCGTCTGATTGTACGCGCCGACTTCGGGATGCGTGCGCAGCACGCTGTTCACCATCTCGAACATGTCGTGCATGCGCTGCTCGGAGACCGGGCTTTCGACCACGACGACGAGCTCGGGCTTGTTGGAGGACGCGCGCACCAGGCCCCAGCTGCCGTCCTCGACCGTGACGCGTACGCCGTTGACGGTGACGAGATCGCGGATCGACTGGCCGCCGATCTTGGCGCCCTTGGCCTGCAAACCTTCAAAATGCTTCACCGCCTGGTCGATGACGCCGTACTTGGTCTCATCGGCGCAATGCGGCGACATGGTCGGCGACGACCAGGTTTTCGGCAGCGCGTTCTTCAGGTCCGCCATCGACTTGCCCGGCGCGCGGTCGAGCATGTCGCAGATCGCGATCGCCGACACCAGGCCGTCGTCATAGCCGCGGCCATACGGCTTGTTGAAGAAGAAGTGGCCGGACTTCTCGAAGCCTGCGAGCGCACCGGTCTCGTTGGTGCGGCGCTTCATGTAGGAATGGCCGGTCTTCCAATAGGCGACCTTGGCGCCCTGCTTCTGCAGGACGGGGTCGGTGACGAACAGGCCGGTCGACTTCACGTCGACGATGAACTGCGCATCCTTGTGGATCGTTGACATGTCGCGCGCCAGCATCACGCCGACCTTGTCGGCAAAGATCTCCTCGCCGGTGTTGTCGACGACGCCGCAGCGGTCGCCGTCGCCGTCGAAGCCCAGGCCGACATCGGCCTTGTGGTGCAGCACCGCATCGCGAATCGCGTGCAGCATCTCCATGTCTTCCGGATTCGGATTGTACTTCGGGAAGGTGTGGTCGAGCTCGGTATCGAGCTGGATCACCTCGCAGCCGATCGCTTCCAGCACCTGCGGCGCGAACGCGCCGGCCGTGCCGTTTCCGCAGGCCGCGACGACCTTGAGCTTGCGCTTGAGCTTCGGACGGCTGGTGAGGTCGGCGATGTAGCGCGCCGGGTAACTCTCGTGGAACTGGTAGGAGCTGCCGGCCTTGTTCTTGAACTCGGCGTTGAGCACGATCTCCTTCAGCCGCGTCATCTCGTCGGGGCCGAAGGTCAGCGGACGGTTGGCGCCCATCTTCACGCCGGTCCAGCCATTGTCGTTGTGCGAGGCGGTCACCATCGCGCAGCAGGGCACGTCGAGATCGAACTGCGCGAAATAGGCCATCGGCGTCACCGCAAGGCCGATGTCGTGCACCTTGCAGCCCGCAGCCATCAGGCCGGAGATCAGCGCGTATTTGATCGAGGCCGAATAGCCACGGAAGTCGTGGCCGATGACGATCTCCTGCTTCACCCCGAGCTCGGCGATCAGCACGCCCAGCCCCATGCCGAGCGCCTGCACACCCATCAGGTTGATCTCCTTTTGGAACAACCAGCGCGCGTCGTATTCGCGAAAGCCCGTAGGCTTCACCATCGGCTCGGATTCGAAGGCGTAGGTGTTGGGCAGCAATACGGATTTCGGCTTCGGGAACATTGAGACGGTCTCGTTAAAGGCCACGAATTGCCATGGGCGACTGCGAGTGCTCTGGCCGAGGGCTCGTCAGCATCAAGTAATAAACTGAAAGCTTCATCACCCCAGTCCGCGGCTTTCCATGTTCGAAAACCTGGAAACAGATGATCCATACAGCGGACTAGAGCGCAGCGGCGGAAGAGTTAAGCTGGCCAGGGCTGTAGCAATCGAGACAACAGAGAGACCAGCTCAGCCTGCCGCCTGGTCCCTGTTCGCAAAAAGACCGCCTTGAGATGGTTGCGCGCGGTTCCGGACGAAATGTTCATATCAAGGGCGATTTCTTCCAGAGACTTTCCCGCCACCAACAGCGATGCGAGTCGAGCCTGAGCGGGCGTCAATCCAAAAATCTCCATCACGGAACGCTGGGAGACCCGGGGTATCTCGTTCAGATCGGTCAGGATCGTTCGTGGGGAGATAGTTCGATGACGACGAGGCCGCTTCTACAATCAGTATGAATCGCTGGTTCTATCGCTGTGCAAATGGCTGTTGGAGCAGGACGTTAACTTCCGCTACAGCGGTCGAAGTCACGCGCGCTTCATTCGTGTTTCCAGAATGGCAGAAGTCGATCGAAGCAACGCGATGGCAAGGAAGTCCAAATCCCGGAACCGGCGTTCTTGCGCAATGCTGGCGGCGGATTATTCAGTCTGCCAGATTCCGGTAGGTGCCCCGATGGCAATTTTGCGGCGATAGTATTCGCGAGCCGAGGGGAAACAGATCGCTGATCGCCGGTGGGACGCGAACGGCAGGCCGCCACAATGGTGCTATCGCGCTCAATCAGCGATTGGTCGGAGAGGCAGGGCGCAGCAGTACGTGCGAGATCGCTTGCATGGCGGCGATTTTGTTCTTCAAGGGGGCGATTTGGGCGGCCGAGAGTGTGTGGTGGATTTTACGAAGATAGATGCGCAGGGATGGGGCCATGCGGTTATTGATCATGCTTGAGGTTCCGAGGCTATATTTCGCGGAGAGTCTGAAATGGCATGTCGCAAAGCCGTGTAGGGCTAAGCAGCACCTGGGGTAAAAAGCAGGTGGATCGAACTAGGACGTCTCGATAGACCTCGACTATGCGACCTCAACCAGGCGATCTCGTAGAGAGGATCGCGTTTCAGTCGAAACGGCACTGTCAAATGCGGTGCCGGTGCTGATGCGCGGGCTCAGAGATCTGGAAGTGATGCGCGATGAGTCGCTGCAGTCGCTTACAACGCAAGCTGTGAAAGCTGCCCGAGAGAGGCTGCAGCGCCAGGGAGACTGGACTGCCGCTCATTGAGGAGCAGCCGCAAAAGGACGGTGTTAGGTGGTCGTTTATCGTCGACGACGAGATCAATCCGGTCGACCGCAGTCTCGGGTCGCTAAGGTCGTACGTCGGACTTCATTCAGTATTGGCCGGTTAATGACGCGCCTGTTCGCACCCCGGCACTACAGTACGGGCATTCGGATGTGAAGTATCCTCTTTTGCCTCTCTTGGTCCAGGACATGACTCTGGCACGCTGGTTGCTTAATGACGGCCCTCGCTAAACAGCCAAGCCGCTTCTTAGCGCAAGCTCGTGCGGGCGCACGTTTTTTCGGGTGCGAGCCTAGTGTCGCGTTTCGTGGAGGCATGACATGTTCGTGTATGCCGGAGTGCCTTCGCTGTCGCCTGTCGAGCAGCGTTTTCACTGTCTGCTTCGCTGCCGCGATTGCAGCTCTCCGGCATCCGCGATTTGGCTCGACAGCCTGCTCGGCGAGGTGGCGGTTGCCACCGCGATCCTCGACCGCTCCTGCACCACAGCCACGTGCTGACGATCCGCGGCGACAGCTACCGGCTCCGCGCCAAACGGAAGAGCGGCGTCATCAAGCCGCCGACCGCCGGTTACGGCCCTCCGGTCGGCTCGGCCTCCCTCCGTCCCGTCACCGGCGGAAGCAGCCGTCAAACGACATCATGAACCCGATGGTGGGGACAGTTCTTATGACGCAAAGGGAGGGAGTTCCGGATGGCGTTTGACGCCCAGTCTATCAAAGATCGGAATGACAATCGGAGGCGCCTGGGCATAGGGCCGCGCAGCCGCGTTTGTCGGGACGAGCAGCCTCCTCTTCGATTTCCTAGCTGGCGAAGGGCGCTGGGGCATCCCTGATCCCGACGGTGAATTTGGCCCCCAGCCGATCGATGCCCGCGAGGCGCGGCTCTCCGATATCATTCACGAGACAGGCGCCAAGTCGATCCATTATCTCTATGACCTCGGCGACAGCTGGGACCATGTGATCGCGCTTGAAGAATGGTTCGACAACACGACGATAGAGGGGCTTCCCCTCCTGCTCGAGGCCGCCGGTCGTTGTCCTCCGGAGGACGTCGGCGGTACGCCAGGCTATGCCGACTACCTCGATGCCATCGGCGACCCTACTCATCCAGAACATGAAAATATGCGCCTCTGGGGCCCGAGATCCCGACGTCGTCGACCGGAAGACGCTCGGGGCCGCCGTCAACGCATTATCCGGAATTTGGTAGCCGCGGCGTCGCGCCACGCGGCTCAAATAGACGTCAAGCGTCAATCAAAAGGGCCGCAGAGCTACGCTTACTTCAGATCAACAAAAGGCTAAAGACCGCTGCAGGTGCGTGATAGGGGGCCCGGCAGTTGATGGCGATGCTGTTCTCGCTCGCCAACTGCACGAAGTTTGCCGCAGGTCCGCGCTCCGATCCTCCACCACGCACCTCAGGCAACGTGGCTTGCAATGTAAGCGTAACGCCGAGGCCCTTCAGATTGTCTGTGCGCAGCCTTGGGTGCACCGTTAGAAGAATCATCTTCGGCAAGGGTGCTCAAAATGGACGACCATTCGGACGACATAAGACGACCGTTGACGCAGCGTATAGAAGTGCCTGCTGGCGCAGGCCGGAAGCAGCTGGCCGCATGATTTGAAGGCACAGATTGTCGCGGAAAGCCTCGAGCCAGGTGCGGTTGTAACAGATATCGCACAGCTGCCGGTCGCAGCAGGTGCACGACTGGCGGTGCCGGGCGCGTTCAGGTCAACTGGTGCTGCCTTCGGCGGATACACTATCTCATTCGTGCCTTTGGTGTCGGAAACGTCGCTGCCGGCGGCTGCCGCGCCCTCCGGATCGCCGGAGGCTGCCGCTGTTACGGTTGAGCTCCTGGGGGCACGGGTGAAAATGAATGGCGTCGATCCACAGGCCTGGCTCACGGATATCCTTTCCCGCATCGCCGCCCACCCAGCTCACCGGCTGGACGAGCTTCTGCCCTGGAATTGGACGCCGGCATCAGCGTTCTCCGCTCGAGCGGCATGACGTACCGGGCCACGCGTGCACGACTTCCGTCATCACTTCGCCATCCGGACGCTGCTCAACTGGTATCGCGAAGGCAAGAACGGCCCTTGAGATAGATGTCCTCATGCTTGAGCAGACCAGGTCAGCAACCTGACGCTACACGCTGCAACGAACTGAGCGAAGCTGCGAATCATTCGAGGCGAGCCTTGCGGCGCGAAGGGCCGCTCTCCATCATGAGCCGCGGCCGATCTTCCTCGGGCCCACACGCCCGCCTGACTCGTTTCAGTACGAACTCATCATACAGCGTGCGGCATCCAGGGCTGAGGATCACCCCATCGAAGGTCCCACGGTAGTCACTTCGAGATCACAGACCAATGGTTGACGTCGAAGTGTTGCCCCCCTGGGGACGAGGTTATCTCAACGCCGTATTGAACGCTGCCGACGACTATGTCGCTGAAATATCCTTTTGACCTTGTCCATTGCAGGATACTCTTGATATCCACGGTCTCGCTGTTGGACTTGGAAGTGCGCAGAAACGAGATGACCTTGTGATTGTTCCAGCCTTCAAAAACGTTCCAAGTGGCTCCCCCCACCATCACGCCTGTGTAGACTGGGATCGCGGCGGTTCCTGAAGAATTATACTTGTAAGAAATGGGCTTAACGTCACCGCTTCCGTCGGCATTCCCAGTGTAATTGGTCCAAAGCATTATCTCATAGGCATTTGAGCTATCCCAGATATCGTAGGCGAAGTTCCAGCGGCCGCTGGCTGGAACGCTCTGATGATAGCTTGAGCTCAGGTGGTTGATCGCGCTCAGCGGTTTTTCAACATTGAAAGCTCCGTGGGGATAGCTCTTGATGCCGCCAGTATCAGGTTGGTTCGACCACACGCTCCATTGGTTGACCGAATGCACAGAGATCGTCTGAGGCCCAGCACCTTGACCATAAACGTCGTTGTTCCAGGAATAGCCATCAAGGGAAAACGTACCGTAATGATCGCTCGAACTCCAGATCGGCGCTTTTGCGGATGCTGGGAATAGCGCAATCAATATCGCAAAAGGCAGCGCAAGTACGTTAAGCTTGGACAACTCGAACATTCTAATCTCCACGAGAGGCCGCCAGCGAACCAGCAGTAAGCAAAAGTGAGGCCAGTCCGAGAACTGAACCGCCCCGGGTTTGCCGGAGGCTCCAACTCCTGAGAGGATGGAGCCATGACAAGCAAGACGACGAACAAGTTTTCACCTGAAGTCCGCGATCGAGCGGTTCGGCTGGTTCTGGATCACGCCGGCGAGCACCCGTCGCGGTGGGCGGCAGTGACCTCGATCGCGACCAAGATCGGCTGCACCCCGCAGACGCTGCATGACTGGGTCAAGAAGGCCGAGGTCGACAGCGGGCAGCGGGCCGGCGTTCCAACCGAGATGGCCGAGAGGCTGAAGGCCCTGGAACGGGAGAACCGTGAGCTCCGGCAAGCCAACGAGATCTTGCGCAAGGCGAGCGCATATTTTGCGATGGCGGAGCTCGACCGCCGGTCCAAGCCATGATCGCCTTCATTGACGAGCATCGTGGGGCGCATGGGGTCGAGCCGATCTGCAAGGTCTTGCCGATCGCCCCCTCGACCTACCATGCCCATGTGGCCAAACGGCGCGATCCCGCCAAGCTGTCGGCGCGTGCCCGGCAGGACGGGGCGCTGAAGATCGAGGTTCGACGCGTCTTCGATCAGAACTTCTCCGTCTATGGCGTGCGCAAGGTCTGGCGACAGCTCAAGCGCGAAGGCTTCGATGTTGCCCGTTGCACAGTGTCGCGACTGATGCGGGACATGGGTTTGCAAGGGGTGATCCGCGGCAAACCCGTCAGGACCACGATCAGCGACAAGGCCACGCCATGCCCGCTGGATCACGTCAACCGCCAGTTCAAGGCGTCGAGGCCGAACGTCCTTTGGCTCTCCGACTTCACTTATGTCGCGACTTGGACCGGCTTCGTCTACGTTGCCTTCGTCATCGACGCCTATGCCCGCAGGATCGTGGGCTGGCGGGCCTCGCGCACGGCGCACGCCGGTTTCGTGCTCGATGCGTTGGAGCAGGC
>NZ_JACIHD010000034.1:0-40056 GCF_014198235.1 Bradyrhizobium sp. ERR14 | reverse complement strand
CACTGGCGAGGGCCATGATGAGGCGGCACATTCTTCCGACCTCGAAGACGACAAGGTCCGGTACCCAGGGCAGTTGACAGCGATTAGACGACAAGCTGTTCAGGATAGTTGCTCCCCCGCGCCATTCTATCGGTGCGCGAGGGGTATGATCTGCCACGGAATTTTCATCCAGCGATAGTTAGACTCTCAGGGTCTTTGTAGCGAGACCGAACTTTGGACCACCCAGAACTAGAGTTTTGCGCCTCTGTCACGTTGGCGGGCTGGTTGCGCCGACGTGGTTGTGCAGCGAAATCGGCGGTCGATTGCCGATCGCCCCATGGGGCCGTTCTTCGTTATACAACAAGGCTCAAGAACGCCCACAGGATCGTTCTTCGCGAGGTTCTTTATCGACATCATCCCTGGTTTGGTCGCCGAGTTTGCGTTCATGGAAGGGTCGAGAAGGCTGATGATGTCGCTTTCCGCGGCTCTCTTGATGGATCGAGAATAGATCGTTGCTTGGAAGTTCCAGCGTGAATGTTCGACCGGACGGCATGCCCTGACGCTGAGCCTTTGACAGCTCAGCCGTTTGTCAGCGTTCACGCACTTGCTGCGCTCTCTACGCTTCTCGGTCTGGCGTTGAAGGATCGAACGCCATCAGCTGCCCTGCTTTCTGGCGCCGACCAGAATCGGGGAGAGACTCATGTCACGGCAGACGGCAGTGCCAGCGAGCGGATACCGACACAATCGACAACCGCGGCCGCAGCAGCAGATGGATCTGTTCGGGAGTGGCCTGTCGAACGGCGCCATCGGCGCGCCCACATGGCTGGATCTGCCCGCAGAAGCGCGGGCAGCGCTCACGAGCCTGATGATGCAGTTGATCCTCGACCATGCAGCGATGGCAGCGACGCCGCCCGCGAAGGAGGTCGATCATGATCTCTGACAAGGTCAGGCCTCATCATCTGGAGCGCAAGGCGATTCTTTACGTGCGTCAGTCTTCGGCCCATCAGGTGTTGCACAATCGCGAGAGCAGCGCGCTGCAATACGCCATGCGAGACCGGCTGACGGCACTCGGGTGGTCAGAGATTGAAGTGATCGATGATGATCTCGGTCGTTCAGCTGCCGGCGGCATACAACGCGCCGGATTCGAGCGAATGGTGGCGGAGGTCTGCCTCGGCAAGGTTGGTGCGGTTTGCGCCCGCGAGGTCTCGCGCTTCGCCCGCAACAGCCGGGATTGGCAGCAACTCATCGAGATGTGCCGGCGTGGTCGATACCGTTCTGGTCGATCAAGAGACCATCTATGCGCCAAGGCACGGCAACGACCGCCTGCTGCTCGGACTCAAGGGCAGCCTCAACGAGTACGAATTGGATCTGTTGCGCCAGCGCTCGCTCTCGGCCCGCTACGAGAAGGCGCGCCGGGGCGAGTTGGTTGTGACAGCGCCGGTCGGCTTCGTGAAGGCCGGCGACCGTTATGAGAAAGACCCGGATCGGCGCGTCCAGGAAGCGATCAAGCTGGTCTTCGACAAGGTCGAGGAACTGGGCAGCGCGCGACAGGCGCTCTGCTGGCTCTACGAGTACGATCTCGATCTGCCGGTGAAGCAGACCAACGGCGACACGGCCTGGCGGCGACCAAACTACTCTGCCATCCACCGGATCATTGAGAACCCGGTCTACGGCGGCGCCTATGCCTATGGTAAGACAGCTGTGGCGGCGGGATACAGCACCACGGGCGTGAGCGTGAAGATCCGCCGCAAGGCGCGGAACGAATGGCTGACGCTGAAGCCCAACACTCACGAAGGGTATGTGAGCTGGGAGAAGTTCGAGGCGATTCGCACTATGATCAGCAGCAATGTTCCCACCAGTCGGCATCACGGCGCGCCCAAGCATGGTGACGCGCTGCTGGCCGGTCTGATCCGCTGCAAGCGCTGCGGTCGCAAGCTCACACTTCGGTACTCCGGCATGGAAAACCATATCCCGCGCTACAGCTGCAGCCGCGCCTGGATGGACAATGGTGGGGCCCACTGCATCGCCTTCGGCGGACTGCGCGTCGATGACGCCATCGAGGAAGCACTGCTTGGAGTCGTCGGTCCGGGCGCTGTCGTTGCCGCAAGCGCTGCCGCCCAGGGAGCCAGGGAACGGCGCGATCAGGTACGCGATGCCCTCAGTCGCGACCTCGAAGCGGCGCGCTATGCCGCCGACAGGGCTTTCCGGCAATACGATGCCGCTGATCCCGCGAACCGGCTGGTGGCCAGTGAGCTGGAAGCCCGCTGGAACAGAGCGCTCGCTCACGCGGCGGAGGTTGAGGCCAAGATCACCATGCATGATGCGGCGATGCCCGCACCCCTTGCTGATCCAGCCTCGCTCGGCGTTCTGGCCTCGAAACTCAAAACGGTCTGGGATGCGCCGACGACGGATGCTCGCCTCAAGAAGCGCATTGTGCGCACCCTCATCCATGAGGTCGTGGCCGATATCGACGACGCGGCCTCGGAGATCGTTCTCGTGGTCCATTGGGTGGGGGGCGCCCGCAGCAAGTTGCGCTTGCCGAAGCGCCGGCGCGCGCAACAGCACCTCTGCCGATATCGTCCAGGCCGTGCGTCAACTAGTGCTGATAGCCAGCGACGATCTGATTGCCGGCCTCCTCAATCGCAACGGCCTCAAGACCGGTAACGGCAATCGCTGGACCCGCGAGCGCGTCACGTCAATGCGCTCGAACCACCACATCCCGGTGTTCAAGCCCGCCGAGGACGGGATCGAGCCATGGCTCAACCTTGGCAACGCCGCAAAGCTTCTGAAGATCGCGCCCAAGACGCTCCGACTGGCCGCTGAAGCCGGCGAGATCGAATCCATCCATCCTCTGCCGGATGGTCCTTGGATCCTCGCCCGCACCTGGCTGATAACAACTGCTGCTCAATCTATCGCCGAACGAGCGCGACAGAACCCAAAATACCCCGCGGGATCGCATCCCGCTCAACAAAATCTCTTCTCTTCAATCACATAGCCAGATGGGTGTTCTGATGCGCAGTTGTAGTAGCGCCAAGTCTCCAGTTTTCCTGGGCGTCCGCAAGGAACAGGAACCAGTGGGCGTTGAGACATTCGGCCCGGAAGCGGCCGTTGAAGGCCTCGATGAACGCGTTGTCCGGCATAATGTAGCCGGTGTCCCGGTTTCCAGACTTGATCTGACCCATTAGCATAGACCGATCCGGGCATCGGGGCTCCGCACGCAAGTGCGGGCAGGCCGTCGCACTGACATGAACTGCGAGTTCGAGGTCGTTATGGCCGCCCCTGCAACTAGCCCGGATGCGCTGCGAGCGCGGATCCGTAATCGTAATGCCCGCAGCTCCCTTTCGCACTAACCATGGAGGGAAAGATGCCCATCATTGGCATGGACATCCATCGCGTGGCCGAGGCCGTGGCGTTGCTCGAGGTAACGAAGCTCGGCCGCATTCCCATGACCCGTGACAGCTTGGGGGCTTTCGCCAGGAAGAAACTCACCCATGATGATCACGTGGTCGCCGAGGCGACCGGCAATGCCGCGGCCGTTGTCGAAGTTCTGGCACCGTATGTCGCCGCGTTGTCATCGCCAACTCGAAGCAGGTGCGGTTGATCGCGCACGCAAAGATCAAGACGGATGCGATTGATGCCGCCGTGCTCGCGAAGTTGTACGCCACCTGATTTCTTCCGGAGGTCTGGGTACCCGATAAGCGCACTACGGCCCTGCAACGCCAAGTGGCGCGCCGTACGCAGCTCGTGCGTCAGCGGGGACGCTTGAACAATCTCATTCAGTCGATCCTTCACGCCCACCTCATTCCGTCCTGTCCACACCTCAACTTTGTAGGGATCAGCGGTCGCGGGTGGATCGCCGCCCAGATAGTCCCTGCCGACGAGCGTGCCGCAATCGAGCGGCACCTGGCGCAGATCGACCTAATCCCGGGTTCGTGAGGGAAGTCGGCGGGTATCGCGCGTGAAGCGATGTCCGATCATTCGGCGGCTGATGACGCTCTCGGGTGTGGATATGACGGTGGCTTCGGGCGTGGGCGCGGCCGTCGGCGACATTCGGCGCTTTGCCGATCCGACCAGGCTGGTGAGCTACCTGGGGCTAAACCCGAGCGTAAGGCATTCTGGCGAGGGTTCCGCCTACCATGGCAGGATCACCAAGCAGGGCCGCGGCCAAGCTCGCGGAAAAAGACTGGCAACATGGCGCGCTCCATCATCTTGTCAGCTTGCGCCTAACTAAAAGCCGAAGCGGGGCATTCCACTATGCTGTCGAACAGCGTTCTTTGATGTAGTTGGCACGGACTTTGATAGCTGCTCCTCACACGAAAAGGGCGATGACAATGAAGACTCATATGTCAGCGTATGGCGTAACGGAACTAGAAGAACCAAATGAATAGACGCGCTCTGGTCATTCTGCTTAGCGCCACCATTACGTCGCCGGCGTTTGGCTGGGAAATCCACCGCTTCGAAGTGCTCCCGGGACGCACTGCGATCGTTGCTCAACTGAGCAGCGTTGGCGCGACGCTGTATGTCGGCTGCATCAAGGGCGAAGCAACGCCGATCCTGAAGTTGGATAAAGATGTCGGCCCGGGAAGGATTCCCGTGACCTACAGGCTCGACGATGGTCCGATAGTGCAGCGCTATGCCATGGTAGGCCACGAAGCTTGCTATCTCTGGATTTGGCCATTGGATGCCGGTGAAGCAGTCGAGCGCCTACGGAACGCAAGCCGACTTACGGTCCACGTACTAGGTTACTTGACCGTCGATTTCGACCTAAGCGGACCTCGCGAGCTACCTCAGTTCAGGTGCGCGCCCTTTCCTGTCTGAGCTCAAGTCGCGTGAATGTGGGGCGATTATTAGCTTGGGTGACGGCCTAGAGAGTCGTCCGTGAACAAGCCTCTAAGCGATTGAGCGGGCCTTGACGGCACCGAAACGCTCGCCGGCTGTTCGATCGAGCGGGCCTATGTCGACAAGGGATACCGCGGCCACGACGCACAAAATCCCGGTCGCGTCTTTATCTCCGGCCAGAAGCGCGGCGTCTTCGGTATCATCAAGCGCGAGCTGCGCTGCTACCTCAAGGGCCACGCAGGAGATGCCGATGCCGCCAACGTCATCCTCTCGGCCGTGGGCCACAACTTCCGCCGAATCCTTGCCTGGCTCAGAGATCTCTTGTGCCTCTGCCTGTTCCAGCTATATGGCGCATGCTCGCCTGTCCAGCCCCGCCCAAACCGGCTTCTTAAGGGACGACTAGAGAGTTGCAACGCTAGAAACCTGACGACCTCGACCACGCGAAATCGACCGTCGCCGCCGCGCCCCTTCACGGGGCATTATCCTCTTCTCGCTTGCGATGGGCGGATTTGCGATCGGAACCACTGAATACATCGATTAGTTCGGCGCCATTTTCCGGCGCCCCCTTGGCTCGCCGAGCCGAGCGCGTGCCTACGTGGTTGGGCGCGGTACTAGGTGTTTAGTTTCGGCATTTGCTGGAGCGGGTTGAGTTTGAATCGTTCCAGCTGGGGGCTTTACGATATTGTCGTTGCGTCGGGAGGGCGTAGCCCGACCACGTGCCGAAGTAAGCCTCGTCGGGCGTGCGCCCGTCAAGGCTCGAGTGAGGTCGTCCCAGATTGTAGAAGGCCAGATACTTGGCAATTGATGCTCGCGCCTCGGATACGCTGTCGTAGGCGCGGAGATAAACTTCTTCGTATTTGACCGTGCACCAGAGCCGCTCGACAAACACGTTGTTTCTGCAGGCCCGCATGACTGTCGCCGACGATATTGTCGTCGCTCTGATCAAGTTATCAACATTTGTCTCAAGACTAACAACGGGGGCTGGTAGTCGTCAGGGGACGCGCTTGCACGGCATTTCAAGGTCCGCGTGATGACCCGTGTCGGCGCGATTTCAGGACCAGCCTTCTGCGCGCGTCCTCAATGATCCTCTCTGCATCGTCGTTGGTCGGAGCTTTCACCGGGCCTATCCATCAGAGGGACCTGGGCTGGGACGGCGGGCTCGTTGACTGTTCGTACAGTCTGGCGGATTCGCACACAGGAGTTGGCCGGCCCACCTCGTGCTGCAACACCGAAGGCCAAAGCTGGAAGACACAGGTAGAAAAATAACCGAACGACCTTCGGATGAAATACTCCGCGAGGAGTTTTTCACCCGGCATGAAATTACCTATGACAGTCTCTCGAGGCGAGATGGGCGAGTCGCGTTTTCGCGTCAACGGGATCAACGGCAGGGCCAGATGGGCGTTCTGATGCGCAATCCATCGCGCGATTCCGGCTTTGGCGTGGTGGCCATCCGAATAACCCTTGAGATAGATACCCTCGTATTTGAGCGGGCGCCACAGCCGCTCGATGAGCACGTTGTCCTTCCAGCGGTCGCGACCGTCCATCGAGATCCTGACGCCGGTGGTGGCCAGCGTGCCGGTAAAGGCGGCCCTGCTGAACTGGCTGCCCTGGTCCGTATTGAAGATCTGAGGTCGCCCGGAGCGCGCCAAAGCCTCTTCGAGCGCAGAGCACACACACGGGTCTACTTCAGTATCATCCCCAGACCCAGGGTCGAGCGCTGGCCCCAGACCTTCAAGGACCGCATTCTGCTCGACAACTACTACCTGCCCGGCGACCCCGAACGGCAGATCCGGGTTCAGTGCCAGTTATGTTTTAAGCATGCTTCCTGCGAATTGGAACAGAATGGGTTACGGCTCAACCCCGCAAGCTTGCATCCACTCTCTACAAACAACACGCGATTATGGCTGAGCCAATCTAGCCGGTGAATGTGCGGCAGCGTGTCCTTCCTGCAAAACGGTCCGCGCGCCGCCGCCCTCCTCGCGAGGCATCACTTGAAGGTGCCGCGCTTGCCTAGCAGCTGCGGCAGGAACTCATCGGCACTCACCAGCTTTTCTTGAATCCTGCTGTCAGACTCATGTTGATGCTGCCTTGCGCAGTCTCCCGGATGGCGCCGGAGATGGTAATACCGTTGGACAGCGTCTGCTCGGCCCCAAAGCAGCGCAACGGTTTGTTGTCCCTAGCCGACATGGTCTCGCCAATGACAAAGCTCGTGCCGATCCCGGTGATGTGACTTTGGCAGAGTGATGGAACTCATAGTGCCGAATCACATGCGGCATTAGCCCGAAAAGCGGCATGTGAACCTTAAAGACATCGGAGTCGATCTGCAGAGCGAGCAAATCATCCCTCCGCAACGGCACCGACTTGATGATGGAGATACTGATCTTGCTACTCTGCTCGCCCGAATCGAAGCGCGCGCCCACTACGGTTTTATCGCAGATGGAGCCCGCGCCGGGAGCGGTGGCTGCAGCCCAGGCGGTGCCGGAGGATTGCGGCACGCTGCCGGCATTAGCGGCCTTCTCAGCCCACAATTCCCATGCTGTGGTAGGCTCCCGCGCCAAAACCATGTCGGCGCCGATCCGAGTGTCCCAGATCGGAAAGATGACTTTTTGACCGCGACTGCGTAGGTGCCATTTGATTTCTTACTGAACGACCAATTCCTTCTCTCGCCCGGGGACCCAGCTTGTGCGGCGCGCGGCAGCGCGACCAATATAGACGCGAAAACGAATGCGATCGCCCGGAGCGCGGCTTGGCTCTTCCTGACACGAATTCTACAATGTGGCCCGCGATGGACTCCGCAAGATGCGGAGCGAGAAATGCGTTTGTCATTCTGAAGGTCTCGTCGCCGGCGTTCTCTCGTGTCCTTACAATCTGATGCCACGCTCGATTCAACCCCTTTGAAGTAGAACCGGTTACTCAATTGTCACTTTCACTTTTTACAATCTGCGCTTCGAATGCGTACGTTTCAGTACTGCGTCGCGTCTTTGATTTGCCTCAAGTAGACTGTGAATGCTGATCGAAATGTGCCCCTCAATCAGTCCATCTCGTGGGCTAACGTCTTAATTTGCAGGTGCAGGAAGAATGACCCCGGAGCCGATCGGCGTCAGACCCCCGCGCCGATTCACACATATTGGCTCTGTCGAAGAACGGCATGCCTATCAAGCAGATCGTGCATCAGACGGCCAGCAGGAAGCTGGTGCGACAGGTGGTTCGTGGCGAACGTCACGACGTCTTCCGAACCCGGCAAAGTTCTTTCGATCTGCACTTGCCATGGCTCGACGATCAATGGGGTGCGACCGCCGCAATGGAGCTGCACTTTGGCGCCGCTTAACAGCGCGTGGCTTTCGAGGCTCGCTCCGCGTCATCAGCGAGTGGGCGACCCGCAGACGACGAGCGGAAAAGACCGACACACAAAACCTGCAGAGGATTCCGTCGGCCAGATCGCGCGCCTAATGACAATCGGGCGGGTCTCGCTCACCAAAGCGGAGACCCTCACGGTCGCGGTATCGAGGCTGGCGTGCCTACCTTGGTCGAGGCCGCGAGATCATTGCCGAATTCTACCTGATGATCCGCCGCAAGATCGAGGCGGGTCTCATGACCTGGATCGAGCGCGCCCGCGCTAGTCTGGTCGCCTCGTTCGTCAGCGGCGTCGCGAAGGATGAGGCGGCGGGCGATGCAGAGGCAGCCGGCACTACAAAACTTGGTAGGTTGAACTTAGTGGGTCTGAGACCTTTAATGTCACATCATCAGGCGACCTGTATTCTGAGGCCAGGGTAAAGGACTGAGATCAACTTGCCGCAACGGCGAGAGGACCTTAGGACCGCGAGCAACTCTTCGGGCGACTTTGCAAGACGGTGGGCCATACGATGCTTCGTGTTCTCTTTCTGATCGGCTTAACCGTTGCTGCCACGACAAGATCGAGCGCACGCGGCGCGGACGCCATTCCATTTTACGTTGACCAAGGTCCAGATTGGACCGCGACGGCGAGAGCGGACTTCTATGTGCGCGATCAGGGCTCGCGTTTGATCGCGCTGTCTTGGATGCAGGCGCTAAAGCAAAGGAACGGACAACCGTTTCTCGCCGATGGTTTGTCGCGGTACGGCTATCTCCCCAATCCCGGCAACAAGGCCAGCCTTCCCATCGGCTTTCATGCCTCCGGTCCTGAAGGTTTCCAAACTGTCGGAATGACCTGCTCAGCATGTCATACGCGCCAGATCGAAGTCGACGGCAATATGTATCGTGTCGATGGCGGTCCCGGACTCGTGGACTTCTACACGCTACTTGGTGATTTGGACAGAGCTGTCGGCGATGTGCTTGCTAGCGATGACTCGTTTGCTCCGTTTGCTGCAGCTGTTCTGCACTCCGCAAATCCCGATACGGCCGATCTTGAGGATCTTCGCCGGCAGGTAGACAGGTGGTACTTGCGGTTTCACACGCTTGTGGTGCGAGCCCTGCCCAAAAGCGGCTGGGGAGTAGGCCGTCTGGATGCTGTGGGGATGATCTTCAACCGCTTATCCGGACTGGACATCGGTCCGCCCCCCGATTTCATGATCCCGGAAAACATAAAAACGGCTGACGCTCCCGTAAGATACCCATTCCTTTGGAATGCGCCGCGGCAGGACAAGACGCAATGGCCGGGATTTGCAAAGAACGGAAGTGACATCTTGGGGTTGGCCCGGAACGTTGGCGAGGTTCTAGGGGTCTTCGCTACGTTCGAGCCCAGGCGTCAGGGAGCGGTCATCAATTTCCTCAATGGCAATTCCACCAATTTCGACGGCCTTAGCGAGCTTGAAAGCCTCGTGAAGCGAATCGGCCCTCCGAAATGGCCCTGGAAGATTGACGCTGCCTTAGCCATCCGGGGTAAGATGATTTTCGAAAGAGGTTCCGATGAAGGGGGATGCAGCGGTTGTCATGGGATTGAAGACGGCGAGCAGCGCTTTCCATTCATCAAAACATGGAGAACCGTGGTCCAGAACGTCGGTACTGATACACGTGAGTACGATGTCCTCGCCTGGAAAGCCAAGACGGGCGTGCTGAATGGAGCGTACATTCCCTTCTCGACCGCTCCTCTTAAGGAGAAGGATCAGGTTCTTAACATTCTCGCGACCTCGGTGATTGGTTCGATCGCAGACCACCTGCTGGCCGATGGCGCCCCTTCCACCAACGCACGGGTCGCGACGGCGCCAGATCCGGGGTCGTCGGAGACCCCGGAGTCTCTGGGGTTAGTAAGACTACCGCCGACTCTGCAGGATCTGGTAACGGCGTTCGACGCTGTCAGCACTTCGGAAGAAATCAAAAAAGCCAAACGCAAGGGGACAGAGAAAGCATCGCGCAGTCGACTCCCTCCATGGGGCGCCTACGAGGCCCGCGTTCTGCAGGGCATCTGGGCCGCCGCACCTTATCTTCATAACGGCTCGGTTCCTACCCTGGCGGAATTGCTCAAACCATCCGGGCAGCGCAAATCGCAGTTTAGCATTGGAAGGAAGTACGACATCGAAAACGTTGGTCTTGCCGCCACCCAGGAGCCTCAAAGTGACTCACTATCCCTCACGGATTGTAATGACATCAATTCTGGAAACAGCCGATGCGGCCACGAGTACGGGACGAATTTGAGCGAACAAGACAAAAAGGCGCTGCTCGAATACCTAAAGACGCTGTGACCCGCTGCGTCGTTCGCTCTTTGAGCATTCTCAAGAGGTGGGCACCCACCGTCGCTCGAGAAAAATGAGGCCGTCGGCAAATCCACCTCCAGAAATCCGGCGAGCTACGAAGCGAGAACTTTTCGTGGGCGAGGTGCACTTCTGGGTTAAGTGTGGAAGCGAATCGCATGGCCGTATCGTCAGAGCGAACCTATATCCGGCAGCCTTTGTGCAGTTGCCTAACGCCTAGGGGAATACCATGACACGCTTGTTTGTGCTTCTGCTCTTTACCGTCATATCGGTATCTGCTCACGCGCAGTTGCCCGTCCCCTCCACATGGGTGAATCAAAGGGGCTCGCTTCTCTTGATCCAGACGCTAGACCCGTCAACAGGAAATTTCGCGGGGACGTATGTCAACAACGCGACTGGATTTTCGTGCCGGGGACTGCCTTACCCTGTCGCAGGTGTCGTCACCGCAAACAGAATAGATTTCTACGTCAATTGGACGGCACCCGCGGCCCCAGACTGCAAAACAATTACGATTTGGAACGGTCGTGAAGCTGCTAATAAGATTCCAGCTGGTTGGACACTATATTACGTGGGATCGGACTGGCAGTTTCACAAAATGACGGGGCGTGACTTGTTCACGAGGAGGTAGACCAAACTGCTTCAAGTTGTTCCTCCCTTGTCAGGGGAGCGAGCGAGCTCCGTCACTGCGTGTATGCGCCTTCTCCGCCGACGTGATGATGGGCAACACAAAAGGCGAGATCGGCATTTTCTCCTGCCAGTCGTTGGACAGAGTTCGGAATCTGTCCGTCGTCAGATAATTTGAGACTGATCAGGCTTTTCGAGAAGGGAGGCTCTGGCTCATCAGAGGTAAGAGTTTAAGAGAGCTGGCCCCGGTTGTTTGAACAGAATTTCCGCGTGGATAGGTGGAGCGTCTGCCGTGGTTAGGCTGCCATGCGGAGCGGCAGCGAATTGAAGTAGGCTTGATCCGGAGTGCCGCCGTCAGGGCTCGAGTGAGGACGCCGGCTATTGTAAAAGTCGAGATATCGGCCGAAGAGGCGCGGGCATCGGACACCGTGTCGTAGGCGCGCAGATAGACCTCCTCGTATTTGACGCTGCGCCACAGCTGCTCGATGAACATGTTGTCCATCCAGCGCCCGCGACCGTCTATCGAGATCCTGACGCCGGTGGCGGCCAGCGGGCCGGTGAAGGCGGCGCTGGTGAACTGGCTGCCCTGGTCGATTGAAGATCTCAGGCCGGCCGAAGCGCGCCAAGGCCACTTCGAGCGCTGACACAAGAACGATGTGTCCGTCCTGTTCGACAGGCGCAAGGCCAGCACCGCACGGCTCGCCCAATCAGATGATCGCCACCAGATACAGAAAGCCCTGGCCGATCGGCACATAGGTGATATCGGCCGCCCACACTTGATTCGGTCGGTCCATCACATGGCGCAGGAGATACGGGTATCCATCCGGCGAGTCTTTCAATTACCCACAAATGCTTGATTCGATTGCGGTAGTCCTGATCGAAAAATCTTGAATCGGATGAATCGCTTGTGATTCATTGTCGGGCACCTGAATCGCGACGGCGAGGTGCCTTGATGTGTTCAAGCGGAACGACGTGTCGTTGGTCGGCCGGCCCGGATGATGGTGATGAAAGTGCCGTCGAACATTGGACGGAGCGCGAGATCGACAAGACAGCGTTCAAGGATGCCCGTCTTGGTCAACGATTTAGCGAGCTGTTGAAGCAAATTGGTGACGGCATGGGCGGGAGCATACCGTTCGCCTGCCAGGACTGGGCGAACACGAAAGCGGCCTACCGCTTCTTCTCCAACGATCGCGTGGAGGAAGCCGACATCCTCAGCGGTCACTTCGCCGCCACGCGCGCGCGTTACGATGATTGTAGAGGCCCGATCCTCCTTATTCAGGACACGACGGAATTCTCCTACCAGCGCGCGAACACGAGCGCTATTGGCCTGACAAAGAGCGTCAACAGCCGCCGGGACAAGGACGGCCGTTGGCGCCATCACACGGTCTGCGGAATGCTGATGCATTCTAGTCTCGCCGTGACTGTCGAGGGCCTACCGCTGGGATTGGCGGCGGTGAAGTTCTGGACACGGAAGAAGTTCAAAGGCACGGCGCAGCTCAAGAAGAAGATCAACCCGACCTGCGTTCCGATTGAGAAGAAGGAAAGCGTTCGCTGGCTCGACAATCTCAGGCAATCGATCGAGCGGCTCGGACAGCCGGCGCGTTGCATTCATATCGGCGACCGCGAAAGCGACATCTACGAATTATATTGCCTGACGCAGGAGCTTGGCGCCCACTTCCTTGTCCGCGCCTGCGTCGATCGCCTGGCAGGCGATGGCGGTCATACGATCGCAACCGAGATGGGAGAGACCAGCGTCAAAGGCTTGCATTACATTGACGTGCGAAACGACAAGGGAGAGGCGACGAAGGCCGCGCTGGAAATCAAGTTCAAGCGGATCGTGGTCTTACCTCCCATCGGGAAGCAGAAACGCTATCCGGCCCTCGACCTGACGATAATCCATGCCACCGAGCGCGGTACGCCAAAGGGCCGTAAACCAATTGAGTGGAAGCTCATCACGGACCTAGCCGTCCGCAGTCGCTCCGAAGCAATCGAGAAGATCAACTGGTACGCCATGCGGTGGAAGATCGAGGTATTCCACAAGATCCTGAAATCGGGCTGCAAGGCGGAAGACTCAAAACTCCGGACCGCGGAGCGACTTGCCAATCTAATGGCGGTCTTCTGCATTCTCAGCTGGCGCGTCCTCTGGCTCACCATGCTCAATCGCATCGCCCCGGACGCGCCACCGAAGCTCGCATTGACGAATACCGAGATCGCATTGCTCGATCGACTCATCAGCGGCGCCAGCCATCGACGATGTCGCCATGGAACCCTTGCATTTTATCTCACCAAGCTTGCACGATTGGGTGGCTACCTGGCCAGGGCGGGCGATCCGCCGCCTGGAAATGTTGTCGTCTGGCGCGGCCTCTCAAGACTCACAGATCGAACTTGGCGCCGAAATCGCAACGGCTGGAAATGTGGGTAATTGAAAGCCTACCGGGGGCTTACCAAGAGTTGCCCGTCTTTGAAGGCCAAGAGCGTGTCACCGCACGTGCTGAGGCACAGCGCTGCGATGGAACTGCTGCAGGCCGGTGTCGACTGCTCCGTGATCGCGCTGTGGCTCGGTCATGAATCGGTCGAGACGACGCAGACGTACCTGCACGCCCACCTCGCCCTCAGGAAGCTGCCCTGGCGAAGCTCAAGCCGTACGAGCGCGGCAAGCGAACCCGCTTCCAGCCGAACGACCGCCTGCTCGCCTTTCTGGAGGCGCTCTGAACGACCAGACTATGCCGAATGGAATGGGATGCCCTGCACGCGATCGACGGTGCCAGCGTGACAACGGCGAGCCATACCAAACCCGTTCCGCATAGTTCGGCGGGCGGCATAAACCGCCAAGATGAATGACATTGACCCGCAAGCCTGGTTGTCTGACGTTCTGCACCGCATCGCAGAGCATCCCGCCCACCGGCTCGACGAACTCCTGCCGTGGAATTGGCGCGACACGATCCGGCGCGTCGATCAGGCCGCCTGAGTGGTCCTGCCGCGATTCTCACCGAGTGCTTACGAAGCCAGTCCCGCTCGCAAGACAGCACGTAGGGACGATTACCGCCCGTCGGCTGGGCCGCGGCGCTTCCAGTCGCAGGAAACCGTGCGACCATTTCCCTACGCTGGCAACGCTGACCTTAAAGGTTGCCGCCACTGATCGGCAGCTCTCCCCAGCCGCCACCGCAGCAATCACCCGCTCGCGCAAATCAAGCGAATAGGCTCGTCCCATGGGATGCTGGCCTCCAGCCCAATCAGCATCTTCAATCAGAACCCGCCTGATTCGGGAATCCCAATCGATTCAGCCCCAGACAATCACGCGCTAGGAGGCCATACGCCGTCAGTTGACCGAGCCGGCAGCGGCCTGCCCAGAGACACAGTCCCAAAGCGCTATGTCTTCAAGCACCTTCCCGGCGCCCTGAGCTGCAGCCACAGTGCAACTGATCCCTACGTGATCAAATGCAAAGACGACATCTTTGGTTTGATACTTCAGCTTATGCGCTGCGCGGAGCACCCCTTCGGCTCCAGTTTGAAACGTGGCGTTCATCGTCCAGTAGGCTTGATTTGCGACAGCAAACGCGTGAAATGCCTTCCTGATATCCCAACCAGAGCGTTTGGATAAGATACAAAACACCTTGTTATAAATTCCACTGGAATGGTGTACGTCCAATCTATCATTGTATTTGGAGACGTGGTCTATAGAGATGCCATCCTGTGGCGGGTTGCACATATCTCGGAGGGCCGCGCCAGCTTTTTTCGTAACATCCGCCCCCACCCTCCAGTCAGCCCCCGATCTTCCGAATGCATCGCCATACTTCTGGAAGTAATAGTACTCAGCCGCTTCTCCTGCCATGTCGGAAAACGACTCGTTCATTCCACCTGACTGGTACCGATATTCGAGGTTCGAATTCTGCGCTGTGAACCCATGCGACACTTCGTGGGCAACAACATCCAAGCCGACGAGAGGATAGAACATCGTTTCCCCATCGCCAAACGTCATTGAGCTGCCATTCCAAAATGCGTTATCTACATTCTTAGAAAAGTGTACGCGCATATGCAGTTTCTGCTTCAAAGGACTGACGCCGTACCAGTCTTTATACATGTCCACAACAACGTTCCCGAAAAATTGGGCATCATTGAGCGGCGAGAACGCGCCATTGGTACCATCCCCTGCGTTGTTGTAACACCTAAACTCAAAAGGCTTGTTCGTAGCGTCTTCTTCTCCAGAGTTGTTCATGTGTTCGGTGAAAACATCTGGGCTATCCATTTGGCAGGTGGTGCCCTGCTCGCTCACCTCGAAGGGCGGAAGTGTTTCACTTCCATAGGTGTACTGTCCAGTCTTGGCATTTCCGCCTGGCCCCGTTCCTTTTTGTGCGTGTTGTATGTTTTCATAGGAACTCACCGTTTCGCCTGTGATAGCGTCGATAAACAGCACAGGGCGTGTCGGGCGTGGCCCTGCGGTGCCGTTCTGGATAGTTGTATAGAACGACGTGCGGTACACCAGCCGCACGCCGCCATTCTTTTGGACGAGATAGGCGAGATCGGCCTCTTCATTTTCGTAACTGCTCGCGCGAAGCGTTGGAGCAGAGGAGAGCACAATCTCCTTAGCTTTTTGAAGCGCCTGCTGTTTGGTGATCTTCGCGGTCAGGCCCGGACCTAGATTGTAGGCCGCAGTTCCGCTTACGGCAACAATTCTCGTGCCATCAGCAGATTTTTCAGCAACGATCTGCTGGCCCCACACGGGAATTCCGTTGTGCTGCTGCTCAAGGCGGAGAGTGGCGCCGGAACGATTAGGCAGCGCCTTAAGAGACGAAGCAGTATCGAGCTCGAGCAATCCGGCAACAGAGGCCTCAGGTGACATTCCTTGAGCTGCTGAACCTAGGGGACCGTTTTGGGGTAAGACCTTATTCACCTCACGAATTTCGGCGGCGGTAGCTGACCCTAACGAGGCACTCAGTACAAAGCACGCCAGTACATGGATACGGTTGTGACGCATGACACTCTCCTCAAGCTCGTTTAATAGTTTCGCTGCATTGAACGTAGTGGACGTAATTGCTGCCACCTGATCCACCCAACTGATCTGCTGTGGAACCACGATCACGCCACATCGAAAATGTTCGCTTTGCAGGTTCTTTGTAAGCGCGCGTGCTGCAGTTGGCATTGCCGGCGGATGGACAGACTCGCATGGCGCACTGAAGCAATCCTCGGCTACCCGGCGCGCTCATCTTCCAGCCGTCACTTACGAACTCTCGCTCGAACGTCAATTGCCCGACCGCGTGGAGCTTCTCCACGTCATCACTGCGTGCTGAATGAGCTCTACCGCTTTGCAGAGCGTCGTCTGATGAGGAGACATTGCTCCCCGCTCCGAGCCGCCGGACGTGATTGGTTGTGAGACACCTGCCCTGACGAAGCACCGATTGTCGGACAACCTCCACTTTGCACCTGAATTGCGCAGGCGTTTCGCTGCCGCCGCGCAACCGTCAGCCAGCAACGCCGCGACAACTGAGCTTCTCCCGTTCATGTGGCTGAGTTGAGATTGGTACGAGCGCATCAGCGATGATTCGATGCTGATCCACTGCGATGGCAGCAAGCTTTCCCGGCCGTGAACCACATTCTGAACCTGCATACTCAATGTCATCTCTCCCATAATCAGTTGCGATAGCTTTCGCGACCATCGACGCCTTTTGCTGTTTCGATCAGAAACTCAACTGCGAGCTTGGCGAAGCGGGCGGCTTTCGCCGGATCCAACTTGGAGACCAAGTCCTCCGACGTGTGAATGTATGGATTGCTCTGCTCGCGCGGAGACTCGAACGGCCAGGCTGCGCGGATGCCATTACTCGTCCACGAGACATGATCAGAGCATGCGTAGCAGCCCTTAGTTTCAGCGTGCGTAATCGCATGAGCACCAGAATGGTTGTATTCCTTTAGGAGCTTAGTGAGAAAGCCATTTAGTTCGGC
Source organism: Bradyrhizobium sp. ERR14 (assembly GCF_014198235.1). NCBI lineage: Bacteria > Pseudomonadati > Pseudomonadota > Alphaproteobacteria > Hyphomicrobiales > Nitrobacteraceae > Bradyrhizobium > Bradyrhizobium sp. ERR14. The sequence continues at coordinate 23,011 of NZ_JACIHD010000034.1, read as the reverse complement.
GCTGGCGTGATCGTTCACCAGGTAGATGTCCCGGGCGTCCTTGCCGGGATTGAAGCCGGTCATGTCAAACTGCAAGGCCGCAATTACCTTTTGTCCGCCTTCGCTTTTGCTTTCGGCCGCGTACTTGGCCGCGATTTCTGCGGAACCTCGAAGCCCCACCTCTTCTGCCGAGTAGGCCATAAACTTAATAGTCCGCTGCGGTTTGAACCCTGTTTCCATCAGCACACGAAGCGCCTCTGTGACGACTGCGACTCCGGATGCGTCGTCGTCAGCACCAGGTGCATTCTCTTTGGGGTTCTCTCTATTCTTCCAATGAATAGAGTCGATATGCGCGCCAATCACCACCACTTCATCCGAGTGGGACGCGCCTCGGATTGTTCCGATAACCGAATTCTGAAGCCAGTCGTGATGCGAAAATAACGCGACGGTGAAGTCTGGACGCTCCTGTCCCATGCTCTGCCATTCTCTACGAACAAACTCAGCCGCTTCTTGCCCTTTAGACGTTTGGTAGTGTCGCGTCCCGAAACCTTGGAGCATTGTGATCGTGCTGACGATCTTATCGCCCTTAACCCGGTCAAGGGCGCGGCCAACGGTACTCTGCTGATCAAGCGCCTCCGGAAGGGGAGCTAAGTAGCGAAATCCGGGCTTATATGCTGGGTTGTCCGCCTCCTTAAGGGCCGCCTCGCGCGAGGTGTGGACAGTGAAGCCGCCGCAGCGCGGGCATGCGCGGTGCATCCAATTAGAAAATCTGTCTAGGTCGCTTTCAGCGATGTCAGCAACCGACATGCCGTTGATCACTTGAAAGGTGGGAACAACAAGATCGTCCGCAACTGATTGTCGGCTCGCAAGAGACCGCTGCGCGGCATCTGCCACGTTGTTGCCCGTGACAATCCAAAGCCTTGAGGACTGTGCATAAGTACAGGGACTGCCCACCAGCAACATGGCTAGAGCAGTTAGAATTATCCTTGAGCATCTCATTCCTGTCATGTCCACTCCTTTTCGCCGACGTATGAGCATGTTGATGACGCAACCGCGCTAGCGAGGTCACAGTAGTTGCCGGACAACCCGTCGTTCAGCGGTGACTAGCCGTCGCTCCGCCTGAAGATGATGTCCTCTGCGAGAATTGTTGTGGTCGCGCGAACAGAGCAAGCGGCGTGCCAAATCGAAATTACAACATTACTCGCGCTTCGCAGCATCTGGGTGGCGTCGCAGCTCGATATTGGCCTAACCCTGACAATCGGCACGGCTAGTGACCGACAATTCGTTGAAGAGTCAGCGACGAAATCGCGACTATTCAGATACTGTGCAACCGCCGCGGCTGAGCGCACCGAATTGAAGGACCGGGAGCCGGCGGTGGGGATCCGGCGCCATTGGGTCTGTCTCAATAGAGAACCACACCGGTCATGGCGCCATGTTAAATTCACGCAAATAGCTAGGTTTGTGCTCGAGTTGGATCGTTCGAAACGGGCCGGCGCTCACGGTGGGTTGCGACCAGCGCTGCAAGCAATCAAACGCCAGCGGGCGCTTTGTAATGGCCGGGCGGGCAGCTGTGGTCAGCTTCGTCCCACTCAGCCGCATCGGATTGCTGCTGGTTCAACAGCACCGTTCGCATGAGAGCAGGCCCGATCAAAAAACTACTCGAACTCGGACGGCTGCTGGCGTTGCCGGAGCGACGCGGATCATACTTTCACTGCGGCATATTCTGCGTGTGGCCGGGGGCATCCACACGGGACCTAGCGTCAGGACCTCGTTGTAAATGCGCGTGCGTTCAATAGATGATCCCCGCAGATCGCCCTGCCAGCGCTACAATCTCCAGACGCGACGCTAGCGGGGAAGAGGATGAAAATTGCAATGCGGCACTCCGGGCGCCTGGATCGCCGTTGTTGTCGAGGGGCACTCAATCGACACGAAACTATTCCCTTCCGCCGCGGCCCAAGGCCTGCAAAGCGGTCGAGTGAATGTGTCGCTGATGTCGAAATCCTCGTTCGGACTGCCCCGTGTTCGGTCAAACCATGCGGCCGGACCTGCAGTTAGCTTGCTTGTATGTGGCGAAACCGCCTTCCGCCTCCAACGCAAAGGAGCCGAAAATGGACGCCTGATAATTCCTTTGCTCGGGTTGCTGCTCGCAAAGGCGTTACGCATTCCGACGCCGCTGCTGCGCGCGGGATACCGTCACCCAGCCTTCGCCGACAGTGCAAGCAGTGTGCGCCTCAGACTGATTGCATGCCCATTACGACCCGGCTAAGCTCTTCGCCTGCCCATGTGCATCCCAATTACACTCTCCTGGCACTCTAAGTTCGGCCGAACCGATTCCCCATGGCAACGCGCGCGCTCCCCGACGCTGGGAAGCTGGGCGGCCGCTTGCCACCCCTCGTCCGCATTGTGAGCCGGCGCTCCGTGTCGTCGTCATGCCGGACCCTTCATGACAAATTTGACCAACACGATTTGCTATACGCTGCTGCTATTTGCGTGTGGCTGGCTGATCTGGACGGATCTCCGCCATGGCATCATCCCTGATTGGATCAACGGCTCGATTGCGGCGCTGGGACTTGCGAGGACGTTTGCGATGGAGGGGGCTCTTGGTCCACTGATCGCGGGCAGCCAAGGCCTAATAATAGCTGCCCTGCTCCTGCTGCTGAGAGAATTCTACTTCCGTTGGCGCAGCATACAGGGGCTCGGCCTTGGTGACGTCAAGTTTCTGGGCGCCGCTACGCTTTGGACTGGACTAATCGACCTTCCGCTTCTGTTGCTTTCCGCAAGCGTCGCGGCGCTGTCCGTTGTCCTCTGTCTCCATCTTGTCGGGCAAGGCATCACCGCCCGAACGTCGATCCCGTTCGGACCCTTTCTGGTGGTTGGCCTATTCGTCGTGCTTGTTGTGCAGGCGAGCGTTGAAAGTATCCTTTTCTAGATTTATCAATTTACTGACCGTTTATTCCCGAGACGCAAATAGCTTGTCGGACAATCGCAGCGCACAGCGATTGCTTCAGCCGTGCTGCCTCGCCCAGGCGAACGCTCTGTCGCAAGAGTGGTCACGCAATCACGGAAATTGATGTCAACGGCGGTTGTGGCATTCATTGGGAATATGAAGGTGCTTCACGGATCCCGAGCAACAACATGCTCGCGAGTAGCTCCTAGACTTTGACGAACTATCGCGCTTACCGGAGATCCGACCGAGAACGTCGTCAGGGCACAGGTGAGCCGATGCCGCCGAATGCGCTCGGACATTGAAGCCACGCAGCGACGTGCCGCAAAGACCACACTCATTCATTCCGCGACTTTCGTGGATTGCAGTAAGAGGAACCACAGGCGCTGTTTGGAGGACCGGATGTTGGATCGGACCACTACTGCAGCTGTCGAGGTCCCAGCTCCCATCCGGCGGGCGTCGACTTCAAAGGCAATAACTGGATATCTCCCTCACTTCCTTTTCCAGGCTGGGGCATAGACATGATCGCCTTGTTGGAGGCCTTTTCCAACATCACCTCGCGAGGTTGCACCTCGCGTAGCAACCAGCCATCGTGCTGTTCGCCGACCCTCATCCGAAGCGGCAGCTTGCTGGATTGGTCGACGAATATCCCGTAGCTCTCGAAACCTCCCACAACGGTTCCAACCAGCGAGAGCGCCGGCTTCTCCGGTCTCTTGGAGGACAGCGGAGGCACGGGCACAGCGGCAATGGACGTCGATGGGGGAACCAGCGCCCGTCGTGAGGGCGAGAAGATGGGACGATCTCGGGTGGGGGACAGCGAGGTCAATGGAATGCCCCACAAGGGATTGGCACTTGGTGCAGGCTCCTTCGGCGCCGACACCGAGTTGACGTTCAATGAGGGGGGCTCAGGCTTGTCGGCTCCTGCCCCACCCTCCCGCTGCACTATCGAAGCCGTGTCCGTCACTTCCTCGCTTTTCAGAGCCGCCAAGGCCGTGCAGACCGACAGGTTTGTCGTGCCCGCTATGATGGCGGCCCAACGGATCATTGCGATAGGGCGCATCATTCGCCGTCCCGCCACTGCCCCGACACTGTGAGCGAAACGCGCAGCTTTCCTGGCCGGGTGGTCGTGACAGTCAAGAACGTCTCGACCGAGAGCTGCTTCACAAAGAGGAATGGAAGACCGGCTTCCAGATCATAGAGCAGTTGCTGTAGGGCTGGTTGTTCGATCTCGCAACTCGTCGCTACACTAATGAACCCTGTTTTCGAATCGTTGCCCTGCAGTTCGACCTCGGTCGACAGAACGTGGCCCCCAGCTTTTGTGACGGCGCCCACCACCCTTCGCACGAGCGCAGCGCCTGCGACCGTCACAGTCTTTCCTTCGACAAAAGAGGAGCCTCCAGGCGCGGTCAGATTAGGCTCCTCGCGGCGATCAGGCCGAACCGCTCGTCCCTCGAACTGAGCCAATAGCTCTCCAGCGTCGCGGAGCTGGTCGTATCGGGCAAGTAGATCGGTGATGGCGCTTGCGATTACCCAGAGGAGAGCGAGAGCTACGATAGCATAGCCTGACGCGGCTGCGGCGGTTGATGACCGAAATGCCACGCGAAAGAGAGCGGATCCTCTCATGTGCTTCCCTTGAAATAGGGATTCACACGAACCTCGATGTGAAACCTCTCGCCGGGCTCGTTCGATGATCTGGTGGTCGGTGCGAAAAATGCGGCTCGGCTGAACTGCGGTGACTGCTCGATCAGCTGGATCAGCGTCGGGGCGTCCTGAGTCAAACCAATCAGTTGCAGCCGTTCTCCCTCGACACGCAGTGTGGTGACATAGGTACCATCTGGCAGAATGCTCGATAGATGATCCAGAACCAACACCGTCGCTGGCGTAGCCTGCTTACGCCGAGCGAGCAGCGTCTCGGCGGTTGATGCAGCATCACTCGGATCGCCCCTCACTGCTGCCCGCTGACGGGCGATCGTACTGCGCAGTTCTTGCAATGCTCCGTCTGCTTTGGTGCCGAGCACCATGGTTATTATCAGCACCAATGCGGTCGCAGTCGCAGCGCCGAGCAGAGAAAACTTCAGGAGTTTCGCGAGGTCTCGACGACCGCAGATTGCCGAACGAAGGCCTGCGCTGAAAAGCGTAATCGGATGCAAGGACAGCTCGCGATGTGTATGGATCGCGACTGTGGCAGCTCCGACATGATCCGCGAACTGGACCAGTGGCTCTACCGTGGCACGCGACACCGCCGCTAAAATGAGGCCGATGCGCTCATTGGGAACCGACTGAGGCTCACTAAAGCCAAAGAGCGCCTGTTCGGCACTCCAGGGCGTCAGTCGATCGATCCGTGAACGGATCATTCCGTTTAGAAATGGTTCTGCCTGCTTTGGAAAGTCGAGCTGCCGAACCAGAATCTGGTTCGGCGCGAGGTAAATATCCATTACGCACCCACGCAGTACCCCAATCCATTTGCTGGGCAGGGTATGTTCGCCGGCCATCCGAACTTGGGCATTCTCTGGTTGCAGCTTGCGTGCGGAGTATTGCAGCAGCTGTAGCGTCAACCCGTCCGCTCCGTCGTGGCAAGCGCTTACACGCCGGCGCCGGTGGACGCGGTTCGCGATCGCTTCAAGAGCGCTAGCCACCGCCGCACACCACGCGGTAAGCACCGCTTCGATGTCACTTGCCAACTTCATGCCCCACGGCGCACGCCGCGCGCGTCCCGTGTTTGCGCGCCCTCATCCTCGTGCGACAGAACTCGATAAGGCGATTTCCCTTCGCCCAATTCAATTACGACCACCGACGATCGCCGCCGACCATCGGCTGCCTCTGATGACACACGCAACCTCCACGCGTTGCTCTTGCCCGCGATGACCCTGGCACTTGAGGGTACCAGCGCCTGCGCAACAGCAGCCGGATCGGCGGACAACGCTTCTCGGGACGCGAGGAAATCCTTCAGGATCAGCGGCGTCATTCCCGGAACTGAAGCGACCACCTCCGCCGGGGCGGACAAGATGTCTATCCCAGGCGAGCCGCTGAAGACCGTGACAAACGGCATCACTCGGTCAAACAGCCAGGACGGTAGCCCCAGCACTAGCAGTAGCTCGTCGACATGGACGAAGGGTGCCAGCCTCGGTCCATATTTACGTCCCGCCGCGGCATAGAGCGCCTCTTCCGATTGCGCAGCCGCCTTATCCACCGGCTTGGTACGCCACGACAGCACCCTATCGGCATAATCCTGCGCCGCTTCGGCGTCTGCTCCAAGGATGTTGAAGAGATTAGCAATCATCTCCTTCGGCGCGGCATTGAGATCGACACGGGCGGCCTCCGTTAGGAACGAGACCGTCACAATGTCACCACCGAGCCGGATGCTGAATCCACCACGCCTTGGTCGCTCCTCACTTTTCGCCATGAGCAATTGATAAGCCGCTAACTCAACCCCGGCGGCGACCAACGCTTCTGCTTGCAAGGCGTCATCATCAATCCGCAACGCTCGCACCGAGCTCGAAAGATATTGTGAGAATACCACGACAAGCGCTGCCAAGGCTGCTAGAAACCAGAGCACCGCCACCAGGATGAAGCCATCCCGAGAGCCATCCTTGCGTGATGATTGCCGTTTCCACTGCAACATCATTCGCTCCGCTCGCCACCGAAAGCGGCCTTCGAGTCCGGCTCGTCCGGCCTCGAGCTGACGCAGTCCCTCTCACCTTCAATACATTCCGCAGCCGGAGCATCGACATGAATCCGGACCACTCTCGACATTACGGCGAGTCCGCCGCGACTACGATCGTGAATAGTAAGGCGAACGGCAGTCGGGAGCCGACCCACCCCATGCCAATCCGGCCACCATGCGAGGCTCGCATCCGCATAGGCAAAGGACAGTCGGAAGGGAGGAGTAAGCAGCACCACTCGATCGGAGAAATGCAGAGTCTCGGAAAGTGAAACGCCGACGGGCAAAGGGGTGAAGGGGGTTCGCGAGCGCACGAGCGCAAGATCGGGTCCATTAGCAGTTTCGCCGATCTGGACGATGTCAAGGCCGGGTCCGACATTCGGTCCAATCGCCCTGCTGACAAAAATCACCCCTAGCTCCCCCCCTTCAAACAGCGGCTGGGGCTGCTCGCGATTGGACGGGACAAACTCCGCTGCCGAAAGATCGTTGGCTATTCGGCGCAGCGCCAAACCGAGCATCTCCGCACGCTGAACACGATTGATCCCGCGATTCCACGCTGGAAACCATTGCGACGCCATCGTCGCGAGCACCGAGATCACGAGCCCCGCGACAACGAGTGCAGCCAGCGCTTCGACCAGGGTGAATCCTGCCCGATCGTCACGATGTTCTGAAGCCACACACATCACCGTGCAGTCCGCACCAGCCGCACTGTGCGCACATCGACGACGGCGCCCGTTGCCGAACGGAGACGCAGCTCCAGCATGCGAGGAATCCAGCCCGCCTGACCGGCGGCGACGTCCCAGCCGGCCCCCATCGGCGCAATCAGAACAGTCCACTCGCCGGAGCCGGACGCACCGCGCAATGTACCGGTTAGAAGCCGATTGCGGTCCGGAACCGTAGTGACAAAAACCGCGTTCGCCTCCTGGATGACTGAGACCCTCTCCTCGATCTTACGAACGGCACGCATGCTGGTTGATACAACAGCGCCAATCAAGCCGAGCGAGAGGCTGAGCACCGCGAGCGCGACCAGGACCTCTATCAGAGTGAAGCCAGCATCACTCTTTTCAGCCATTGACGAGGGAACGAGAGACAACCTCAATCCTCCCAGTCAACCAGTCGATCCTGATCTCGACACGCAGGTCAGCCCGCCACAGCCCAATCACACCACCGCAGGACAGGCCGTCCGGAAAGAAACTGATCGTCGATAAGACCGGACGTTGGTTGCAGCTGCGTGGCAAAATCGCCTCGAATTCGACGTCGTCCGGTACCTGGACGGCAGCGGAGCTGGCGCCCGAACGAATCGCCCGGCCTGGCGGATCAACGAGAGTATCGACCCTGACGCCACCGGAGACCGACATCGCGCGGTCGCCCTTCAGAATTGAGGCGCCCGCAAGAGCATAGGCCTGCAGCCTTGCCTTGGAGGTCTGCCGCGGCACGAACGGTAATAGCACGGCCACGATCATTCCGATGATCGCGAGCATGCAAACCACCTCCAGCAATGTAAAACCGCGTTGACCATCACTCATTGCGTGCACTCGTCTGCCCACCGAGCGTAATGTCGGCAGCCGTACCGCTGCCTCCCTCCTGAGCGTCGGCCCCGTAGGATATAATCTCGTATGGGCCACGCTCGCCGGGGGAGCGATAAACATAAGGCGTATTCCAGGGATCGGCGGGGATCGCGCCACCTCTCAGGTACGGGCCGTTCCAGGCCGCAATGCCGGCGGGCCGGTTCGCCAAGGCTCGCAACCCTTCTGATGTAGAGGGATAACGACCGGCGTCCAGAAAAAACAGGTCCAGCGCGCTCGCGAAGCTCTGCAACTGAATCTTAGCTGCCTTCACCTTGGACTCACCGAGATAATTGAGGACCCTTGGCCCGATCAGCCCCATGATCAGGCCTATGATGGTGATCACTACCAGCATCTCAGTCAGCGTAAATCCCCGCTCGCCGTCGGCGGCCCTCGCCGGAATATGACATACAAGTCTAGAGCGGTATGCACGACGTTCCACGACCCGCTGGCATTCTGTTGTCATGCTGATCTCCTTGCGCCTCGTCAGTCGACGAGCTGCGTGACGGAAAGTAGCGCCGTCATGACCGAAACGATCAGGCCTCCGACGACAATACTGATTGTCAGTATTGCGGCTGGCCCGACCATTCCTAAGACGCGATCAAGGCTGCGCTGGAGTTTCGCTTCATAGAATTCCGCGACTCGGCCGGCCAGCACCGGCAATTCGCCGGTCTCCTCGCCCAGCCGTAGCATGCGAATTGCCATGGGCGGGAGGACGTTGGACGCTGCCAGCGCTTGCGACAGCTTGCCGCCGTACCGAACGCGATCAGCCGCTTCGATCCACGGGGCAGGAGACGAGGTCACGGACATCACGTCGACGAGAATGCGCTGCGTTGCGGTGAGACTAACGCCACACCCCAACAACAATCCCAAGTTCCGACAGAACAGGCTCGTGCGGTGGAAGACAAAGATTCTGCCAATTCCAGGCAGCGCTGAAAGCGCAGCGACGATCGACGCTCGTACCTTGGCCTGCCGCGTGAGCCACCAGCCCGCGGCCAGGAGGAACGCACTTGAGATCAGCAGCAAAGCGCGGTTAGCTCGCATCAGATCAGAGACTTCCATGAAGAAGCCAAGTGCCGGGTCAGCCCGGCCGCCGAAATCGCGCAGCACTGATGAAAATTGTGGCAACACGGCCAGAATGAAGAACAGCATAACGCAGCCCGCAGCAAGCAACACGAAGATCGGATAATGCATGGCGTCACGGAGCTTGCGCCGAGTTGCCTCAGCCCGATCGCGCTCCGCGGCTAGAACCTCAAGGACTTGGCTCAGCGTACCGGAGGCTTCACCGACCTTCATGAGTGCGCCATACATTGACGGAAACAGATCAGGTTGCGCGGAAACTGCATCGGTAAAGCTTTCGCCGCCAAGCACGGCTAACCTCAATCCTCTAATCACCGAACGCAGCCGAGCGACATCGCAATCTCCCGACAGAAGATCAAGAGCGTCATCAAGGCGCGCGCCTGCCTTCAGAAGCAGCGCAAGATCGCGCGTGAAATTTGTGAGATCCGCGTATGAAGGGTGGTTAGACCACAATCCGCAGCGAAATACCGAAGCCGAACGAGTCTCCTCCACCGCTTCAATCGGTAGCAGGTGCAGATATGAAATCCGGCGCTCGGCCTCTGCTTGCGTCGGTGCGTCCAACGCGCCGACAACGATCTTTCCTAACTGCGTCAAGGCTCGATAGCGGAAACTTGGCATAATCCTGACTCAGCGTGCAGCGACTACACGAACAATTTCAGCCGGCGCTGTGATTGCAGCTCGGCATTTCGCAATTCCATCGTCCAGCATCGTCGTCATCCCCCCAGCGATCGCCACCTGATCTATTGCCAGCCCATCGGCATTATCTGCGATCAGCTCACGCAAGCCGCTGCTGAGTTCGAGGAGCTCAAATACACCGATCCGACCGCGATAACCGCTGTGGCCGCAGCGTGCGCAGCCCCGCGGCTGCCACATGATTTCCCCTACAGATAGTCCGAGGCGGCTCACTCTGGTGTCCTGGGACCGTTTATCCTCGTCGAACGGCGTCGGCGCCTTGCAATGATCGCAGAGTTGTCGCACCAGCCGCTGCGCGATGACGCCACGCAAAGTCGATCGCAAAAGATATCCTTCCACACCAAGATCAAGCAGTCGCGGCACGGCCGCCGCGGCCGTTTCGGCGTGCATCGTCGTGAGCACAAGATGTCCCGTGAGCGCGGCATGGATGGCTACATTCGCCGTCTCCGAATCTCGGATTTCACCGACCATAATCACGTCGGGATCCTGGCGAACAAAGGAGCGGAGTGCACTCGCGAAAGTAAGCCCGATGGCAGGCTTGATTTGCGACTGATTGATTCCGGGGATGTCGTACTCCACGGGGTCCTCCACTGTGAGGATTTTCCGTTCCGGCACATTGAGCATCGACATTATGGTGGCGAGAGTAGTCGTTTTTCCGCTGCCAGTCGGCCCTGTGACCACGATCATGCCGTGCGGAACCGTGATCAGCCTGCGCAGAACAGCCTCATCGCGCCCAGAAAGCCCGAGACGGTCTACTGCGAGCTGGGAGCGCTCCTTTGGTAGAAGGCGTAGAACCGCGGACTCGCCATACTGCGTCGGCATGATTGCAACACGCACGTCGATCTCGCGGCCGACCCGAATTCGCGCAGCTCCGTCTTGCGGCAGACGTCGTTCCGCGATGTTCAACCCCGCAATGATCTTAATGCGAGAGATGACTGCTTGGGGCAGCACACCTGCTGGCGGCTGAATGGCACGAAGGAGCCCATCGATCCGCAGCCGAACCGAAAGCCCGCCTGAGAACGGCTCGATATGAATGTCGCTTGCGCGCATTTCGAGGGCTTTTTCGATCAGATCCGTGACCGCGCGCACGACGGGCGCGCCGCTCGCCAGGTCACGCAGACTTTCGATGTCGTCCTCGCGTAGCTGCTGAACGGCGGACTGCTCCCTCTCTTCCGCAGCCCCCAGCTTCTGATCGAGAAGGATAGCAATGTCCTCTATCGAAGCTACCTTAAATGAGGTCGGCACCCCGAACACCAGCTCCGCGGCTCGACGCGAGGGCTGGTCGGTGGGATCCGCCAAGGCAAAGACGGGTGTGCCGTCCGAAAGGCGGTGAGGAAAAGCGGGCACGTCGCGGAGAAAGGCCGGCGCGAACTGGTCGATTGCAGGAGCGGCCGCCATCATTTCCGGTAGCGTAATACGTTCGAGACCCGAAAAGCGGGCGGCTTCGTCGGCAAATGACTCTGCCGATAAGTCAAACATCTCCCAAGTTCTCGTCGGCCCCTCACCGGTTTGAGCGACGCCCGCCGGGTGTTCCGAACACACCCGCCGGAGATGCTCGATGAATTGCGCTGACGATGTATCGCACATAACTTGATCCGCTTGCGCCCAGGGGCGGTATCGGACCCCGAGTCGACTCGTCAAACATCTCTGGCAAGCCACATGCCAAATTGCGAGAGACGCGCGCGGTGTTGTTCAGGCAGATCGTCTGAGGGAGAGCCCCGCGCTTCATCGGCTCGAATGCGAGAGTGTGAGACTCCGAACTAAGAAGGGCGGCAAGGTCTTTAATCCGCCAGCTCTGTCGCGAACGCAACATCTCAGAGAGGCGCCATGCCGCCCCTGCAGATTGGTACAGTGCTTGCAGAAGACTTAAAGCTAAAGTGGCCTGAGACTCTGACAGGTTGGCCAATTTGAGTTGGGCCGTTCCGCCGAAACCGACAGAGGGGAGAATGACGCAGAGCACGAGACGAAAGATTGCACTGAGTACGAACATCGACGCTGAGGGGGCTGCAGACGCATGCGAAAACGGCCAATCTGGCGCAACGCTATCAACTGCATTCGGGCCAACGAATGCAGCAACTTCAGAAACCGGTAGCACGCACGTTCGAGAGCGGCAGCGGCGAGTATGGTGGAGATATCATGGAAAGCCGCTGGTCGCGGTCATTGCCAGCTGCTCGGTTTTGTTCCCCCCAAGCGTCTATGGGCCGCAACGCGTCGCTAATCAGGCGATGGTCCGCCCTGATGCGGCGGATCGCGGAACGCACGCAAGTTGACCACCGCGGGCCCGCGAGTGAAGCGCGTGGTCAAACCAGCAAAGCATGGAACGCTGTCTGCTTGAGGCCCGTCCTGTTGGGAAGGCGTTGAGTTCCGAGCGCGAGCGCCAATCACTGCGTTCCTATACCGGCACTTGGGATACGTGCTCTCCGGCTGCGGGAGCCGCTCAAACCATACGCGACAATGACTGTGACAAACTGCGCCGCAAACTGGGCACCGGCCGCAACGGTGAGCTCATTTCCTACCATTGTGCCTCTTCACGGTCGCGATCCGGCTATTCAGTAACGAAAATGTGGGCGGAGCGACTTCAAGCGATACCGCAACCGGCAAACAGGTCATCCATTTCTCGGCAGTCCGAAGAAGACGTGGGCGGGCTATCGATGACCGGATGAGTCAGCCAGGCATGTGATCGAACTCCTGCTTCGGCAAGAGAACTTGGTGGCGAGATCACCCGTCCTCCGGCGTAATCGGCTTCAACTACAAACAATTGGCTATCGACATGGAAGTGGTTAATCGCGGCGGACCGGCGCACCCAACGTGCGGGCTTTTCGAACGTGGGACAAATCTGCAGCGGAACTCCCAGCCACATTCCATCACTTGCCCAAGTGGATCGGCAATCCAGTGAGTCTTTCAGTAAGTCGAAGTCAGTGCGGTGAGGTCGCCCGCAACATGCTGCTTGTCGCGGCAATGTTTCTGTTCGCTTCATGTAGCATGGTTACGAACGGCGGTCCCACCACCGCACCCGCTGGTGTGGACGTGCTCGACAAAGTACGATCGGTTGACATCCTTCCGCGCGGCGAACAGCCGATCGCGGCTTTCCAGGCATCCCCTAAGGCAGATGATGCAGCAAGCAGCACCTACTGGGGTTCAGAGAACTCTGAAGCCACGGAGGCGCGGCCGCAGCAGACACCTAATGGTCCCGGCTACGATCTGAACTTCGAGAACGCGCCTGTCGCCACTGTTCTAAAGGTGACGCTCGGCGACATTCTCGGACTCGCCTATACCATCGATCCACGCGAGCAGGCGACGGTCAGCCTGGCGTCCGCACGACCCGTGCCCAGATCTGACATCGTTTTCGTGCTCGAGAGCGCGCTGCGACTTTCCGGCCTTGCGCTGGTGCGCGATGGCGGCGGATACAAAGTGACACCCCTCGGCAATGCCACTGGAGCCGGCCACGTCGATGTGGAAGCTCGTCGTTCCGAAGCCGGCTATGGAGTATCAGTTGTACCGCTGCAATATGTTGCAGCGAAAACCATCCTCAAACTAATGGACAGCTTTGCAACCCGCGCTGGAAGCGTACGTGCGGATTCCACGCGAAACCTGCTTCTGATCCAAGGGACCGGACCCGAGCGGCGAACGGCCGTCGAGACCGCCTTGACGTTTGATGTCGACTGGATGAAAGGCCAATCGGTGGGCATCTATCCCATTAACAATTCCGGGCCCGAGCCCCTGATCGCAGAGCTCGAGACTATTATCGATTCCGGCGACAACGGGCTCAGTCATGACCTTGTGAAACTCCAGGTCATCTCTAGGTTGAACGCCATCATGGTCGTAACGCGCAAGCCGCCATTGCTCCAGGCCGTAGCAACTTGGATCCACCGGCTCGATCAGGCAGACTTGGCTAAAACCGGCGTTCGCGTCTATCGTGTCCGTCATGGTGACGCCCGCCACTTGGCCAAGGTGCTGACCCAGATGTTCGGCGGCAGCGCCTCGACGTCGACCGACATCGCCGATAAGGAGGTCGCTCGGACGACCTCGGTTGCCGAACGACTAGCTGCCCATTCGTCCGCCACATCCGCAAGCCTGTCCACCGCTGCGTCGGGCGGCAACGGCGTAAGTACCGCATTCCCATCAGGCTTGAATTCGCCGAACGGCGCGGATGCCAGCGGTGGACTTGACACACCAACCGGTGGTCGCGCGCCAGTCATGACCAATGTACGGATCACCCCTGATACCGTTAATAACTCTGTCTTGATCTATGCCAGCCCCGAAAACTATCGGATCATCAGCTCCACCTTGAGGCAGCTCGATCAACCCGTGCTGCAGGTCGGCATCGAGGCGACGATCGCGGAAGTAACGCTCACCAACGAGCTGAGTTACGGTGTCCAGAGCTATCTGACCAGCAAGCAGCTTGGATTGAAGGCCGGCCAGGGTTCTATCCTTACGTCGACCTCGACCAGCGGTGCGGTGAGTAAGGCAGCGAACGCGCTGCTAAATCGCGCAATTCCGGGCTTCAACTTCCTGATCGGATCGGAGTCCCAGCCGGCCATTATCCTCGATGCGCTGCACGGGGTGACCAGCGTCAATGTGTTGTCCAATCCGTCACTCGTTGTCACCAACAACCAGCCCGCAACCCTTCAGGTCGGCGATGTCGTTCCGGTCGAGACCAGCAAAACGAATTATCTATCGCAAAACGGCGCCACGGTTAGTACTATCGACTACCGCAACACGGGTATTATTCTTCGAGTTGTGCCCCGTATCACCACAAGTGGACACGTCAGTCTCGAAATCGAACAGGAAATCAGCCACGCCAGTTCATCCGGGCTTACGCCGATTGTGTCCCAACGCAAGGTGAAGAGCGCGGTCTCTGTGGCAAACGGCCAAACCGTGGTCTTGGCCGGATTGATCAGTGAAGATCAGAAGGGGGATCGCAGCGGCATTCCGCTACTTGACGAGCTTCCCGGTCTTGGTGATTTGTTTTCACACCAGAGTAAAAAGGGGCAGCGGACGGAGTTGATCATCTTCATTCGGCCCCAGATCATCCAGACCGGCAGCGATGCGTATCAGCTGGCAGAGGAGCTACGTTCGAAGCTTCGCGGTGCAGTCGGCGCGAGCATTACAGATGACCTGCGTGTCCGCAACGTCCGCTGATCATTATCCTATCCCGCCGTTGGCTCGACGCAACATCATCTGGCTCGTGCTGGCGCAAATGATGGCTCTGCTTGTCGCGCTAGCGCCGGCACGCGCAGACCCCATTGCATCAGCACGGAGCGCCTATGCACATGGGGACTATCAGAACGCAGTCCGCCAGCTCACCCCACTTGCTTTACGCGGCCACGCGCACGCACAGGCGATGCTTGGCTTCATGTACGAAAACGGCTTCGGCATACCAAAAGCCTACGATGCTGCAGTCGGCCTATATACTCAGGCCGCAAATGCCGGGATTCCATTTGCCCAGGCGATGCTCGGCATGATGTATGACAAAGGTCATGGTGTCCCGCAGGATGTCGTTCTCGCCTACAAATGGATGAATGTTGCGGCAGCTCAGGCCCGCGGCGCTCAGAGGGATTATTTTCTTCGCTTGCGCAACGCGATTGCCTCCAAAATGTCGATGAATCAGATCGCGCAGGGGCAGGCATGCGCGCTGGCCTGGACATCAGGTCTATGGTCAGGCCGGGCGCGCAGCTCCCCCTTGCAGTTCTCGAAGGACGAAGCGGCGCGCCGGGCTATTCGCTCAAGAGGCGCTCGCGCGTGGTACAGCCGGGAAGCCCTAGCTGAACCCACAGCGAAGCCGTCGCGCCTTCCAGCCGTAAAGGTCTTCTGCGGCGGTTGGGGGTGATTGTTACCTGCGGATTCGGTGCAACCTAAGTTCCCCTTGGTCGTGCTCCCGCTTGAAGAACCAGCGCGGCGAGCTCCACAGCCATCTTTCAGACTACAACTTCGCCAAGCGACTCAAAACTCTCAAAGGCCTCACACCTGACGTGCCCCCGCCAAATTAGGCCAGTTTGAACTGGAATTTTCCATTTATGATCCCCTGACGGGGACGAGGAGAGTTCCATGAAGGCATCGAAGTTTTCAGAGGCGCAGATAGCACTTGTTTTGAAGCAAGCTGAAGATGGCTCGGCGGTGGCAGAGGTCTGCCGCAAGGCCGGGATCAGCGAGGCGACGTTCTACAGTTGGCGGAAGAAGTACGCTGGCCTGTTGCCCTCAGAGATGAAGCGGCTGCGTCAGCTTGAGGAAGAGAACAGCAAGCTGAAGCGGATTGTCGCCGACCTGTCGTTGGACAAGGCCATGCTTCAGGATGTGCTGTCAAAAAAGCTCTAAAGCCTGGCCGCAAGCGTGAGCTTGTCGACAAGGTGCGAAGTGACTGGAAGGTCTCGATCAGGCGGGCCTGCTCGGCCCTCCGGATCGATCGCGCACTGTACGTCTACAAGTCGAAGCGCGGCGACCAGGCCGCTCTCAAAGGTCGGATCAAGGACATCTGCGAGACGCGGGTGAGATACGGCTATCGCCGGGTCCATGTCCTGCTGCAACGTGACGGCTGGGCCATCAACGTCAAACGCGTCTATCGTCTTTATCGGGAGTTAAGCCTGCAATTACGCAACAAAGCGCCGAAGCGTCGCGTGAAGGCCAAGCTGCGCGAGGATAGGACGGAAGCACGCCAGATCAATGAGACCTGGGCAATGGACTTCGTTCACGACCAGCTCGCCACGGGCCGCAAGATCCGTGTTCTCACGATCGTGGACACCTTCAGTCGCTTCTCGCCAGCCGTCGATCCGCGCTTCAGTTATCGAGGCGAGGATGTCGTGCTGACCTTGGAGCGTATCTGCAAGATCCTTGGCTATCCCAGGACGATCCGCGTCGACCAGGGATCAGAGTTTATCTCCCGCGATCTCGATATCTGGGCTTACCAGAAGGGTGTGGTGCTGGATTTCTCGCGGCCGGGAAAACCGACGGACAACAGCTTCATCGAATCTTTCAACGGCAAGCTCAGAAGCGAGTGCCTCAACACGCACTGGTTCCTGAGCCTTGACGACGCGCGGCAGAAAATGGAGGATTGGCGTAGAGACTACAACGAAGTCCGCCTCCACAGCGCGATCGGCAACAAGGCGCCGATATCGCTGTTGAATGCCTCATCGGCGCCCCCGCCGGCATGCATAACCCCGGAAAATTCCAGCGCCGGCTGGCCTAGTTTTGGGGAGCACTTCAACCAACGACCGGAGCGAACTCAGGATTGGATAAAACTTGGGGGCAAGGTCAACGACCATGAAGTTGAAATGGTAGGTAACTCGTCCGATACTCAAAGTTTCCGAGGACCAATAGTAATTGGCAATCGTCTGACATGTCGGCACGGACGGATTGCTAGGATTGGGATGCGCGAACGAGGCCTCCGCCTTCCGCGGGGCGGCGGCGAGATCAGCTCGTTCCCTACGTTTCCGATGAAGCGGTAGAAGATCACTGACTTCTCGAATCCAAGGGAGAGGCTGGTTTCGCGCCAACGAACCAAATCCCCGACCGGGGCCTTCAGGTCGAGCTCGCCGCCCGCTTGCCCACTGATCACGTTGTCCTGATTTGTGATCATGTAGACATGGCGAAAGTCAATGAGAGTGGGGCTGTCCGGTCTTTTGCTCGGATTCGAGTACTTCTGAAGAATGGATTCCGTATCAAAGGCAACGAGAACGTCTGTGACTCTGGACATGATGCTTTTCCATTGCAAAGAGGAATGTTCGGCTTTCGCCGAGGGTCGTCACTCCCCATCTCGATTCTGGAGCGCTCAGCCATGGGAGTACTGTAACCAGTGGCTCCGAGGAGGATAATGTACCGGATGGATGACAGCTTTCGTTCTTCGTGTTTGTCCAACTCCGTCGTGTGGGCGCGCATACCACCCCCTCGAGAATGCAGTTAGGCCAATCGCCGCCACGCGCAAGATGTTCATGTTGTCGCGTTCATGCGCGTCGAACTTAAGACGTTTGGCGGCAAGCTGCCACAAACGGCCGCGTTTTCACGATCGCGTCACGAAGAAACTAGTTTCGCTCTCGACGCGCGGCTCGCAAAGCGTGGCACGCCAATTGCTCGGCCTACGACATCGCCTCGCCGGGCTTAGTACTGTGGTCCTCCCGCGTCCTGGGATGCGGTCCAAGCCCGAAGAGAGGAGGTCACGATGCGGATGGCACCCAGCAGGCGAGCATATAGATTGATAAGCACACTGAGTCGGCTGCTCGCAACGACCCGCAAGCTCAACCCTGATCGCAACAAAGCGATGGCTAGGCGCCATGCTGCGGCGCAGCTTTGGTACCGGAGACCTCCATGACAAGTTCGTCTGATATCGTGCGGCTTCGAGCTGGTCCGGGCACCGCTTCGCTACCAAAGCGGGGCTGGGTTTTCGCCCTCGGCGTAGTTTATCTGATCACTGGCTTCGTGGCGCTTGGTAGCGTTGCGCTCGCGACGGTGGCGAGTGTGGTGCTAGTTGGCGTGATGATGATCGCCGCCGGCGTTGCCGAAATGATCAATGCTATCCAGGTCAAGACCTGGGGCAAGTTCTTGCTATGCGCTCTTTTGGGTGCGCTCTACATCGTCGCGGGGCTTGTGACATTTGATAATCCTACGCTCGCCGCTGTGCTGCTTACGCTGGGGCTCGGCGCATCGCTGGTCGCCGCCAGCATCATGCGCCTGATCCTGGCGTTCAGCATGAAACGCGCAACGCCCCGGTCCTGGCTGGCGATATCCGGCGTCATTACTCTGCTGATTGGATCGTTGATCTTAGCCCGTTGGCCGATAAACAGTGTTTATATTCTGGGCCTGTTTCTCGGGGTCGATCTAATCGTGGCTGGCGCGAGCTGGATTGGAGTCAGCTTCGGCCTACGCTGCAGTCCCATCGTGAAGGCACGATCGTCGACGTAATTGCCGGGCGCCGTTGGTTTCGAAGGAGAAAGACATGCAGGAAAATAACAGCTTGGAGCGTGCAGCCTCACCCGCTGAGACTGCATTTGCGAAACATCATCGCGCAATCTTCCCCTTACTTTTTGTTCGCAACTCTACTGACGTGGGACGGCCCTCACGCGCAAGAAGTGCTGAGCAATACAAAGGCCGCGACTAAGAATTCGGCAGCGTTTCCACTTTTGATACTAAATTCGCATCCGTTTCAGACAGTTTTATCAAGATCTACGCGAATGGTCATATCTCATCACAAGATCATCGTCTGGTATTGAGAATCAACGGTGACGCGGGAAACTATTAAAGCTACGCCCTGATGAGTGGTCACGCCAGCGCGTGAATGGGGCAGTTCCGGCATCTATCTTGGCCGAGTGGGTAGGGGGCAAGACGCAGATTTCTCAACGGAGATCACTATTGCAGCTAATTCGAAACGTCAGAAGATTAACGTTGCCGCGCTAACGAACTTCTCGCTCGGCAACAATCACATACTTGGATATGAAGCTCACGGTTTCTATGCCTCCAGTCAGCCTGTCACGAGTGCATAGTTCAGTTCACCGATAACGCGATCGCAAGCGGCTTGGCCCACGCCTACCTCTATTGAAATAGGATCAAGCACCGGCAGCCGTAAACATATCCCGAGGACTTCTGGAAACGGCTCCGCGAAGAGCGCCTCACTGAAGGAAGAGTTCCGGCCGTACCAGTGAGGATGGCATCAGCCCTGCAGAAGTAGACATCGGCAGGAGTGAATTCTGGATGCTCCGCTCACTGGAGCGCCTGCGGGATGGCCGCCCGAAACCGATATCGGAGTGGGCAGAAGGAAGAAGCGCTTGTTTGACTGGAGAAGATTTTCGGCGGCTTGCGATATCCGTTGGAGCATCAAGGGCGAGCCCAACGCCTACCAGCCGAAGGAGTTGACGCTTTGAAGCACGGTCGCTAGGGCAAGGTATAATCTTCGAGCTATCAAGACCCAATGTCATGCGGTGATGTGCGGATTGACACTCGCAGTGGGAGCGCGAGTACGGGAAGAAGCCAAGTGGGCGCCGCTATTGGCGCTTCCGGATCGTCGCGCCCCGTATTACGGTCGAAGACTATGAATTCAGGACGGACATAGCATTGACCTTTCCCGTCGCGTGCAGGTTGCGATGGAGAGGGCACGGCAACGCGGTTCGGAGCAAGTCGTGCTGCTACCGTGAGGGACCATGACGAGTTGGACGATTGAACGCATGGTTTACACCAAGGCGCGCCGACGTGAGGTATTCGTCGGCCATCGCATCAGTGCGGACGGCGGTAAGTCATGGATCGAAGAAGGCGAACTTCACACCAGCTTTGAAGATTCGTTCTCGCACGTGACGCGCGAAGTAGACATAGAAGAGTACCAATCGCGCGTTGCCGCTGCACGCAAGATGTCGTTGATCATGCCGTTTCTGGCCGCGGCGGCGGACTAATTCTAGCGATAGCCTATCGCGGCGATAGCCGATGGCTCTCCACTTCGACGTCCTAGTGTAGCTGCCGACATAGTTGCGGCTGGGCCGCTCATCGCGGGGCGAGTATCCGGTCTAACGGTGATTAACTCCTGGGCCGCACGGCCAGGCGCCGCCACGAGCCGTCACCCTCGATGCCCTCGTAGAAATCTGCAGCGCGCCCTCGATATCGCCGGCACGGATCAGCTCGACCGATCGCACCGTGCGCGCAGCCAGCGGCCGATGCGCGAGCGTTCCTTTCGGCACCGGCAGCGACGCGTCGAGATCGCTGCCCGGCTCGGCCAGCACCAGCTTTCTCACCAAATCCGGCCGCGCCTGCGCCACGCGGAACGCGATGTGGCCGCCGCGCGAATGCCCCATCAGGTCGACGGGGCCGGGCCTCACCTGCTCGATGAAGGCGATCATATCAGCGACATGCTGCGCCATCTTGTAATCGTCGCCGACGGCGTCCCAATGCTCGGGGAAGGAATGCCGCAGGCTGACCGAGATCACCCGATGCGCTTTCGACAGCGGGCCGAGCACCGAATACCAGGTCCGGAAATCACCTAACGTGCCGTGCACGCAGACCAGCGGATAGCCCTCTCCGACTTCGAGATAGGCCATGTCGTAAAGGAAACGATAACGATGAAGATTGACTCGGTCGCGCCTATCTCAACACGATATCAGGTCAGGCAAACGGGAGGTTCACCTACTACACGGCCGATGCGGGTTACGATTTCCTGCGCGCCGCCAACTACAAGCTTGGGGGATTAATCGGCTGGACCTACTACGAACAGAGCTCCGACTCGAGGGGATGTGTACAGATCGCCCACCCAATGATGGCTACATGCTTGTCGCCCGGCGACGACAGGGTCGTTGGCAGCCAGAATACGCAGTGGAATGCACCTCGTGTCGGCCTGAGCGCCGAAACCATGCTGACCGAGGGTTGGCGTTTGAGTACGGACGTCGCTTACTTACCTTGGACCGATTTCAAAGGCCGTAACAATCCATCTCTTGCGCCCAACGACCACCTTCGCTGAACAACGGGGCAATGGTGGCGGCGGCGTTCAGGTCGAAGGCCTGCTGTCCTACTTCATCACCAAGAACTTCAGCGTCGGCGTCGGCGGGCGCTATTGGGCAATGTGGACCGAAAAGGACAGCGAAGTGAGATGCATAGGCTGTGGTGGTCCGGGAAACATCAGTAGGGCACGGTTTTCGAAGTTCAGCATGGAGCGCTGGGGTACTTTTTTTCAGGCGTCCTATGGGCTCGAATGAGAAGATCACGCCTGTAACCAGCTCCAGGCCTCTTCGACTCCGCGATATTGCGATAATACGCGCGCCCGTGTGCGAGGTAGGCGGGTCGTGCCGATTGACCGATCTATCTCGTACGACGCGCGGATCAGCACGGCCTAGTCCTTGTAGGGCGGGACGCCGTGCGGCGTGGGGTCTTCCGGCTTATCCGCGCTCGGCTGCTCCTGTTCGGCCTTGCCCGCCGGCGGCTTGTCCGCATGGCCCCGGTCCTCGTCCTCTTTCGGCTTGCCTGCGATGGCGCCCTCCATGTCAGCGGCGCCGGGTCGACATCGCCCGATGACCCGATTGCGAGGTTTAGCGTCTTCTCCTGCCGTTCAAGTTTCTTTGCGCAATGTTTTTGACAACCGCGCGGTCGCTCAAGCTTCCAATGATCGCATTGCGTGGTGCATGCTATTTACCCGGCTCACGCCGGAGAAGCGCTGTTGCTACGCTCTCTAAGGCTTTCGACGTTTGTCGCTGGGTTGCCATCTGCGCATAAGTGTGGCCGATGCACGCGCGATGAAAGCACCACCTTTTTGCTTCGTCAACGTAAATTTCTGCGGCGAGCTTTTGGCAGTTCGGGAAAAATGTCCGGCAAGAGATCAGCATCCAAATTGATTACGTCGAGAGCAATCAGTCGCTTAGTTACTGCTTTACGCAATCGCGCGAGCGCCTCGGCGTGAGCTCATTCTACGTCCAGCTTTTTTTGATTCCTTGAATTTCTTTCGGGTCCCGAACTTAACGGCCGCCAACCCCAGCGGCACCTCCTCGATTGTAACCGCGAGGCTCGAATGCATCTGGTCTGAGCCCCTCGCTTCATCCAGCAATGGGAAAGTCCCGTTTGAATATGAGCCCATGGGGCTCGGTTAAGCAATGGGGCGGGGGCGCGGAGCCCTCGGCATAGCGCAGCGTCCCGCCGCGTTGCGGCCCGGGAGCGTTGCGGTTGGCGTATTCAGTCGGAGTGAGGTCGCCCAGGGCGCTGTGCGGTCTGGCGTTGTTGTAGTCATCTTTCCAGGCCGCCAGCTCGGCTCGAGCCTGTGCGAGCGAAGTGAACAGCGTCTCATTGAGAAGTTCGTCGCGCAGGCGCGCGTTGAAACTCTCGATGAAGGCATTCTGAGCCGGTTTGCCGGGCGCGATGTAGTGCCCTCCACAGCTTCAGCAAACGCGCCTACAAAGGCCGCAATGTTATCGAGCGCTGTTTCTGCCGACTCAAGGACTTCAGGCGTGTGGCAACTCGCTATGACAAACTTGCCAGAAACTTCTTGGCTGCCGTCCACCTCGCCGCCGTCGTCGCCTATTGGATCAATTGAGTCTGAACCCTAGCATTACAGTTGCATTTTGTTGATGGTTCTGAATCCATGGGCGACCATGATTCGGGATATGATGATTGGTGGCGCGTCAGTTGAAGATACGC
>NZ_JACIHD010000033.1:0-40388 GCF_014198235.1 Bradyrhizobium sp. ERR14 | reverse complement strand
TCGAACTTGCCACGCATCCAAAGCTCCGAGATCCAACGCAAATCAGTGAATCACGGAAATCGAACAAAAACGATAGTTTTTCAGCAGACTGCTAGGTTAATCAGGGTGTCGGAGAGGTAGGATTCGAGCGCGCCTATATTGTGTGAGAATACCATTCGGTTTACGAGATGGGCGCCTTCACCGCCGTGCTCAGCCAGCAGATCGCCGGTGTGATGATACGAGTCATTGAATACCGCCTCGGGGTGGTCGGATGTATCGAAATCGACCCAATCCTCGTCGTCTGGGGCGTACTGCGCGATTTCGGCCTCTACGGTGGTATCGCCGTAATCGTCCAGGGTAATCTCGCAGCTGCTCACGGTGTTGAAGCATTGCCCGTTGAATACCGTTTCGCACTTCGGACACTTCACCTCAACCGAACCCTCGGAAACGGTGTCGGAGGCGCGTTCCGTATCAAAGCTCGGTTCCGGTACCTCCACCGTCGCGGACACAGATCGTTTGCACTTCGGACAGGCGAAGCGCGCGGTCGTTTCGAATCGGTGGCTTGCCATGCGACGAATCCCGTTATGCAGCGCCTCGTGTATTAATCCATTCTGAAGCTCGCAAGGCGGGTGATGAGTTCCCTTTCCGATCGCCGGTCCCTTAGGCGCATCCTGCAAGACACGGTTCTGGCCTGCCGCATCTATGGAGGGAAAGCGGCTACATAGATACAATGTCTTTTCTGATGACTTCCAGGCGAGATGCCAACTGTGTATAGTCCAATTGCGCGGATATACCGCCTACGATGCCGAACAAAAGGCCTCGCTGATGCCGCTGCCAATTTGTGCGCCCTGCAGCGTAAAAATAGGACGGGTCGGAAGCGCTATTTGCAAGCTCTATCTTACCAATTCTCCTCAATTGGTCCATTGAGCAACTTCCGGAGTGCGATCGTCATTCGAACTCATACCTCTCTGCCTCGAAGTGTCGTTGCGGAAACGGCAGGTGGTAAGTGTTCGTGGGGACCGCAATTAGGCATGCGATCTAGGGGCAAAGTCGCGATCAGAGCCTTGCAATTCATCGCTGACGACGCTCGTATCGCATTTGAGATCGGCTCCTCGAAACAGGATACGAGTTCGAGCTAATCTTGGTATTCTTCTGCCCCCCATCGTTTCAATCGTTGACGTGGCGATCACCGAAGAATCGTTTGTTGGCGTGCGGGACACTTGCTTCGATGACATCCTGAATGCCGTGGAAGGCCTTTGAGGGGAAGGCCTTCCCCTGCGCCCGAGCCTGTGGTCTCGGCCGACCCCTTCTGCGGGGAGAGCCCCGCAACGCCCCCATTAGAGTGAGAGGGCGGACGAGCTTCGCCGTGACGGGTTGAAGAACGGAGGAGAGGCCTCCGGCGCCTGTCGTGGAGATGACCCATGACCCAAGTCGAAGTTTTGAGCGCCGGCCGCGATCGCGTGGGCGGCTACAAGGTGGACGTGACCCGCGGGACGCGCGTCGGCCGAGTATCGTCGGAATGGTTCTCGCGGCCCGCGGACGAGCGCTATGTGTCACTTTCGGACCTCTATGCGGCGGTGCGTGGACGGACCGAGCGAAGCCGGACCCGAACGGTCGAGAGCGCTGCGATCCGGGTCGAGGCCAGCCGCGACGATGCCGAGCGTCTGTCGCTGACGCTGCCGGGCTCCGAGGAGCCGATCGCACCAACCCACTGGAGCTTCGGCCAGCTCGCCAGCTTGGTCGGAGCGCCGGCGGCTTACCTCCGTCAGCTTCCAGCGCCGCTGGCCGGCATCAACCTGCAATACGGTTTGACCTCCCATTCCGCCGAGCAGGTGAAGACGCTCGAGATTGAAGACGGTCGCCTCGAGCTTCGCGCCGCTACGGGCCCAGAATACGGGCGCATCTTTGACGACGAACTCGTGGCGGCCGTTCAGCGCATCGCCGGCAACGGCACGGGCGACACGCGCTGGAAGGTGCCGGGTGTCCTCAACTGGACAACCGGCGTCTATAACCCGAATGTCGACGTCACCCAGGACACGACGACGCTCTACGCTTCCGACCGCGACGTCTTCCTGTTCCTGGTCGACGACCTCAACCCGATCGAGGCCGGCCGATTGGCCGACGGTTCGCCCGACCTCTACTTCCGCGGCTTCTACTGCTGGAATTCCGAGGTGGGAGCGAAGACGCTCGGCATGGCGAGCTTCTATCTCCGCGCCGTTTGCCAAAATCGCAATCTCTGGGGCGTGGAGGATTTCGAAGAGATCACCATCCGCCACTCCAAATACGCCGCCTCACGCTTTGCGCATGAGGCGGCGCCGGCGCTGGCCAGCTTTGCCAATTCTTCACCGATGCCCTTCGTCAACGGCATCAGAGCGGCGCGACAAACGATCGTCGCCCGCACCGACGACGATCGCAGCGAGTTTCTGCGCAAGCGCGGCTTCTCGAAGACGGACGCCGCGAAGATCATCGAAAGGGTGTTATCCGAGGAAGGGCGCAAGCCCGAGAGCGTGTTCGACTTCGTGCAAGGCATCACGGCGGTTGCGCGGGGCAAGATCCATCAGGACGCACGACTCGACATGGAGGCGCGCGCGAAGAAGCTGCTCGACCGCGCAGCCTGATGCCCGGAACGAAACGGCGTGTCTCCGGCTTCGTGCCTTTCGGTTTGCAGCGCTGCCCTTGAGAGGAAGAGGGCGGCGCTGCGTCTCGTGACGGGTTGGAGGTCTAAGAGAGAGTCTTTGGGCCGCTCGTCGCGGAGTATTACCCATGGCATCTGCCGTTCAGAAGATCACCCTGTCGTCCTCGCGCGACATTCCCTTCAACAAGCTGGTGCTCAGCCAGTCGAACGTCCGGCGCGTGAAGGCCGGCATGTCCATCGAGGAGCTGGCCGAGGATATCGCCCGGCGTACCCTACTCCAAAGCCTCAACGTCCGGCCGGTCCTCGACGCCGAAGGCGCCGAGACCGGCATGTTCGAGATTCCGGCTGGTGGCCGCCGCTATCGGGCGCTGGAGCTGTTGGTGAAGCAGAAGCGCCTGGCCAAGACCGCGCCGGTGCCTTGCGTTGTGCGCGATCCGGCGACGACCATTCTCGCCGAGGACGACTCGCTCGCTGAGAATATCCAGCGCGCGCCGCTGCACCCGCTCGACCAATTCCGCGCCTTTCAGACTCTGCGCGAGAAGGGTAAGAGCGAGGAGGACATCGCCGCTGCCTTCTTCACCTCGGTCAACATCGTGAAACAGCGCCTGCGGCTGGCATCGGTCTCGCCCGCGCTGCTCGACGTCTATGCCGAGGACGGCATGTCGCTCGAGCAGCTCATCGCCTTCACCGTCACCGCGGATCACAGCCGCCAGGAGCAGGTCTGGCAGGCCATCTCCGGCTCTTGGCAGAAGGAGCCCTATCAGATACGCCGCATGCTGACGGAGAAGACGGTGCGCGCCTCCGACCGGCGCGCCGTGTTTGTCGGCCTCGACGCCTACGAGGCGGCCGGTGGCGTGGTGTTGCGCGATCTGTTCCAGTCCGACGACGGCGGCTGGCTTGAGGACATTGCTCTCCTCGACCGTCTGGTCGCTGAGAAGCTGAAGGCGGAGGCCGAGACGATCGCCGCCGAAGGCTGGAAGTGGATCGAGCTCGCCGTTGAGTTTCCCTACGGCCATGCTCGTGGCTTGCGCGAACTGGACGGCGTGTCTGCGGATCTCTCGGCCGAAGAGCAGAGGACCATCGACGCCCTCAAGGCCGAATATGCCAGGCTCGAAGCCGAGTACGACGGGGCGGATGAGCTGCCCGACGAGGTCGATCAGCGTCTCGGCGAAATCGAGACGGCCCTCGCCGCCTTCGACGATCGGCCCGTCATCTATCAGCCGGCCGACATCGCCCGCGCGGGCGTGTTCGTTAGCATCGATGCCGAGGGCACGCTGTCGGTCGATCGCGGCTACGTTCGGCCCGAGGACGAAGTGCCATTAGCCGAGCCCGAGCCGAACAGCGATGGCGAACCCGTTGCCGCGGCGCTGGACGGCGCCGAACCGTCGGCGCCGGCTATCCAGCGCGCCGTCATCACCATCGGCGGGCAGGTTGCGGAGCCCGAGGACGAGGATGATGATGGGGTGAAGCCGTTGCCGGACCGCCTGCTGACCGAGCTCACGGCGGAGCGGACGCTGGCGCTGCGTGACAAACTGGCAGTCACGCCGTCGGTCGCTTTCCAATCGGTGCTCCACAAGTTCTGCATCGACGTCTTCTCCCGCTATTCCTCCTTTGGAACGGCGATGGAAATCTCCTTGCGCAGCGCCAGCTTCCCGGTGCAGGCGCAAGGGTTGAAGGACACACCGGCGGCCAAGGCCATCGATGCGCGCCATAAGGCTTGGGAGGAGCGCTTGCCGAAGGACAAGGCCGATCTCTGGGACTGGCTCACGGGTCTCACCGGCGACGAGCAGGCGGCGCTCTTTGCGCACTGCGCCTCATTCGGCGTCAACGCGCTCTACGAGAAAGGCGACCGCTACGGCGGCGGCGTCACCCCGCACATGGTCGAGCAGCGGATCACTGAGGCCGATCGCATCGCACGGGCCGTCGATTTCGACATGGTTGACGCCGGTTGGCGCCCAAGGGTCGAGAACTATCTCGGCCGGGTGCCGAAGCGCCGCCTCCTGGAGGCGGTGAGGGAGGGGGCCGGCGAGCGGGCCGCCCAGCTCCTCGAGCATTTAAAGAAGGGTGACATGGCCAAAGAGGCCGAACGGCTCCTGGCCGAGACCGGCTGGCTACCGGAGCCATTGAGAATGGCCGACATCGACCACGCGGCGACCACCGACGCCGCTGAGCCCGATGGCGGTGACGAGGCGCTGCCGGAATTCCTCGCCGGCGACGACGAGGAAACTCCAACCGACCAAGCGGACGAGCCTCACCTGGTCGCTGCCGAGTAGAAGCGCTGGCTGGGGCGATGACCTTCGCCCCAGCCAATTTTTACGCGCTGCGAGCCACCTGCGGCTGCACCTTCAGCCCGTCGATCCAGATCGCGATCCTGCCGGCGGCGACGAGGCCGGACGTTTCGGCCACGAACCGCCGTACCGCCTGCGTGCTGCTGACTGCGAAGCGATGTCGATAGCCCTGGGCTACGGCGCGATCCGTAAAGCCTTTCAAAGCAGCAAACCCTGCCGCTTCCTGGATCTCGAACTGAACCCTCCACCGCGTGCGTCGCGGGCGAACATCATCGAGGACCTCGACGCTGATACGATGCTTGCTCCCGCTGCGAACGGCGACAGGTTCGATCTTCTTGGTGGGAAACTTCAGAATCTGAGCCATCAAATCCTCCTTCATTGTGCGAAGCGGTTCGATGGTCTTGTCGGGGCTCGTGAACCGCATGCCGAGACCCGCGCCCTGCGCAAAGCGCGGGGGCAGGTCAGCGGCAGCCTGTTGACCAGGCCGTTCAGCTCTTGGGGCTTGCGTCACAAGCGGTTCTTGCTGCGCGAGCGCAGCGACCCTGACATGGCCCAAGTAATCTCCTGCCCGCAACGTTTCAAGGGCATCGGGCAGAGAGTGAGAGGCGGGCCGGGACGGGTTTGAGCCGGTGCGGTCCGAGAGAGAGCGCCGGCCGGCTCGCCCTTTCCCGCTCTCTTGAGGCTCCCTTCATGAACGACCTTTTCTCGATTGCGGCCGACGAGGCCGCTCCGATCTCCTCTGCGCGCGCTCCCGAGGGTGCCCGCGCCATCATCGCTGCGGCTGAGCAGCTTCTCCCGTATATCGAGCATGGCCGACGCATCGACAGCGCAATCCTGCGCGCGGCGATGGAAGAGGCCTTCGGCGCGTCCGATGCGACCGGCGCCTGGGATTGGAAGACGGCCTATGACGCCTGTGAGGTCGCCACCGTCCTGTTCCTGCGCAAATACGGAAAAGCGTTGTTCCGCAAAGCCGCTTCTTCGACTTCACGACTTTCCGACTTGGACAAGATCGCGGCGCTTCTGCCGACCCACACGCGCCGCTCTGCCGAAAGCGAGACTTTCCAGCAGTTCTCGACGCCGATCCAGCTCGGCCTGGCTGCGTTGACCGCGGCCGCCACTACGGCGGCCGATCGCGTGCTGGAGGCCTCCGCAGGCACAGGGCTGCTCGCTATCCTCGCCGAGATCGCCGGCAGCGCCCTCGTGCTGAACGAACTGGCCGAGACCCGGGCCACTTTGCTTTCTTCTCTCTTTCCGGCCATTCCAGTCACGCGCTTCGACGCGGCCCAAATCGACGATCATCTTGATCCCGCCGTCGTCCCGAGTGTCGTGCTGATGAACCCGCCGTTCTCGGCGATGGCGAACGTCTCCGGCCGGATGGCTGTTACGGCGCACCGTCACATCGCCTCGGCCCTGGCGCGTCTTGCCGATGGCGGCCGGCTGGTCACGATCACTGGCGCAAATTTCTCACCCGAAGCCCCGGCCTGGCGCAACGCCTTCGCCCGATTGCAAGAACGCGGCCGCGTGGTGTTCACCGCCGCGATCGCTGGTGCGGTTTACGCCAAACACGGCACTACGGTCGAGACGCGCCTGACCGTCATCGACAAGGTTCCGGCCGATGACCCCGACGCGTTCCCGGAGTCACCGGGAATGGCGCCCGACGTGGCGACGCTGCTCCGCTGGATCGCTGACCGCGTTCCGCCTCGCCTGAGCGTCGCATCAACCGGCACGCTTCCCGTGTCAGCCCCGTCAGCGGCTCGCACTGTGAGCGGCTATCTGGCACGGGCGGCCGCGCAATCGGCTAAGGCGTCGGTCACCGATCCCGAAGCCGTCGACCTCGCCTATGAGACGATCGATTGGACCGCGCCCGAGGGCGCACGCCTCAGCGATGCTATCTATGAGGAATACCGGCTCCAATCGATCCGGATCCCCGGCGCGCAGGCGCACCCGACGAAGCTGGTGCAGTCAGCCGCGATGGCCTCAGTCGCGCCGCCGAAGCCGAGCTATCGGCCACGGCTGCCGGCCAACCTCGTCAGGAATGGCATTCTGTCCGACGCCCAGCTTGAGACGGTGATCTATTCCGGGGAGGCGCACGGTAGTTATCTCGCTGGTACCTGGACGGTTGACGAGACCTTCGACCTCGTCACCGTCGCCCGCGATGACGCACCGAATGCCGTCCGCTTCCGCCGCGGCTTCATGCTCGGCGATGGCACCGGCGCCGGCAAGGGCCGCCAGTCTGCCGGCATCATCCTCGACAACTGGCTGCAGGGCCGGCGCAAGGCGGTCTGGATCTCGAAGTCCGACAAGCTGCTCGAGGACGCGCAGCGCGACTGGTCCGCGCTCGGCATGGAGCGTCTCTTGGTCACGCCGCTCTCGCGCTTTCCTCAAGGGCGCGAGATCCGGTTGGCCGAAGGCATCCTATTTTTAACCTACGCTACGCTGCGGTCCGACGACCGCGGCGAGAAGCTTTCCCGCGTGCGGCAGATTGGTCAATGGTTGGGCTCCGACTTCGGCGGCGTCATCATTTTCGACGAGAGCCATGCCATGCAAAATGCCGGTGGCGGCAAGGGCGAGCGGGGCGATGTCGCCCCCTCGCAGCAGGGGCGTGCGGGCCTGCGCCTTCAGCATGCGCTGCCCAATGCCCGCGTGGTCTACGTGTCGGCGACCGGTGCCACCACCGTCCACAATCTCGCCTATGCTCAGCGGCTCGGCCTCTGGGGCGGCGAGGATTTTCCGTTCGCCACCCGCGCTGAATTCGTGGAGGCCATCGAGGAGGGCGGCGTCGCGGCGATGGAGGTGCTCTCGCGCGACCTTCGCTCGCTCGGCCTCTACACTGCTCGCTCGCTTTCCTACGACGGCGTCGAGTACGAGCTCGTCGAGCACCAGCTCACCGACGAACAGCGGCGCATCTACGACGCCTATGCCGGAGCCTTCAGCGTCATCCACAATCACCTCGACGCGGCAATGCAGGCCGCCAACATCACCGGCGAGACCGGCACGCTCAATCGTCAGGCGAAGTCCGCCGCGCGCTCGGCCTTCGAATCGGCCAAGCAGCGCTTCTTCGGCCATCTGCTCACCAGCATGAAGACGCCGACCCTGGTCCGCTCTATCGAGCGGGACTTGGCCCAGGGCCATGCCGCGGTCATCCAGATTGTCTCGACCGGCGAGGCGCTGATGGAGCGGCGGCTTGCCGAGATCCCGACCGATGAATGGAATGACGTGCGCGTGGACATCACCCCGCGCGAGTACGTGCTGGATTACCTCACCCATTCCTTCCCGGTTCAGCTCTATGAGCCCTTCACCGACAGCGAGGGCAATCTCTCATCCCGGCCTGTCTTCCGCGACGGCCAGCCGGTCGAGAGCCGCGAGGCCGTCGCCCGCCGCAATGAGCTGATCGAGCACCTCGCTTCGCTTCCGCCCGTTCCCGGCGCGCTCGACCAGATCGTGCAGCGTTTCGGAACGGACCTCGTGGCGGAAGTGACGGGACGCTCGCGCCGCGTGGTGCGCAGGGGTGACCGCCTTGCGGTCGAGAACCGTGCCGCCTCCGCCAATCTCGCCGAGACCGCTGCCTTCATGGATGACGTGAAGCGCATCCTTGTCTTCTCGGAGGCCGGCGGCACGGGTCGCAGCTACCACGCCGAGCTCTCGGCGCGGAATCGCCGGCTTCGCGTCCATTATTTGCTCGAGCCGGGCTGGAAGGCTGATGCCGCGATCCAGGGTCTCGGTCGAACGAACCGCACCAACCAGGCGCAGCCGCCGCTGTTCCGCCCCATTGCGACCGATGTGAAGGCGGAGAAGCGCTTCCTCTCGACCATTGCGCGCCGTCTCGACACGCTAGGCGCCATCACGCGCGGCCAACGCCAGACCGGCGGCCAGGGCCTATTCCGGCCCGAGGACAATCTTGAGAGCCACTATGCCCGAGATGCGCTGCGCCAGCTCTATCTACTGCTGGTGCGCGGCAAGGTCGAAGGCTGCTCGCTCCAGATGTTCGAGGACGCCACAGGCTTGAGCCTCTTGGACGCGAACGGCATCAAGGACGAGCTGCCGCCAATCACGACCTTTCTGAACCGTCTACTCGCGCTTACCATCGACCTGCAGGGCGTGCTGTTTACTGCCTTCGAGCAGTTGCTGAACGCCAAAGTCGATGGCGCCATCGCTAGCGGCGTCTACGACATCGGCATGGAGACGCTGCAGGCCGAGAGCTTCGTCGTCACCGATCGGCGCACGATCTACACCCATCCCGCGATCGGCGCGGAAACCCGGCTGCTCACGATCACCGAACGCCAGCGTAATTGCCCCGTGACGCTGGATCAAGCGCTCGACTATCTCGCCGATGCGCGATCGGTGCTGCTGGTCAACGAGCGCTCGGGCCGCGCCGCGGTGCAAATTCCCGCACCGAGCTTCATGCTTGATGACGGCGAGATTGAGCGCCGGGTGCGGTTGATCCGTCCCATGGAGCACCATCATGCTTCGATGAAGATGATGGACGAGAGCCACTGGCAGCCGGCGGATCGCGAGACATTCGCCGCAGCATGGAATGACGAAGTCGTCGACGTCCCCGAGTTCGCCGAGAGCACCCTCCACATCGTCGCCGGCTTGCTGCTGCCGATCTGGAAGCGGCTTCCGAACGACTCGACCCGGGTCTATCGGCTTCAGACCGACGATGGCGACCGCATCATAGGTCGCAGGGTCTCGCCGGCCTGGGCGGCGAACGCTTGCGTCACCGGCACCGGTAGCTTGACCCCACAGGAGGCTTTCTCGGTGCTGATGGAGGGACGTGCTGTCATCGACCTCGCCGAGGATCTGCAGCTCCGTCGTGTCCGCGTGATGGGCGCCCATCGCGTCGAACTGTCCGGCTTCACCGACACCATGCGTGACCGGCTGCGCACCTACGGCCTCTTCAGCGAGATCATCTCGTGGAAGCTGCGCATGTTCGTGCCGACAAACGCGACCGGCGCCGGGGTGTTGGCGAAGGTGCTCGACCACTATCCGGTCGTGCGCATCGGCGAGCGGGAGGCCGCCTGATGACCCGCGACAACGCCTCTGAACTGGCCCGCCGTCTCGCGCGTGACGCCGAGGCGGTGTGCCGCCACTACCTGTTCAACGGGCGGCGGCAGGGCCGCTACTGGGTGGTCGGCGACGTCCGTAATACGCCTGGTCGTTCGATGTTCGTGCGACTCACGGAATCGGTGAAGGGGCCCGCAGGCAAATGGACCGATGCCGCCTCGGCCGAACATGGCGATCTTCTCGATGTGATACGTGCGAGCTGCGGTCTCGTGGACTTCCGCGATGTCGTGACTGAAGCGCGACGCTTCCTAAGTTTGCCGCGTTCAGAACTGGAGCCTGATCCGAATCACCGGTCGAGAAAATCGCCCGCGCCCCTCGGATCGCCAGAGGCTGCGCGGCGACTCTTCGGCATGTCGCGGTCGATCGCGGGCACACTCGTCGAAGCGTATCTCCGCAATCGCGGCATCACGGCTTTGCACGAAACCGGAAGTCTGCGCTTTCACCCACGTTGCTACTACCGGCCCGACGACCACAGCCCGACCGAGACCTGGCCGGCGATGATCGCTGCCGTCACCGATCTTTCCGGCCACTTGACCGGCGCGCATCGCACCTGGCTTGACCCCGACGGCTTCAGCGAGACGACGCTCGGCAAGGCGCGGATCGACGCGCCGAAACGGGCGATGGGCGACCTGCTTGGTCACGCCGTTCGATTTGGCGTAGCTGGTGAAGTCATGGCGGCCGGCGAGGGCATCGAGACGATGCTGTCGCTCCGCTGTGCCTTGCCGACGATGCCGATGGTCGCAGCCCTCTCGGCGGCGCATCTCTCCGCCATCCTCTTCCCGGACACGCTCCGCCGGCTCTATATCGCGCGCGACGACGATCCTGCCGGTGACGGCGCCATGGCGACCTTGATCCATCGGGCGCAGGAAGCCGGGATCGAGGCGATCGTGATCTCGCCACGGCTTGGCGACTTCAACGAGGATCTTCGCCTGCTCGGATTTGACGCGCTTCGGACCGCGAGCCGCGTGCAGATCGCGGCACAGGACGTAGCCCGTTTCATGGAGCTGGCGGCATAGCCGGAATGGGATCGGGGCGACGCGACCGCTTCGTTACCGCGAGGCCGGTGGTCCTGCTTCCCTTCAGCGCCGGAGAGGACCGCACCCACGGCCTTCTTAAGAGGGCGATCGGCCGGCAAGTGGCCCGGACCGGCAACCTCGTGGGCCGACTATTTTCCGTCGGCGGCAGAGCCGCCTTTACATCGCGAGGCAAAATAGTCGGCCCCCTTCGGTCCTCCGCCAAGGCTCCGGCCCTCCGCTCGCGCTGCGGGTGCAAGTCCGTTCCGCTTGCCGCCTTTCGTCGCCATGAAGGCCGCGATGGGCGCGGTCGATCCGGCGAGGGAAAGCCGCAATGACCACCGACCACGACGACGATTTTGAGCCGCAGCAGAACTCATCCCCGACCGGCCAGGTTCTCCAGGAACTCCAGCTCTACGGCTACCGGCCCTTCCACGACGAGCCCGATCCCCGCGGGCTCCCCGAAGCGCGGGTCCTCGCCGGCAGCATCGCCGACATCTTCGATGCCCTGGTGGTGGCGCTGTCCGATACGCGCCTTGAACCCGACCTCGAAGACCTGCTCTGGTCGACGGTGAACGTCTTCCATCGTGCCATCGACAGGATCGAGCGCGAACTCGACGACAACGAGCTGGCGCAGCAGCGCTCGCGGCGGGAGCAGGACGGCAGCGAGGTCAAATCCGTCGAGCTAGAGCGACTGACGGCAGAAGGGCAGACGCTGATCGAGCGACGAGGCGCCTTCGAGCTGATGCGCGACCAGGCCGCCGACGAGTTCGAACGCCACACCCATTCCACCTGGCGGCCGCGCAACGGGTCGAAGGTCAACCACCGCAATCTGACCTCCGCGATGATCGATAGCCGCGACTTCCTGGCCGCGAAGAAGCGCGCAGACAATCAGGTGCTCATGCCGCCCGGCCCGAAAGTCGCGCTGACCGGTGGGCTCGACTTCAATGACCACCGGCTAGTCTGGGCCAAGCTTGATCAGGTTCACGCCAAGCACCCGGACATGGTGCTGTTGCACGGCGGTTCGCCAAAAGGCGCCGAACTGATCGCGGCCAAATGGGCCGATCATCGCAAGGTACCGCAGATCGCGTTCAAACCCGACTGGACGAAGCACGCCAAGGCCGCCCCGTTCAAGCGCAACGATGCGATGCTGGAGACGCTACCCATCGGCGTGATGCACTTTCCCGGCACCGGCATCCAGGACAACCTCGCCGACAAGGCCAAGAAGCTCGGCATCCCAGTCTGGAAATTCGGCGGCGCGTGAGCGCTGCCGCAAATTCCGAGGGATGCCGCGCGCAAGCAATGATGTGACTGATTTTTGAAGCCTCTCCACGCGAAAAACACCGGCACGAAAGCCGGGGGGCTCGTGATGCCACGGCGTACATCCGGCCGCGACGATCGGCTGCCCGTTGGCATGAGGTTGTTGAATAAAATGTGACCTTCATGGCGTCCGTACTTGAACGTCGCGCTGGTCATCCGCCGCCAACCGTCGTTCGTAACGGGTCGGTCTTGCGAGGCAGGCTAAATTTCTACAATGCCGTCTCGTCTCGCAATGAACTGTCGTTCGCTGCACGCGAGGCACGCACTTCTATCTATTGGCCCATCAAAACTTTCGCAAAAGGTGAGCGAAAGATGCGACTGGCCGTCCTAGTGAAGACCTGCGATATCACCTCGCAGAAGATGCCTATAGCCCTCCGCACTCATCCATTTGGCGCGAGCAAGATGGCTGTCATAGACCTGCCGCGCGCGCTGCGGTTCGCGCGCGGGATCGATGCGGAGGACAATCCGACTGACCTCGCGCCAGTCTGCACCCTCCTTATTGGCGTCCAACAGGCGCCAATAAGTGACAAGATGCGTGTAGTCATAGAGTGTCACGACCGGCTCGGCAGGAGCCAGATCAGCGACATTGGATTCGAGCGGTGGTTTCTGCATGGCAGTTTCCCGAGCTGAAGCTGCATCATCAGCAGGTTCAGATACCTATCACTGTGGCGGGAAGCTGTGTCGTGTCTAGTGCCAGATTTGACATCACGTGATACTCAATAAGTATCACCTGCGTCTGTTGCCTCCGAATAGCGATCGCACGTCGCTCCAGCCGCAGCGACGCCGATCTGCTCAGCCAAGCTTAAGCGTCGGCGGCTCCAACGAGGACGCGGCCTCCGGCGTAGGAGATCAAGCTTCCAGGTCCGGCAAGTCCAGTTTGGATGCGGGATCCTGCCCGGCTTTGACATAGCCAAGTCGCAGCAGGCTCGGTCTTGGAACGAGGACCTAGTCCAGCGCCGACCTCATATGCTTTGATGCCTAGGATAGAAATGAGACGCGTGGTGCTTCAATGTACGTGGTCATTCGCGAGTACGCCAAGGTTCGTTCGGTTGCGGCGCCGCCCGCCGGGCGAAAAGCGGCGTCGGTCAGATCCTAAGGGAATCGCATGGATTCAGATCGTATTATGTGCTGGACGCAGGTGAAGGCGCCGGTGTCGCCGTGATGATATTCGAGGATCGCGAAAGCGCCAATGCGGCGAACAAAAAGGTCTTGGAGTTCGTTCAAGCGAGCCTGCATGATCTCGATCTTGGAGATCCCGAAATCGTCGCCGGGGAGATATTGGTGAATATCCAATACGATCAGTAATTGATCGCTAGCGCGCCCCTTCCCCCTGGAGCACCACACGTCACAGCGCGGAACGATAGACTCACGAAAAACCCCGGCCTGAAAGCCGGGGCTCCCCGCGATGTCACGGCGTACAGCCGGCCGTGTCGATCAGGGGATAGTTAACATAAGGTTTCTGGAAAAAATGTGACTTCACGCCGACCGCTCTTGTGTCGCGCCAGTCGATTTGCCGTCGAGCGCTATCTCATCAAGCGTCGTCCTGTTCCGGTGTAGCCCGGTGTTCCAATTGATCGCGCCAGGCGCTTCATGACTCGCCGAGTGCCAACGATCGGGGCAAGGCGCTCTTGGCGAGCAGACTTGCGGACAGGATGTTGATTGATCTAGATTTCAACGTGTTTTTTCTTTTTGGAGTGAATGACGTGGCGATAGGGACTGTTAAGTGGTTCAATCCGACCAAGGGCTATGGGTTCATCGCACCGGAGGACGGTGGCAACGATATTTTCGTGCACATCTCGGCGGTGGAGAAGGCAGGCTACACCTCGCTCGCTGAGGGCGCGAGGGTCAGCTATGAAGTGGTGACGAACCGCGGCAAACAAGCGGCAGAAAATCTTCGTCTCGGGTAAATCGCGGCTCCGCGCGCTAACTCGTAATATCGGATGGGGGGACCAGCTTTTATGGGCGTGCTAGTCACGCTGCATATTCATTTTGCAAGTTAGAATGCCGCTCCTGCTACATTCAGTCGTGGTGGGACTTGGCGCGACAGCGCGGAGTAGAGCGTTGATGCCCACCGGCGCGGGATAGGCCAGGCAGCGATCTGTGGATTTGAACCTCGGCATTCCCTGAGCTAGGCAGAATCCCCGGCCTCCGTCGGGACTTCTGGAATATATCCCAGCTGCTGCTCCAGGGCGGCCACCGTTAGGCGCGCGTATTCCAATCTCGCAGTCGCCTCACTCAGCGCGGCCAACGCTTCGTCCGACCGCGACGCCGCGGTCGAGCGAATCTCAAACAGGCTCTCCTTGAGAGACGGCGCCGCCTCGTCGTCCACGGCGCGCGCCAAATCAATCAGCGTGTTCGCCAGCGATCGACGCGCGCAGGCACCCTCTCGTTCCAGGTTTTCCGCGAGTGCGAGAGCCGCGCGATAGTGCCGTATCGCTTCGACGAATCTGTTTTCGAGATTGGTATTGTCGCTCATCTGCTTTTCATCACGC
This sequence comes from Bradyrhizobium sp. ERR14, assembly GCF_014198235.1. NCBI lineage: Bacteria > Pseudomonadati > Pseudomonadota > Alphaproteobacteria > Hyphomicrobiales > Nitrobacteraceae > Bradyrhizobium > Bradyrhizobium sp. ERR14. The sequence goes on along the minus strand of NZ_JACIHD010000033.1, from coordinate 25,597 downwards.
GATCGCGTCACGACCGGGGTCGAGACGCGGATCAATTTCTTGATGATGAATGCAAAGAACTTTTGGCCAAAATCCGACTCAATTAGCGGCCTGTGCGAGCTCGCGTGGTCTTTCGATCTGCCTTCCTCTGCCGCGCTTGTTGGTCTCTATGGGCGAGTAGGCAGAGCTCCCGATCAATTACCGTTACTCAAGATGCCTATTTGCGGTTATACTCACGCTCGCGCCGTGGTGGTGGTGGAAGGCGCGACCGTCAGACCTTTATCTCACGGAGGCCACCGCCATGATCATCTTCGGACCACTGCTCGTCACCGTCGGCATCGGCTTCTTCTGCTGGCTGCTGTTCATGCTTGCTGTCTTTGCACTGCCCCTCTTCGTCGGCCTGACAATCGGCACCTGGGCCTTCCATACCGGCGCCGGCGTGCTCGGCGGAATCGCAGTGGGGCTCGTGGCGGGCGGTGCAACCTTTGGGATCGGCCAGCTTGCGCTCGCTCTTGTGCCGTGGGCTTGGCTTCGGCTCCTGATCGTCCTCCTCTACGTCGCGCCCGCTACCGTCGCCGGTTACAACGCCACTCATGGAATCGCCCAGATGGCGATGCCTTCACCGACCTGGCAGACAATATTTGCTGTCGTCGGCGCCGTTGCCGTCAGCATCACGGCATTCATCCGCTTCACCGGGATGACCGCACCCGGACCTGCCAGGCAGGCTTAGCGGGTGGCGCGTGACATCGAAGGTGCGAACCGGATTAGGCATCCAGAGCGCTCGCGGTCCTCATCGTCGAACTGGACTGAGGGCGGCTAGGCGTCGAGGCTCGACCAATCATCGCAGAGAGGCCAGGTTCGTGGCGGTCGTTGTAGCGGTATCAACCAAGCGGCGCCGGCTCACAGATGCGGACCAGTGACTTGCATGAACGGGCGCGCTGACGAGGTCTGATTGCGGAGGCTGAGATCCGTCCGTGGCCAGGACAGAAAGCCAATCACCGTTGAATTGGTTCGAGCCGGACTCTCTACGGGACTCGCAAGTCGCCATGTTCTCCTGGATGTCAGCTCTGTCAGGCCGAGCGCACCAACGGCCTCTTCGATGGATTGATCTGGCCGAAGGACGGCTGACGCCTCGACCGCCTAAGGCGCAACAGCGGCGTCACAACTTTCTTCCCCTGCCGGCTGCGCCGTCATTCCTCGCGCGAGCCAAGAAAGTTGCTCCTTTGCTGTCGAGCCCCTTCGGGGTGCGCCGTCGATCGCCTCCGGCCTGTCGATCACCATCGAGGCCGCAAGGTGCGGGCTCGGAAAACAGAGATCAAGGAGAACGACAATGGCGACTATCGGCACTTCAAGAAGTCCGGCTCAAACAACGAGTACAACGGGGAAATCGTAACTCTCTCGCTCCAGGCCAGGAACGTCCGGATCGTCCCCGAGACCAGCCGCTCGGGCGAGAACAGCCCCAGCCACCGGGTCTACTGCGGCCGAGTGGAGATCGGGGCCGGTTGGCCCAAGCGCTCCAATGAGGGCCGCGACTATCTGAGCCTCAAGCTCGACGATCCGAGCTTCACCGCTCCGATCTTCGCCAACCTTTTCGACGACGAGGACGGCGAGGGCTTCAGCCTGATCTGGTCCCGCCCCGGCCGTCGCAACGGCGACTGACCCGACCCACAATGCCTCGCCCTGCTGGTCCGGGCGGGGCATCGCCATGCTCAAAGCCGCGCAGACCTTCCGTCTGTGGCGACGGGGCAGGTGTGGAGGGCGAAACAGCCAGCGTCGCGGCGAAATGATGATTGTCGCGCACAGGAATTTGTTGGCTCTGATTGTCGCGCGCCATAACTTGACCAGGGCCACCGATTAAGGGATGTTCAACGCCATGGTCGACAAGGACACCCATATTGTTTCCCGGTTTACCCGGTATCCCACAGGCGGGATGCCGGGATGTCGACCACGCTGACTGATCAAGCGTATCGCCAACCTTGGCCTCGCCCCTTGCGGACGAGGTTTTCCGGTTTGTGAATGTGCCTCGTCCCATCTATCCAGATGGAGAACACCATGGCACAGAATATCTACGACAATCCGGACTTCTTCGCCGGTTACAGCCAGCTTCCGAGACAGGTTCGCGGCCTGAACGGTGCGCCCGAATGGCCTTCCATACGTGCGATGTTGCCAACGGTTTCCGGCAAGCACGTCGTCGATCTGGGATGCGGCTTTGGTTGGGCATCGCGCTGGATGCGCGAGCAAGGCGCAATTTCGGTGCTTGGCCTGGACCTCTCCGAAAACATGATCAGCCGGGCAAAAGGCGGATACCAACGATCCGGAAATCGAGTACCGGATTGCAGACCTGGAAACTCTGGAACCTGCCAAAGGCAGCCTTTGAGCTCGCTTACAGTGTACTCACTTTCCATTATGTCAGGGATTTCAGCCGTCTCGTCCGCATGGTTTACCAGGCGCTCGTGCCTGGAGGGCATATCGTATTCACCATCGAGCATCCGATCTTCATGGCGGCGGCCCATCCGCACTGGATCCCCGACGAGGACGGGCGCAAGACCTGGCCGGTCAATCGCTACTCGATCGAAGGCGAGCGCGAGACCGATTGGTTTGCGAAAGGCGTGATCAAATATCACCGGACCTTCGGCACAACGCTTAATGCGCTGATCCGTGCTGGCTTCCGGATCCTTGCCGTCGAAGAGTTTGCCCCGTCTCCCGAGCAAATCACACAAACGCCAGAGCTGGAGGAAGAGTTGGAGCGACCGATGATGCTTCTCGTTTCCGCGCAACGGTAGCATCCGAGATCCGTTGTTGAATGCGCCAGGCCGAAGAAACGGATCGGCGGATGAAGTACCTGTCGGCTGCGGCACTAAAAGTCGGTGGTGTGGTTGAGCTAATCGCAGCGATCGCCAGACAAACCAACCTCTTGGCGCTTAACGCAACGATCGAAGCAGCGCGTGCGGGCGATGCCGGCCGCGGATTTGCCGTTGTGGCGCACGAGGTGAAGTCGTTAGCAACCCAGACGGCGAACGCGACCTCCGAAATTGGAGAGCAGATTGCCGGCATTCAGACAGCGACACTGGAATCGGCCAACGTCATCACAAACATCGGAAATAGTATTAGCAGGATCTCACAAATCGCGTCGGTGGTTGCCGCGGCAATTGATCGGCAGGGCGCTGTAACCAAGGATATTGCCTAGAATATCCAGCGCGCGGCCGCAATCTCGACAGCGGTCGCGGGCAACATCCGGCAGGTTGCCCAGAAAGCGTTCATCACAGGCGCGTCATCGTCGCAGGTGCTGACATCTGCCAATGTGCTTGCCCAAACCAGCCATGGCCTCAAAGTCGAAGCCGATGACTTTCGCGCCGGGATCAGGTCATGATCTTCCGGCCCGAGATGTTTCGCAAATTTCGCTGGCGATACCCGGTGACAAAGCCGCACAGCGGCGCTTGTTGTCGCCGGGGTTGGGGCGTTGTATGGCCTGCCGCATGTGGTGACTTCAAGCTGAAGGAGTGTAATCGCGTCCGTCGCGTTTCGGTCAGATCCTTTCTGGCGCGAAACTGGTGCGACGAGCTACTAGCCAAGGCTGGCAAAGCGAGGCTTCGCGCGGGCCTAGCACCGTCGAGTGCGTGTGGGTCTTCACGGGACTCAGAGTTTGTCACCGAGAGCGAGTCCGTGCGTCTGAAACGCCATGTGCTCGAGCTCTTGTGGCGCCCGGCCAACGCCGTGTCTCTGCCTCGACTAAGTCCGCTCGGAGTGCCAGGATTGCGGCGGGGCGCTGTCGAATAAAGCGTCGCGCACGAGGCGGCCTGAAAAGTAAAGTTTGAGCGGCGAGGAAATCAACGGCGCCGTTCGAGACATCAATGGGTTAGCGGAAGAAAAGCCAGCGGAGGAAATCACCCAGACGTCGCGCTGCAAGCATCTCCTTACCTGATGTGGCGGCTGGTTGAGATCGCCGCCGGTATCGAGAGCCGACCTGGTCAATGTCCGAGCGCGGATTTCCGTCCTGGCGATGGGATTATTTCGCCGAAAAGCACCGTTTGACGTCGGCTAGGCTCCGGCGGTGTCCGCCTCAACACGGGCACCCATCCGAAGCCCCAGCCGCGCCAGCCCCGGCTGGGGCTTCTTCGTGCACCCGGACATCGCGATCGGCCGGCCGACGCCAGAAACGCTGAGGTCTCCAGTTATGGAGCTACTGTGATTAGGAGAAAATGTGGTGACCATTGACAATTGGCTGACAACCGGCGTCGTCGCGTTCTCGATCGTTGCGGGATTGGCATGGTTTCGATCTGCGATCGGCAAGGTCAAGGTACCAAAGGAGAATGGCAAGATCGTCGACTATCGAATGTCCCTCGGGGACCTTCCGAATAGCTACCAGCTCATTGTTGACGGGGTCGACGTCTACCGTACGGCTGCGTTGCAGGCGTGGTGGAATGCTGGAGCCGCGACGGCCGCGTCAATAGCTGCGCTGCTTCAGGCGGTGCAAGCTTGGTTTCACTGGCCGATGTCGTGAGGACGCACCTGGCTTCAACGCGGCAGTCGGTCGCGCTCGCAAGGCAATTGGCAGCGGGTTGCCAGTTGAGAATACGCACAGGCCGCGACAGGAAGAAGCGAAGGGCGCCGACGATGCAAAAGCTCAGCCTCGCGAAAGTGGAAACATTTTCCGCCGACGAATTCGATGCCGCGGGATCATGGTCGACGTGGTTGAGAAGGCGAACACCGCAACATCAATGTCGGCGTTTTCCGCTGCCTGCGACGGGCTTCCGCGAAACTGTTCGCTGGACTATCGCGACAGCTACAGTTCCAGATTTAACCTCATCCCACGACATCAAGCTTAACCCGCGGCTTCGATTGCAGCCGCACCTCTCCCTCGCTAGTTTTTCGCACACGGGACATTGCCCCGTCCGGGTCCACCCTAAGGCGAAGTCGTCGCGCCAACATATTCGGCGCGGCGCTTCGTTTGATCACGGGCCGTTTCAGTTGGAAGAGCAGTCGGACCACGAAGCGCTTGATCTCGTCGAGATGCGTCGGCAACTCACCGCACTGCGTTCGCGACACTCGAACAATCTGCAAATTGCGTCGCTCCTGAACCGCTTCCTTGTGAAGGTCGCATTTTTGACAGAGCCAACAGACTTCGCGCACGAGCAGTATCTCCGATCGGAATTCGAAAGAACGTTGAAGAGGGTCGAAGCGATCAGCGCCCGGACCAAATCCGGCTGAGCCACACCGGGAGTTGCGAAGGTGGCGCTGCCTGCTTCCGGGCGTACGGCAACTAATACTGCCTCCGAAGCTGTTGTATGCGTGTCCATTTAGAGCGGTTCTTATTTGAGAGTAATGATGTCTCGTTCCGTCGAATTGATCGTCGAAGGCTATGTCAAACTAAATGACCGTGACGCGCTAGAGGCTGTTTTGGCGCATCGGCAGGAGCTGCTGAGGCAGCTGCACGGCGTTACCGGCATTGATCCGAAGCAAGCGATCAGCCAGGTCAGCCAAGAAATCGCAGCGATCGAACGTGCGCTTGCGGAGCTCGCCCGCGGCCAAACGGATCGGAGCGCGTTGAACGTGCGCAATAGCTCAGAATAGCACGCGATCGCGGGGAGTATCCACAAAACTAACGCAACGGCCGCGCTGGGATACGGCGCAGCCGCGCTTCGCAGCTTGCCACGCTGATCTGTGGCTACGAGCGCGTCAGCACAGGCGGCCAAGAGTCGGATATCCAGCTGGCCCAGTTGCGCGCGGCCGGCTGCGAGCGCGTGTTCTGCAAAAAAGGCAAAGCGGTGCCAAGGACGACGGGGGTGAGCTGAAGAGGCTGCTGAAGACCCTCCGAGCCGGCGAAACGGTTGTTATCGCCGCGCTCGATCGCCTGACCAGAGGAGTCCCCTGAGAACCTGAGCATCGTGATCACGTCGCGCCAGCGACTTATAAATCGCTGGCCGAGCCGTGGGCCGATACGACCCATGAGCTCGGCGAAGTTTTGGCGGCGCTGGTTGGCGACATCGCCAGGAAGACCAGGGAGGACATCATTCGACGGACCACAGCCGACCGTGAGCGGGCGCGGGCCAATGGCGTGAATTCGGACGCAAGCCAAAACGGTCGCCGTGCGAACGGGACGTGGTCCGTCAACGCTTGGCCGCCGGGGAAGCCTACGCGCCGTCGCGAGACTTTATCAGGTTAGCGCGTCGACGATTTCACGGTGCTAGCGTGAACCGGATCGGCCGCAGCATCATGCCGAAGACCAAATCGAACGGCCAAGCATACCGGATTCGAGATCTGCAATGGCGCTTGTCTTTGCTGCGCAATAACACAGCAAAAAACCCCCGGCGAGTGCCGGGGCCAGTGCTTATCGGTTTGCGGTCGAACCCGGTGCGTCCTTAGTCCTCGGACTCAGCGATCACCGGAGCAAAATAGCCGGCGGGAACGCTGAGCTGGAAGCGTCCGATCGAGCGATAATCGCCGAGATTGTTGCTGGGCTGCGGCGTGTTGTAGCCGGCAAACACGATCGTCACGGTTCGCTCGTCGGTGTACACCGCCTGCGGATCGTAGACTCGGCCGCTGAAGAAGCTCGAGTCATAACCTGCGGCCGGCGGCACAAGCGGTGCGACCTGCGACGCCTTCAGCGCGTCAGCCCCGTGGACGTTCACGAGCGGCGCATTCAACGGATAGGATCGCGGGCCCGCCGGATCGATGACGGTGTCGGTCGACAGAATCGGGTTGTCAAAACCGTAGACCACATGCCACTTCAAGAGGTCGCTAGGTTCGCGAACCAGATTGTCGGTCTCGGCATAGTCGATGAAGTGGAAGCCATCGGAGTCGTTGTCCAGGCAGTTGCCGGCGCCAAAGAACAGGCCGTAGCGCCCATCGTGGATGCGCAGCATGCTGCCGGTGCCCAGCCATCGAATGCCGCTCAGTGCGACGGTGGTCTGATCGTTGAGGCCGGCCGCCGCGCCCGCATCGGTGAAGTTGAGGCCGTCCGATGTCGTCGCGACACGGATCGTGATGACGTCATTATTGGTCTTGCGCGCCTTCTTGTTCACGAGGTTGGTCAGCGCGAAAGCCGGGGTTTTTGAGCAAACCTGGTTTGCCGGAAAGTTCTTATCTCAGGGCTGAGGTTCTTGGAGACGTAAACGATTGTTTTCTTATCGCCCATGTGGACTGAGCCCAGTATGGCATCGGGGTCGATCAGGCCGGTTGTGGCGGCCGCCGTGGACTCGAGGTTGGGATAGCCGCCGGACGCAAGCGGGCTGACATAGCCGAACTCTGGAAGCCCGAATAATGAGAAACCCTCACCGTGGTTAAGCGAGTGCACCACAAGCTGGTCGCTGTCGATATGGCCATCGGCGCGGTTGAGATGATAGACGTGCTGCTTGCCTTTCGTGGAAAACGCGAAGGCATGTCCAAGACCGTTGTCCGCGGCGTTAGCACTTGAAGAGCCATAAGCGGTCTTCGTTCCCTTGACGTTGACGTTCAGATTGTCGGGATCGGTCGCGTCCCAGGGGCAGTAGGGGTTGAGCGCCAGAGCCTTGCCTCTGAAGATCCAGCTCGCGCCCCAGTCGGTGGAAATCGCTACCACGGTTGCTTCCTGCTCGTTGCGCGGGCGGTAATCGAACAGACCTTCAAGAAGGTTGCCGCGACGACGCACGAATGGAAAGTAGTAAGGCTGCATCACACTCTTGCCCTGGTTGACCGTCGGCTCGCCTAGCATCCGGCGCCAACAGATCTGTGACACCTCTGTGGAGCACAATCAGTGCAATGGAAAGTAAGGTCGGCGCCCTGTCTCAAACTCGGCTCAGCAGGCGCCGAGGACGGCGCTCGCGCGGTTTAAACCGTGGAGTTCGAAATCAACGAACGCCTCTTTCAGCGTCCCTCCTTCTGCACTTAACAACTACGTCACGCACCGCGTGAAAATCGTTGAGATGACGGGCGTCCCAGCTCGCAACGAATGAGATAGATCCAAGCGCTACTTTCGAGCCGAGGCGCGCGAAACTGAATGACGTTTTGCACTCAATTATCGTTGGCGACATGACCCATCGTCCGTCTGGGAATCGGACCGACGAACGGCTGGCTCAGGGGGGCCCGGCTCGCCGAGCGCCAGTCCCATCTGGGATGGGGGCAAAGCCGGGGAGGCAGCCACCGCAGTCGAACATCCACAAAGCCCAGACAAACTGCCAACTGAGGCGGCTTCGCGATTGATTTAGGGCCTTGTCCTATATGGCGGATACTGCGGTTTCGTGATGCACGTACCCTCTGACGAGACGCCTCTGCTTGAGGCTTACGACCCGCTCAAGGCGTTCGCTAAGCGCCATCTTCTAAGACGAAACCATCCCGACGACGAGCCAACGAACCAGTAAACATTGCCCTAAGGGAGCGAATGGGTTGCACAAATCAGTCGGAATGCCCACCCTGCCGTCTTTCAACCGCACGACTGTTTTTCACCGTCAGATGCCGAACCTAGGATAGAGCCCGCGTTGACCCTGCTCACTGCGAGCGCGGTTGAAGCTTTGAGAGGGCGGACGCCAGCGCTTCCTCAAGCGCCGTCTCGTCGATCCTGACGAGATCTTCGGCGCGAACATCCTTCTTCACGAGATCGGCGACCGGTATCGTCGGCGGTAGCAACGTGTTGGTGCTATGCCAGCTCTTGATCCAATGCTCGGGCCAATTGCCCCAATGAGTTGAGTTGCCCACGGCTGTCAATATCGCCCATGACCTGGTTGTGGTCGGCATCCGTCTCCTCCTGAATGACGCAGCCAAGCATGGCGGACACTGCCCCGCTGCCCTGGCGCTGATCCTTGGTCCGGCCGCAGGCCTGGCGCCCTCAACCCGCAAGGGGTCGGCTTACGCTGACGCGTGCGGCCGCTTCGGCTTCGCCTGCGCGGTGATTGCGGCCTACGCCCGGACATATCGGGCGATGTGGGCCTTTCAGTCCGGCGCAGGCGCGCTCGGCGGCAGTCTCGGTGGCCTGGTTGCTGGCGGCACGACCTTCTGGGTCGGTCGGTTCGCCGTGACCTTCCTTCAGTGGACATGGCTTCGTGTGCTGATCATCATCCTCTTCGTCGCGCCGGCCACGGGCGCGGGATGCAGCGCCACGCATGGGATCGCGCAATTGGTGATGCCATTTGCAACTTGGCAACTGATCGTCTCGGTCATCGGCGCCGCTGCCGTCACCGTCACAGCGTTCGTCCGCTTCACGGCGATGGCAACGCCGGGGTCAACCAGGCATGGCACGGCGTAGGGCTGACAGCCCCCACAGCAGCAGCAGTGGTTGGGCCAGATCAGGCTTTTGCGATGTGCGCCTCGCCACGGCTGCGGGTAGGGCTGATGAGCGCAGTGAAGCTCGGATCGCACGCAAAGGTCCATCTTGATGCGCCCGTCGGTGCAATGGCGGGCCCACGGTGAAACTCGGCGCGACGCGACCAACAAGCCCAGGATGAGCGGGCGTCTTGGCGAGCAGTCGTCCTGGCGCCGCTTCTCGTCCTTCTCGCATAGAGAGTTCCCCTCGCCATGGAATCTCTCGCCGGTAGTCGAAGACATCGCGACCGTCGCCGTGTTCTCCTTGAATGTCAGCTCTGTTCGAGAGCGCACCAAACGGCCTCTTCGATGGGTGGATCTGGCCGAAGGGCGGCTAAAGCCTCGACCGCCTAAGGCGCAACGGCGCCGATCGACTTTCCTCCCCTGCCGGCTGCGCCGTCATTCCTCGCGAAGCAAGAAAGTCGCCTGGCTGCCATCCTTCGCTGGTGCTTCGGCCCCTTCCGGGTGCGCCGTCGATCGCCTCCGTCCTGTCGATCACCATCGAGGCCGCAAGGTGCGGGCTCGAAAACAGAGATCAAGGAGAACCACCATGGCGACCATCGGCACCTTCAAGAAGACCGGCTCGAACGAGTTCACCGGCGAAATCGTCACTCTCTCGCTCCAGGCCAGGAACGTCCGTATCGTCCCCGAAGCCAACCGCTCCGGCGAGAACGCACCGAGCCACCGGGTCTATGTCGGCCGCGTCGAGATCGGGGCCGGCTGGTCCAAGCGCTCCAACGAGGGCCGCGACTATCTGAGCCTCAAGCTCGACGATCCGAGCTTCACTGCTCCGATCTTCGCTAACCTCTTCGACGATGAGGAGGGCGAGGGCTTCAGCTTGATCTGGTCCCGCCCCAGCCGCCGCAACGGCGACTAACCCGACCCACAATGCCTCGCCCGGCTGGTCCGGGCGAGGCATTGCAGCGGTCAAGAGCCGCGAAGGCACCTCGTGTGCCGTGACGGCATAAACGGGAGGGCGTAACCGATGCCGATCAGCGGCCGCGTGCCGACTTGATCGGCCGTCTTTGATTGGTCTCTACCACGGTTTCAACAATGTCTCCCCAGTCGGGGCAGATCGCGACGAGACGATCCAGCACCGTAGGATCCCGCTCGATCTGGGCGAGCGCCTGAGCGCGCCATTGGTCGTTGAAGCTGACGCTCATTAACCCCAAACATTCGACGACCGAACTGTCTGGCGACAGGTGTTCCAAGATCGCCGTCACTATGCCGGTCCATTGTTGAAGCAGACGCCAGTGCTCAGCGGCGGCCCCAGTCTCCAATTTCTCTTGAAGGAGATCAATCAGCAAGCGGAAGCGAGTTCGCCAAGGTTGGGGCCTGAGGTCCGCGACGTAGGCGTCCACGACTTCGCGGATGTCGGCTGGCAAGTGCTCATACAGGGTCATAACACCCACTCCATCTCGCCCAGCGTGCCGTTCCGTCCCTGGACAGATATGCGTCTCTGGAGACAGACCAGATTTACGTAAAGCCGCCAATCAACTTTTGCGTGAGTCAATGCTCAGTTGATTTATAACGCGCCAAGGCTGCGATAGAGCGCAAATTCGTTCCTTCATCGAGCGCGATGAGGATGAACCGCCGTTCGCTTGATCAGATCGGTTGCCTCGACCCCCAGGGCCTCCGCGATGCGGCCGAGCACGGTAACGCTGGCCGACACGTCTGCGCGTTCAATTGCGCCGACGTAACGGACGCTTAGTCCGGCGCCATCGGCCAACTCTTCCTGCGTCATTTTCTTCACATGACGTATCCGACGCAGATTGATCGCCATGACCTCCTTGAGATCCATGGCAACAAGGGAACTCACATCGGAACGATCGTTCCAGGAACGATCGTTCCGATTCGTGCGTCACCATGCTATTCATAAGCTCTGCCGAAGACCCTGTTTGCCGTTCGCGGGGAGCGCCGTGATGCGGTCTACGCATCGCGGCGCTATGATGTCGCGGCCTACGAAAGTTCCGGGGCAAATCAATGAGGCTGACGTTGCGCCAATGTTATGGGGTACGATTGCCATGAATGAGCTGCCATTCCAGGACCGGCCGCCAAAAACCGATCGCGTAAACGCGTACGACGAAAAACATCTTGCAATCTACGTCCGGTTGTTGATGGCCGACGAAGAGGGGGCCGATTGGCGTGAGGTGGTCCACGAGATCTTCGGCCTCGACCCTGTTGTGGAACCGGATCGCGCCAAAACCGTCCATGACAGCCATCTCGCCCGTGCGCGATGGATCGTGCAATCCGGATATCAGCAATTGTTGCAACCGCGGATGCAGTGAGTTGGGCCCCAATCATGCAAATTGCGATCTCATGTGATGCAACCTCAGGGTCTAGTCTCCCGTGCCGCCTTTTTGGATCGTTGCGTGGGGCACAAAGACGAGAAGACCGACCATGCCAACCCAGTACTGGCGCTCGCCGGAGACCATCGAACGCCTGAACCGCCTTGAGCGTCCCGGATTTGCCTTGGAATTCCTTCGCCGCAACGCCGACTACCGCCGCGACTTCGCTCGCACTGAGCGCCAGATCGCGCGCGAGGGGGCTGATCCCGACACCATCCGAATGAGTTTCGCACGTCGATGGAGGTTGCGGTGTCGCCCATGATCCAGTCTCTCCGGTAGGGCCCGAACCAGCCATCTGGCTTCCCGTGGCATCACCGGGGACCTTGATCCTGGAGACGGCGCCGCCGGCCTTCGATACCCTCCGTTCGATTGATCGCGTTGCGTTGGGGCAGTCGCTCGTCGAACTGTCCGATGCTGATGGTCGCGCTCTGGCCATTGCGGACGGGTCGGGTGAGCTGCATGTCCGGTTGCGTGACGAGCAGGCGCTGCGCCGCCCTGCCGTGCTTGTGCCGCTCGACAGCATGGGCGAGCTGCGGGCCGAGGTGGCGCTACACCTCGCGCGCTGCCTTGCCGGCCAGCGTACCGGTCTTCTGCCGGTGGCCTTGCGGCTGACGGCGTTCCAGAAACGGCGATTGATTCAGCTCCTTCACGCCTTCGACGTCCACGACCTCGGTGGTGGCCCGCGCGACGTTGCAGCGAAGGTGCTCGCCTCCGACCACGCCCAGCGCCGCGCGGTCGAGTGGAAGGATTCGCATGCCCGCCGTAAGGCAAACCGGCTCATTCATGATTCGATCGCCCTGGTCGATCGCGATTATCTGAAACTCCTGCGCGGCCTCTGACCGGCACTTCAATCTCTCCAATCCATTTCGCCCTGATGAGCTAGCCCACGCCTCGCTGGCAACGCTTGGCTTCGCCCGGTTGCGACCGCGGGGGACACAATCGAACGCGAATTTTCGTCCACCCCCAACGCCAAAACTCTCCGCCACTCTGGCCCTGACAGGCCGCGACTTGGCTGCGGCGCTTCAAGGCAAGACGGAGATCGCCATGCTCGACCGAACCGCGCAGCTCACGACGCGCTACGTGCGCACCCCTGAGGCCGCTCGCCTCCTTGGCATCTCGCCGCGTACGCTCGAGAAGTATCGCTGCCACGGCAACGGTCCGACCTTCCGCAAACTCGGCGGGCGCGTCGTCTATTCCATTGGCGATCTCGAAGCCTGGGCCGATCAGGCCGCTTGCAGCTCGACGTCGGACCCGCGCTACGTCGAGGCGCGCGCCGCCGGCAACGCGCATCGCTGAGGCAACGCTCGTCCATGTCGTCGCGCCGCCTCATCACGCCGAGCGAGCGAAGCAAGCTCGATCCGTTCGTCATCGCCACGGGCGATGCCAGCCCGCGCGATCAGCGCGACCTGATGGAGCGGCCCTTCTTCTCGCTCGCTAAGGCCAAACGCACCCGCCCGATCCTCTATCAGGCCGGCGACGTGCGTGTCGAAGTTTATGCAGTTCCCGAGCACGGCATGGCGACCATCTGGGATGCCGACGTGCTGATTTGGGCGGCGAGCCAGATCGTCGAGGCTAAGAATCTTGGCCTGAAGACCTCACGCTTCCTGCGCTTTACCCCTTACCAGCTCCTGATCGCAGTAGGTAGACAGACCGGGGCGCGGGATTACAAGCTCTTGAAGGGGGCGTTAACGCGCCTGCAGGCGACCGTCATCCGCACAAGCATCCGGCAGGGCGAGCATTGGCGGCGCCACCAGTTCTCCTGGATCAACGAATGGGAAGAGTGCGCTCGGCGCGATGGCCGCGTGGAGGGCATGGAATTTGTCCTCCCCGATTGGTTCTACCGCGGCGTCATCGACCGCTCGCTCGTTCTCACGATTGACCCGGCCTACTTCAGCCTGACCGGCGGTATCGAGCGCTGGCTCTACCGCGTCGCGCGCAAGCATGCCGGCCGCCAGCCAACAGGCTGGCTGTTTGAGATCGCACACCTCCACGAGAAATCCGGCAGCCTCGCCAAGCCTGCTGACTTCGCCTTTGACCTCCGCCGCATTGCGGCCCGCCAACCGCTGCCAGGTTATCGCCTGAGCATCGAACGCAGGGAACGCCGCGAACTCCTGCGCATCTTGCCCGGCAAGTCATTCACAGCACCTGTGGATGGCGCTGTGAATCATCTCGGGACTTCGGGCGCTCGCGCCATCGGGACTTCGGGCGTGACTGTATCGGGATTTCGGGAGTGCAAACCACAGGTAACGCTTTGGTCCGACACGACGATCTCTCGCCCTAACTTAGAGTCTAACTCAGAATCTAACTTTTGTAGTGGGCGCGCGCCTCCTGCGGATAACGCCGCGAGTGTTGATGAACCGCCAACCAAGCACGCAAGCCAACAATTTTTGCCGCGTCCCGGCCACAAGGCGGGAGGCAAGCAGTGATTGTCGCGGTGCTCAACCAGAAGGGCGGCGTCGGCAAGACGACGCTGGCGCTGCACCTCGCCGGCGAATGGGCGCGGCGCGGAAAGCCTGTAACGCTGCTCGATGCCGACCCCCAAGGCTCGGCATTGGACTGGTCGCAGCAGCGGGCGCGGGAGAACGTCTCGCCGCTATTCGGCGTCATTGGCCTCGCGCGGGATACACTCCATCGCGAGGCGCCGGAGATCGCGCGCACTGCCGATCATGTCGTCATTGGCGGGCCGCCGCGCGTCGCCCGATTGATACGATCGTCGCTGCTGGCGGCCGACCTGGTGCTGATTCCTGTGCAGCCGTCGCCATTCGACGGCTGGGCGTCGGCCGAGATGCTGGCTCTACTGCGCGAGGCTCGCATCTACCATCCGAAGCTCGCCGCTCGCTTCGTGCTCAATCGCTGCGATACGCGCACGGGCATCGCCCGCGCGACAGCCGAGACGCTGGCCGATCACGATCCGCCAGTGCTCGCCACCACCATCGGGCAGCGTGTCGCCTTCGCCGACGCCGCGCAGTCGGGGCGGCTCGTCCTCGAGTTTTCCGAGCAGAGCACAGCATCCCGCGAGATGACCGCGATCGCCGCCGAAGTCGCGAGGCTCGCGCCATGAGCGGGCGCTCCTCCAAGCGCGGCTTCGCGTCGCGACCTGGCGATGCCGAAGGCTGGGTCAGGGCCAGCGACGCGTCGCGGCGTCGCACAGAGAACACAGCAGCATTGACCGCGCGCCTGACAATCGACGTCTCGCCGGCGCTGCGCGGCCGCATCAAGGTCGCCGCGTTCCAGCGCGGCGTCACCGTCGCCGACATGCTGCGCGAATTGCTGGCGCGAGAATTTCCACTGAGACCGGAGAGCCGTCATGAACGACAATGAGGCCTTGCCGCCGCGTGCCGTGCCGCCGTCGCATCGGCGCGAGGTCGCGCTCACCCATGTCGAGCTGACCTGGATCGAGAAACGGATTGAGCACTGGCTGCGCTTCGGCCGTCGCACGGAAGAAAAGATTCTCGACCGCCGCCGCAGCGTATCAAGTTTTGCGCCCGGCAGCATCTTCGGCTTCGTCCGCTGGGCCTCGAACGACTATGGCACCGTGGTGTCGCGCATGGACATCGTGCGCGCGGTCGAGCTCGGCCAGCGCTATCAGACGCTGCCATTCGTTCGCCCCGGCGGCGAAATCCTGCTGCGGGTCGATAGCTGGCCGAAGGTCGAGCGCGTCTTGCAGGCGGTCGACGCCATCGAGGTGCTCGCCATCGATCCGGCCGACGCCGCGCCCGAATACTGGCGACATCTCCACAACCGTCTCGCCGCCGACCATGTGCCGCGCGCCTACACGCGCGAGCAGCATGTCGCCTGGCTCAAGCGCCGGAGCGTCACGCCATGACCCGCTTCGGTTATCTCATGTTGACGTACATTGCGGCGCTGGTCGCCGGCGGCTTGGTGTTCGTTCATCCGGCAACGCGGCTGATCTGGAACGCTACCGCGAGCACGCCGATAGGGCTCTACGCGCTGCATCCGGTCGGACAGCTGCGCGCATTGGAACTCGTTGTGGTGCGGCTGCCAGAGCCGATCGCGAATGCACTCGCAGATGGCGGCTTTCTTCCGAAAGGCGTGCCGTTGTTGAAGCATGTAATGGCGCTGCCCGGGCAGACTGTGTGCCGGTCCAGTGACGCCATCACCGTCGATGCCGTCGATGTCGGTGCCGCACACGATCGCGACCATCTCGGCCGTCCGCTGCCGCGTTGGAGCGGTTGCTCAACGCTCCAGCCGGGGGAGGTCTTTCTCATGAATCCGACCGTCCTGGACAGTCTGGACGGCCGCTATTTCGGCTTACTGCCCATCAGTTCGATCGTCGCGCGTGCGATCCCGCTTTGGACCGATGAGGCCGGCAACGGCCGTTTCGTCTGGCGCGCTGCCACCAACTAACCGCTTCTCAACCCGCCAAGTATGGAGGTCTCCCATGGCACAAATCGGTCAGTTCACCCGTGATAAGTCCGGCTTCACCGGACGCGTTGAAACGCTTTTCTTCGAGCGGATTCTCACCCTCGTCCCGGCCGAATCCTCGGACGCCGAGAACGCGCCGGACTACCGTATCCGCCTCGGCGATGCCGACGGCCCGGAGATCGGCGCAGGCTGGAAACGCACCGGCGAAAAGGCCGGCGACTACGTTTCGCTCATCATCGACGACCCGGCGCTGCCGCGACCGATCCGCGCCAATCTCTTTCAGTCAGGTGACGACAAATCGGCTTGGACGCTGAACTGGAATCGTTTGCCGCAGCGCTCCGAGCGGGATTGATGGCATGCAGGGTCCCGTCACGCCCGCCGCTGACAAGGCGCATCTAAGCTTTATCCCTTTGCTTGCGGCAAAGCCGTCTCATCCCTTCGGTCGGCGTAACCGTTGGCCAGCCGCCGCGCATAGTGGTGGTCAAACCGGCGGTCCGCGCGCGGCGTTCGTGAGCAGCACGACGCCTCGCCGAGATGGTGGAGCCACGGCAACCCTTGCCGTTCTCCTCCTTTCCGGCCTGCTGGTGATTGGCGGGTCAAAGCCGGCAGTATCAGCAGAGAAAGCGCTGGCTCGCGGTCAACCGGCGAACGATCGCTATGTTACTTTCGTGACCGAAGCCGCGCAGCGCTTTGGCATTCGGGCAGCATGGATTCGCGCCGTCATGCGCATCGAGAGCAACGACGATCGGCGTGCCGTGTCACCCAAGGGCGCGCTCGGCCTGATGCAACTCATGCCGAAGACCTGGGCGGACATGCGCGCGCGCCATGGTCTCGGGCGCAATCCCTTCGATCCTCATGACAACATCCTCGCGGGTGCCGCCTTCCTTCGCGAACTGCACGACCGCTACGGCTCGCCGGGCTTCCTTGCGGCCTACAATGTAGGCCCCGGCCGCTACGAGGAGTTTCGGGATCGACATCGTCCACTGCCCGCCGAGACCGTCGCTTATGTCAGAGCTATCGTCCCTTTTATCGATGCGGAGGAGGCACCAGGACCTCTTCTCTTCGCGGCTTCTTTTCGCTCATCCTGGACGCGGGCGCCGCTCTTTTTGGGCCACGTTGACGGGTCGTCGTCTGTCGCGCGAGCGACAGCCGATCGACCGGCGCACGACAAGTCGGCTCCAGTTCCCGTGCATGATCTCTCTGCGATTGCGCCGCAATCGGAAGGCCTCTTCGTTGCACTTTCGACAATGGGTCGATCGCAATGACTGCACAGCATCATCAACATCGAGGCTCAGATTGGCGCAAGCTGGCGCCCCGTGACGGACATTCTGTTTGCATTCGAAACGCTGCAACACGATCATGACGGTAAGACTTTCGCGTTCGCTACTAAACGACCCTCGCTCACGCGGGCAAGAGTTCGCGGAGGAGTGCGATAATAACGTGCTAATGGCGTATGGGCGATGCCTTCGGCCCGCGCTCTACTCGTCGCTTCGCTCCTCACCGAGCCACCCTACGGGTGTCTCGGCCCTTCGGGTCACGATCGCTATCGCAACCGCTCGCAAACAGTCGGGGCTTCGCAAATCAACTGCCAAGTCGCGGCGGCACTTTCGCAATGAATCGGCCTCCAGCCGACCTGTTCGGGCAGGCGCTATTGAAGGATCTACCGCAACGACCCGAACTGCATTTTGTGGCAAATCGCGGCGAGTACCGAGAGTCTGTTGGCTTGGAAGCTGGGCCCTGGGAACCAGCGACCGGGAGACCACGACAACGACCGAAGGAGGGCGAGATAAAAGGCCGCAATGTGCGGCTCGGTCGGTCGGTTGTTGTTGCTCTGATTTTTCGTTGATCCGGCAATGTGGCGCTTCGGCACGCAATGTGCGCCCTACTATCAACTCATTGTACGGATTCTCGATTTCGCACATTGCCGAGGTCGGCCATGGCTGAGGAAAAGGAATTTCGGCCTCGGCCTGGTCGCATCCGCTCCTCAAGGAGCCAACGGGCCAAGCCCTTCATCGCCCAGGCGCTTGCCGCCGCTCAGCGCGCCGGCGGCGGTGTCTCGCGCGCGGGCAAGATCACCAGTCATCGGCGCTCCACGTTCGGCCGCGGCCGGGTCGCCAGTGAGCGGGCGAACCGACTGCTCACCGGCCGCTCGCGTCTGGTGACCATAAAGACGCGCGTTGTCCGTCACACAGCAAGATCAGCGCCGCTCGGCGCGCATCTCGGCTATCTACGCCGCGAGGGCGTCACTCGGGACGGGGAGAAGGCGAGGCTGTTTGGGCCGGAGACGGAGGACGCCGATCTTAAGGCCTTCGCCGAACGCTGTCAGGGTGACCGGCACCATTTCCGATTTATCGTCTCGCCGGAGGACGCCGCCGATATGGCCGACCTCAAGGGCTTCGCGCGTGAGCTGGTCGGCCAGATGGAGAGGGACCTCGGGACCAGGCTCGATTGGGTCGCCGTCGATCACTGGAACACCCAGCACCCGCACGTCCACATTCTCGCGCGCGGCATCGCCGAGGACGGCCAGGACCTGGTCATCTCGCGCGACTATATCAAGGAAGGAATGCGCGCCCGCGCGCAGGACCTGGTCACACAAGAACTCGGACTGCGCTCCGATCTCGACATTCACCGCTCGCTCGAAAGCCAGGTCGAAGCCGAGCGCTGGACACAGCTTGACCGCCAGCTTGTTCGCGACGGAGGTCGCCACGGCGTCATCGACCTTGCGCCCAATCCGGCGTGGCAGCCCGATCAGTTCCATACGCTGAAAGTCGGCAGATTGCGGCGCTTGGAGAGCCTTGGCCTTGCGCACCAAGTCGGGCCAGGCCAATGGGTCATGGACGAGGGCGCGGAGACAACGTTGCGCGAACTCGGCGAGCGCGGCGATATCATCAAACGTATTCATCGCAGCCTGACCGAACGCGGCATCGAGCGCGGGGCTGCGAGCTACGTGCTATCAGGTGAAAGCCTCGATGTACCCGTCATCGGCCGCCTCGTCGATCGCGGTCTCGATGACGAACTCAAGGCGACCGCGTATGCCGTGGTCGACGGCGTCGACGGCCGTACCCACCATATCAAGCTCCCCGATCTCGACGCCGCCGGCGACAGCGCACCGGGCTCGGTCGTTGAGCTCCGCAAATTCGACGACGCGCGAGGCCAGCGTCGCGTGGCACTGGCCGTTCGCTCCGATCTCTCGATCGAAGCGCAGGTGACGGCAAGTGGCGCGACCTGGCTCGACCGGCAGGCCGTCGCGCGCGATCCGGTGGCACTCGGGCAAGCCGGCTTCGGCGCCGAGGTTCGAGAAGCCATGGAACGGCGGGCCGAGCAGCTCCTCGAGCAAGGTCTGGCTCAGCGCCAGGCGCGTGGTCCGGTGTTCGCGAAGAACCTCATCGGCACGCTGCGCCGCCGGGATTTTGAGGCTCTCGGTGAGCAGCTCGCGGCCGCGACCGGGCAGCCGTTTAATCCCTCGGCCGCCGGCGAATATGTGACCGGCACTTATCGGCAGCGCTTCGTGCTCGCCTCCGGCCGCTTCGCGATGATCGACGATGGTCTCGGCTTCCAGCTCGTACCCTGGACGCCCTCACTCGAAAAGCAGCTCGGCCGGCATGTCTCCGGCGTCGTACGCGGCGACGGCGGCATCGATTGGGGCTTTGGACGCAACCGGGGGATCGGACTGTGAGCCGTCCTTCCATCACCGATTTTAGGAATGGGCGACCGCCATGTCCGCGACCAAAATACTCTGGGGCCAGATCATCACGGTCTTCGCGATCGTCCTGCTGACGTTCTGGACCGCGACGGAATGGACCGCCTGGCGGCTCGGCTTCCAGGTGCAACTGGGGCAGCCATGGTTCGAGGTGTTCCATTTTCCGTTCTACCTCCCGCCCGCCTTCCTCTGGTGGTGGTATGCCTACGATGCCTATGCGCCACATATCTTCATCGAGGGCGCCTATATCGCTGCATCCGGCGGTATCATCGCCGCGACTGTTGCGATTGCCATGTCGGTCTGGCGCGCCCGCGAAGCGAAGAACGCCGAGACCTATGGCTCGGCACGATGGGCTGAGGCGAAGGAAATCGGACAGGCTGGTCTGCTGGGGCCGGACGGCGTCGTGCTCGGCCGGTTCGAACGCGTCTATCTCCGCCATGATGGACCGGAGCACGTGCTGTGCTTCGCGCCGACCCGGAGTGGCAAGGGCGTTGGCCTCGTCATCCCGTCGCTGCTGACCTGGCCGGGATCTGCGATCGTGCACGACATCAAGGGCGAGAACTGGCAGCTTACCGCTGGCTTCCGTGCCCGGCATGGCCGCGTTCTTCTGTTTGATCCGACCAACGCGAAGTCGTCAGCCTACAACCCGTTATTGGAAGTCCGACACGGCGAGTGGGAGGTGCGCGACGTCCAGAATATCGCCGACATCCTCGTCGATCCCGAGGGCAGCCTCGAGAAGCGGAACCATTGGGAGAAGACCAGTCACGCGCTCCTGGTCGGCGCAATTCTGCACGTCCTCTATGCCGAGGAGGACAAGACGCTCGCCGGCGTCGCGGCCTTCCTGTCCGATCCCAAGCGGCCGATCGAATCGACGCTCGCCGCGATGATGCGGACCGCACATCTCGGCGAGGCCGGCGTCCATCCCGTCGTCGCCTCCGCCGCGCGGGAACTGCTGAACAAGTCCGGCAACGAGCGCTCCGGCGTCCTCAGCACCGCGATGTCGTTCCTCGGCCTCTACCGCGATCCCGTCGTGGCGGAGGTGACGCGGCGCTGCGACTGGCGGATCACCGACATCGTCGGCGGAGAGCGGGCGACCACGCTGTACCTCGTCGTTCCGCCATCGGACATCAACCGTACCAAGCCGCTGATCCGGCTGATCCTGAACCAGATCGGCCGCCGCCTGACCGAGGACCTTCAGGCCAAGGCCGGCCGGCGGCGGCTCCTCCTGATGCTCGACGAATTCCCCGCACTCGGCCGGCTCGACTTCTTTGAATCGGCGCTGGCCTTCATGGCCGGTTACAGCATCAAGAGCTTTCTGATCGCCCAGTCGCTGAACCAGATCGAGAAGGCCTATGGGCCAAACAACTCGATCCTCGACAACTGCCACGTCCGGGTCAGCTTCGCGACCAACGACGAAAGGACGGCAAAGCGAGTGTCCGACGCATTGGGCATGGCGACCGAGATGAAGGCGATGAAGAACTATGCCGGCAGTCGGCTGGCCCCTTGGCTCGGTCACCTCATGGTGTCGCGGTCGGAGACCGCCCGCCCGCTGCTCACACCCGGCGAGATGATGCAGCTCCCACCATCAGATGAGATCGTCATGATGTCGGGGCTCCATCCGATCCGCGCCAAGAAGGCGCGCTACTATGAGGACGGACGATTCCAGGAGCGCATACTGGTGCCACCGACGCTGACCAAGCCTAACCACAACCGGCTGGACGACTGGAGTTCGCGGCCACTGCCTCCGCGCCCAACAGCGGCGCCGGCCTCGGCGGACGATGAATCCGACGCAGAGGACCCGAAGACGGCTGACCGGCGGCAGCAGCCGGAACTGACTCGTGACGTCGTGGAGAGGAGAGAGCCCCTCGACAACGAGTTTGCCCCGGAATTTGCCGACGAACTCGAGGAAGATGCCCCGCGGATCGGGCGCCTCAACGACATGATGCAGGGCGTCGCGCGCCAGGCATCGCTCGATCCGGGCGACGATCTCGGATTGTGAGGCAGGGATGACCACGCCAAAGAAGAAAGCCCAGATGTCGGTCTATCTCGATCCTGATGTCATGAAGGCGCTCTCGGCATACGCAGCTCGCCGGGAGCAATCGCTGTCCCTCATCGCCGAAGCCGCCATCGCATCCTTCCTGTCGCCGGACGCCGACGAGCGACGGGAGGCCGCTATTGCCAAGCGACTCGATCAAGTCGATCGCCGCATCGCGCGGCTAGAGCGCGACATCGGGATATCAGTCGAGACATTGGCCTTGTTTGTTCGATTCTGGCTCACGACGACACCACCGCTCCCCGAACCGGCCGCGAAAGCGGCGAGGGCGCAGGGGGGCGCGCGATGGGATAATTTCGTCGCGGCTCTCGGGCGACGGCTCAGTCAAGGTCCGAAGCTACGGCAGGAGATCCCGGAGGATATTCAGGAGGGCGACCCGACGTGAGGGTGGCCTATTCGGCCGATGATCGCTCACGCCGTGGACGAAAATCCAGCCAGAGCAGTGATTCAAGACCGTTGACTTACGAGCAGCGCATAGCCACCGCATCCGGGCATATGCGTATTGTGGAATGAATCCGGTCTACGCTTTCCACCCGTGAAGACGGCGTCGACGGGTGTGGATTTTCAAGAGGTCGCGCCCCACAGCACGTGAAGCGGCTCGCTTGCGCGCGCGTTTAGCTCTCGTATCGGTGTCCGGGGCGCCGCTGAACGTTAAGATTCTCGTGCTACTACGCGCGCTTGGTCTGACGGCGTACGGCGATTTGCCGGAACCCGCATGACAACCGCACATCGATTGTCCGTAGCGGAAACGCTCCGCTCGCGAACCATGAAGCAAGCGTCAAAGTGCGGTACTCCCGCTGGACGATCGGAGAGATCGAGAATGGCTAGAACGCCCAATTTCACGTCGGTCTGCTGATAGGCGGTTGTCTGGCGCAGAAGGCCGTCGAGAGCGCCTTCGGTCCAGGTACCCAGGCTTCGCTTCACTTCGATGACAAAACGGAAACGTCCTTGGGGAATGTAGATGTCGGCCCGTCCAGCACTGACCTGCTTGCGTTCAGCTTCGGGGTAGTCGCTGCAAGAGAGGAACTCCCACAGATCGTGCTGAAGAGTGTCTTCGCCAGGAGCGTTGTCCGCTTCGATTCGGCGGAGATAGGGATAGCGGGTGCCGTCGCCGTCCACACGGATCCCTAGGAATCGAACAAGTAAGAGTATAAGTCGATCGAAATGTGCGGCAATCTCACCGACATAGTCGGTCCGACTGTCGAGCTCCGTCTTGAGCTGAGTGAAGATCCTTTCCTCGATCAGGTTAATCTGATGTTTGATCCAGTAGCCGTCAGCTACCTTTCGAACGAGCGCACCTGCCTCGTCTGTCAGTCCGGCCGAGACCTCTCTGAGGATGGCTTCCGGCCAGGCGCCACCCTCGAAGATTTTCCCGGCGGCGCTCCCGAGGCCATGCGGTTCACATTCTCACGAAGAATGGTCGCGTCGTTAGACCCGACGTCTTGTCCGCTGTAGTGAGTTATCCACTGCTCGAGGTGGGCCAGTAGGCCGCGTTCGCGCACGAAAGCCGCTTCGATCGCGGGCTTCACGAGGAGCGATATGTCGGCCAGGTTAGGGCGCACGGATCGGCTGGCCGAATAGGCCCGCAGCACGCCGTCCATGGCCTGGGCGGCATCGAACCAACTGGGCTGGACTAGGTCGCTTGCCAGCCGATGGAGATCGTCTGCAAGTGGCACCCACTCTAGCTCCGCCGAAGGGCTGGGTATGAGCCACTCTCCGCCAGGTGCGGGTGCGTCCCAAAGGTCTCGCAGAACAGCCAATTCCTGCAGTTCAAGGGAAAGGTTAGCGGCCGGCGGACGGGTCTGATGCGCAATGGGCAGCAGGGTCTGCACCACGAGGTGGTAGAGACGCGCGTCCCTTCGCTCGACGTTAGCCGCGACGGCAAGACGCAACGTCTCCTCCGCAGCGTCCAAGCTTTCAGCAATCGCCGGAAGGGTATCCTGCTCCAGCGCGATCGAGATTTGGATGATCCCGCGCTCAAGGTGAGCCTGTCCGCTGAGATCATTGCGAACGCACCGACGATCCAGGATATCGAGCGCCTCGGCGTCCTTAAACTGTTCGAACGCGACCGCGGCGAGCCGGCACAACATCGGCGCTGCAAACGTATCGTCGGTGTCTTCAATGGCAACCAAGGCGGCCAGCGCAGCGTGTTTCCATCGGTGATCGAGGATAGCGATGCGCAAGATCGCAGCGGCGGCCGAAACCCTGAGTATGTCGTGATCGCTGTCGTCGCGAACGCGCGCTTCAAGGGCGACGACGAAGGGCTTGGCCTCGCTGGGCAAGGCTCGCGTCAACTCGTCGATTGCGCGGTTCAGTGCTGAGCGATCCTTATTGGCTCGCAGCCCTCCTGCGATGAACTTTGCGGCCTCCGGCTGCGAACTAAGTGTCGACCACTCGTTGAGTAGAACGGACACTACGTCGCCAAAAAAACCGGAAGTCGTCAGAGCATGATCCGACACGAGCACATCTTCGCCGCCGAACTCGGCCACGGTCGGGGTTCGACCCTGTTCAAAGGCGTCGACGAAGATGGTTTGGATCGCGGTCATTTCCGGTCACAACGCGCGGATCGCCGGTCTGTCACCAGAGATACTCCCCGGTATCGGCAACCTTCAGCCGTTCGGGCGGCGCATTGCCAAAGACCGCTTTTTCGCCTTGCAAAGCGATAAACAGCTGCAGTCCAGGAGTTTCAGCAGCCAAAAGCTTTAATTCGACCAGCATGTCGACAAGATTGGCTTCCGCCACCTCCTCACGCTTGGGAGAGTCTATAAGAAGCAAGCCCGGATGCCGACCGGTCTGATGCGCACTTGCGCTACGGACCAGGGCGATGACCGTGGCAATGCGCAGGCGAAGCTGCTCACCAGCGCTCAAACCTGACCAGCTCGAATCGGCGCCACCTTTTCGAACCGTCACGTTCGCATTGCGCTTGATGGAAACGGATTCGACGTCCTTCATGCCTAGCCGTTTCACGATACGCGCAACTTCTTCGCCAGCACGTGCCAACACGATGTTGGCGGCGACACCGATGCGCTCGCTAGCCTCGTCGCGAGCCGCTCCCAGGATCGTCATCTCGTCCGCATCTGTCGTGTCCGCGGAAATGACGGCATTGGCGACATCAAGCATCCCTTCGAGGCGTTCGCGCCGAAGCTCCAGCGTCCGAACGTCAGCCGCGGATCCCTTGACTGACAAGTTCTGCAACTTCGTCCCGGCCTGCAGAAACTGTGCGCGTGAAGTGTCGTATTCGGTGCGAGTATTGGTTGCAAGCTTCCCCGCGTCTCGCTCAATGGCCCTGGCGTCCGCCACACGCGCGGCCGCAAGTCGCAACTCTGCTAAGATGGCGTCGGCATCCGGTTCGGGTGCGACTTCGGTGCAGACAGAACAGGTTCGATCCTTGCCCTCTTGCTCCAGCCGAGCCTTCGAGATTGTGCTAGAACAACGGGGGCAGCATTTCGGGGACAATCTCCCGAAGAACGCGGCTGCGGCGTTTTCCTCTTGTAGCGTGAGCAGCGCGCGCTCGGTTCGAATCCGGGCGAGTTGAGCTTCCTTTGCGTCGTCCTCCGCAGCGTTCACGCGGTCTCGCGCCGTGCGGACCTGGGCCGCGGCAACATCATATTCGGCCTGGGCTTGGAGCAAAAGTTGCGCGGTTTCGTTACGATTACCCTCGTCCGTTATTTCGGCTTTGACACCTGCTAGCTCTGCTTCGACTTCCTCGATCGATTTGCCGCCAAGTCCCGCCAGCTTGCGCTTTCGTTGTTGGGCTTCGGACTCTAGCAGTCCGCTGAAAAACCAACAAATCCGTTTCCGATTTGGCGTTTCCTATTGGATGTCGTGGGGGATTGATGTCGGAGCGGCGATTGCCGC
>NZ_JACIHD010000032.1:0-61311 GCF_014198235.1 Bradyrhizobium sp. ERR14 | reverse complement strand
TCGCGACAGTGACGACCACATAGTCGCCCCTCTTGGTGAGCCGGGATGCGCGACACATACGCCGAAACCGAATTTCGGTAAAGTGGAATATTTTTGCGCACGGTGGATTGACAGCGGCCGACACACCGACGCTCATTCCGTCATCCTGAGGTGCGAGACATGGGACGCAAGGCGTCCCATGGGGAGCCTCGAAGGATGGACGGCCACAGTCGGGCCGTCGCCCTTCGAGGCTCGCCAAAGAGGCGAGCACCTCAGGGGGACGGTGATGGAGTGCGCAATACCGGGCGAGCGGCCCCGGATTACGCTTTTCGCTCCATCCGGGCTACGGATACCCCCTTCGGCAACACCGGCGTCCCATACGCCGTCATCGTCACATCCTTCCGTTCCACGATCATCCCATAAGCCTGCGGCTGGCGGTGAACGTCGAAATTGAAGGTGGTGCGCTTGTACGAGTTGCAGAGATCGGGATCGCAGCGCGCCAGCGCGATCTCGTCGCCCGTGGTCGTGCATCTCGCGGGTGATCTCCCCTGAGGGCCCGATGATGCAACTACTGCCGATGCAGGCACAATCAAATTCCATGCCTGTGGGTATCATTGTGCAGCGGCCGGCGGCCGCGCATCACCCCCGAAAATCGTTGCGAATCTGCAACGGTTCCCCACGATCTGAAGCCGGACAAAACAAACTCCCATTCCGGCCACGAACCGCTCTCACAAGGCCGTGAGACAGCTAAGGGAACGACGATGCGTGCACAGCGCGTTTGGAAAGTGAATGGAGACGCCAGCATCGGGCAGCTCCAATCGAGACTGGACGATCTGAACAAGCGTCTCGTTCAGCTCGAAAACCAGCATCCGGAGACCTGGAAACTCGAAGAACTGCGAGCGAGCGCGCTCAGCCTGTCGCGCGAGATCGACGACATCCGCTGCGCCGAGGCGACGGCGGCATTGAGCGAGTTGCTGCGGAAGTAAGTTCGCCGATTCGCTTCTTGCGCGCAGGAACCAAGATCCGTCGCCGCCATTTCCATGCAGAGCATGGAGCACGATCATGACCAGGCATCTTACACGGGCTCATCTCGCACGCGGCATCGCCGGCGCAGTTTCCACGCTGGTCCTGTGCGCGACGGCGGCCTTCGCCTTCGCGCGCCACTTTGCGCTGTGAGGGATTTGGCATGACGTCCGATCCCGAGGAGCAGGTGAGGCTGCAAGGTTTTGGCGAGATGACGTTGCGCACGGCCATCGCGACGCTGACGGCGCTCGCGCCGCACGAGCGATCGGAGGCCGCGATCTACCGCGTGCGTGACGGCGTGCGCCTGGCGCAAAGCGAGATCGCCGAACTCGCATCAAGCTGGGATATCGAGTCCGCGCCTACCGTACGATCGCCGAGACTGGTCCCCGAGCAGCACTGGCCCGACGTCGTGCGCGGCATGGTGCGCGAGGCCCCGTTGCCGGCGCTGATGGTGGCGTTCCTGGTGGGCGTGGTGGTGGCGCGGCGGTAGGCGGGACCCCACACCTGCGGCGCGTCAGCGCCGACAACCAACAAGCCATGCCGCCGCAACAAGCGGGCCTGCCCGGCCAAATCGGCCGTGGACCCGATCCCGAAATCGTTGCAGAAAGGCGTTCCGAGGCGCCGGCGGCCGGTCCGCCAAGCCTCTGGAAAACGTCGACTTTTGGAAGAATGGTCGGAGTGGCAGGATTCGAACCTGCGACCCCTGCGTCCCGAACGTAAATAGCGGCCGAAAAGATCAATAAAAACAATGAAGTTCGCTCACGATTGACCACCTTTATCGCCGTTTGTCCGCGGGGTTTCGGTGGTCAATCGGTGGTCAGCTTTCGATCTGCTCCCACTGAAATCATCTCGGCCTATTTGACCAGTCGGGGGTTTGAGTCAGGGGGAGGGCTACCTACGTTCCCGCCGACAGGTTTCCGCCTAGCTTTTGGTGTCGGTGGCGTAAATCCCCTCATTGCGGGCGCCCCTGCCCTTCTCCCCTTGTGGGAGAAGTATCGACGCAAAAAACGTTGAGATATCAAAGGCTCGGCGGGTCAGTATCCGCCGAGTGCCTTCCAATCTTGGCTTGTTCATCTAACGCCCGGGATCGGCTCCAAGGACGAGGGCTATTCGGGCGGATCAGTTGGCCGCTTTAGGCGCTCGCGCCATTGGCGATCCTGCCGAACCAGCAGCGCGTCCCGGCGCTTCCGCTTTCTACCACCGGAACGAACGGCCTGAGCGACGACTCCGGGCCCCGGAGATACCGTTGTGGTAATGTTCGCGCCTTGAAGGTCACGAAGCTTGCTCGACGGTGACGTTCTCAGCCTTCGCGGCCTGAATGAGATTATAAATGTCCTCGCCCTTTATGCTTTTTCCGGCTCCGCAATAACGATGGTGTTGAGTAGAGGCGCGGCGTTGGCCTCGTCTTCTGCGGCAGCAGACCGACCCGTGGTGACGACTTGCTCAAGCGTGGATTTCTGAAGCACACCGCCCATCCCGGCTATGAAAGTATCTTTTAAGTAGTATTTCGCCTGTATTACAAGTTATCCTAAGAATCAGTTTTCGTCGATATACTTGTCATTCGGCCAACCGCTCACCACGAAAGAGAATACAGACATATCGCCATGAGCGCTAATACGCCTAAGGCGCGACACGCCCGCCTTCTCTCGAATGGGTTTTTCCCCCCGGAAATGCCTTCTTGTTTCTACAGCGAGCGATTCGGGGCTAACCGCGAGGCGGTTCTAAAGGCATTTAGCGCAATGCCTCGAAGAAAAAGGGCCCTCCGCACTTTCATCTATTCAAGGGCGAGCGTGCCGTTTTTCACTTTCCTCGCTTCGGCCGCGAGGACCGTAGACACGCATACATCAATCCCATCTGGTACTTTTATTTGTCAAAGGTCCTAGCCGAGAATTATGTCGGTATCCGGAAGCTCAATCGGCGTTCAAAGATTTCTATCGCGCCCGCAATATTTGACTGGGCGGGTGAACGAGCGCTCATCAGGCCCGCGTTCGACGCTCGGGATGCACAGAGGGTAACCCTAAACGCAGGGTACGAGCTACTGGCAGAGGCCGATATCGCGGCTTTCTTTCATTCGGTTTACACGCACATTATTCCGTGGGCGATCCATGGCAAAGTCCTCGCTAAGAAGAAAAAACAGGACATGACCATGTACGGGAATCTTCTCGATCTTCTCGTGCGGAACGCTCAGGACGGGCAGACTATCGGATTGCCTGTCGGTCCCGATACATCCAGGTTGCTGGCGGAAATTATTGGCACTGCTGTTGATCAAGCGCTGCAGACTGCGCTCAAGGGCAAGCGAAACTGGAGCGCAAAACAACGCGGGGGAATGCGCTTTGTAGACGACTATACCTTCGGCTGCACCTCGCGGCAGGAGGCTGAGATCATTGTCGCAGCTGTCCGTCGTTGCGTGAACGAATTTGAGCTAGAGTTGAACAACAACAAGACAAGCATTTCACCAACTGGACCTTTCTTCCCGGCGGCATGGAAAGAACACGTCAGAAGCCTTCTCCCGGGCTCCAATGCTGATAGAGGCAGCCTTCTTCAGTATTTCTACGGCATAGAGGTGGCGGTTCGGGCCCACCCGGAAGCCAACGTCCAGAAATTCGCTATTCAGAACGCCCGTCGCCTTTTCTTGGAATGCGGGGAATGGCGGCTTATTGAAGATTATCTGCTCTCCAGCTACCGGCAGAACTCTACTGTTCTTCCTATCATGCTCGAAGTCCTAATTTTGCGACATCTTGATAGGAAAGATGTCGGTGTTGAGCGCGTCGGAGCTTTTGTGGCAGCGCGAATTCCGACGCTCACACGTTTGCAGAAGCGTGGCGAAATCTGCTGGCTCCTATTTCTTTGTATCTGCCTAAAGGCGCCCATTCGGGCGGCGGCAATCTCGGAGCTGTTTGATGTGGAAGACAGTGCGATTGCCATCCTGATTAGCGACGCCAAACGTCTTGGCCTCATTCAGGGGGGCATCGACCAATCATTGTGGGACCGCAGCCTAACGGCGGATGGCCTCCGAAGTTCAATGTGGCTCTATTCTTATGAAAGCGCCCTGAAGAACCTAAACTCCAGCGGATCGAAGGCTCATGTTACAGCTGATCCGTATTTTGGGCCCATGCTAGCACTCGACGTCGAGTTCTACAGGTCCGGCTCATCCCATATGAACCGCAATGCATTGCTCGCACGGCTACGGCTAGAGCGGGCGCGGCAACAAATCCAATAAGCTGCGGTGGAAGAGGACCTGGCGGAGGAGTTCGACGAGTTTGATGCGGAGGTCGAGGAGGCTGACGAGAGAAGACGATTTTTATTGACGACCGCGCCGAACGCGATCGTCAAGCCGATCCACTCGAAGGCCATGCCCGTGGTTCTGACGAACGATGATGTCTGGATGCGGGCGCCATGGATGAGGCAAAGGCGCTGCGGCGGCCATTGCCAGATGATGCGTTAAAGATCGTGATGCGCGGGGCCGACAAAGAAGACCGCGCGGTCGCCTAAACCAGAAGGAGCGTGCCATTTCAAAGGTTGTCCCATCCCAAGTGGTCACATTGATTGATCGCGTCTACCCGTTGGCTAAGTCTACGCCCAGCATGACGGTGTACTCAGGAGATGCAGCGATATTGGCTTCGATCATCAACCTCGTGGACGATATTCCAGTCGAGCTCCTGACTATAAGCGGCGACGACTACACCGGCCTCGTGGTTGGTCTTGAATCGATGGGTGCAGCCATCGAGCGTTGGAATTTCAGGGGTGGGGACGATCCGCCTCGCACTCTCGACGGTAAGAGTCCGGTTCACTTGGTCCGAGACGCTCTGAGTAAATGCCCGGATGAACGACCCGCACCAACCACGACAGAGTTGGTATTCATCATTGACGACTCCCTACGGGAAAGCATACGTCTCGACATCAGCAGCGCTTTCGATGCACTTCATCGAAGCGACTTCAAGGCCGCCACAGTTCTAGCAGGCGCAGCAATTGAAGCGCTCCTTTTGGCCGCAGTGCAAGCCGGTGGCCACACGAGTCCTCCTTCCGGAATGAAAAATAAGCCAAGGGGCGGACCAGAAACATGGGATCTCGCGCAATTCATCGAGGCGGCGACACTACTTGGCTTGATAAAGCCAGAAACTGGCGAACAGGCGGGTCGAGCCAAAAATTTTCGGAATCTGATTCACCCCGGACGGGCGCAGCGGTTGAGCGAGTCATGCGATAGAGGTACAGCCCTCGCGGCGCTCGCGGGCGTCGAATTGGTATCCCGCGATCTACAGCCGTTATCAAAGAAACCATCGAATTGTGCGCCGCACTCAATCCACGTGCAAAAAAAACACGTGAAAGTGGTGATGCATGGCAATAACCCGCAGACATTCAATTGTCAGACTGGTATCGTCCCCATGCACGCAACGCGGGGGACACAGTGCGGCTTACACGTGTTTATATAGAGAATTTTCGCGGCATTCGACAGGCATCAATCGATTTCTCCGGAACGACGGTCCTACTCGGTGACAACAACACCGGCAAATCTACTGTTCTCGAAGCTATAGAACTGGCCATTGGCCCTGATCGGCTGGCCCGCGTCCAAGCCATTGATGAGCACGACTTCCACGGTGGTGATTATCTTTCGATCGAAGGCCAGCCACAAAAGCACATTGTCATCGAGGTCATAATCGCGGGCCTGGACGAACACCTGTCAACGCGGTTTCGAAACAACATTGAGTTTTGGCGTCAGATAGACCGCACCCTCGTTGGCCCTGGCCAAGGAGCGATGATCGGTCAGCCCGGCATCGAACCCGCAGTTCGTATTCGGTTCGTGGGCACCTACGACGCAGAAAACGATGATTTCAGTGCAAAGACTTGGTTCGCCGTGCCGCGTCAAGACGATGGCACGCCGATCAGCGAATGCCGATCTTCCGACAAGCGTGAGTTTGGCTTTCTCCACTTGCGCGCCCTTCGCACCGGGAGTCGCGCCCTGTCAATGGAACGCGGTTCACTCCTCGACGTAATCCTAAAGACCTATGAAGTCCGCACGCAAATGTGGGAGGGCCTGCTCCATCGGCTCCGGGACCTCGATGTCGTCGGCGATAGCGATCCGGAGTTTGGCCGCATCCTCACTGCGATTCGCGATGCAATGCGCGACATCGTCACAGGCGAATGGGCAGACGCTCCACATCTTCGGGTATCGGAACTTACGCGAGAGGATTTGCGTCGAGTTCTGAAATCTTTTCTTGCAACGGGCGTAGCTGGCTATGGGGCGCCCTTCCAGCACCAAGGAAGTGGCACGATCAACGCCTTGGTACTGGCAATGCTCGGGCTCATCGCGCAACGACGAAATGGGCGCGTCATTTTTGCCATGGAAGAGCCTGAACTGTCGCTTCCGCCGCACGTACAGAAACGAGTTGTGGACAAGGTGCGAAGTCTTGCTTCGCAGGCGTTGTTCACATCCCATTCGCCTTACGTAATTGAACAGTTTCCGCCGGAACAGATGACAGTGCTCAATCGCGACCCTCACGGCGTCTTGACGGCCACGAGTATAAAGTTGCCGGAGAATCTGAAACTCAAGGTGTTTCGGGACGGATTCCGCACCCGCTTCTGCGAAGCTTTGCTCTCGCGACGAGTGATCGTCGTAGAAGGTAAGACCGAGTTGATTGCCTATAGCGCGGTTGCGCGACGGGCCGCTGAACTTGATCCAGTGAATTTCAGTCGGCTCGATGCGTTAGGCTGGGTACCGTTTGATGCCGGTGGCCAAGGTGCCGTTGCGCCATTCCTCACTTTTTTCAGGGGGCTCGGAAAGACGGTAGCCGCAATTTTTGATCAGCAGGAGCCAGCGGGGCGTCAGGCGATCGAAGCCGCTTGTCAGGCAACTTTTGAACAGCCCTATGCGGGTTTTGAAGCGTTGCTTGCCGCCGAGTTTCACATAAGCATGCAAGCTTGGTGCGTTAAATCCTTCGTGGCCGCAGGTGAATGGCCGATATCTTTGAATAACTTGTTGCCTCCACCGAATTCACCTGACGAGGCGTACGCCGCCCCCTTCCTAGCCTTGTTCAAGCATAAGAAGGGTGATGACTATCTGACAATCTTCCTCGGGCAGTGCCAAATAGGCCAATTCCCGCCGACGATGATCAGAGTCATTACCTCCCTAAAGAACATGATTGCCGCGCCGGCTCCGGCTCAGGCGGTCCAGCCCAACTTCTTACTCTGACTCTGACCAGCATGGTCTTGGTTCTGTGCGAGCAAAGACAAGCCCTACTGCGGACTGGCGGCAACATCCTCGTTAGGGGCGGTGCCGGTTCAGGAAAAACGACCATTGCACTCGCCAAGGCGTGCGCCGACTTGCAGGCTCAGCGGCTCGACCCAGACGGCAAAGCACTATTTTTGAGTTTTGCACGAGCCACAATCGCCCGCGTCGCCGAGCGAGCGACTGCGACCATCCCACGGGCGCTAATGTCGCGGATCGAGATCAACACCTACCACGGTTTTGCTTGGACAGTTCTTAGAAGTCACGGATATCTGCTCTGCGCCAAACCCGGAGTGTCTCTCCTTTTGCCAGCGCAGGCACGAAGTCGTCTGGCGGGAACGGAGGGCGACGCACGGGTGGCGTTGCAACGCCAACTATTCGAGCGCGAGGGGTTGATTGCCTTCGATCTCTTTCCGACTCTTTTGACAGAGCTTTTCGAGCGAGCCCCCTCATTGGCGGCGGCTTATGGGCGCGCCTATCCCTTGATCATTGTCGACGAATTCCAGGACACGAATGCCGACGAGTGGCGCATGATTTCACGCCTTGGCCGCCAGAGTCGTCTGATCGCGCTCGGTGACCCAAAGCAGAGGATTTACGATTTCAAAGGTGCCGATCCTCGTCGCTTTGATGAGTTTATCGCGACCTTCAACCCCACGCCATTTGATTTCCGAGGAGAAAATAATCGCAGCGCTGGAACGGCCATCCCCAACTTTGCAGATGACATTATCACTGGTGAGTTCACAGCCGCAGACTATGCCGGGGTCACCATATTGCGATATCGAGGCAGGAGCCTACGACGACTCAAGCAACATGTACTTCGAATGGTGGCACGCCTGCGCCGCAATCCGGAATGGTCGCTTGCGATTCTAGTTCCGACCAATGCGCTCGCTGTGAACGTGTTTGATTACATGGCGGCGACTGATCATGGCTTGCCGAGTTACCCTGTTGACATCGTTGTCGCTGCCGAGGGGCCGATGCTGGCGGCAAACCTTATCGCCCTGCTGATGGAACCGGAAGGCAATCGGGATGAGTGTGCTGCCAACATCCTGCATGGGCTAGCGGCTTTTGAACTCGGTCGCATAGAGGAGGCTTCCGATAGCAGCATCAGAAGGGCCGTACGATATCGTACGCTAGCAGCGGCTACTCGGACGCGTGGACTCGCGGCGCTGGGGACGCGCGGGATTGGGCCCGGGGTACAGGCCCTCGTTGATGGAGTGTCGGCAGTTAGCCTGACCGGCGATCCCATAGCTGATTGGCGGACCCTACGAGCGCTGTTCAGTGCGAGCGATCGAGCCGAATTAGTAGCTATTGGGAGAGAAGCGCGACATATGCGCCTACTTCGGCGTGGCGCACAGATCGAGTCTCGCCTTGCGGACGCGTGGCGAACTCATGGCGCTTACCGAGACGCACGGGTGCTTCTCGCTGCCGCTCTCACGGAGGACCAGTTTGCAGCCACAAGCCGGTCACATCGAGGCGCAACAGTTATGACAATTCACAAAGCAAAAGGAAAGGAGTTTGATGAAGTAGTGGTCTTCGAGGGAACGTTTCAGCGCTACATGCCTCGCAGAGGCGGCGACGCCGAACGGTCGGCTAGATTCAACTTGCACGTGGCGGTGACTCGCGCCCGGGAGGCGGTGACCGTAATGACGCCATTGGAAGACCCGTGCCGCCTATTGCCAACATAGCGATGCGCAGGAATTAGCTCGACCGCCTAGCATCTTTAAGGACGGCCTTGACCTAGGTGATCGCCCTTTGTGTATCGGGATGATCGAGATCGATGCTGCGCAATTCATCCAGCAGGATGCGCATCAGATCGAGGGCATCGGCGAAGGCAGGTACGGCATCGGGACATAGGACGTGCACGGCCGTGACGAAGGTAACAAGGGTCGGATTGTAGTTGTGCCCGAACTCTGCCAGCATGTCGTAGGAAAGTCGTGTCCGCCGTGGCCGCCTTCTAGCCCGACCCATTTGGGTTCGGACTGGAATTCCCGCAAGCGGCACCCAGCAGGCCAAGATCGTCGCATTGTTCGACTTTGGTCGAAACTCATTAGATCAGGGCGAAATTGTTTCGGCCTGAGCTGGATGTCCGTGATTTTCCGGATATCGCCTTTTGAGCACCAAACCTTTAGACCGGAGTATGCATGGGCGCAAAACCGATCAACACCCCTTTCGGTTGCAGGCGGCGTCAAGTTGGGTAAATATCCGCGGTGGGCTAGGGGGCATCATGGGTTTGCGCTTTCGTCGTTCGATCCGGCTGCTGCCCGGAGTTCGTTGGAATTCCGGCCTGAGGAGCACTAGCCTGTCAATTGGCGGGCGCGGATTTCGCTACACGTTCGGCACGAAAGGGGCGCGGGCCAGCGTGGGCCTCCCAGGCACGGGATTATCTTGGTCCCAAGCGGCGCCCACTCCGGCTCAACTTGTGCAGCAAGTTCGACCTACATCGAAGGGCCGTAAGCTCTGGCTGCCATTGATCGTGTTCGTGAGCGCAATCTACCTCGCCTACGCATCGACACGATCGGCCACGACGGCGCCACCGTCGCAACGGCCAGCAGCTCAGACCGCCCCACAACCACCTTCCCTGCCAACCACACCAAGTAGACCGGCGCAATAACCCCAAGCAAAAAAGCGAGAGAGAAAATGTCCGTATTTGAACAGATGCCGTTTGGTTCGACGGAATTCGCCGAAAATCCGGAGCCGCGGTGTCCGTGCTTGCTGCTCCTTGATACGTCGCATTCCATGAGCGGTAGCCCGATCGCGCAGCTCAACCAAGGCATACAGGCGTTCAAGGATGAACTCGCCACCGATGCCCTTGCGATGAAGCGCGTTGAAATTGCGGTGGTGACCTTTGGCCCAGTTGCCACGCTGAATGACTTTCAAACTCCCGATCACTTTTACCCAACAGAATTGATAACGAGCGGGGACACCCCACTGGGTGAGGCCATTGAGACCGGCTTGAATCTGCTTAGGCAGCGCAAGGATGCCTATAAGGCGAACGCCATTAGCTACTACCGACCTTGGGTATTCTTGATCACCGATGGTGCGCCGACCGATGATTGGCGCCGTGCCGCAGAACTAGTGAAAGAGGGCGAGAAGAACGGGGCATTTTCATTCTTTCCCATCGCGGTCAAAGGCGCCGACGTAAGCGTGCTCAAACAGCTATCAGTGCGAGAACCTATCCGTCTGGATGGCCTCAAGTTCCGAGAATTGTTTTCGTGGCTGTCCTCATCACTCAGCCGAGTTTCGCAATCTCAAATGGGAACCAAGGTGGCACTACCTCCGCCATCTGGCTGGGCAGAGGTCTGAGATGCAGGCGTGGCGCATCGCCGCCGCATCTGCGATCGGCACGTCCCATGTCGCGTCGGACACCAAGTGCCAGGACGCGCATGGCGTTGGTGTGTTTGATGCGTCGGGTGAACACATCCTCACCCTAGTCGTTTCGGACGGCGCAGGCAGCGCAAAGCATTCAGAGATGGGAGCGAAATGCGCGGTCTCCACTGTCCGACGCGAAATCGATAGGTACTTCGATCAATCCGGGACTTTTGAAGAACTTACTCGCGAAGTGGCAGCTTCCTGGCTCGGCAAAGTACAACAGGCTCTCGGCGAAGAAGCAGAGCGACTTGGCGAGCCAATCAAGGAGTTCGCTTGCACGCTCCTTTTTGCCATTGTCGGGGACGAACACGCTGCCTTCTTTCAGATAGGCGATGGGGCGATAGTCGCTTCAGACGGCCTCGCCGACGGATTTTCTTACGTGTTCTGGCCCCAGCATGGCGAGTTTGCGAATACAACGAACTTTGTAATCTCGAACGACGCTTTCGATGTGTTTGAGTTCGAGATAAATCACCGACCCGGATTGAAGGAGGTGGCCCTTTTTTCAGACGGTCTGGAAAATCTGGTTCTGCACCATGCGACCAAGACGGTGCATGAGGCATTCTTTTCAACCATGTTCCAGCCCGTGCGAGCGTGCAAATCTCTCGACGAGAGCAGGCAGCTAACGCCCGATCTTCAGCGGTATCTCATGTCGCCGAAGGTCTGTGACCGGACCGACGATGACAAATCCCTGATACTTGCGACCAGAATGCCAGTCGAGGCCTGAGCATGTCCGTTCAATCTAATCAAGAGATGCTGGATGCATCCGGCAGTGTAATTCGCATCGGCAAGCTAATCGGTCAGGGCGGCGAAGGTGCGGTCTACGAGGTCGTTGCCGCAGCAAATCGCGTGGCGAAGATTTATCACAAAGCAATCTCGCCAAAACGTGCTCGGAAAATCGAGGTTATGGCCTCGCTCTACAGTGACGTCATTGCTAAGGTTGCCGCTTGGCCGACCGGTCTCCTGATCACGAAAGCGAGGCAACCGATCGGCCTACTTATGCCAAGATCGGTCGGTGGCAAGGACATACACAAGCTTTACAGTCCCAAGAGCCGCCGCTCAGAATTCGTCCGAGCCGATCTCCGCTTTTTGGTTCGCGTGGCTGCGAACACTGCGCGGGCCTTTGGCGCTGTTCACCAACTCGGCTGCGTAATCGGCGACGTAAATCACGGCAGTGTCTTGGTCGGCCAGGATGCGACCGTCCAATTGATTGATTGCGATAGCTTCCAAGTGCGCTCAGGCGGCGACGTTTTTGGATGTGAAGTCGGGGTCGAGACGTTTACGCCTCCGGAGCTTCAAGGCATCAGCCTTAATGGCGTCGTTCGAACAGCAAACCATGATGCCTTTGGCCTAGCAGTACTGACCTTCCTTTTGCTTTTCATGGGGCGCCATCCGTTTGCAGGCCGCTATCTCGGCTCCGGTGATATGTCGATTGCACAAGCGATTAAGGAGAGACGATTTGCCTATGGCGTGAGGCGCGCCGAACTATTGATGGACCGGCCGCCCCACACGCCAGATCTCCAAGTGATGGGCGGCAGTGTGGCGCAGCTATTTGAAAGAGCATTTGATAGGGGAAGCTCTGCGCGGCCATCGCCGAACGAATGGGTCACCGCGCTGAGTGATCTTGAGAAGAATCTCAAGCAATGTACGAACAATCAATCGCACTGGCACCTGCGAGGGATATCCTGCCCTTGGTGTTCGATGGAGGCCGCAACGGGAATTCAGCTTTTCCCGTTGGTGCATGCCGATCCGATATCGGGAACGATCGACCTCAACTCGCTGTGGAGCCAAATCGAGGCGCAAACTAGCCCCGGGCCTGTACCAGAAATTTCGGTCTCTCCACAGCCGGCTGCCAGTCAGGACGCGATCGAGGTTGGTCGCTCTGCCCAGCGCGCCAAAATTGCAGGGCTTAGCGTAGGCGCAATCTTTGCCTTGTTGGCACTCGTGGGCGGCTTCCCCGCACCAGCACCATTCTTCCTGTTTGTTGCAGCGGTCGCATCTTTCTTTCTAATCCGCAATCTGGCGGATCGAACAACCAACGCGCAAAGCTATGAAACAGCGTATCAAGCTGCTTCGGCCAATTGGTCGAACACTGAGCGGGAGTGGCAGGAACGCACACGTGCCACTGCTTTCGACAGAAAGAAAAACGAACTTGTCGCTGTGAAGGAGCAATTGAGACACCTGCCGGATGTCCTCAATCAACGAATGCAACAGTTGAGTAAGGATCAACGCAGGATCCAGCTAGAGAAGCATCTCGACCGCTTCGAGATTGAAGAGGCCAATATCGATGGGATTGGAAAAGGCCGAAAGCAGACCTTGGCTTCTTATGGCATAGAGACCGCAGCCGATGTGGATCGCTCCAAGCTTCACGGTGTACCCGGTTTTGGTCCAAAGCTCACCAACGCTCTCATGTCTTGGCGCGACAATCTCGCCTCTCGTTTCACCTTTGATCCCACGCGGGGGCCAGATCGTGCCGATGTTGCGAAGGTCCACAGTGATATCGCTTTGCTAAGGAGGACTCTGGAGCAGAACCTCGTCAATGGGCTATCCGAACTACAGCAAATACGATCTCAGGTGATGAACACCCGCACACAATTCATCGAGCCAGTTCGGTCGGTTTATCGCGAGTATCTTCAGGCAAAAGCTGATCGCGCGGCTGCGCTGGGTGAACGGCACTGATGTCAAGATTGTTCATGCTCATCGCGGCGCTTGTATTTTTGTGGTGCAGCCCTGATGCGTCAGCCGACGGCTTGACCGGTCAGGCAAGCATAATCGATGGCGACACGCTTGAAATTCACGGCACGCGCATACGGCTGTCCGGCATCGATGCGCCGGAAAGCTCGCAGCTTTGCCGAGGCGAGGACAGCCTGCAATACAGATGCGGTACCAAAGCAGCGAATGAACTGGATCGGTTCATTAACGGCCGTTCAGTTAGCTGCGTCCCTGTTACGCTGGATCGATACGGTCGAACCGTCGCCGCCTGCGCGGTTGGGGGTGTCGACCTTGGCGATTGGTTGGTCCGCAGTGGCTTTGCGCTGGATTGGCCTCAGTATTCTAAGGGTAAATATGGCGACGCTCAAAGCGATGCCGAGCGTGTGGGGCGCGGGCTATGGGCGGGCAGCTATGTCGAGCCATGGCGGTATCGTGATTGCATGAGGCTTGGCGGGCGGCCTGCTGACCTGTTCCGACGATGCCAAAGCCCACCCTTGAGTGAGGTTGACCGCAACCTATCCTCTGCAGGTTGCACCAAGCAGGGAGCATTTTCTGATGAAGTACGTTCTTCTCGCATTTATTTTCATGTCCACGCCAACGTTTGCTTGCTCGTTCGATACCGATTGCCAGCCCGGCAGCCAGTGCCTGAAGGCGTCCGGAAGCATCTATGGCGTATGTGCCGGCGGACTATCTCCGGGCAACTCCAACGATCGGCAACCGGTGCGCGCGCCGCTTGATGTCAATCGCACCTACGGGAACACGTGCTCGTTTGATACCGATTGTGGTCCGGGAAGTCGTTGCGTGAAGGGCTCGTCAATCCACGCGAGCCCCGCTAATGCAGTCGGCTGCGACCATCCCGAATCGCGCGATCACATCGCTGGCCAGTTTCGTACGGGAATGTGCTGGGAGAGGTATCGGCAATGGGAAGTCGATCACATCAGGCCGTTGTCGTCGGCGCGAACAATGAGCGAATTGATTTCGCTATGCCACTTCAGCAATCTCCAACCCTTGCGGCGAAGCGAGAACCTAAGAAAGGGCGGGGCCTAGTGCCCCGTCCTCAAACACGCGTCCGCATCTGTCTATTCATCTCGGTAGGAAGTACCTCTTCTGGCCCTCGTGCTCGCCTGTCCGGGCAAGACCTGTTGCAACAAGGGTATCCAAGACCTCCGCTATGCGTTCACGACGTCGGCTTGTGTTCCTGCCGTCAAGTATACCGGCGATGACATCCGGCGCGGCTGGAGAAGGCGCTTTTGCCAAAAGGTCACGCACCAACCTGATTTGCTCCAGGCCGTCGGTCGGCCATTTGGGACGTTCCAAAATATCTGGCAGTGTGACATCCAGCGTGCCGGCGTGCTCTTCGACTGCCACGGGGACTTTGATGCCCAACTTTCCAGACTGGTATTCGGGGCGGAGCCAGCGCACAAGGCCCTGCTTCTCTTCCGCCGCTCGCTCGTGATTGAGCAAAGTAAGCCGACTTAGAAGTTCATCCTCGGCCATCGCTTGCTCGGAACTTTTGTGTGGCAAGGGTAGCGTCGCTCCGGGCCTCCCGACCAATGAAGGGATCAGATCTTCCCATCCGTATGCAGCCAAGACGGTCCGATCAATGTCATCGTGTATTTGTTTCAGTATAGAAATAAGCCCCGCTTGGTGAACGTCGCGCTCAACATCAGTGAGCGGCGGCAACTCGTCATCGTTCTCAAGTTCTCGCAGGCGCTCAAGCACGTTGTACATGTCCGTCATCGTTAGGAAGTCGTGCTCCGCCAGCCGCTCTTTTCGGAAGGTATCAAGCCGCTCACCGAGCGCGCGCAATTGCTCGGCGATAGCCGGATTCAAAGATGGGAACGGGAAGCAATTGAACGTATCTGAGTGCTGGTAAACTGGATCATTACCAACTCCCTGGCGTCCACCGCGCGCGATTGCAAAGGCGATGTGAACCCTTGAGCTCAGTACACTTAGCGCTTCCGGTTGTGACAGCGTTATCGCTACAACTTTAGTGTCAGGCAACACGTTTCCATCTAGGAAGATGAACGCGCGATGTTTCGCTGTACGGCAAGTCGCAATGTAGCGTCGCTGGCCGCGCAACGCCTGCCGCATTGCCGGTGCCGCACGCCGGATCTAGTACTCGGGTCGTACAAAGCCTGCGGTGGAATTTAAGTACGGTGGCTAAAGCTCCCCGATGATTCCCTTGGTCTCTCAGCTCGGTCACCTGCCCCTGAACCAACTCCCAGTCGGATCGCAGAGGCTCAATGATCGTAGGCACGACAAGACGCTCAACGTAGGTGCGAGGCGTATAGTGCGCCCCTAACTTCGAGCGCTCACGCGGGTCCAGAGCGCGCTCAAGCAGCGTACCAAAGATCGCCGGCTCGACATTCGACCAATCCTTACTAGCAGCAATCCACAATTCGTTGATGTCCTCCCTGTCTAGTGGAAATGCCGATCTTTTCTTGAACAGCGAGCCGTTGAACTTCGTCAGAGTGACATTGAGGTGCGGAGCATAACCACCTTGGTCCATCACTGCCCAGAGGCTTTCCAGCGCTGCAACGAAGTGCTTGGGCGTGTCTCTCATTTGCCCGAGCAGCTTATGAAACCCCTTCTCGGGTATGAGCTGCGCGTCCTCCGCGAACATGGTGAATAGGCAGCGCATCAAGAACTCTGCCACGTCCTTAGCGTCGTACTTCTCTTCCTACCGCTTTGCTATCTTGGCGAGACGCTCGGCAATGTCCCTCGTGACCTCTGCAGAAATTCGCGTTGGATCGAGTGACCGAGGGTCGCTCCAGATTGCCTGCAAGCGCGCTTGAACGTTCGGATCGCGCAAATCGTCCATGCTGATCCTGTACGATTGCCGGTCAGGGAAGTGCGCGTAATTTTTCCCTTGGCCGGAGAAGTCAGCATAGACTTCGACCACATGACCTACGTCCACGACCAGTAGAAATGGTGGGTAACCGTGCTCGAGTAGGCAGCGCGCGAGCATAATCCTCTGCCTGCTTGCGAGCAGCAAGCATCACCTGGTCCCAACCGCGTGTCCCACGCAGAGCGTGTCCTGACTTGAATTGCTGTTCGTCTTCACCAAGAAGCAACAGTTGGTCAGCCGCGAGCCTGGCTTTTTGGCGCTTCCGAGATTGCTTTGCTTCGAGCACGAAGCTGTTCTTGCGATAGCAATCTATAAAGCCGGAGGTGGTGGTTCCATCCGGATGCTTGAAGTCAATGCGCCGCTCGAACACGTAGTCATTTAGGGAGTTCTCCTCGCTAGCGAGATCGGGGCCGGGCAGGCCGAGCGCACCGCACAACCACTCAATAAAAAGCTGATAGTTAGCTCTCTCCGCCCCTCCGGACGCACTCGCCGCAGCGATCAATGCTTCTAGCTTCGTACCGTCAATCACCTGTTGCCCCATATTCGCAAGGTATTCGCAACCACATCCCCATAGCAATAAGTTGCTTCCACGTCGCAGCGATTCTCAATCGGATTCTAATCCAATCATCTAAAGGTAGACGAAAGTCGGAGCGACAACTATCATCCTCGGCTGGGAGGGATACAAGGAATGCAGGGGCCAATCTTCGACGCGATACCCGTAACTTACCGGGGCCTTCTCGCGGATCAGCATCTCGTTGACGCTCAACAGTTCGGCAAGTCGCTTATTGGGGCGACTAAGCTCGCTAACAGCGTTTGTCATGAGATATTTCACGAAGAGATCACCCATGATCCGCGCGGCAACTGCCCCTGTTGTCCCGCCCCCAAAGCAATTGGCCGGGCGGCATTGACCCGAACGCGGCGAAAGCGAGCACGTAATGTCAGAATATCCCACCACACCCCTCGAACAGGCGAAGATGCTAGAGAACATTCTCGTCAGCGCCTGTGAAGGCCCCGTAGCTGACACCGGCATGTATCAGCACATCCGTGCCGAGCTGATGCAAGACACCACGTTGCGCCCCTTGTTGCCTGAGTTCGTGCGCAC
This sequence comes from Bradyrhizobium sp. ERR14, assembly GCF_014198235.1. Taxonomy (NCBI): domain Bacteria; kingdom Pseudomonadati; phylum Pseudomonadota; class Alphaproteobacteria; order Hyphomicrobiales; family Nitrobacteraceae; genus Bradyrhizobium; species Bradyrhizobium sp. ERR14. Next base: position 44,055 of record NZ_JACIHD010000032.1, on the reverse strand, counting down.
CTGCCGCGACCTGAAGCACTTCTGGGGATACATCAAAGACTTCGCGCCGAAGTGGGAGCCGCGCCGTGTGCACGTCCGTGACGGCATGACACCGCTGTTCGATCACATTGAAGGAACGCACAGATCGCCGGTCGATACTGTAGCATCCGATGTCTTGCAGAAATTCGACGCCGATGGTGTCCACGTCGTTTGGGAGAAGGCGCTCGCACGTCGGCATACCGATCCTGACGGCGCAATCACCAGTGCACGTACGCTGCTGGAAACGGTCTGCAAGCGTATCCTCGATGAGGCGGGCGAAACGTATTCGGACAAAGAAGACCTGCCCGCGCTCTATAAGGCAGTGGCGACGAAATTGCAGATTGCTCCAAGCCAGCACACCGAAGATGCGTTCAAGCGTATCCTTGGCGGCGCAACGAGCGTTGTCGAAGGCTTGGGCTCACTGCGCAACAAGATCGGTGATGCACACGGTCAGGGCGGGAAGCCGGTTCGACCATCTGCACGTCATGCCCAACTCGCGGTGAACCTTGCCGGTGCGATGGCAACATTTTTGGTGGATACATGGGCGGTAAGAAGTCAATAAAAACTGTCGGGAACAGTCAGGACCTTACCTGCTGTATATCGACATGCTGGGTTTCAGCGAACTAGGTGTTTAGTCCCGGCATTTGCTGGAGCGGGTTGAGTTTGAATCGTTCTGGCTGGGAAGTCCAGCATTTGCAAATGTATTCGTAGGGTGTGAGGCCATTCAGGGTCTTCAGCCGCCGAGCATAGTTGTAGGCGTTGATGAAGTCGGCAAGGTGAGCTTCGAGCTGATCGTGTCGATCGTAGTAATAGCGTTGGACGGTCGCTTCCTTGATCGTGCGGTTCATTCGTTCGACCTGGCCATTGGTCCAGGGATGCTTGATCTTAGTCAGCCGATGCTCGATCCCGTTCTCCCGGCAGCGCATGTCGAACATATGCGTGGCGTATCTTGCTGTCGGGCCGTCCGCATAGCGCGGTGGGAAGGTGAACTGGATCCCATTGTCGGTGAGAACCGTGTGGATCTTGTAGGGGACGGCCGCAATAAGAGCTTCGAGGAAGGCCGCGGCCGAGGTCCTTCCCGTCTTCCTGGCCAGTTGCACGAACGCGAACTTGCTGGTGCGATCGATTGCGACGTAGAGGTAGAGCTTGCCTTCGGCGGTCTGGAGCTCGGCGATGTCGATGTGGAAGTAGCCGATCGGATAAGCCTTGAACTTCTTCTTCGAGGGCTTGCCACCCCCGGCTTCCGGCAATCGGCTGATGCCGTGACGCTGGAGGCAGCGGTGCAGGGATGACCGCGTCAGATGCGGGATGGTCGGCTGCAGCGCATAGAGGCAATCGTCGAGTGGCAGCAGCGTATGCTGCCGGAAAGCAACGATGATCGCCTCCTCCTCGATGGAAAGGACAGTCGACTTGGCTTCCTTGGGGCCAGTCGAACGATCGGTGACAGTCTCGCGCTGCTTCCACTTCGCGACAGTCTTCTGGTTGATCCCGTAGCGCTTCGCGAGACCTCTCAGGCTCTCTTGACTATTTTGTATTGCTCGACGGACTGCCTCCGTCGTGGTGGCGCAGCCGTGTAAAATCTGTCCCATAGCGCTTTCCTTCGAATCGTGCGACAAGGATGCACCATCAAAGTCTGGGACTAAACACCTAGTGCGAAAGAGGGGGCAAGTCGAAAAGCTCAACCGCATCATTGATTCTCTGAATGTGCACCAGCATCACGACTTCCGCACAATCGTCTTTTCCGACACCGTTCTTGTTTACAATCGGACTGATGCCACAACGCCGTATGACCGTCACTACCTCATCATGTACCTGTGTGAGTTCGCGCAAGACCTGTTCTTTCGCATCTTACCTCTCGACCTCCACTTCCGCGCGTATCTTCGCCACGGGCAGTTCGTTCACAACGAGATGACCAACGTCGAGGCATTTTTTTGGGAGCGCCCTTGTCGATTCTTATGAGGCTGAGAAGGACCTTCAATGTTGCGGCCTGTTCATCGACAACAAGCTTCTTCCAGACTGCGACATCTTCAAAACAACACCGTACGATCTCAAGTGCCACTTCGTGCACCTGATGCAACGGCTCGACGACATCAGCGGCGAACATTTTACGTACCCCGTCGATCCGATCTTTATTGAGCCTTCGGGAACGGAATGGGACCTCGCAGAATGCTTCCTATATCTTGAAAATATTCACAAGCACATGAACAACATGTCCATGTCGCCCCGCATTCGAGCAAAATATGCAGCAACATGGCAAATGATACGCGCGCGACATCAGCGGCTATTAGATTGCCTCGAAGCTCACAACTTCGACGCCAATGCAGTTAGCAAGATGGATTGGAAGAAGGCGGTGAAGCGGGCTCGCCAGGTCTACTTAGGTCCAAAGCCAACGTCCGCACGTCCAACACAATCCCATAAGCCCTGAATCCGTACTCGTTCGTAAGAAGCGAGTGCTCAATCTTCCCGTTAATTCATTCTCCAACTGGAAGATGCCGGCACCGGCCTGTGTGAAGCTACAGTGATTAGCTAGGCAGTTCTTTACAATGCGCCATGACGTGTGAATTGCTTGGCGTCCCAATTGTGTTCAGGCGTGCTTGCCTCGTTTTAAATTCTCAGCAAACTTTTTCGCGCGGGTATCTAATAGACTGATGGAGCGAAGTTCCCCCCCGTGCCGTTGCTCCCATCCGAGAAGCGACGGTCACAGCGCAGTCACAACGATCACACTAATTCCACCGCGCAGACTTGACCGAGAGAAGGGCGGCCCCCTAATGTATTCTCCTAGATTGGCCGCGTTTTCAAGGACTTTGAGATTTGGCACTTGAGAGAAGCCAAACGCACAAGACCCGTTCAGTTGCCCTCCGAAGGCAAAGGTCACACGTTCGAATCGTGTCGGGTGCGCCAGTAGATTCAGTTACTTAGTCAATTTTGCATTTCTGTCCCACATCGCCGTCCCACACAGCTGCTACCGCCATCTGCTTGGCTATTGATCGCACAGGCAAGGATCACCATCCCGCGATTAGGTCACAACGATTTTCCGCATGGACTTTTCCAAGGCAGAGCGCGCTGCGTTTCCCCGCCATCCACAACGCAGGTGCCCCTGACGACCGTCATTACACGCCTCGCGTGCTATGCTTCTGTGGCGAGTCGCAGGCGGCGGCGAGGCAAAGGTGTCACATGGCAAGATGCACGGCACCAGTTAGGGGCCATCATTCAGCAGCCGCGGAAGCGGCCTGCCCTGCATGCCGCGGTCGGGGCCGCTGGAGCCGCTACGCCGGCAGCAGCTACTCGTACTCGTCTCCCTCCCCATCCTCGTCGTGGAGCAGCGGGGGCAGCCGCGGCAGCGGCGGCCGGTCTAGCCGCAACACAAAACCACGCTCGGCGGGAGCCGGTTCGTCCCAACTTTACACGCCCGAAGAAGTGCGTGCGCTCACACCAATCCGCGAGACAGTTGAGCGGCGAGCGGCGATGCCAGACCTTCGGCAAATTTTTCTGTGTCATGCGTGGGACGACCGGCAGGGAGTTGCCAAGGAGCTGTACGATCTGCTCATCGCACGCGATGTCTCGGTCTGGTTTAGCGAGAATGACATTGGCCTCGGCGAGCCGTTTCTGCGTGCTATCGACAAGGGTTTGGTGAAATCACGGATCGGGATAGTGCTGGTGACCCCTGCCTTGCTGAAGCGCCTCCCAGCAGCGGGCGTCGCAGACAAGGAACTCTCTGTAGTCCTAGCGCGTGATCAGCTCGTTCCTATCGTGCATAACACGACGTACGATGCTCTTCGCGACGTCAGTCCCATGCTCGCGTCGCGAAACGGCCTGGACACGGCAGAAATGCCGATGGCTGACGTCGCTGCGAAGCTCACCGAGCTGGTAGCCATCTAGCTTTAGCAATGGAAGCCGGCGATCGCGGGGGCCAACGTCACAAGAATACCCTAGACTCGCAAACCGAACTAAATCTAAATCGAGAGTGCTATGCCTGAACCGATAACGCTCACCACCCTGCTTATCGCCGGCGCAAGCCTGGTCGGTACCGAGACTGTCAAGGAAGTCACCAAGGACGCCTACCGCAAATTAAAGGAAAAGGTTGGCGAGGTGTTCGGATCACGGGCCTCGACCGCAGTGGCAAAACTCGAGAATCCCGCCACTCATGACCAAGGCCGAAAGGATCTCGCTCGTTGCGTAGACGACGACCTTCGGCCGGACGAAGCGACCGAGCTCGCGCCGTTCGTCGAGGCGCTCATCCGAGCGACGCAGGCCGACGCCGACGCCAAAACCGCCGTGCACTCCCGAGTCGGTCTGGACATCGAGGCCGGCGGGAATGCTTTCATTCGGGACATCCAGGGCGCTCGCGAGGTCGTGGCGAAGGTCAAGGCCGGCCAAGACGTCACCATCGAGGGCTTGCATCTGGACACGGGAAGAGATCCGGGAAAATAGCCGGCGCGCTCGCCGGTCCAAACAGCGCGCCAGTCTCCAACACGGATCAGACTGCTGCCGGTCTCCGCATCGACGCGAAGGCCGGTGGAAACGCAACGGTCACCGTCAATCAGTATCAAGGCGCCGACCTAGATCAGATACAGAGCGCCATGCTGAGCGTGCTCAAGACCGCAGGTCTGACCACTGGGCTGGTGCGGGTCCAAGGAGCCGTCGTTCCGGTCCATGAACAACACCTCTCGGACCAACTGGATCGCTTGCGGGATGGTGCGAAGATCACGGATCCGGACAGCAATCTGAAGCTGTTTCACAGCTTCATGGATAGCCTCCCAGCCGATGCCAGCGGCACCATACGCTACCGCGCGAAGGCAAACATCGGACTGCAACATCTCGCACGCGGGGAAGGCGCCGAAGCGATCCGATGGCTTCTCGACGCGTACGACGAGGCGCCGAACGATCCCGGAGCGATCGCGAACCGCACCCTCGCCCTGTTCGTGCGCGGAGATGCCGACGAAGCATACCGCTTCGGCCGGGACCGGTTGGATGCAGATCCCACCAACGAAGTGCTCGCCTCCTATCTGCCGCAGATAGCCGCCAAGGTTACCAGCGTCGCCGACGGCCTGGGCGGCATTCCAAACGGCTTGCGCGACAAGGAAAGCCTCCTCGTCGCGCAGACCGTGTTTCTTCGAGGCCGTAACCTCGCTCCGCAATGGTGGGATTTCGCCCGACAGGCGCTCGCGAAGCATCCCAACTCAGAACATTTAAAGATGCTGGCGGCCTTCGCCGACGTCGACGAGATATCGCGCGACCCTAACGCGTCACGGACCATGATCGTGAACGCCGACCAGCGCGCGAAACTCGCCGCGGCCGCCGAGATACTAGAGGCCGATTGGCGATCCAAACCATGGTTGTTGACCAGCCATTTCGATGACGCGATCCACACGCTATCTGCCGCCATGATCGCCTACCGATTCCTGCATGATCGGGAAAAAGCACTCGCCCACGTCGAGCGAATGGCCGACGCGAAGATCGAGGAACCTGGCATTCTGTTGAACGGCGTGACCGTCGCGCTGAGTTTCGGCAGAGCGGATCTTGCTCGCCGCCTCATCGACCTTGCACCGGAGGACCCCGATCTCGCCTTCCACGCCGGGGTGATTGCCATCGGCGAGAACCAATGGTCAGACGCAGCCGAACTCTTCGGCAAAGCCAATATTCCAGGTCACGAAAAACGCGTAACCGAAGCCGCGATCGCACTCTCGCCGATCGCAGAAGCCGGAAGGCCTGCGGACGGAAGTCCGGCGGACCCCGCGCCGTTGATGATTCTGATCACGAAATTCAAGGACAGTGCACGCGGGCTCGTTCTGATCGCGCAGGTCGCCACAGCGATCGGGTTGAGCGATGTCGCGGAGGTAGCGTTCGAAGCCGCCGTGGATGCGGTTCCGGACGACTCTCACATCGCGACGCGCCTCATGGTCGCGCATGAGGCAAACCGGGCCGGTTCCCCGGCCACGGTCATCCGGCTTCTCGACGGCCACCTTCCGTTCGAAGGTTTCGAGAAGGACTTCGAGTTGCTCTCCGTCGCGCATGCCAACGAGCATCCGCACCGCGAGCGTAATCTGACCTTCTTCTCCCGGTTACCCGCCCGTATTCGTGATTCGCACCCAATCGCACGCGCGCATGCGAGCGTCTTGGTCGACGTCGGAAGGCTTCACGAAGCAATCAAGGTGCTCCGCCATCTCCATGCCGAAGACCCCACAGACGCGTTTGTGGCGCTGCGCCTTTTCGATGCCCTCCACCGGTCGACGGACGTCGCCGGCGCCGAAGCCGTAATCCGCGGGGTCGACCTCGCGCGCCAGGTCGGCGCCCCCGAGCACATCATGCGATTGGCGCACGAAACGCTCCGCCAAGGAGACTTCGAGCGGGCCTACGTCACCGGCTACGACCTCGTCCGTCGCCACCCGAACAATCCCAACCTTGCGCTAGGCTATGCCGGGCTCGGCTTGATGTACGAAGTCAATCCGATGTTCACGGCGGCGACCGCGGGTCTCGGCACCTACGTGGCCATTGAGACACCCGACGGCCTGCGGCAGGACTTTGTGATCGACGAGGGTACCGACTTCTTCGGTATGAACGTTCAGGCCGCCACATCGGGAATCGCGACCCGCGTGCTGGGCTTGCGCCGCGGCGATACGTTTGAGATGACGAAGTTCGGTTTGGATCAGACCGAAAGCTGGAAGGTCGTCGAGATCAAATCCAAGTATCTCCACCTCCAACATCGCGTATTCGAGGAATTCGAAACCCGCTTTCCGGGAAAGCCTGGGCTGGCCAGGTTCACGGTCGGCCACGACAACATCGACAGCGTTCTTGATGTCGTGCGCCGAAGCGCCGAACAAAACATCAAGAACGCGCAGATGTACATGGAGAAGCCGTTCCCGCTCGCTTTCATTGCGCGTGGGCTCGGCGGCGACGTCGTCAGCTTCGCCCAGTTCGTTCGGAAGTTGGGCGGCCGGATCGTCACTTGCCTGGGAAACGTTCCCGAGCGTACCGCCGCCGTCCGGCTGGCGCGGAACCACCGCGGTCGCGGCGCGGTACTCGACGCCTACACGGCGTGGGTCGCAGCCGAGATCGGGGTCCTCCCCGTGCTCAAGGATTGGTTCGGAAAGCTGCAGACGCCGACCTCGACGCTGGCGATGATCGACGGGATGATGCGGCGCGAGGACGACGGCCGCGGTCGGCGCCAAATGACGTTGAGCTATCAGGACGGGCAATTTTATCGAAACGAAGTGACCAACGAATACCGCGATCATCAGATCTCGGCCATCAAGCGCGTACGCGATTGCATCGAGCAGAATTGCGAAATCGTCCAGGTGCTGGCACCTGACGACATTTCTGAGACGACGGAGGGCCTGCTCGCCGTCGGCGGCAGTCGTTTCTTCGATCCCGCCTTCCTCGCCGCCCGGAGCGACGCGCTGTTGCTGTCCGACGATATGCGCTTCCGCGAGTTGTCGACCAGCACGACAGGCGTGAATGGAATCTGGTTACAGGCTGCGCTTCTCGTCACGGCCGAAATTCGACTGATGTCACCGCCGGACTACATCAAGGCGGTCGTGGGACTGGCGCATCACGGCCACGATCACCTCGTCCTGAACGGGCCCTTGCTCTATCTCATCGCGCAGCAAGACGAAGACCATCTTCCGGGCCTTCGGGCCGCACTCCGATTTCTCGGCGGCCCGACGGCCGAGATGAACTCTCACTTCAACGTCCTTGTCGACTTCATTGCTCGCGTCTGGCAGTCCGGCAATGGCGTGGGTTGGCTAAAGACCAGGGCGGTCACAGGTCTCAGCCTCGAAATCTTCCTCGGTAATCGCAGCGAGGATTGGCGGTTCTGGCTTCAACAGATCCTCGATTCGGGCAGCCATAACCGTCGTCTGGCAAGCTATCTGTCGGGTTGGCTCAAAGGCCATTTCCTCGCAGAAATTAGCGGAAGCGCGAGCAGGGCCAAAACGTCAGCGTCCTCACATAAGAGCCGACGTCGAACAGCCGCCTGATCGCCATCGATATCGCTCGCGGCGCGTTCCTCACGTGGGATTGTTGCCCTCCGCCGATAAGGTAAGCCTCCGAGGGGAGACGCCTTGCGGCGGGCCGCCCTGATGGTTGAGAACTGTACGTATGGACAGCCATACGATCAGTACGCTGAATCGACTTGAAGTGGTCGATACAGGCCGGCGGCGACGTTGGTCTGAGGAGGAGAAGGCGCGGATTGTTTTGGAGAGCCTTTCCGAGCCTCGCCTGGTAGCGGCGACAGCGCGGCGATACGGCTTGTCGCGTTCTCTATTGGTGACTTGGCGAAGAGCCTTCGCGGCGAACCGGACCAAATCCGAGGCTGGCTTTGTCAGGGCAGTTGTGGCCGAGGGTGGGCCCGTGGCGTCGGTGGCGGCCTCGTCGGAGAGCGCGACAGCACATTCAACAGAGCGTCGGATTGAGATCGAGCTGGCTGGCGGGCGGCGCGTCATTGTCGATACGGGTGTCGACGTTGAGGCGCTTCGCCGGATCATCGAGGCTCTGGATCCGCGATGATTCCGGTTCCCACGGGAGTTCGGGTGTGGCTGGCGACGGGCCACACCGACATGCGCAAAGGCTTCGGCTCATTGTCGTTGCAGGTGCAAGAGGTGTTGCGCCGCGATCCGCTCAGCGGTCATTTGTTCTGCTTCCGCGGGCGCCGAGGCGATTTGTTGAAGGTGATCTGGCATGACGGCCAGGGAGCATGCCTGTTTACGAAGAAACTCGAGAGAGGTCGTTTTGTCTGGCCGTCGCTGGCCGATGGCGTGGTGTCTATATCGCAGGCGCAGATGAGCTATCTGTTGTCCGGCATCGACTGGCGCAATCCCCAAGAGTCCTGGCGTCCGACGAGCGTGGGCTGAGAGTTTGTCGTTTGAGTTTAGTAGCGAATGTGATTCCATCTGGTTATGGACTCCAGCGCCGACGAGCTGCCGCCTAATCTTGCCGCCGCGCATGCAATGATCCTGGCCGAGCGCGCAGCCAGGCTTGCGGCGGAGGCCAAGCTTGCTGAAGCGGCGAATGCCCAGGCGAAGCAATCGAGTACCGAAGCTCTGATCGCCCACCTCAAGCTCGAGATCGAGAAGCTGCGGCGGACGCTTTATGGCACGCGCTCGGAACGGGCGGCACGATTGCTCGATCAGCTGGAGCTTGAGCTTGAGGAGCTCGAGGCGGCCGCAACTGAGGATGAACTTGCCGCCGAGAAGGCGGCGGGGAAGATGCAGACGGTGCGTTCGTTTGAGCGCAAGCGGCCTCTGCGCCAGCCCTTTCCCGATGACATCGAGCGAGAACGCGTGGTCCTGCCGGCCCCGACGCAATGTCCCTGCTGCGGATCGGCCCGGCTATCGAAGCTCGGCGAAAGCGTGACCTCGACGCTGGAGGAGATCCCACGCCGGTTCAAGGTGATCGATACGGTGCGGGAGAAGTTTAGTTGCCGGGACTGCGAGGCGATCACGCAGCCGCCGGCGCCGTTCCATGCCACGCCGCGGGGCTATATCGGTCCCCAGCTTCTGGCGACGATCCTGTTCGACAAATTTGGTCAGCATCAGCCGCTGAACCGACAGAGCCAGCGCTTCAGATGCGAGGGGATCGACCTGTCGGTCTCGACGCTGGCGGACCAGGTGGGCGCTGGAGCCTTTGCGGTCAGGCCGATCTTTGAACTGATCGAAGCCTATGTGCTCTCCGCCGACAGGCTCCATGGAGATGACACTAAGATCCCGATCCTGGCGAAAGGGAAAGCGGATACCGGCCGGATTTGGACCTATGTCCGCGACGATCGGCCATTTGGCGGGCGAGATCCGCCGGCGGCGTTGTTTTACGCCTCACGCGATCGGCGCGGCGAGCATCCCGCGCGGCACCTTCGGAACTTCGCTGGGATCCTGCAGGCCGACGCCTACAGCGGGTTCAACGCTCTGTTCGATCCCGGACGCAAGGCGTCACCGGCCACGCCCGCCTTCTGCTGGGCACACGGTCGGAGGGCGTTCTTCGAACTGGCCGATATCGCCCAGAACGCGCGCCGCGGACGATCGGCGACGGCGATCTCGCCCGTTGCGCTGGAAGCGGTTCGTCGGATTGACCAGCTGTTCGAGATCGAGCGCGACATCTATGGGCTGAGCGCTGCGGAGCGGCTGCAGATCCGCCGGGAAAGAAGCATGCCACTGTTGACCGACCTTGAGTCTTGGCTGCGGGCGGAATCTGCCCGGCTCTCGCGTTCGTCCAACGTGATTAAGCCGATCAACTATCTGCTCAATCGTTGGGAGGGCTTTGCCCGCCTTGTCCACGACGGAAGGATCTGCATGACGACGGATGGTGTTGAGAAGCCCTATCGTCAGTTTAAGGCAACTTTTTTTGGCTTCTCCTTCCAGGCCGTCACCATCCGCTCGTACGCCTGCTCGACGCGTGCGACGTAGCCAGCTTCCCGCTCACGCAGTTCCTTGATCCAGTAGTCCCGACCCGGGCCAGCCTTGCCATAGGCACGAGGCGCTCCAGCCTTGAGTGCCACCTTCCGGAGTTTCATCGCTGTGAACGCCGGCCGTGCGTAAGCATAATCTTTCCCGGTCGTCAGGACATGCCAGATCATCACTGCGAGCTTACGTGCCGTCGCGACGGCCGCGACTCCAGGCCCATGCTTCTTCTGCATGCGGTTGAAGAAGGCCCGCAGCGGCCCCGGCGCCGTCTTGGCCGACCAGGCCGCTTCAACCAGCATCTTGCGGGCGTCACGATTGCCCTGTTTCGAGATACGACCATGCCTTGCCGGATGCTCTCCCGATTGCCGAACTCGAGGGGTCAAACCGAAGTAGCTGCTGAGCTTATCCGGTGACTGGAAGCGCGCGATGTCGCCGATCGAGGCCAGCACAGTCGATGCGACGACCGAACTCACGCCGGGGATCGTCATCAGCTTGAGAGCTCGTGGATCGTCCAAAGCCTGCTGGGCCACGACTTTGTCGATCTCCGACAGTTGCTTCGTCACGCGTTCGAGTTCCGCGATCAGACGCCGGAGCATTGCACGCTCCTCCGATGGAAGAGGCAGACTGTCCAGCCAATGCTGTCCGCGCTTGCCGAAGAGATAGCCTTTGTAGCGCGGGATGAGATTGGCATGTAGGATAGCCTTCATGCGTCCTTTAATCCGGATGATCTGCGCCAAGACGCCAGCGCGCTCGGCCATCTGGCGCCGGCGGCTGTAGGTGTCCTCGTCAGCAACCCAGACCTCCGGCAAGAAGCCGGCAGCATGCAACTTTGCCAGGATCCCAGCATCGACCTTGTCCGTTTTGACTCGCGCATAGGCGATCGCCCGAACGAGCCTCGGATTGGCGACCGCGACGCGCTTAACGTGCGGGCGCAGAATACGTTCGACCGCCGCGCTGTTGCCCGTTACCTCTATGACCACCTCATCCTCGAGGCTGAGTGTCTTGGCAAAGGCGACAAGCCGATCGTGGACGAGATCAACGCGGAGCTGTCGGATTATTGTTCCGTCCTCCAGGATCGCCACCTGGGCGAACGATCGGTGGATGTCCATGCCGACGATTTGCATGCTTGGTTCTCCTTTGTCTCAGGAGCCAGTGGCTTGCACGACATCTACGGATCCGCGCTCGCAGCGCAACCGGGCAAGTCGTAGGGGGCGGCCAAGTAACAAAGCGAGCTCACAGCTCATGGTCATGGCGGCCTGCCACCGTTTCGTGCTCCAGCGCCCCTATCCCGGCTTGGACAGACTAATCCGGACGACCGGTCCTCTCCACCGGGTTTGAGCGCTGAAAACATCATGCCCTTTAACAATGCTGCGGAGCGAGCGTTGCGCGGTTTTGCTCTGGGAAGAAAAGCATGGTTGTTCGCCGGTTCTGATCGTGGCGCGGAGCGAGCTGCCGTGATGGCCACGCTTATCATGACGGCGCGTCTCAACGACATCGACCCGAAAGCCTGGCTTGCCGACGTCTTCGCGCGCATCGCCGATATCCCGCAGAACCGCCTGCATGAGTTGTTGCCCTGGAACTGGACGCCTCCTGCTCCGACACCCTCCACCCAGGCGGCGTAGCCATGCACGTCAACAAGGTTTATGCCGTCTTCACCATCAGTCGCGTCGCCAAGGACCTTGGAGAAGACGAGGACTGGCTCTGGGACGTGGCCAACGGAATGGACACAGAGGATGGCGTCATCTGGGTTTACGGCATAGGTGACGACCAGGTTATGGCGTTCACCGACTTCGGCATCGAGAACCTGACCGAACTCATCAGGATGCACAAGGAAGACCCTGAACTCCTCAAGCGTTTGAATCGGTGAGCCCCTGTCCGCGGCTAGGCGCTTCTTACTCCATTCCCGATGGCGCGGGGCTTCGTCTATTCGGCCGTGGTGCTGGACTGGGACACCCGCCGGGTTCTGTCGTGGCGGCTATCGGTCACCATGGAGGTGGCGTTCGCGCGCACTGGAAGCCTTGGAGGGTCACGGCAAGCCCGAGATCTTCAACATCGACCATGGCTCCCAGTTCACCGGGCGCGACGTTCACCCCTCGACTTTTACAATGGCCGACGTCCACACTCGAGCCTTGACGGCGGCGCACCGGATCAAGCCTACTTCACCTCGCTGCCACTCTGCACGGCAGCCTACCCCCCGGCAGAGGCTCCACTTATCGACGCGGAGATTCTGTTCAGACAACCGGGACCAGCTCTGCTGGACCCATCGACGCTACCAGACTTAGTAGGTTATTTGTTCGCTCTCCTCAGGTACGATAAAGAAAGACTCGAGTGGACAGCCGCCCTTGCGATGGGCGACTGTCCGCATCACCGATCCACGGAGGAAGTCATCATGGAGACCATCGCTGGCATCGCGACGCTTGGGAGCTCGGCCGCCGGAAGCCTCGTCCCGGAGGGCGGCACGAAGGGCACCTACAAGTACACAGTGACCTTCGGGACGCCGTTCCCGAAAGCCCCTGTCGTCGTCGCGACACCGCTGCAAGGCACCAACTACACGGGGAACATCGCCGACACGTTCGGGATCGCCGTCACAGCCGTCACAGAGAAGGGCTTCACCGTGAACGTCAACCGCCTCGATGCGCTCAACGGCGGGTGGGACCAGAACCTCCGCCTCCAGTACATCGCGTCCCTATAAGACCAAGGGCGCGTGGAGACGGTAGATCCGTTCGGATCTGCCGTTTTTGCTAAATATCAAGGACCGCTCGGTCCCGGATTTGCCATTCGCGCAACCGAATTTATGGGAAGTCTTTCCGAGACTTCAATTCAATACATGCGCAATCGGCTCGCCACATGCGGCAAGCTCTTGAAGAGAAGCGTTCCCTGGCTACCAGGGGCCGGAGAGCAGCCAGTCACTTATTTTATGCGAACCGGGGATGTCCCGGGTTCTGTTGAATTTCTGAAGAGGTCGGCGTTGCCCACCTTGAGCCGGTAGGCTCGGGGTGCTGATTCCACAAAGGAGAGCAACGCCATGACGAGAGATATCACATCGGCTGGTTCGCCGGCGACCGGGGCTGTGGACGAAGCGTTTGCAGAAGTGCGGGCGAGCTTCGATCGGTTTTGCCTTGCGGCAGGGATCGAGGCGCTCGGCACGATGATGGAGGCGGATGTCACGGCGGCCTGCGGGCCGCGCCACGGTCGCGACGCGGCGCGGCGGGCGCACCGTTGGGGCCGAACGCGGGGACGGATCGGCTTCCACGGCGGCAAGATCGAGCTCGAGCGCCCGCGGGTCCGGGGCGTGGACGGCCGCGAGGTCACGATCCCGAGCTGGGAAACGGCGGCGGAGGAGGATTGGCTCGGTCGCTGGGCGATGAACCTGATGCTGATCAATGTGTCGACGCGCCGGTTCGGCCGCGCTGTCCGGTTGCCCGAGGGTGACGTGCCGGCATCGCCCGGATCGGGGGTGTCGAAGTCGGCGGCCTCGCGGAGGTTCGTAGCGCTGTCGGCCGCGCGGCTGGCCGACTTCATGGCTGCCGATCTGTCCGCGCTCGACCTTCTGGTGGTCCAAATCGACGGGCTGCATCTCAGCGACGATCTCGTGCTGGTCGCCGCGATCGGGGTTGACGGCGAAGGCAACAAGCATCCGGACGATCAACCCCGTTGCCCACGTCACGAGGGCCGCGTAACATTCATTCCGGCAACGTCGATCCGACCGAGTTCAACAGCGATCGGGACAACCCCTCAGAAGGCGCAGTACTGATAAGCTTTTGTTAGAAACCTTATCAGTCGAATAACTGACCCGTTTGCGACCAAAGCTTATCAGTTGAAGACGCTCTCCGCGTTCCTGAAAGCAAGGTTGAGGACGTTCGCAACTATCGCGAAACAGGTCTCGACCCATTCCACAGCCCACCTGCCCTCTGCTGGGGCTTGAAGCTTCTCGATTTCCCACGGCAGGAGCCGGGAGGAATCCATGGCCGAGTTTTATATTCACGAGAACTGGACCAGGAAACGCAGCGCCATTCATTTCGGCAAACTGTTCCTATCGCAATTTTGGAAAAGGACTCCAAACCGAGGACAGTAGAAGAAACGACCGATAGCCCGTCTTTCCAGTGCTTCTGCTCTTTCATCCAGTCGCGCAGGCGCTTTTCGGCCTCCGCCTCAAGCTGCACCTGGGTATCGAAGAGAACTTGTCCGCGCATCGACCGCCGCTTCTGCTCATCTTCGATTATGTGCTGGACAAAGCTGCTACCGTCCTCAATCAGCCGCGCCAGCCAGAATCCGTTCTCGAGAATGCGGGCCTCCAGCGTGCGCCCCTTCTGAAGCAGAACTCGGACGCCCTTGGTGTTGGAGAGCGTTCGCGCCAAGAGCAGCACGGAGACGATTTTTGGATCAGCTCCGGTCAGGTTCTCGGGGGGAATCCAGCACATCGATGGCCGCTGCAATGTCGTTCATGAGCGCTTGCCAGCTCTCAATGGTCTGGGCCTGCTCCTGCGTCTGCGGCGGCATTACGACTCACGTGACAACAATCTTTGATTGAGATATCTCGGGTACGCCTAAAAGCGGATATAAACCAACGAGAAGAAACCACAATGGCATTTGTAATCAGCCTCGCCATCGCATTCACCCGGGGCCCGTTTACCGGCTTCCATCAGTCCAAGGCCAATCCGGACGCGGACAACTTCCTGCAGACCAAGGCCCACGTCAGCTACGTGGACTAATCCGGAAACGCCAAAGGCCCCGATCAGTGGCCTTTTGTTTTGGCGAGCTGAGGACGGCGGCAAGGACAAACGGCCAAAGCTGCTCCTGGCGCCCTCTCCTTGGTCCCGTTGCTGGACACGGTGACCTGGTCCCGATCCGACCGCTTCCCTGGTCGGCTAGCCTATGCCGGGATAACCCCAAGACCGTTTCCCGACTTCGGTCTTTCCTGTGCGATGCGTTCGCCTGGCAGGACACGGCACTGTACCCAATCTTGCAACTTCTGATAAAGCCTGCCGCTGAGAAGTTCGCCCGAAGAAGCGAGTCCGGACGTGAATATCAATCTTTCCGTTGAATGCGAGACCTGTGGCGACCCGACGAATTGCCGTATCGGAATGTCCAACCGTGAGGAGCAGCCGTTCCGCTTCTGCTGCCAGACCTGTGGCTCTCCGATCGATATCATTATCAGGGAATCGCGGGGCGGTGAGTTCCATGGCGCCAAGCAATTGCTGCCCGACCTATACCCTTTCGACGACAAGACGAACTTCGTCGATCTCCATCTGGATTTTCCCGTCGCCTTTGGCAAATACGTCGTTGGGAAAACGCCTTTCATGGAAGCAGCTCAGCGCATTGGCTACGAGGAGCTGAAGCTCCATGGTTTCCGCCTTGCCTACCTCACCGAGGAAGCCACTCCCAAGCTGCGCGTTTTCACCCTGCTTCTGAAACTGTTCCGCAACGGCAAGTGGGCGCCGTTCAAGACGAGCTGCAGCCGCAATTTCGACGTGGACGTAAAGTCGGACGCCCCGCAAGACCGTGCCGCTGCCCTGTATAAAGTCATCAGCAAGGTGATGATGCCGTTCGCCTTCCCGGGGCAGGACGCGGAGGCGTCCCACCTCAGCACCTCGACAATGCATCAGGTCACCAATGAGCATCCAGCAGCTATCCGCGCCTTCATGGCAGAAATTATCGGGAACGACTTCCTGAGGAACCTTCAGAACTCCTGCCTGGACATCTATCCCAAGATCCTCGAAGCCGAACTGCCGCTGCGGCCGGTTCTGTTCTTGGACTTTGACGTACAGTTCGCCAACAATCCCATTCCCCTGCGGATATCGAATGAGGCGTTTGAGTCCTACAAAGACCTCTACAAGGACATCTCGGAAATCGTTTCGCGCCAATTCGTGCTTGTCGCTGGCATCAACAACTTGCTCAAGCGTGGCGGCCATAACGCTTTTGAGCCTGGCATCGGGCAAACCAAGGGCGGCAAGGACTTCACCCCGAAGTCATTGCACGACTTTAGCGACGTCGCCTTTGGCAAGAAGCTCGGCTTCATTGACGATTCATGGTTTGAGCCGCTCGAAGATGGCGCTGACAATCAGCTTCGCAACGCAATCGCACACGTCAAAACCGACTATGACGAGGTCAACCAGGTCATCACGTACTACCCCCGTCTCGAAGGCATGAACCAAGCCAAGCCCGAGCAAATGACGTTCATCCAGTTCATGCGACGTTTGCTGCAGACATACCGTGAGATGCGGCGCTTAAACCACCTCATCAAGGGCCTGTTCTACCTGCAATACCTTGTCATTGACCGAGACAAGCCAGCAACAGACGCTGCCAAGAGCTAATCCAGCGTCAGCACGACTTTAGATGAGGGCCTAATGCGACAATTCTCTGACCACACGGGCCACCTGTTCAGTAAGGAGCCTCTTGCCGTATTCCTCAATGTTCAACGGCGCAATGCCGACGACTTCGTTGTCGAGCATCCCGAAGACGAGATGCTCTATAAATCAACGGCCGAGCTGGTTGCGATTTTCAAATCGCACCTTCACCTGACACCTCCTACTCTGGATCGTGCAGGGCAGCACCTGTCCCAGCCTGTTGAAACCTCCGCGGAATTCACCGACCATGGCAGGAAGGTGCGGGTGGCAGGCACCATGTATCAGCTCAATATTCCCTTCGACGGGTACATGGAATTTTTCTACCTGACGCCGAGCAACTCGACGAGCCAACGCCCCAAAGCCACCATCATGCAGGGCATGCTTCGGCTCTATTTTAGCGGCGCAGAGCTTGACACAAGAGGACGTAAAGGAGTTTTTCGAAGATACTATCTCGGCGATTGATAGCTATCTGGCCAACTCGAAGGCCGACTGTGACGCCGCCGCAGTCGAAATAGTGCAAAAGATGACCGCGCGTATCGAAGCCAGAAAGGCGGCCCTGCAGGCGTCTCACAAAATCGCATCATCGCTTGGCTATCCAATGCACGCTGCGCTTCCATTCCCACGACTTACCGGGCACCCAACGTGCGGCGAAGAACGCCACCGAAGGCGGCTAAGGCTTACACTCCGGAACCGGGGCTGATGGAAGAAGACTATCAGCATATCCTCACAATCATCTCCGCGATGTCTCATGTGTTTGAGCGGAGCCCCGCGAGCTTCGCTCACCTGGGAGAGGAGGACTTACGTCAGCACCTCCTCTTGCCGCTCAACGGTCATTACCCAGGACAAGCGACAGGCGAAACCTTTAACGCCGGCGGGAAGAGCGACATTCTGATAAGGACGGAGGACCGCAATATTTTCATAGCGGAATGCAAGATTTGGGGCGGCGAGAAGAAGGCCAACGATGCGATAGCGGAGCTATGACGGATTTTGGGTGACGCGGTCCGATCAGGCGGCGCGGACTTCAGCGGTCGGAATGACTTCGATTCCGTCCACAAACTTTACCCCGGATATCACCTTCGGCAACTGATTTGTGCCCTTCAACCGTCGCCAAGTTTTAGATGCGGCGCCGACGAGCTTGAAGACCATCAACTTTGCTGTGTGTGGCGATAACGCTCCCTTCGTTCGCACAGTCCGGTGCCTGACCGTCGCAAAGACGCTCTCGATTGGATTCGACGTGCGCAGATGCGACCAGTGCTCGGCAGGGAAGTCATAAAACGCCAACATAGCCGAGCGATCCTTGATCAGGCATTCAACGGCCGGCTTGTATTTGACGCCGTACTTCTCGACAAAGATATCAATCGCTGTTTCAGCGGCCGCCCGGTTCGGCGCCAGGTAGATGTCACGCAGATCACTCTTTATTGCCGGCTGCACGGACTTGGCGACCTTGTCGAGCACGTTGTTCACCTTGTGCAGCCAACATCGCTGATGTTGCGTGCCGGGGAAGATTTCATCGAGCGCCCGCCAGAAGCCGAGAGCGCCGTCGCCGACAGCAAGCTGAGGCCCGATCTGCAAGCCGCGCTTGCGCAGATCGATCAGCAATTCTCGCCAACTTTGTGCGCTCTCGCGTACCCCGCCCTGGAAGCCGATCAATTCCTTCTTTCCTTCAGGCGTGGCGCCTATCAACACCAGGATGCATTCGGCATGGTCCTCCATGCGAGCCTGCAGATAGACGCCATCCGCCCAGATATAAACGTAGCGCCGCGCCGACAGGTCGCGCTTTTGCCAACGTTCGTATTCGCCCTGCCAGTCCTTCTTCAGGCCAGCGATGACCGGCGGCGACAAGTTCGGCGCGTCCTTGCCGAGCAAGGCCGAAAGCGCCTCCCGAAAGTCGCTGGTCGAGATTCCCCGCAAATAGAGCACGGGGATCAACGCGTCCAAGCTCTTCGCCCGGCGGGCCCAGAGCGGCAGGATCGTCGAATGAAACCGGATCCTGTCGCCTGGCCCGCTTGCTCCACGGTCGCGGGCCTTCGGACGGGCGACCACGACAGGGCCGATGCCCGTGGCAATTTCGCGCGCCGGCCCATATCCATGCCGCACCACGCGCGCCCGACCATCCGGCAGCGCCAGATGCTTCGTCGTTTCCAGGAATGCAGTGAACTCAATCTCGACAGCGCGGGCGATCAGTTCGCGAGCTCCGGCACGCAGAATATCCGTCAGTGGATCAGCAATCTGATCGGGCTGACGCAGAGGAAAAACATTGGTAGTCTCGGTCACGGCGTATCGCTCCTTTGGAGGTTGCTGCCAGGCTTCATCACCCGCCTCGATACGCCGCCTTTCTCAACCCGTCATCACCCAGTTTCCGTCATAGCTCGAAATGCCATAAGGCCGACGTTGCATTGATCGTTTTCAACTGCGCGGCCGAAAACCTATAGACTTTCGACCTTTGTTGACGACGTCTATGTTGTACACCCGCGATGTGCGCTTACTGTTGCCGTCACTTTGCGCCAAGGCCCGCTGGAGATCCAACACGAGCACGACACAAGCCGGGGCGTAACAGTCCAATGCAAAACAGAATGTTAAATAAAAACCTCTCTCAGTTCAGGCAGAGAGTCGAAGTAATCGTCGAGCGCTCCAAGGATATGCTGATGACATCGACGCAGACCGTAAATTCATGACGAAGGCTTGGGCCATACTAAGATTAGGTGCGCCGTTCAAGTTTGCAATGTGGGCTGACTGGCTCAGCGGACGGCGACCTCCTTTAACGTCCCGAAAATAGCATCTCCATTCAGAATGGATACCCAAACGGGCAAATGGAATACAACGCAAACTTGCAAGGCGGCCAGGTTGAATTATGATCAAGTAGTGTGAACTTCGCCCTAGCTATCTGTGTAGGCCTATAGGTGGATGGAAGGGCTGGATCGCATCACTACTGCGCTTCGTAGTCTGCCTAGAGGCAACCAATGAAGCTTATGCTCGGAGTAACATTTCTCCTTCTGGTATTGCTCGCCAATCGCGGCGGCGCGCAACAATACTATAGCTTCGAAGAGGCGTGCCGCAGAGCCGGCGTGACCACTGGAGCGTGTTCGCCGAAACCTCAACAGCAACCGAAAATCAAGTCCGTTAGGATCTGCCAGAATGCGTTTCATGCTGAAAAATCCCTCAGCGATGGAGTAGAGGCGACTCTATCGCCTGCTATCGACTCTGAGATTTTTGTTGAGATGATAGGTCTGCCAAATATCCCGAAGATCAATGAACTAAAGCTCACGATTTATCGATCGATCGGCTACAACAATGCAGTAGCGTGTTTCAGCGACGAAGCTCGCACAATAGTTTATGATCCTCTATGGGCACAGACCGCTACTGCTGAAGCTTACCTGATACTTGCGCACGAAGCCGGACATCATTTTTGCGAGCACACGCTGGGCACCCTTAGAACCAGTCCCCGAGAAGCAGAACTTGAAGCTGATCGATTTTCTGGAGCAGCGATCAAACGGTTCGAGACTTATCACGGCAAAGCCTTCCTCGACGATGCGTTGAAAGCGGTAGCTCGACTATATCATGAGCCAGGCTCGCAGTCACATCCGCCCAGAGTGGCGCGAGTTAAAGCTGTAATGCTCGGCTACAATTCGGGCTCGCCTTGCGGCGACCTAGCTCCCGGAATTCCCGGATACAGTCGCCAGCCTCGATGATTGCAGGTTGGATCGTGGCGGCGAGCTGGAATCCTACCAAGGTCTCAGCATCTCAAGGCCAACTTAATTCAAAGGTATCTGCATGTCTAATTTCGCGAAAGCTTCAACGAGAATGCTGCAACTAGCAGCATGCATCATCTTGATGGTTCATTGGACTAGCAGCGTATCAGCAGAAGGAGTTGGCCGCTTCGAAGGCGAGTTGGTCCTGAAGGTGCTGCCGGACGGACGCAATATGGAGCTAGCAGGCCCTTTCAGGTATATTGATAGCCATAATGTGGCTTGGCCTGTCCCTGCCGGATCACGTGTCGATGGAGCCTCGATCCCTAGCGTGTTCTGGAGTCTTATTGGAGCTCCCTATACTGGAAAATATCGAGAGGCCTCCGTCATCCATGACTATTATTGCGAAACGAGGTCTCGACACTGGAAAGCGGTCCATAGGGTGTTTCTGGACGGCATGCTCGCGCGGGGCGTCAACAAGCTTGAAGCGCAATTGATGTATTTGGCCGTGTATCGTTTTGGACCTCGATGGGACTTCGATGTGGATGCTTGTTTCTGTAAAGGATGTCCCAGTTGCGCAAATCCTAAACTGAGACGCGTCGCGAAATACGACCCAAGGTACAAGTCTGAAGACTTCGAGGAATTGAGTGGCAAGTTGAAGTCAGGACAATTTACACTGGAGCAACTGGAGGATGCTGCAGATTATCAGTTAAATACGGAGATTCTTAAGTCTCGTTGAAGGACCGCTTCGCAAAACTAGGTTATGCACGCTGCGACCCGAGTCGCGTCACGAGATGAATACGTCGATCAGCGTCATTCGATGGTCCCGCAGATCTGTGAGAGGACGTTCCCCACGTCCTACTCGTCTTGAGCCTGCCCGGACAGCATCCCTACCGACCAACTTGCCAAAAGCAATTCGGGAACTTAGCTGATTAGCAACACAACCAGCGGTTACCGGCGATGCCCGCCGCACTGCAAAACGGAGGGCGTCGTGGCCGCCGGAAAAGTCGCGCCGCTCGGCTTTCTGAGCGACCAGGAAACCAAAGTCGATCTCCTCAACAACGAGGCGATCGCGAAAACCATCGTCCGGCTGATCGACGAGACTGTCGATTCCGCAGTCACTATCGGCGTCCACGGGGACTGGGGCGCCGGAAAGTCGAGCGTGCTGGAGATGGTCGAAAAGGCCTTCCCCGACGATGGCGACGTGCTTTGTCTCAAGTTCAGCGGCTGGCAGTTCCAAGGGTTCGAGGACGCCAAGATCGCGCTGATCGAGGGCGTCGTGAACGGCCTCATCGAAAAGCGCTCGCTCACGACGAAAGCCGCCGATGAAGTCAAACGCATCCTGAAAAGCGTCGATTGGCTGAAGGTCGCCAAGAAAGGCGGCGGCCTGGCACTGACCGCATTCACCGGCATCCCGGTGCTCGGGCTCGATGACCTCGTTGGCTCCGCCATCGATCACGTGAAGAATTTCGTGACCGACAAGGACGCCCGCGAGGCAGCGATCAAGTCGATCGAAGATTTCAAGAAGGAAAAGGACGACGAGGCCGCGAGCAAGAGCGTGCCGACCGAGATCAAGGAATTCCGCGAGGCCTACAAGGAACTGATCAAGAAGGCCGGCATCAAGCGGCTCGTCGTCCTCATCGACGACCTGGACCGTTGTCTGCCTCAGACCGCTATCGAGACGCTCGAGGCGATCAGGCTGTTCGTGCTGTGGGACAAGACCGCCTTCATCGTCGGCGCCGACGAGGGCATGATCGAGATTGCGGTCCGCGATCACTTCAAGAACCTCCCCGAGATCGACGTCGGGCCGAATAACAGCCGCGAGTCCGGCCAGAACTACACGCGGTCGTACCTCGAAAAGCTGCTTCAGGTACCGTTCCGAATCCCCGCTCTCGGCGAGACCGAGACCGGGATCTACGTCACGCTCCTGCTGCTCGGCCGGGCCCTCGGCGAGCAATCGAAGGAGTTCGAGAAGTTGCTGGCACTCGGTCGCGCTGCCCTGAGCAAGCCATGGGAGGGCAAGGGGATCGACCACGACGCGATCAAGACCGCAGTCGGAGATCGGTTTGCCGAGATCGTCGCTGCTTTGAATCTGGCCGATCGCGTGAGCCCCGTGCTGGCGGCCGGTACGAAGGGCAATCCGCGACAGATCAAGCGCTTCCTGAACGCGCTCGCCCTCAGGCTCGCAGTTGCTCACGAACGCGGCTTCGGCAACGCTATCGAACAGCCCCACCTGGCGAAGGTCATGCTGGCCGAGATGTTCCTCCACCAGACCGTGTTCGATCATATCGCCACGACGGCAGCCAACTCCGAGGACGGCATCTGTCCGGAGATCGCGCTGATCGAGAAGGTCGCCGCGGGCGGCAGCACCGAGTCTGCGCCGGCGAACGCCGAAGATGGAGCCTCCGAAGCCGCCAACACCGTGATCGACGAGTGGAAGACGCGTCCCGAGGTCATGCGCTGGGCGGCGGTCAAGCCGGACCTCGGCGCGGTGTCTCTCAAGCCGTACCTCTTCGTGATCAAGGACCGGAAGAACTATCTCGGCTCCGCCGCTCCTCTACCGCCCAAGCTGGCGGCGCTCCTCGAGAAGCTGCTCGGCGGCGACATGGCGGCGAAGAGCGTCTTGGCCGACGTCAAGGACATCGCGCTCCCGGAGGCGGTGCTGCTGTTCGACGCCCTGCGCAAAAAAATGCGCGAGGCATCCAACTTCGAAGTGCGACCGGTGCCGATGGCGGGCATCGCCGTTCTCGTGGAAGCCCACCCGCCCCTTCAAGGCCGGTACGTCGACATCCTCGAATCCCTGCCGCCCGATCGCGTCGGTCTGTGGGTCGCGTCTGGACATTCCTTCGTGACGGACGCAGCTCCGAAGGCGCGCATCGAGGTCCTCCGCGAGAAGTGGAAGAAGGCGACAAAGAACCCGTTGCTGAAGAACGAACTGGAGCCGAAAAAGCCGGCACGCGGGGGCCGCGGGCATGGGCACGTCTAATCCGTTCGGCGGCGGCAACAACCGCAATCCGCTGGTGCCGGATTGGGTCGGCGGGCCCGGAGGTCCTCCGCCCGGCCCTCCGCCCCCGGGCGCCCCAGCTCCGGGTGCGCCAGGTCCAGGCGCTGCCGCCGCCCCAGCACCGGGCAACGCGAATCCCGATGCAGCGAACCCAGCCGGAGGAATCCCCGCCGGCAATCCCGGCAACGCACCAGCCGGCGGAGACAATGCCGGCGGCCCGGCCGACGGCGACGCGCCGGCGCCGAACCGCTTCCAGAGTGCCCGTACCAACTTCTTCAAGTTCGCCAAGTCCGGCGGAGCCGGTGCGGGCGGCGGAGGCGGAGGACGCGGTGGCGGGACCAATCGTAACCTCCGACGTGCGGTCCGGTCGTTCGTTGGCAAATCGAGCGGCGGCGCCCGCCGCGCGACGCAACGCATGGCGTCGGAACGCACCGCCACGGCGAGCCTGGGGCGGATACTTTCAAGCGCCGGCACAGCAGGCATCCAGGAAACCGTCCGCCGCCTCGGCCTCGCGCAGTTAGCGACGCTGCCGGTCCAGGACATCTACGCCGCGCTCGTCGACTTCATCTGCGAGCCCGGCGGCGAACTCGACGAGTCGTTCGCGAGAGAGGCCTACCTCAAGGCGCTGGCCGAAATCAGCGAGGCCCAGACCGATCTCGAACGGCCCTCGCCCGAGACCTCGGTGTCGTTCCTCGCCTCTTTCATCGCCAACGCGATCCAGAACCGGCTGTTGAACGCGATCGGAAACAAGGTCGTCTCGATTCCGCGCGACGTCGCTTCCGTCCAGAACGTCGAACAACAGATCGACGACTACATCCGCGGCAACGTGAACGACGCGATGGCGGAGGCCGGTGAGGATTTTCCCGTCGAACTCATCGTGTCGACCATCGACGACATCTATGAACGCTCCGTCGTCCTGTTGGAAGGACCGGACCCGGACGGGCTTGACGACGATTTCGAAGCGGAAGACCATGAGGAGATCGAGTGATGACGGCCTACGCCTTGATCGGCCACATGGGACCTGCAGACCACCCCACTTATCTCGCAGGCCCATGGCGGGCACAGTTTCCCGTCGATCTTCTCAACGGCAGCCGGACGCTGGGTTACGGGATGGGTCTCGTCGTCCGCAGCCTCGGAAAGCTCGGCGTCTATCCAAGCGAAGTCGGCATCGACGTCCTCGTCCTCGCGGCCATGGTGCACGCCGCCGACACGCGGATCAATCGCGTGCAGACCTCGCAGGACGCGTGGACTCGCGAGCTCGGAATCAGCGTTCCGGTGTCCGACCCCGAACTTTGGACGCGTCAGCACGCGCTCGTCGAAAAGATGCTCAGATTCCTCACCGGCGACCACTGGACGGTCTCATTCAGGGCGCGCCCCCAAGGAATGGCCGACTTGGTCAGACGTCCGGTCGCGGGTCTCCAGGACCACGGCTTCGACAGCGTCGCGCTCTTCTCCGGCGGGCTGGACAGCCTGATCGGGGCGATCGATCATCTGCAGCAGGGCTCATTCCCCCTGTTTGTCAGCCATGGCGGCGACGGAGCGATCAGCAAACCTCAGAAGGATCTCTTCCTGGACGTCGCCTCCGCGTACCGGAACGGCAACCGCGAACCGAAGCGCGTCCGCCTCGGAATGAGCTTCACCGGCAACATCGCTCCGGGGGTCGGTCGCGAGGAAAGCACCCGTGGCCGGTCGTTCCTTTTCATCGCAATCGCCGCCATGGCCGGGTCCGGCCTGGTACGGCGCTTCTCGCTCGAAGTTCCGGAGAATGGCCTTATCGCCTTGAACGTCCCGCTCGACGCTGTCAGGCTCGGGTCGTTGAGCACCCGTACGACCCACCCCTTCTATCTGCGTCGTTGGAACGAACTGTTGTCGCAGATCGGAATCGACGGTGCCATCGTCAACCGATACTGGGACAAGACGAAGGGCGAGATGATGGATGGATGCCTCGACCAGGACCTGCTGCGGAAGCTCGCCGGCGACTCCCTCTCCTGCGCCCACCCCGCAGCAGGCCGATGGGTCAAGTCGGCGACCGGGCGACACACTCACTGCGGCCATTGCGTCCCGTGCCTCATCCGCCAAGCCGCCTTCGACCACTCATGGGGGCGCGGCAACGATCCTACCGGATACCGGATCGACATCCACCAGAACCGGTTGAGCACGAAGACGGCGGAAGGCAAACAGGTGCGTGCCTTCCAGTACGCCGTGGCGCGCCTCGAAGGCCGCCCCGATCTCGCCCGCGTTCTGGTCCACAAGCCGGGACCACTGCTCGAAGACATCGCCAACCTCGGCGGGTTGGCCGGAGTCTATTCGCGGGGCATCACGGAGGTCGGCGAATTGCTTGACGACGTCGAGACGTACTCACCGGCGGCAGAGGCCGAGATGACGGCATGAGGCTCGTCGATTTCCACTGCCACCTCGATCTGTATCCCGACTTCGAAGCGCTCGTCGCCGAGAGCGACCGGTTCGGAATCTTCACGCTCGCGGTCACCACGACCCCGAAGGCCTGGGCGCGCAACAACAAGCTGGCCTCATCCACGAAATTCGTCAGAGCCGCGCTCGGCCTGCACCCGCAGTTGGTGGCCGAGCGCTGGAGGGAGATCGAGCTCTGGGAGAGGCTTCTCGACGAGACGCGATACGTCGGCGAAGTGGGCCTAGACGCCGGTCCCCGCTACTACGCGTCGATGGACCGTCAGATCGAGGTCTTCCGCCGCATCCTGCGCGCTTGCGCCAAGTCGGGCGGCAAGATCCTGTCCATCCATAGCGTGCGTTCGGCTCCCAAGGTGCTCGACCTGATCGAAGACGAAGTTCCCGAGGGCCGCGCTAAATTCGTCTTCCACTGGTTCACGGGATCGATCGCGGATGCCAGACGGGCCGCGGATCTCGGCTGCTACTTCTCGATCAACGGTCAGATGCTGTCGACGGACCGGGGGCGGACACTGGTCGCCTCCCTGCCGATTGACCGCCTTCTCACCGAGACCGATGGCCCCTTCACATCCCAGGGTGCGGACCCCGCTAGGCCGCGCGATGTCGGACAGACCGTGAAGCAACTGGCGACGGCGAGAGGCATGTCGACCGAGGATGGCGCTACAGCCGTGCTGCGGAATCTGAAGGTCTTGACTGCATAAGAGGCATGATCGGCGGGCGCTACTTGAGTTCCTGCCGCAGGCGCGCGACCTGGACCGCGAAGGGCACGAACATCTGCAAGTTGACGTAGACCTGTTCGCGTGACGGCGGCGCGGCTCCCGAAGGATGTCCGGCCCCGTTGCGCGCGATCCGCAAGATCGACTGGACCGCGTTCAGACTAATGTCGAGATCTTCCTTCGCCGCATCCGGCAGAGACTTGAGATGGGGATCGAGCCCCTTTCTGAAGGCCTCGATCTTGGTTCTGATGAAACGCTCCTTCGCCGCCTTGTCGAACGACGTTCCGATCTTCGCATTTTTGTTGGCGACGTCGATCAGTCGAAGGAATTCGGCCTCGGCCGCTACCCCGAGCATGACGGTGGCCGCGAGAAAACACCCCGAATAGAAAGCTGCCACCGCCTCATCGAGGTACATCTGCGTCGCCGGCAATAGATCGGGGACCGCCTTGAGCACCATAGACATGAACGAAGCCGTGTCGTGAAATCGGAACGGCTGTCGCGCCGCTTCCGAAGCACCGAACCGGCTAAGCCGAAACCACGGCCATTGCGGGTTGTTGTCGTTCAGTCCGAGCGTGATGACGCCTTGTCGGAACAGATCCCAGAATATTTCGAGAAGCTTGTCCCGATCGTGGGGATGAAGGGCCGCCGACGCTCCCTGATAGGCCATGCCCGTGCCGAGGTTGACGACCGGATTCTCGCGCTCGTTGATGACGCGCGCGACATTCTCCACCAACGCGAGATACTGATTGTTGCCCGATATCTGTTGATGCAGCACGTCGACCACGACGTCGCGCAGTTCTTCGTAGGAGTGTTGCTTGGCGTTCCACATCGGACGGGCGGCTCCTTGAAACCAGATCCTTCATAGCCGCGCGCGGGCCGCCGACCCGGCTGACACCTTCGATTTCTTCCTGCGTCTTCGATCGACCGTTTCAGGAACCGTGACGTCATAGCGCGGATGCTTGAGGATTTCAGCATACATGACGTCGGCCTCGACCTCGCCGTAGTCGTCGCCCTCGGTCTCGATGGCGCGACCCTGGATTGCGTGCACGATGAAGCGATCCATCTTCGCGCGCCGGCTGACCGTCTTGAAACGATGACGCCATCCATGGTTCGGCGCAACGTTCGGGTCGGCAACACCGAGACCACGGACCCACTCGGCGAGCTTGTTGCCTACGCTCACATAGGTCGGGTTGACCCGATCAACCTTTCGCTGCCTCTTCTGCGAGTAGAACAGCGGCGCTCCCTTAGGACGTTTCCGAACGAAGTCGAGGAAGCCCTGCTCGACAAGATGGGGGTGCAGCGGAACGACCCTGGTCTTCGTATCCTTCACGGATCCAGCTTCCGGCGTGATCCTGATGCAGGGCAGGCCGACAACCGGACAGACATCGCTCTCGCGTAACTGGGTCATCTCGTTCACGCGCGATCCGGTGTAGGCGCACAACCAGGGCACCCACCGACGGGCTGCAGCATTTTCGATCGTCATCAAATGACTGACGGGCGCGAGCGTCGCCGAGAGGATCAGAGTCGCTTCTGCCTCATCGAATCCGCGCTTCTTCCGTGGCGCCTGAGCCGTGGGCTCGAGTTGCGCTTTGCCCAGCCGAAGAAAGACTTCAATGCGGCGGCATATCCCTCCTTGACCGTCTTTCTCGCGAGCTTCTTCTTCAGCTCGGCTATCCAGTCCGAGAGATGATGCTTGGCAACGACCGACATGTCGTCAGTGCCGATCCGCTCGGCGAGAGCGTCGAAGATCGCCTTGTACTTCTTCTGGGTGCTCCGCGATACCAGGCGATCCGCAACGAATTCCTTCCACAGGTCCGGCAGTCGCTGCTCGTCGGATACCGGCGTCCATTCGGGAAACCTGTCCGAATTCCGGTCGGGGGTGAAATCACCCTTCGCGTTGCGCACCAACACGCTCTCGGCCTGCGCCTTCGCTTCGAGGAATTCCTGCATGAATGTGTCGAACGTTTTCGGAGCCAGCGTCAAATCCCAACTTTTCAGAAACGCCTCGACCTGTTCGCCGAACAGCATGCGGCGGTGCTGTGCCAGCGTCAGCGGAAAGTGCGGGAGCCGCCTGAGCGCGCGATCGCGCGCCATCGACGCTTCCCAAGCGGCGGCCTTACCCGGATTCTTCTGATGCCTTTCGACGAACTCCTTGTAGAACTCGCCGGCGAGCGCAACGGTTTGGCGATAGTCCAATTCGCGTCCCAGCGGTCGACCCGGGACATGGCTCTGCCAAAGCCGCTCGAGCTTGAGGTTCTCTTCGACGCACCGCAACCGCGCTTCTTCTTCATCCGTGGTGCCGAGCGAAAACTTGATCTCGCGACGACCCATCAACGCGAAGAATTGCTTGGGAACGCGCCTTCTAAACCAGAGAACTTTACGGGGATGCTTCCAAGGCTCAATCATACGAAAACCCATTGTGGTGCCACCTTTGTGTACCACCGGTCGCTCTCGGAAAGCCTTATTTTGCCGTTAGGGGCTGAGTTTTCACCGCTTTTCGGATCGGATGGCGGAGAGGGAGGGATTCTCTGCCGGGCCCCTTGGGGGCTCGAAAACCGCTGTAAAATCAGCGTTTC
Source organism: Bradyrhizobium sp. ERR14 (assembly GCF_014198235.1). Taxonomy (NCBI): domain Bacteria; kingdom Pseudomonadati; phylum Pseudomonadota; class Alphaproteobacteria; order Hyphomicrobiales; family Nitrobacteraceae; genus Bradyrhizobium; species Bradyrhizobium sp. ERR14. Next base: position 14,893 of record NZ_JACIHD010000032.1, on the reverse strand, counting down.
CAGACAACCGCGGTGGGTTGCGTGTACCGCCAGTATGTACCGGAACCGGCGGCCCGGCTCAAGCGGATTCGGCCGGATGGTAAACGCTTTCCACCGATCCAGCGCTTTTCCGAGGCGCCCGCACGGGCGGCTCATCATGCATTCGCACTGCGGCCTCCCCTTCGCGTCCAGAAGGCTGAGGAAAACCGAGGAGCGGCACGCCGGTACGTCAAGCGCTGCTGGGCAAGGTAGTCTTCGAAGGTGGCGCGTTCGGCTTGTTCATATGCTTCAAAGGCGCGGGACATATTCTCGCCGTTCACGATGAGCCTCGCCATAGCCGTCCCCTTTGCCAGGGCAAGCGGGACGCCCCTTCCGGACAGAGGATCGTAGCTGGCCGCAGCTTCTCCTATGCAAACCCACCCCTCCCCGCTGATCACATGTCGCAGGCCGCTGTTGGCCGGATGACCCACCAGAGGAAGATCAGTTGGGAGCGTCTTCGAAAAGGTGCTGACGAGTCTTGTGATGGCGAGTTGAGCGCGAAAATATTCCTTCTTCGCGGCCCACGTCCTCGGAAGGAAATCCGCATCCGTCAGGAAAGCGACGACCGCCTGGCCATGCGGTAGCGGCGCCGCATACCACCACCCGTTCTGTCCCGCCTCGATCAGTAGGTTCTGCTCCCGCGAACCATCAGGCATGGTTCCGTACATCAGAAGGGCAACCAGCCGATCCGTCGCAGTCCGTTCGCAAGGTCCAATCGGACCCTTCGCGCGTCCGGTCGCTTGAATCACGAGAGGAGCAACGACAATTCGGGAATCACGCTCAGCTCGATCGGAAAGACACCATCGATTACCGGATCGCTCCGCGTGCAATTGTCGATCCGAGCTGATGACGGCGACACCTGCGCGCTCAGCCTCGGAGATCAGCCAAGCCTCGAATCTGGATCTGTCGACCAGAACGCCCAGACCATACGGACTCGTCATTCCGTCGGATTCGATGAAGTCTTCTCCGTCCCACGACGATACGTTCCCCGCGAGAGCAAGGGAGTTCAATGCATCGAACGAGACTTCGATGCCGAGTTCGCCGAGCGAGACGCGAACACGCGATTCGATGATCTCTCCCGGCTTCCGCCTGGGAGGCCGCTCTCGATCGCAAAGAACGACATCGCATCCCGCACGCGCCAATCCGATCGCCGCCGCGCACCCGGCGGGCCCTGCTCCGATCACCGCGATGTCCGCAACCCGCAACTTCGTCATACACCCGTATCGAGCGCGGGATCCCGGTCAGCTTCCGCGAAGCCGGCGCCTGCCTTGACGATCACGCCGAGCTGCGCGAAGTGATCGACCATGTTCTGATGGCTCTGCGGATTCTCTTCGTTGACGACGATCAGCCCGCGCGCCCATGCAGGTCCCGGGGAGCCGTCCGCCATCCGCCCGGCGATGTCGGGGCGTTGAGCGGGCCACCAGTTGCCGGCGCATTCGGTAAAATCGGCCTGCCATGGGCAGGCCATTCGCGACGAGATAAGGCCCGGTCCCAAGGGCAATACGGCCCCATCGTAGTCGGTAAAACTGCCACGGACCAGACGCCCCAGCTCCGCTTGGATGGATGGCTGTCGGAGCACTGTCCCCGCCTCGATTCCCGGAAAGAACCCGCCGCCGACGCAGTGCTCCAGACTCGCGCGATCAAGCGCGGCAGCCGGAGAAAGCGCGGGGCGCGCGGCGTCGGCCTGCTCCTGGAAGGTGCCGTTGACCCAGGCGTCGAGGATCTTGGACTGCCGGTCGGTGAGCCGATAGTCTGACATCTGCGAAGCGGCTGCCAGCAACAGGTCGCGCACCGTTCTACGATCGGCTTGCCCGCCAGCGGCATTGCTTCCCGGGTTCGCAAGCGCCTTGAACTTGTCCCGAAACCGCTGCCAGTTCGGCTTTGTATTCACGAAGCAGATGTTCGCGGCACGTTGCAGGATCGGTTCGATGTCTTGCGGATAGGTCAGCACGCCCGGCAACGGGACATTGACCGCCTGTTCGGCGATGTCGAAAAGAGACGTCACGGGATAGACGTCCGGCGCGAAGTCGGGCGGTGCGGTGAAGACCCAAGCACCGATGGCGGAAACGGGAGCCTGGCCCGTAAAGGTGATCGTGGCGTCGACCGAGCCATCCGCGATATCGTCGTACCAGGTCGGATTGTTCAGATACTCGGGCATCGGCTTCGCCGGCGTGCCCCAACTTGCCGAGCGCCCTCGCCCGGCCAGGACCACGAGGCGCCCCGCGGAGTCGGTGCGGGCTTCGCCGATGAAAATATCCCGACCCACGATCCGTCCCAGGGGTTCCGCGCCCGGCGCAGGTCCCGCATTGCGTCCGCTTACGGCAAGATTCACCGTGGTTTTTAGGTCCGCTCGAGTGAAGCCCGCTGGTGGCTCGTTGCGGTTGTCGCCGCTCGGAACGATCGTGCGCTTGCCGTCGGCTGCGATGACGGCCTGCATCCGTTTGCCCTCGGCCTTCGACGCGCTCAGAACTACGGACCATTTGATGTCGGCATCCGCAAGGGTGACTTCGCGAACGAACGTGTCCGTACCGCTGGCCTCGTTGCGGTCGTATTCGTAGATTCGAAACCGCGCACCCTGCCGTCGCATGATCTTGGCGGCGTCCTTGTAGCCGCTGAATGCGGCTTCGTTGCCCGCCGCATCTATGTCCATGGGCGCGGCGCCTGGCGTTTCTCCGGCCAGGAAATAGCCGTTCGTGCTCGGACCGACTCTGGCGAATCCCATGCCCGGATGAATCTTGTAGATCTTCCCCATGACGTGTGCCTCCCGTACCCAGATTGTGGCCGCGCTAAGTAGGTAATGAACTCAACAGAGGTTTGATCGGATCGTCGAGCGTGTCGCCGATGCCGTCGGCCGCGATCTTCAACGTCGACGAGGCGTTCGACTGATCCACCTCGTCGATGACCTGGTGCACCTCTGCCATCACGTCGCGCGCCCGACCGGCGACCTTCTTGAGATCGGGAGCGAGGGGGGTGCTGGGCGCGGTGAACGGAAGGCCGCAGAACTTTCCCGTGCTTTGACCGGACAAGGCGATGGACGAGAGCGTTCCCGCCAGGACGCTCAGGCAATCGCGCATCGCGACTATCGCGGCCTTCGCGGGTTTGGCGCGCATTTCTGGCGTCGTGTTCTTCGGTAGCAGGAGATGCGCCGCAGTGCAGAGAAGTACCAGCTCGTAGAACTTGTCCGCCATGAGTGCGAAGAGCCGTCCGTCGGCAGAGGTTATTTCGTCGCCGTGCGCGCCGCCGTTTGCCCCATAGAACGGATCGACCGCTATCGGCAGCGCGAGGTCGGTGGAGGCCTTCGCAAGGCGCCACGCGTCGACGAAACGCCCGAAATGGCTCTGAGCGACATTGCCGAATCCTTCCCCTTGTGCGGCAATCTCCGCGATCGCTGCGAGGGCGGAATCCCTGCCCGAGATCGGGTCTACGATGACGCTGGTGTAGTTGCCCCGCCACTGCTCCGGTACCGCGTTGACGTCCTTCGCGTCGGTGACGAAGCCATCCTTCACATGGCGACCTTTAAGGTCGGCGTTGGCGGCCATTTCGGCGATCGGAAACGCCGCCCACGGCTCCTTCGTCGGATCTGGCAACGGGTCGTCGTTTCGACGCAGCAGCCAATAGATCTTCGCGTAGAGCAGACCGACCCGGTGTGCTTCGACCGGCTGTCCTGCGGAGTTGTCTGCTTGGTCGATGAGTTCCGGTAGATCGGGTTTTACGCCCGCCGGCACGAGAGCCGGATCGGGCATCTCGGCTACGGCGTACTTGGCGAGGGAGCCGACCGAGGCTGGTTCGAGCCGGAAGGGAAACGGCTTGAAGGCGTTACCCTGGTCCCACCTGCCGCGTCCGAAGGAAGGTGCGGATCCGCACGCAGCCAGGAGATTCTGGACCGTCATGAAGTGTCCCATTTCTTCTATGGCGATCATGCGGACCGCCCCGGCGGCGATCAATACCTTCAGCGAATAGGCCGCATAGAGGTACTGGAGCATCAGACCTTGCTCTATCTCGGCTGCCTCCTTGAGTAGTTGGACGAGTTCGTCCTCCGGCGACATGTCCGTTGCGGGAACTCCGACTTCCGCGAGCGACCGTTCGAAAGAAAATCTGGAAAGCCCATCGTCGCGCCCGAAAGGCAAGAGACCGATGAACTCCCTCATCCGTGTGCCGATGCCTTGCTTGCGCGCCGGCTCATACAGAGGTCTCGTCGACACTCGTACCCATCGGTAGTCTGGAGAGACACGCGGATCGAACATACTGCTTCCTTCGGCGACGCGCCGTCGTCCGCCCAAAACAGCGACGATCGATTACTTTTGATTGGCCGGAATGGCCGCGTTCATAGCTTGGACTTCGATCGTCTCCGGCCGCTCGTGCGTAGCGATCAGAATGAACCTCGCTTGGGCTGTACTGGTGTTCTCGATCCAGTGAACGTAGCCCTGCGGCACGAATGCGGCATCGCCCGGATGAAGCGGGATCATGTGGTGGTCGCCGTCCGGCCCCACGATCCCGACTTCTCCGTTGCCGGAGATGCAGTAGTCGAGCTGTGCAGCGTTCGGATGCAAATGAGCCGATCTCAGCTCCCCGGGCGCCATGTCCAGATCCTGAATGGCGACGCCCTTGAGAGCCGGAAAGTTCGCAGCCGAGATTCGAAAGAATCGTTCGTTCTTTGGAGCAGAAGTCGAACGCGAAAAATGCAATTTTGACATCAACGGCTCCCAGAATGTGATGCGTCGGGAGTATCAATACAAATCGGCACCCTATGGATGCATGTTACTATTGATTGCAGTTTTCCGTCAATTCATTATTTGCGTGCGGGGACGGTGTTGCGCATTTTTCCGCGTCGCATAGCGAGACTGGCAAGCAGCGCTGGCCCCGACCTGACCGAGCTCTGGAATTAACTCGGGTTCGACTGCACGACGGAGGGTGGATGCCCTGAATATCGCTCGCCGGCGCCACGTTTTAGGGGCGAGGCCGAAAGCAGCAACAGACGCGGCGGCTTCCTTGCTCTGAGGAAGGCGGCGGGCGCAGCCTGCTTCTCACCTCACGAGGACAACGTCGGTAATGGCCGTCATCGCCCGCTGACACAGCTCGGAGCTGCAGCCGCGCATCGTTCGGCATCCGGTCGTGTGATCGTCAAGCGCCGGACCGGGCCTTCTTCAGCCTGGTACGAAGGCAAAAATCGCCTAACCCGCGGCCAATCACGTAGACGGCATCGGCAATCATCGCGTCTCTCGACCAGTCCGAATAGAAACAGGAAAGAGAGCGTTGCTGCAGCCGGGAAAGCTTGTGGCGTCATTCGCGTCAATGAAGCGCGCTGCCTCCAGCAGGGGAAGGATGGCAGCCACTTGAGGGAGGTCAACGCGGCCTGATCCCATCCCGGTAGGCTGCGCAACGTATGGCCCGCCCCTCTGCAAGCGGTTCTTACGATGTGATCTGGTCAGTCTACGCCAACGTATCCGGTCTCGGGAGACAGTCCCGGCCAAGATGGAGATCCGCACGTTCTGGTCCTCATAAGCATGTCGGCTGAATAGCCACTTTTTTTGCCAGGTTTCCAGAACGCCGATTGACTGTCAGGCCATCTCGTTCACCCACCCGCAGACCCCATCAACCGTTCGCGCCGGGTGAACGCGACCGCCTGATCCTGTGCGCTACGACAACTAAGCGGTTGTCATAGCGAATTTTTCCCCGCTTCGGAGCACCGCGTGGATGATCCGCGCCAGCTTTGCAGCTAGTGCGACCACCACGGTGTTGACGTGCGCCCGAGCAAGCAGGCCACGCAACCAGCCGCCCATTGGCGTCTCGCTTTTGGACAGTGCGGGAAGAGCGGCGCGCGCGCCGTGGATGAGCATCTTGCGCAGATAGACATTTCCGCGCTTGCTGATTCCTAGCAGCTTTGGTTTCCCGCGGGTTGTCATTTGCTTCGGCACCAGTCCGAGCCACGCAGCCAAATCTCGCCCCCGTCCGAACGTCTCGGCATTGCCGATCGCTGCGACCATTGCCGTAGCGTTCATCGGGCCAATACCAGGTATCGTCGTCAGAAGACGCGCGGCGGGATCCAATCGTGCCCGCGTCGAAAACTCTTCGTCGAAGGCGAGGATACGACGGTCCAGCTCGTGCCACTCGGTGCACATGTCATGAACCAGCATCCGGGTGCGCGAGCTAATCGTAACGCGCTCTTCGGCTAGCATCAGCTCAAGGTAATGCTGCAACTTGCGTCGTCCCTGCTGCACGACGATGCCGCGCTCGAGCAAGATAGCTCGCAGTTGGTTGATCAACGCTGTCCGCTCGCCCACCAATCGATCACGTGCGCGATGCAGGCTCTGCATGTCGAGTTGCTCCTCGCTCTTTAGTTCCACAAACCGCATCGTCGGTCTGGTGGCGGCTTCGGCAATCGCCTCGGCGTCTCGGTCGTCGTTCTTCTGCGCTTTAACGTAAGGACGCACATATTCGGGAGACATTAATCGGACCTGGTGCCCGTGATTCCGTAGAATACGACCTAGATGATGCGCGCCACAGCATGCTTCCATCGCCATCACGCAAGACGGCAGGCCGACAGCAAGCTTTATCACGCCGTCCCTGCGAAGACGCCGCTTCAAGACAACGCGCCGATTCATTCGTCAGCAACCTAAACTCCGGCCAAGACTAGAGGAATTTTGCCAACTCGTTGAAGCACTGAGCGCCGAGTTGGGAACAGCTTGGACACCGGAATTGACTGAGCGCGCTCTAATTGCAGAAGGAGGACGGCCACCTCATCCATGGCGGACGCACGTCGTGGAACAAAGGCTCGCGACGAAGTCAATTTGGTAACGGTTAGCGCCCTTCAATGTTGCTCAATAGTAGAACTGATAAGCAAACTCTCAAAACCTTATCAGTACTGCGCCGGTCCAAGCGGAAAGTGAACGAACACGCGTCCCGACTGACTTGGCGGATCACCGCTCCTCCAAACGAGGATGATTGAGCTGCTGCCGGTTTGATGGACACCGAGGTTAGGTGTTTCATGAAGCCGGAGGTGGGCGATGAAGATACGGAAGTTCAGTCGCGAGTTCCCCATGACTGGACGGAGGAGTTGCCATGCCGAAGACGCCTGCCGGTGGCCGGCCGGAATTAAAGCCGGTCAACGTCGGAGCCGCCACCATCGACATTGGTTCGAAGATGCACATGGCGGCGGTCGACCCAGGCGGCACCGACACGCCGGTGCGTGCGTTTGGCACGTTCACGCAGGACCTGCACGAACTAGCGGATTGGTTCAAAGCGCGCGGCGTAATCAGTGTCGCGATGGAATCGACGTGGATCTATTGGATCCCAGTCTACGAGATTCTCGAGCAGCGAGGGTTCGAGGTCATTCTGGTCAACGCACGTTACGCCAAGAACGTGCCTGGACGCAAAACTGATGTCAGTGATGCCGCTTGGCTGCGCCAGCTTCATTCCTACGGTTTGCTGCGCGGCAGCTTTCGGCCTGATGCCGATATCGCGACGCTGCGCGCCTATCTCCGCCAGGCGAGAGCGGCTAGTCGAATATGCAGCCGCTCATATCCACCACATGCAGAAGGCCCTGATGGAGATGAACCTGCAACTTCATCACGTCGTCTCCGACATCACGGGAGCGACCGGCATGCGGATTATCCGAGCTATTGTCGCAGGCGAGCGGAATCCTGACGTGTTGGCGACATACCGTGACGTGCGCTGCCATTCCTCCATCGAGACCATCCGCGCCGCATTGGTGGGCAACGATCGGGACGAACATGTCTTCGCACTGACCCAGTCGCTGGAGCTCTACGACATCTATCAGGCCAAGATGCTCGATTGTGACCGCAAGCTGGAATCCTTGATCACGGCGCTGACTGACAAAGGAGCCAAGCCAATCGGCAAGCTCTCCATGCCGCGGGTGAAGACCAAACAGGTCAACACACCGTCGTTCGACGTCAGGACTGCGCTATACGGCGTCGTCGGAGTTGATCTGACTGAGATTCATGGACTGGGCCCATCACTCGCGTTGAAGCTCATCGGCGAGTGCGGCACGGATCTGAAGGCTTGGCCGACCGCCAAGCACTTCACCTCCTGGCTGCGCCTCGCGCCAGGTAACAAGATCTCCGGTGGCAAAGTACTATCTTCGCGCACGCGACGATCGTCCAGCCGGGCAGCGGCACTCCTGCGGCTCGCAGCGACGACGGTTGGGCGGAGCGATACTGCGCTTGGCGCATTCTATCGACGCCTGGCTTTGCGCGCCGGCAAGGCAAAGGCGGTGACGGCGACCGCTCGCAAAATAGCGGTTCTGTTCTACAATACGCTCCGGCACGGCATGACCTACAGGGATCCGGGTGCTGATCACTACGAGGAACAATATCGCAGCCGTGTCGTCGCCAATCTGAGGCGACGTGCCAAGTCACTCGGCTTCGTCTTGCAAGTAGACCCGGGCGGCCAATTGGCTGTTTCTTAGGAGGGCCGCAGCCTTCTTCGCGAAGGAAGCGACATGAAGTTCGTCTTCATCGCGAAGCACCGGGCGATCTGGCCGATGGCATGGCTATGCGATGCGCTGGGGGTGTCGCGGTCGGGCTTCCATGCCTGGCTGAATCGCTCGCCCAGTGCCAGATCCCGCGGCGACGAAGAGCTCGGCGGCAAGGTGAAGGCAAGCTTCATGGCGAGCGACCGCACCTATGGTGCGCGCCGGGTTTGGCGTGATCTGCTTGCCGATGGGGCGGACTGTGGCCTCCACCAAATCGAACGGCTGATGCGCCTGCAAGGCTTGCGGGCGCGACCGCGACGCCGGCGCTTGCCGAAGGACAGCGGCGATCGACGGCTGGAGGCCGTGCCGGCGAACCTCCTTGACCGGCAGTTCATTGCCGAGCGGCCGAACCAGAAGTGGATCGCCGACTTCACCTATCTCTGGACGGCCGAGGGCTGGCTCTACGTCGCAGCAGTGATCGACCTGTTCTCACGCCGGGTGGTGGGTTGGTCGATGAGCGCCGCCATGACAGCTCAGTTGGTGACCGATGCCCTGCTGATGGCCGTCTGGCGACGCGGCAAGCCCGACGCACTGTTGCACCACTCCGACCAGGGTAGTCAGGGCGGATTCAAACGGTCGTCGCAACGCCAATTGTTATTGTTTTCACTCATGACAGTAATTCGTCAAGCGCTTCTGCCGGCGTTTTCCAGCCCAGTGTCTTTCTCGGTCGGGCGTTGAGGGCCGCTGCTACAGCGGATATTTCGTCGGCGCTGTGGATGCTCAGGTCTGTGCCTTTCGGAAAGTACTGCCGCAGCAACCCGTTGGTGTTCTCGTTAGTGCCGCGCTGCCAAGGGCTTTGCGGGTCGCAGAAGTAGACTTGGATGCCCGCATCGATCTTGAGGCGGTCGTGCTGAGCCATTTGGATCCGACGAGGGATGGCGGCTCGAACAAGAGCTCGTCCGTACGCTGCCGAGATGTCCTTGTTGTGTGATCACGTTAGGTTACCGCTTGTGACGCAGAAAGATAGTGATCGCGTCTCAAGGAGGTCGACAGCCGGGGTAGCCTACAAGATCATGTAGTTGTAGTAGTGCTGTTTACGCGGTTCTCTCCTGAAGCTCGTCGCTGACACCGGGGAAGCCATGTCGACAGTTGCCAGCGCAATTCGGCGCCTTTGGTGGCGACGCTTTCTTGCTCTTCTGGCGATCATCGTGGTCATTGCTTTGATCGCAGTCATGACCAGCCCCCAGCTTGGCGCGATAATCGAAGCTCTGACGCCGCCTGGTCTCCCTGAACCGGTTTCCGTGAGCGAGCAGGTTTCGCTCGATCAGGGCTGGAACGCCGAGGACGCCGATCGATTCCATCACAAAGCCCAGGGCACGCAAACCTTACCGATCCCGCTGTCATGGTTTCTCGCCCTGGAAGCGCCGCTGAACTCGCCTTTCGCTATCCCCTTTTTCAAACGAGAACGGTTTGCCGACAACCGCTATTTACTGCGGTTTGGATTCATAAAGTCTGCCGAAAGCGAGAACAATGAGTACGGTTTGCCGATCGGCTTTGCATATTCGCCATTTCAGTCGATCCGCGGACTTTCGCGTAAGGACACTGCCGTCGGATTGACCTGTGCCGCGTGCCACACCGGCCAACTGATCTTCAAAGACAAGCGCTATGTCATTGAAGGCGGCCCCGCCGTGACCGATCTTGGTCAATTGACAAATGCGCTCGGCGCTGCGCTCGCACAGACCGCCTTGTCGGCAAAGTTGCCCTTCTTCGACGGCCGCTTCAGGCGGTTTGCGAAGGCCGTTTTAGGAACCGAGTACAGCGATCTGACACGCGTCCAGCTGTCCAAGGAACTCGATGGCATACTTGGTGCGCTGATCAATCAGCCCGCTGGGATCGACGTCACGGAAGGATTCACCCGGCTCGATGCCCTCAATCGCATCGGCAACCAGATGTTCGCGCTCGATGCCGAACGCTACGGCAACTATGTCAACATCAATGCTCCTGTCACTTACCCGCACATCTGGACATCGTCATGGTTCGATTGGGTGCAGTACGACGGCTCGATCATGCAGCCGTTGGTGCGCAATGCCGGCGAGGCGATGGGGGTTTCGGCGGAGCTCAACCTCAACGCCCCGCCCAAGCAGGGACGCTTCGCGACCAGCATCCCCTTCGATAATTTGCACTGGAGCGAACAACAGCTCGCAGGAAAGGACCAGCCGTTGGTGGCGAAGGCCTTCACCGGCCTGAATGCGCCGACTTGGCCCAACAGCTTTCCTGCGATCGACAAAGCCAAGGCCGCCGTGGGAGCCCAGCTTTACGAGCAACATTGCAGCGGCTGTCATCTTCCAGCGCTGACGCCGGACATCGTGCACGGCAAGGCCCCGGACGCGGAGTTCTGGAAGAACTTCGGCCCTATCCGCTGGCGCGGCCGCGATGGACAGGAGAAGCAGACGACGGAATCCGTACTCAACGTCAGGATCATCAAGCAAAGCCATATCGGCACCGATCCGGCCCAGGGCAACGTGCTGCGCAACCGCAGCGTGGACACCGCCGGCCGCGAACTGGCTCGGGTGGGCCAAAGCAGCCCCGGACTCGGTCTCGACATCGATGTCTGCCAACGGAGGGCTGATAACACGCTGGATACGATCCACATCTCCGACCATGCAATGCAACTCTACGCGCTTGCGCTCGGCGCCGTGGTCCAACTAGGCATCGACGAATGGCTTCGGTCGACCGGGACGGTCCGCGCGCAGATCGAAGGCGATCGGCCGAACTGCCTCGCGGCAGGTTTCGGCTATAAGGCGCGTCCGCTGAACGGCGTATGGGCGACAGCCCCGTTCCTGCACAACGGCTCGGTGCCGACGATCTACGACCTGCTCAGCCCCGTTGCGGAGCGCCCAAACGTCTTCCTGCTCGGTGAGCCCAGCTTCGATCCCGTCCGCGTCGGTATCGTGACGCGGACGGTCGCTCCTAAAGGCAGGACCTACGACAGCAAGGGCTACTTCATTCTCGATACATCGAGGTCCGCCAATCGCAATACCGGGCACGAGTTCTCGAACGACAAGCATGAGGGCGTCATTGGCCCCGCGCTGTCTCCCGAGGAGCGCAACGCAATCATCGAGTTCCTCAAGTCGATCTGAAATTGATTGGGTCAGCTTTAATAGGCCCCGTATCGAAGACCATCTCGCTCCCGCAGGGGAAAGGTGGACGGAGGCCGGATCGACCGATACGGGCGAAGCTTTTCTCGAGTTAGGGTGCGGCGGCAATGGCGGAGCAGAAACAGGGTCTGGCGGCCAAATTCCTGAAATGGATGATCGCCAAACATCCGGATGCGTTGTTCGCACTAATCCGGCGCGTCAGGCCCAACCTGGCGTTGGGCGCCGCCGGGCCGGTGTTCATCACCCGCTTCCCCGACGTGCAAGAAGCGCTGAGCCGGCCCGACATCTTCAACGTCACCTACGCGCCGATGATGGACCCTTCGGTCGGCCCCTTTATGCTCGGCCGCGACTGCACCGAAATCAACCAGCGCGACAAGGGTATCATGCGCGCCTTCATGCGCATGGAGGATCTGCCGGCAATTCGCCAGAAGGTCCGCAGCCTCGCCAACGCGTCCGTCGAAAAGCAGCTCTATAACCAGAACCAGATCGACGTGGTCAGCACGTTGTCGCGCCTGGTGCCCATTCAGTTGACCGGAGAATATTTCGGCTTTCCCGGGCCCGATCTGGCGTCGATGTTCCGCTGGTCGCGCGCCACGCAGTACGACATGTTCCACAACCTGGACAAAGATCCCAAGGTGCACCAGGACAACATTGACGCTGGGCAGGAGATGCGCGCCTATCTGACACAGCTGCTCCCGCAGCGGCGCGAGCAGCTGAAAAATGGCGCACCGCTCGACGACGTGTTCAGTCGCTTGCTGAAAAGCCATTTTGACGACTCAATCGGCTTCGCCGACGAACGCATTATAACCAATATGATGGGCACGCTGGTCGGCGGGATCGAGACTACGTCAGCGGCCATCGTACAGCTCCTCGAGCAGCTGTTCAAACGTCCGAAGATCCTGAAGAAGGCAATCGACGTCGCCTACAGCAACGACGATCATCTGATGTATCGCTATTGCTGGGAAGCGCTGCGCTTCAACCCGATCAACCCGTTCGTGGTGCGCCAGTGCCGAACCGATCACCGGATAGCCAAGGGCTCGCTGCGCGCGGCAACAATCAAGGCCGGCAGCACGGTGCTGATCTCGACCCGGTCCGCGATGCGCGACGGCTTGCAATTGCCGGCGCCGTCCAGCTTCGCCATCGACCGCCCGGAGTCGGTCTATATGCATTTGGGCTACGGGATGCACACCTGCCTTGGCGACCAGATCAGCCGCATCCAGGTTCCGGAAATCGTTCGCCGCATCCTGCAAATCCGGGGCGTGCGTCCCGCCGCGGAGATTGACTACGCAGGAGGGCCGTTTCCAGAGCGTTATCCGATCACCTACGACACGGCCGCCTGAAGGGCGGACTTCCCAGCAACGAGCCTAGGGAATGGTCTGCAAGATCCAACGCGAAGCGATTGCCGTTAGCACTTCGTGAATGGCCAACCTAGATCGCTTGCGCTCCAGTATCGAACGAACAAAGTCAGCCGACTTCAAGAGCAATGGCGCAGCCACCATGTCTCGGCTGCCCATGCGCTCCGCCAGCGCCTCGAAATATGCTTCCACTTTTTCTAGCTCGAAGCCAGATCTTCCGCGCCGATAGACCTGACCATAGGCCGCTTAAGATCCTTTCGGGATGCGACTGAGGAAAATCACCTACAGAGATGCATTTGCCACTCCTGTTCCTGAACGCAAAAAATCCCGCCGCAGGCAATCAAGCCATTGGCGGGTTCGTCACAGCGCAAGGATGCGCTCGATTCTTAAAAATTCGCTTAACGTCGCGCTTTGGCGCACGCTGTCAAAAACGAAAAACGCGCCTGGCACCTGGAGGGCGGCGGCGCTCTACTTGTTTCCGTACAGAGTCCGGAAGCCCCACAAATCAAGGCGACCATGCTCGGGCGTGTCGATATATTCGATTCGTACGTCGCTTCTCTGGAGGTTTTCGGCTTCAGTTAGAGCCTCTGCTGCCGTTTGCTTTTCGACTGTGAAAGATTCCTTCTTGTAGTCCTGCCAGCGGCAACCGATCGTAAATGTCACGATTCATTTGCTCCTGTTAATGCCAAAGCCGGCGAGTGATGTTCAAGAAGCCGGCGAGAGGCACGCCGATCAGAATGCCGGCAGTGCCGTAAGCGATCGCGAACAGGGTTGCAGTCCATGGGCCCGAACTGGTCGCAATACCGTAGGCCGCGCCGAGGGCGCCCAGCGTTCCTGCACTCACGAACATATTGCGGTCGTTGCGAGCCTCGACGTTGTGGATAGGCGCCCGCTTGCGCCCAAGCGTCGGCGGTCCGGCCAAGTGCTTAGACCCACAACTGGGGCATGCGGTCGCGTTCAGCGAAACCGCATGCCCGCAGTCGTAGCAATCGATGATTTTCTTGATCCGGCCCATGTTTCGCACCTTAAGCGGCCAGCCCTCAATCCTTCAAGAACGGTCATTCCGAGCACATCGCAGGCAGGCGCGTGCCCGGATAGCTCGCCAGCGCCCGGATCTGATGGGCGGGAATGCCGATCAGTTGTCCGGGAGGCAACGTCGGCACACTCGGAAGCTTGGTCGATGAGCTTATTTAGTAACGTCCGCATATCCTGCATTGGCCCGTCCGTCCCCGTTGGGCCGGACTATCTTACCAAATTAGGACACCCGTCAAAAACAACTTAGGACACTTAGGGTTAAATACGGACAGTGCCGACTTGTAGGGTGTTCCGCTTATAAATACACGCTCACAGAACAAAGGGTGACTGATTAACATCAAAAATTGTTCTGGGCCGAGAACGCCCGCTGACATGTAGCTTACGACAGTACGGCCCCAGCTGGGCAGCAGCTGAGGCCGTTGGGTGTGCTCCGGCTTTAGGGGGGCTCTTGGGGACGCCGGAGCAGAGAGGCAATCCACCGGATTGCCACTTGTTCCTGACTCGTAAAACCAGCGGAAAGTCCTATCTTCGGCCCGTGCGCATTGCGTACGAGCTTTGCCTGGCTACCGCAAGCAAGCAGGTCCCCACCGGGCGGCACGCGCGCCCAGGCGCCCCGAAAGGGGATGGATTTTTTCAGCAAATCAGCGGGATTCGAGCCTCTGCGTGGTAAAGCCGCGCTCGACCCACAACCCCATCCAAGCAAGGATGAACAAGAGCATTGGCAGACCTATTACCAGGCCGGGATAAAACGCGGTCGGTATAGGATGTTCGCGCGATCTTGCCGGCGCGAAATCGCACCACGGACCCCGCTTCGAGCGATCGCCGCACTGGGCGTCATGCTCGCTCCGCCGCTATAGACGGCGGGACCCTGGTTACTTCCAGGAATAGGGCGGGTA
>NZ_JACIHD010000031.1:0-62859 GCF_014198235.1 Bradyrhizobium sp. ERR14 | reverse complement strand
TGGTGCGCTCGGAGGGAACCAAGTAACGCTCCACAACGTTGATTTTGTTTGATAATTTCTGCTGACGACCAAAGCTCTGTATCCCAAATTGATCCCAATTTGTATCACAAAGCGCACATCGATTCCGGCCTCGCCGAACTGACAAAGGGCACCCGGTTTCCCGTGGTGCCCCTCTCGTCAGAACAGCCGCGATAGCACGGCCACAATCCAAGCCACGGGCAACGAGCACCCAAAGCCAAGACGGTAGGACGTACCGCCGGGCCTGCTGGCTTCGAGAGTGAGCAGCACAGTCATGTGCCCCCCTTTCTCGTTGCTTGATGCGGCTCGGGCGATAGAGATCATCCCGAACCAGAAGGTATCCCTTCGGTGACGAACACCAAGCGGTTGACCAGCGGCGATAGGGATTTTGAGCTATCAATAGACTCCGCGACCCTATCAACGCTTCGTCTAACTTTGGAAATTAGGCACGCCCTTCGAGTCAAGCAAGTGGACAACCGTGGAAATCGGTGCGCTATCCCCTGCCTTGAGAAAAGAGAAGACCCGCTCAGGTAGCCCCGGCGGGTCTTTAAGCGTTCTGGCGCCGCTTCCATCCCTGCGGCGGCGGGATCGCGTCGTGGGCCTGCGCGAGCGTTTCGAGCCATGCCGCCACGCTCGCCGGAATGTCGGCCTCCCCCGATGCCCAGCGCCGGACTAGCCGGTCATCGCATTCGAGGATGGACGCGAGGCCCCGCTGCGTCCATCGCAGCGAGGCCAGACATTCGCTGAAGCGGTTCGGGGTCATGCCCCGAACAACTTCATGAACGCCGCGCCAGCGCCGAACAGAGCGGCCCCGGCGGTCATCCCGCCGACTGCGATCTGCCAAGGCGCAAGAACCATATCGCGGGAAAGCTTGCCACGTTCGGCCATCAGCTTGTGTTGCTCGGCGACGAACTTGCGGGTCTCTTCCTGCATGCGCTCGATGCGCGCGACCTGCTCTTGCTGATCCATCGTGGTAGCTTCCGACATTGGGGTTTCCCTCACAATCGGCCGGGGACTATCCGCTCGGCCATGTCCGCAATATGCGGACATAAATTCCGATTGTCAATAGCGGACTCCACTTCCGCCAGATGGTGACTACATCCGGCACATGCAAAAGCGTATCGAGTATTGCACGCCGAAGGCTGTGAAGGCAGCACCGGCCGGTCCCGATTGGATTCACGAAATCAAGATGGACGGCTACCGTGGCCTTCTCCAACGGGACGGCGAGCGCGTCTTGCTGCAATCCAGATCAGGTCTCGACTGGACGTGGCGCTACCCACTGATCGTCGAGGCCGCCCTGAAGCTGCGCCCCAAGCGCTTCGTTCTCGACGGCGAGATCGTGATCCTCACTGAGCGCGGCGACGCTGACTTCGACGCCCTGCATGCCAACAAACGGAACTCGGAAGCCCAACTCTACGCCTTCGACTGCTTAGTGCTCGACGGTGACGACCTACGGGAACTGCCGCTATTCGAGCGCAAGGATCGCATGGGACGGCTGCTCCGCGATCCGAATGCCGCGATCTTTCCGGCCCCGTTCCAGCCCGGCGAGCTAGGTCCCGGCCTCTTTCGAGCGGCCTGCAACGCCAAGCTCGAAGGCATCGTCTCGAAGCTCCGTGAGAGCCGCTACCGGCCCCGCACGTGCGATTGGCGCAAGGTCAAGAACCCCGCCCACCCTGCCTTCTCGCGCGAGTTTTAGGCGGCTCCGTGTTCGTGTCGGGCACGCAGAGGCATATCAGGTTCGGCCGCCGCGTCGCGCCGGTCTCGATCCGACACGGTTGGCAGAAGAGCACCCTCCCAAGCGAGTGGATCGGCTTCTCACGCGGCCAGACGAGATCGGGCAAGGACACGCGCTCGAAATGGCGGCAGGCCCCGCACTTCACTTCCAGCAGCGTGAAGCCCGCCTGGATCGCCGCCGCGATGGTCGGTGAAGGATTGGCCTCGCCGCCCAGGAAGCGCCGCGCATTCCACTCTTCGCAGGCCAGCCGGTGCGCGACATCATAGGCCGCGACCATCTTCTTCTCTAACTCGGTGTGCAATTGTTCGGTGCGGGCAAGCTCGCGCGCGTAATGCTTACGGTCGCCGCCTGAGAGCGGCATCATGCGGATGATGCGGGCCATGTGCCGATCCTACCGCCGGAAGAACGCGAGTCCCAGCCGCTAGGTTTCGTGGTTAATGCACCGTCCAAATACAATGAGACCCGCTCGGGTCTCCCCGGCGGGTCTCTCAAAGCCGTGTCGCCCACGGCTCCCTTATCGTTCTCAAGGCATTTTTGCGGGTCGCGGTCGTCGGAACGGTAGCGACTCTGTTGCTTTGCCGGGCGGGTACGAAGGCCGCCGTCAGAACGAGATCGGGTCTCGGATTCAACAAGTTCAATTCAAGGTGGACATGAGAAGGGGTTTACTTCTTCATGACTGTGCTCCAAGTCAGTTGCGGACTTCGTTCCGCCTCAACGGCGATGGCTTACAGTAGCGATTAGGAGCCCCGTGACATGCCCATTCGAGTAGCCCTTGCAACCGCAGCCGTGATCGCCACGGTCATCTCCGCGCACGCGGCAAAGCGATTGGAAGTCGGGCAATCCGGGGTGCTGCACACGACGGCGCTGGCCTGCCCTACGCTCGAAGGTTTGCAGGCCGTGTTGAAGACGGCGAAGACGGACTTTGATGCTGGTCTCGCAAAGGGCGCGGCCGAAGGATGCAAGAGCTACGGCAAAGGGATGGACATCTTCGTTGTCGAAGTCCCCAACGCCTTCGTCGCTTGCATTCGGCCGAAGGGAGAGAAGTCCTGCGTCTGGACGACGCAGGATGCCGTTTACGCTATCGACTGATAAGGTGACTCAGGCCGGGATTTCGTCGGTGTAGCTGAACACCATGCGCATCGGCTCGTCATAGGTGACGGTCTGGCCGTTGTCGTCGAAAATCACGTCGAAGCTTTCGTCCGCGTGCGTCTCGCCGATCTTTCCGGTGCGCCCGTCCTCGCGCGTCACAGCGCGATCCTCGTTCGCGGCCGTGTTCATGATCATCGGAATCATCATGGTCGTTCTCCTTATCGGGTGGCGATTTCCGCCCACCACTTGCGCAAAATGATCGTCGCCTGCCCTGCGCCGTTGAAGCTGCCGCCGAACGCGAGGTTGGTGAACGGCGTCCCCGTAAAGGCCGGGATGACCAAGCCATCCGGCTCAAAGACTATGCCGGTGAAGCCCCTGCCGGGATCGTTACCCAGGTTCGACGCAGCGAGCATGTCATAGAGCGGGCCGTAGCCGCCGGTGGACGGAAACCATTCGAGATCGGCGAGTACAGACGCAAAGCCGGTTGCGCCGGGCGAGAGATCGACTTCGCCGCCACCGCGCACGACCGCGCCCTGCTTGATCCCGGTGCGGTCGAGCGCGGCGTAGCAGCCGAACGAACCGGCGGCAGTAGCAGTCGCGACGATCTTGATTTCCTGACCGAAGGTGTTGCCGTTCGCGTCGGCCTGCGTCGGCTGCACCGAATACACGGCGGTCACGCCGCCGGTGCATGCCTTCGTGATGATGCCGGTCGGCACATTGCCGCTGTTACCGGCGGCGGTCACAGCGACCGAACCGGGGAAGCCAGCTTGCGAGAACATCGAGCGCGCACCGTAGCCCGTCTTGGATTGATTCACCGAGCCCAGGCGATGGTTCGGGATCGGACGAAGATGCGGCAAGATGATCGGGCCGCAGCCAAGGCCGATGATCTGGCCCGCCGCCGTGTCGTCGTGCGTGCCATCATAGGTGTTCTTGAGCTTGACGGTGCCGTTGTTCGACGTGACGTTCGAGAAGGGCGTCTGGTCGAGCACCAACACGTCCGGCGGTCCACGACCGTCGTCGTCGCCGTATTGAATGAAATCGACCATGAGACGATTGTAGTCGTTCATGTTCGCGATATGCGTGGCGTTGAAATTGTCAGCGCCGCGCTCCCACCAAAGGACTGCGGTCGAGCCTGCGTCGTTGACCTGCTTGATGTACTTCTTCATCAAGTCGAGGTTGCCCTGGACGACGTTACCGGCCGGAGTCTGTTGCGCGATGGCGTTGATGATGCCGGTGAAGCAGATGAAGCGCGCGCCCGAGGCAATGGCGGCATCCACCTGCGCCTGCCATTGAGACGGATAGGTTCCTGAGACGGCCAAGTTGCCGAGACAAATCAGCGGACGCCCCTGCGAACGGCAGTAAGCCTCCATCCAATTCGACCAGCCATTTGCCGCCTTGTTGTACTTGAGCGGGTCAAGATACTTCATGGCGTTGCGGCTATCGCCGACGTAGAAGATCGTGTTCAGGAAACGCTTGCGAAGGCTAAGCGCGAAAGCTGCGTTGCGGGTCTGCATATGCGGGCCGTTCTCTTAGGCTTTGTCGATCAGGAAGGCCCCGTCGCTATCGACGAGAATGTAACCGTCGCTATCGACGACGAAGACATAGCCCGGCGGCGGCGCGAGCACGCTTCCCGTTGAGCGGACGATTCCGAGTCCGAGACCGAGGCGCATTAGATCGCCCCTTCCAATCCGGTCGCGGTCGCGGCCGTGACGTGCGTCGCCCAAAGGGTCCGCGTTTCACCGGCGATGAAGTTGAGCGTCCGGCTCGCGCCGGTGCGCTTCATCGTGACGGTGACGGTGCCATCAGTGTTCGCGCGGATCGCGCGAATGGGCTGCGCCAGAGCGGTTGCGCTCGGGACAATCGGCACCCAATCGAGGGCGGGGCCATCGAAGGGAACGGCGTAAGGGTTCTCGCGGGACACGGGCTCTTCCTGTGAAAGTCAGAGACAGGAAAGCCCGTAGCGTGCCGCAGTGCGAGATCGGTTCGGTATCCCCAGCGAGAGAACGACACGCAGCTTTACGCCGCCATCTCTCTCGGCATAGAGCTTGCCGGGCGCTTCGGCACGGCGGGGGTTTCCAACTTAATCTCGCATCGTTCGCGCACGCCCCAGGTCTCATGGATCAGGAAGAACCATTGCTGCGGCAGTTCGAGCGAGGCGCGCAGGCCGTTGCCGTATTCGCTGTAGCCGGGGAACGCGCCGTTCGAGAACACCGGGCCGGGATTGGCCGAGTGGTGATAGTGGCCGTGCATGATGATGTCCGGCCGACGCTGCGCCCTGGCTTGCTGTGCCTCGACCTTCTTCGTGCCGCGCACGATGGGCAGAAGCGGACCGGCGAAGCCCTGCCCGCCGCCGGTTCCCATCTTGTCTCCGTGCGTCAGGAAGGCCGTGTAGCCCAGGACCGGAATGATACAGTCGTTGGACACCCCGATCTGGAAAGTCACGCGAGGATCGCCCTTGAAGGCGTCTGAGACCATGTGAGCGATCAGGGTGTCATAGCTGAGCTTCGAGTACAGCTTCGCGGTCGGCTTGAACGTCGTGCGCGCATGGTTGCCCGGCACCGACGAGACGTGGATGCGCTTGTAGACCTTGAGCAGCAACTTGATGCCCGCGATGATCAGCGCCACAACCATGCGGACCTGCTCATGCGAGGTCAGGCCGTTGGTGATCCTCAGTTCTTCGTGAATGTCGCCCGAGATCAGGTCGCCACCCAGATTGAGCAGAAGTCCCTCGACCTTGCAGTCGGCAGCCCAACGGGGGCCGATCTCACACGCCGCGTTAAAGAACCGGCGGACGCGCGTCGCGGCGATCTGCGGATTGAAGGCGTTGAGCCCGAGGATTTCGTCGGGATCGACGACCTCGCCCATGTGCAGATCGGTGAAGAGCATCGAGAGCACCGCGCGGTTGCGCTTGCCCAGGCCGTGCTTCAGCAGCCATTCCGGCGGCGCGATCTGAAGGTTGCGAATGCCGCCGATCTCTTCAAGCATCTGCTCGACGGCGGCCAGTTCCTTCTCGACGCTCTGCGCCTTGTGACGCCAGTAGGCGCTATCGTGGATTTCCTTGCGCGACGGAAGCTTCTGGCTTTCCGGCGCGACGTACAACGACCAATCCGGGAGGAAGCTCTTCTCGCCCCGAGACGCAAGTGAGCCCTGCAATCGGACCCAATCGGTCAGCGTGTTCTTGTTCAGCTTCAGGCGGCGCGTCGCTTCGAGCACCGCAGAACCCTTGCCGCGATGCTCGGAGCGATACGGCACGAAGCCCTCGCGAAGACAGGTCTCGATGGCTTCCTTACGCTTCTTGTCGGTCACTTTGCGGCTTTCCCGTTCTGACTCAGAAACTGGTCGAAGCGCTCGCCGATGCGGTCGAGCGAACGCACCAACCGCTCTTCAAGGCGATCGATCAGCTTGATCGTCGCGTACTCGGACGCAACCCTTTCGCGGAACTGAGCAAGCTCGCGCTCCGTCGCGGCAGCCAGCCGGTGGGCTTCGGCCGCTGCGGCCTTTGCCTCATTGGCGATGGCCTGCCCGGCCTTCGCCGACGCCTCGTTCTTCGTGTGCGAGATGGCGTTGCGGATGATGTAACCGATGGCGCTGCCCACAAGACCGACAACGGTCAGCGCTACGCCTTCTTCGATAGTGATCATTTGACTTGGGCCTTCAGGCGCACGTTGCGGACGTTCGATTTGGAGGTCTTGAGGCGGCGTTCGTTCTCGTCTGCGCGCGCCTCTTCCAGCTTCCACGCGACACGCGCGTCGATGCCCGGTTTGATCTGTCTGCTCTTCGGTGCCGGGTCGAGGACGAGAGTCGACTCGTGCGGCACGGCGAAGTCGGGCGACGGCCTAGCGCTTTCCGTGGTCTTGCACGCCGCCAGTGAAATCGTCAGGAGTGAGCAAGCAAGCAGAGTTCGGGCGAGCCTTGAGGCGCTTTTCATAGTCATCGATTTCGTCCTGTGCTTCCAAGGCGCGCTGCGCCGCTTCGTCTCGCTGCTTGCTCGCGGTCTCGGCGGCGTCGAGCGCCATTTCGAGGCTCGACTTCTGCCGTGCGATCACGTCGTCTCGCGCTGAAATCTGATCGCGAAGGATCTTCGCTTCAGCGCGGTTGTCGGCAGTTCTGAAGCCGAACAGGAAGACGAGAGCCGCGAGGGCCACGATGAAGATGAGCTTCGCGGTTTTGGCGTAGCCGCCAAGCAGCGTGCTCACGATGGGCAGGTAGCCAACCACTGCCGCCACGACGATCAGCAGCCCGAGGGCGGACAGCGCGATCTCGGAAGTCGCAGCCGCCCAAAGGAAATCGCTAATCGCCGTGGACGCGAAGGCGTCCATGAACCACTGCTTGATCATTCCTTTTCCAACCAAATCCAGAGAGCGAGACCGATCAGGATGAAGGTGCCCAAGGCGACGATCACCTTCCAATCCTGAAGCACGCCCAGGAAGGACGTGATGGAAAGGCCGCCGAACAGGCCGGACGCCGCCGTGAGCTTGCTCTTGATGAACGCCTTCAGCTTGCTCGGCGCGGTCGCACTCTCGTCACGGACATCGCTGTGCGGTTCGAGATCGACTTGCTCTTCACCGGCTTCGTTCGTGTCGTGACGCTCGCCGTCTTCCGGGGTCGAGAGAAGGCCGACCGGATGATACGGCAGCGCCGAAGCCTTCAACTGATCCAGCGGATACAGCGGATTGGTATCGATCTTCCGACCCGGCGAGATCATCCAATGCGTGATGATGTCCTCGATCTTGTAAGTCTCCGCGAGCGCGTGACAAAGATCGGTGACGGCCGCGATCTGCTCGGGGCTGTAGTGCAGCCAGTAGCCCGCACCGTGCGCCGTGGTTTTGGCGTACTCGACCTTGAGCGACGGGTCCTTGTTCGTGTCGATGGTGCAGATTTCGTTCTTGTAGACGCCGTCCGAAACCTTCTGGAGCTTGCCAGGGTTGTCGATCTCGATCCCGACCGCGTAGCTGTTCATGAACTTCAGCCCCTTCCATTGGGACTGACCGGCGTGCCACGCCACGACGTTGAACGGCACAAGCTGAGTGATCTTGCCCTGGCGGCTGACGACGACATGCGCCGAGACCTTCGCCGCCGGATTGGTCAGCCACGAAATATCGCCGTCGTCCTTGAGGCCCGACGCGGTGTCGTGGATGACAATGAAGCGCGGCTTCAGAGCGCCGCCATGGTTCGGGCTCTTGACGAACGGCATCGCAACGCCGTCGCGATAGCCCATTCCGTTCTTGATGATGATCGACATGGATGTCTCCGTTTGCTGAAGACATCATTGCCAATCGTTGCGTGCTTGACGGGACCGTTTCGGTAGCCGTAACGTACTGGCACTACCTGGGGGATTCCGGGGGGATGAGTATTTGAGGGATGAATGCCACGCTTTTTTGTTAGCTACGATATTCAGAAGACAACGCCCGATCCACACTCCACCTTCCTTGATTTAGCAACGGACTACGGCTTCGATGTCTGGCTGCGCATGAAGGACGGAGAATTGAGACGACTTCCGAACACCACGTTGGTCGGCAGTTTTCCTTTGGTTGATGACGCGCATAAGGCGTTTTACAGACTAGTGGCAGCGACAACCAAGGAGGTCGGCCGAAAAGTCGTGGTGGAGAAGGTTTTGATCGTCAAATCGGCCGGCCCGGCGATGCTCAAGTCTGACAAAAAGAAACCAAAGTCTCTGCGCCTGCTTGAGATAGTGAAGAAGGCGCAGCGGCGCTAATCGCCGCCGCCACCACCCCAAAAGTCGTCGCTTCCCTCGCCAGCGGTCTCGCAAGAGATGCGCGTCGTGAGGCCCTGATCGTTCAGGCGATGCGTCGCCGACTTGATCGTATAGCTGCCGTCGCAGTCGGGATCGAAGCCCATGGCCGTGAGCCCGGCCCCGGCGAACATCTCCGTGCGCCCGAGGAAGTTGGCGGCGAAGACCTTCTTGCCGCGAGCGAGCGCGCCCTTCGTGGCCTTGGCCTGCGCCTCCGCTTCTTCCTTCGTCTTGAAGAGCTTGCGGCTGCGGAAGACAGGCTTTCCGCCGCCCTCCTTCACCCACTCGCGCTCGCCCTTCTTGATGTTGTGCCACGCGGCCTCGACCGACTTGTAGTCTCCGCGCGTCGAGCCGGTGCAATCCCAATCGGTCACGCCGATCTCGGTCAGCATGAATACGGGGGCCGCGCCGCCGCTAGGAAGCATGCCGGAGCCCGCCTTGTTGAAGATGACCTTTTCATCGGCCAGCTTGAAGTTCGCGCCCACACGGCTCGCCAAGCGCGTCAGGAAATTCAGATCGGACTCACTCGACTGATCGATGTGGTCGATCTTGATCCCGCCGACCTCGCCGTTGACGATGGCCGATAGGCCGTTGCGCCCGGCGATGTACTGCACGATGTCGTCCACGCTCTTCTCATGATACGAGCGCGACTTCGGCGACTTGATCTCAGTGGTCAGACCGGCGGCCTTCGCAGTCACGGTCATGATCTTGGGCCGCCCCTTTTTCGTCCACGAGTTGATAAGGAAGGTGCCCATGTAGTTGACGCCGGTCTCGACGAAGCCGAGCGAGACCTGAAGCTTCGAGCCCTTCCCCGGCGCGGGGATGTACTCGCGATTGTCGATCTCAAGCTCGCAGCTATCGGACTTCTTGCCCTCGTTGTCCTGAACCGTCAGCGAGAGCAGCGGGCCGCCACCCAGGATGCCGCCGGGGATGACGTGGCCGCCGCCTTCCAAGGGCAGGCCGAAGGGTGCCGGGATCAGGTTGGCCGTGATATCGCGGCCGTCGAGCAGGATGCGGGCGGCGGGCGTCACGACCAAATCCTCGCTGCCGTGTTGACCTTCTTCACCGTAAACGCGGGAATGTTGATCGTCATGCCTTGCGGCAGCTTCGTCCCGGCGGCGGCGAGGCCGGGGTTAGCACGCAGGATCGCCTCCGTCGCGCCGTGCGTGACGCCGAAGCGGTTGTAGGCGATCAGGTCAACCGTATCGCCTTCGATGGTCGTGTATTGCTCCATCAGACGTAAGCCTTCAGATCAATCGTGAACTCGATCTTACGGGGAGCGCCGTCCGACATCAGGGTCTCTTGCCCCTCCCTGATCTTCTCGATCACGTAGTTCCCGAGATACCGGCCGAAGCCGGTGACGAGCGGGAGCGGTTGCCCGAGCCCGGCCTGCGCGCGCATCTGATCGACCTGCCGCAGCCCGCCGCGATAGTGCGGATAGATCACGCCGTCGAGCGTGATCGTGTCCTCGCCGGGGCCGACGTATTGCGGAGCCGGTGCCATGCCGATGCGCTCCGTGGACGGCCAGCGCCATGCAGAGGTCCGGTCGAACTTCTGATAAGCGCCAGTGTTGATCGAGAAGCGATACGCGCCGAGCGCGAGAAGAACGGTGCTCTGCATGATCAGTCACTCAAGAGTCCACTTTGCTCGGACTCGAGCCGCGCGAAGACCGCGTAGACCGCGTCTTCGGCCGCCCGACGAACATCGTTGGGATTGCCGCCCTGGACTTGGACGGTGATCTGCGCCGTGTTGCTGCGCGAGACCGTCGTGTTGTTCTCGCTCGAACTGGCGACCGCCGACGCGCCATCCGAGGTCAGGCGGCGCAGCGTGTCGTTGGGCTCGATGCGGCCGGACATGCCGGGAACGAAAAGCTCGGGGCCTTGCTCGCCGACAAGGTAGGGCTTGCCGAAGCTCACAGGCCCGCCCATAGCGCGAGCGCCAGCGATGGGCGCAGGGGCCGCCCCGCCAGCCGGGGCTCCCTTGCCCCCGCCGCCGCTGCTAAAAATGCCCTTGATGGCGCTGCCCAGGGACATCGCCTTGTCGATGGCGGTGCCGAAGAAACCAATGAGGCTTTGGATCGCGGAGATTACCGACCGAACGCCCGCCGCTGCAACGCCGCCAACCGTCTCGCCCCACTCGCGCCACTTCGCGTTGGTCGCGTCGAGCGGGCCGAGCAACTGCGTCATCCAGTTGTAGACGGAGCCCAGGCTATCGGCGATGGCCTTCACGGCCGGACCGGCCGGGCCGAGACCTTCCATGAAGCCCTTCCCGAACCCCGCGAAGAACTCCTTGATGCCCGACCAATTGTTGTAGACCCACACGCTCAAAGCCGTCAGGGCGACGACCAGCGCCGTGATGATCAGACCGACCGGATTAGCGACCAGCGCCCACATGGCGAGGCCGATGGCCCGCAGAGCCGTCAGCGGGAAGAGCAGGATCGACCGCCCCAGGGCGAGCAGAGAGCCACCGAGAGCCGAGAGCGTCGCCCCTGCCCCGAGGGCCGTCAGCATGCGGAAGCCAAGGGTCATCGCCGCCAAGCGGCCTACGGCGGCAGCGCCGACGCCAGCGATCACCCCGGCGAGCAGCCGGAAGGGCAACAGCATCCCGAGCACCGCAAAGTTGATGCCGCGCATTGCGAGCAGCCCGACACGCCCGAGCGCGCCCAGGACGAAGAGCAGCGGACCGGCGGCGGCAGCCGCAGCGGCGAAGTAAACGCCGGTCTTCAACAGCGCCGGGTTCGAGGCCGACAAGCTTTGCAGCGTGTCGGCGAGCTTCGTGAAGGCGTTGGCGATGTCGTTGCCGACCGACTCGACGATGGTGTTGCGGAACTTCTCCCAGGCAGCCCCGAGCTTGAGCAGGACGGCGGGCAAGCCTTGGTTCGCGATCTTGTATTGCTTCTGCGAGTAGCCGTCCGACTTCTCTTCGACTTCCTTGATCATTGCGGGCAGATCGGCCTTCAGCAACGCCATGTAACGCGAGATATGGCGCGCTTCGAGAATCTGCGCGATGTCGCCGGTGGTCGCGACACCCTCGTCCATCTTCTTCTTCAGGTCGGTCATGAACTTCGTGATGTCCACCTTCGACCCGGCAGCCGCGACGGCATCGTTCACGGACTCGGAAATCTTGTCGGCATCGACCGCAGACGAACTGCCGATCGCTCCCTGAACCGCCTTGGTGATCGCGGCCGACAACCCCGCGTGATCGCCCTTGTTGTTCTTGATCGCATCGACGATCTGACCCTTCACGCTGCTCGCGTCGATGCCATCGGCCTTCAGGTTCTCAAGGACCGTGTCGGCAGTGACGGGGCGCGCCTGGGTGTAGTCGGACAGGTTCATGCCGATCCGGCTCAACGCCTTCATGCCACCCTTCGGCATCTTGACCAGACGCACGATGGCCGAGCGCAGTGCGACGCCCGCTTCGGAGCCGAGCACACCGGCCTTCGCGAAGGCCATGACCATCGCCGTGACGGAGTCCAGCGAGTTGCCGGTCGTCGCAGCGACGCCGCCCGCATACTTGAACGACTCCGAGATGTCCTTCATAGACGCGACGGTCGAAACGGCAGCGTAGACCATGCGGTCGGTCACGACCTTTGAAGACTTCATCGCCTGCTCATAGGTCTTCATGGGCATGCGGAATTGCGTGATGGTCTTGCTGAGCGACGCGCCGACATCGGCAGGCGTCATATCGCCCGCCAGTGCTGACGCAGCCAAGACCTGTTCGAGCGCGCCCTTGGCCTGCTCGAACGTGAAGCCCGCCTTCAGAAGCTCGGTCGCCGACTTCATGATGCCGGTCGCGCCGCCAGCGTCATACCGGCCAGCCAAGTCCTGCGCCATCTTCGAGAGCTCTACGCGCTGCTCTTTGGTCGCTTCGCCCAACGCCTCGACCATGTTGCCCGCCTTGGCGAACTCGGCCGCGTCCTTGATCATGCTCGCGCCGAACCACGCAGCGGGCGCGGTGACGCCGAGCGATGCGTTGCGGCCATGGCGCTGCATCGCGGCCATGCGCTTCGAAGTGTTGGCGAGATGTTGGTTCACGGCCGCGAACGGCGCGTTCATTTTTGCAGCCATGCCAGCGAGCGAAGCCCCCAGGCTGTTAACCTGGGTCTTCGCTGCGTTGACTGCGGCGTTGAGGCTGGGGCTGACCTTGCCTCCGATGTTGACGAATACGGAGAAGCCGGTCGCCATGCTACTTTGCCTTCATCGCCCTGTTGATGTCGGCCTGAAGCTTCGTCGCGTCTTCAAGCCAGCCATAGAAGTCGTCGAGGGACATTTCCTCGACTTCCGAGATCGTGAAGCCGCCTTTGGTCAGCCGAATGAGCGTCAAAATCCCCTTGCGGAGATCGCTTAGCTCGACTGACCCCCACGAAAAGCATCGAGTTGCGCGCCCAGCTTCATGGCGTCGATCTCGTCAAGCTCGGCGATCACGTCCGGCGAGACGTTGCAGAGGTCGGCCAGAAGCAGGATGCCCTTGTCGGCATCGTGGCCCTTGAACTTGGCGGCCTTCAGCGAGTCCTTGGTCTTCGGCCGACGCATGGTCAGCGACGAATAGGTCTTGCCGTCCTTGTCGAAGGGGAAGTCGAGCGTGATATCCGCCGACAGCCGCATGTCCTTCTTCGCTTCAACTTCGTCAGTCACAGTCTAAGTCTCCCGCTCAGTTGTGGCCGACCCGCCGTAGCGAGGTCGGCCGTTGGTGGTTGGTTACATGCCCATCGCAGTGCGAATGGAGGCAAGCTGATCCACGCCGTTGACAATGCGGATCATGTTGTCGATGTCGATCTCGACGACGACGGTGTCCTGAATTTGAATCTTCAGGTACCGAATGGACATCTCGGCTTCGTTCTGCGTCAGGTCGCCTGCTTTCCAGGTGCCCAGCGTGTTCTTCTTGAAGCCGCCGTGGAGATCGACAGTCATCGGGACCGCAGTCTCGCCGTCGCGCTGAAGAGCGCCGCGAAGCTGGATACGGGCGGCGTTGCCGTCCATGTTGCCCCAAAGGCCGAGAATCTGGTTGGCGTATTCGCCGAAGGTGAACTTGGCGGTCAGAGTCTCCAACCCCATGTCCAACTCGACATTGCCGTCCATACCTCCGCCGCGATACTCTTCGGTCTTCACCGAAAGTTCGGGCAGTTCGACCTCGCTCACGCGACCGGCATAGCCGACGCCATTCACGAAGCTGTTGAAGTTGCGAAGTACGCGCGGGATCATCTTTCGTCCCCGTTATGCGAAGAGGTTGCGGATGTAGTCCGAGACGAGATGCGACCGGAAGGTCACGCGCTCGGCCGGGTACGGCGGGGTGAAGTCATACGAGAACGTCACATGACCCTGGGAGATGTCGGCTTCCGTGTTGAACTCGGGATCGACCCAGCAGTCGCCGCCGAGGATTGCACCACGCACGCGAAGCTGGCGCATGTACGCCCTCACCGATGCGGTCACGTCTTCGAAATACTGCTTGGTGATCGCGCGATCCACCGCCCAGCGATGGGCCTTCGCGATGGAGATGTCGATCATGTCTCCGGTGCGCGAGACGGACAGGAAGGCGAACTTCGGATCGGCCGAGCAGGTGCGGTTGCCCCACAGATACCAGCCTTCGTCGCGGATGAACGTCGCGATCTCGTTCTCGTTGAGAATGTTCGCGCGGCTGTTCTTGTCGCCGTAGGCGTAGTCGATGGGACGACCGAGGCCGCCGATGCCATAGATTTCCTTGTTCGACGGCGACTCCCAAAAGCCCTTCTCGTTGTCCACGCGCGAGATCAGGCCCGCTACTCGGGCGGACGAGCGTTCGAGCGAATAGGTGTTGGTCTTTACGGACCAGCCGGACACGGTCGGATCGACGATGAACACGCGACGGGTGCCGTGGTCGTTGCGATAGGCGAACGCAGCGGCATCAGTCGTCGAGGGACCATCGGCGATGATGTGCGCCTTGAAGCCATCGGCGAGTTGCTTCAACTCGCTGACGACCGGGTTCGCCGCAGCGCCGATCTGGATCGTCACGGTCGCGCCGGTGCCGTCGCCGTTGATGGTCGCGGTCAAGGGCGAGACGATGCCGTAGCCGAGCGACTGAAATTCGAGGCCGGTGATCTTGCCGCCGGTGACGATCGGCGCCGCGGTCGGCAGCACCGCGCCCGCACCGCCGCCGGTGAAAGAAACGGTCGCCTTGGTGTAGTTCTGGCCCTGCGCGGTCACGGTATGACCGGCGACGCCGAGCGGACGCTGATGCGTGAAGCCGGGCGCGATCAGGATCATCGGGGAGACGCCGCACTCGGCTTCAGCCGCGCGGAAAACGTGAATGCCGGTGAACGCGCCAGTGTCGGCATCGACGCCGCCGATGACCTTCGAAAGCTGCTCGTTCTCGGTCTGCGCGTCCGCGACGCGGACCACGACGATGAGCGCACCGCCCTGGTCGTAAATCGCGTCGATGGCTTGCGGCAGCGTGCCGGTCGCGCCGATCATGGCCGCCGCCTGACGACGGTTGACGAGCACAGGCGTATCGAGGGGGAACGCCACTTCGTTCGCGGCGGGAGCGGTGCCGATCAATCCAATGACGGACGAGCGGACGGTCTGGATCGGCCGGGGGCCGCTATCAACGACGACAGTCTCGACGCCGTGAAGGAAATCGGTAAGGGACATCTGTTCTCTCAATCCTCAGTATTGGGATTGAGCGTACCCTAGCGACCACCCTGCTCGGCGTCGGGACCGTTTCGGTATCCCTTCGTTATGACCAAGTGAACGTGATGGAAGCGCCGGTGCCGGGCTGCCCAGCGTAGCCGCCACCGAAGAAGCCGGGATCGACACAACTGCCGCCGCCGCCCGGTGCGCCGACAGTGCCGGACAGGACCGCGCCCGGCGTTAGCTGGCCCACAGCGAAGGTCTTGCTGGCGAGGCCGCCTGCGCCACCATTTCCGCCGCGCCCGCCACCATACGAGGGAGTGTAGGAGCCAGCGCCGCCAGCGTTGCCGCCGCCGGTGGTGTTGGTCGTGCCGCCAGACGCACCGCCAGCAGCGCCAGCGCTGCCATTGATCACCTCTTCGACACCGTCGATGTAGTTCGATTCCGTTCCCGGCTGCCCCCCGTTGGCGACGAGCCCGTTCCAGCTCGTAGCGCCGCCAGCGCTCCCCGGCGTGCTCGGGTACCGAGTGCTGTCATAGTCGGTCGAGTAGTAGAAGCCGCCGCCACCGCCGCCTGCGCCACGGAGAGTGACAGTGAGGGTGTTGAAGTTGGGTACGGTGAAGTTGAACGCGCCCGCCGTGCTGAAGGTCCGCGAGCCCGGAACAACCGGCGGCTTGGAAGCCCTGGGGATGGGCATCACCCCAGGGATGATCGCACGCGGCCGAATGATCGAAGGGCTCACGAGAAAGCGCTTCGACTTCGGAATGAGAAGCCGATTGCTCATGCGATCTTCCCGCCGCTGTAGAGGATGGTGTCGGCGATCCGCTGACCAGACAAGTAGACGTACTGGTCAGTCGTGGTCGGTGCCGTGCCGCCGATGGGATACCACGTCGCCGCATCGGGAGACGATTGGTTGCCAAGAGCGATCGTGAGGCTCGCGGTGCCTTTGCTGATACGGATGCCGAACGCCTGACCGTCCTTCAAATTGGTCGGAACGAGCGTGATGTTGCCCGTCGCCTGAACATGGAAGTTCAGACGAGAAGCAAAGTCGAGCGATACGGTGCCCGACGCCCCGCTGATGGCCAGCGGCGCCGCCGATCCCCACAACGAATTGACGCTCAGCAACTTGCTTGCAGTGTTCGAGCAGAAGTCGGCGACCGTTGAGACCGCGCCGGACGCGAGCTTCGCATAGGTGATCACGCCATCTGCGATAAGCGCTGCGGAGTCGATGGTCGCCTTCAGCGCAAGAGCGGCGAGGCCCAGGTTGGTCCGCGCCGTGGCGACATTGGTCAGATCGGAGAGATTCGCCGACTTCGAGAGCTTCGCGCCGATAGCCGCATTGAGCACGTCCATCGTGTCGCGGTCATTCTCAATTGCTGCGGCGATCTCACCGAGCGTGTCGAGCGTCGTCGGCGCGGTGCCGACAAGGTTGGCGATTGCAGTCGAGATCGCGGAGGGTACGGTCGCGCTGATACCCGCCGAGATCATGTCCTTCACACGCTTCACGACGGGGACGGCAGCCGTCGAAGTGCCGGCGTTCGCCTCCGCTTCCGTGGCGAGACGGACGATGCCCACGACGGTCTCGGACGCGACCGCCGAGTCGCCCTCCATCGCGGTCATGTCCGCGCTGATTTGCTCGATGGCTTCGCGGATTCGCTGCGCATCCTCACGCGCGATGTTGTCAGGATGCGGAAGCGGATAGCCGCGCGTAGAGTTGTCGTTCGGCATGGCGTATTAACCCGTGGTGGACTTGACCGCGACGGCGCGGATGTTGCGAGCATTCGAGCGAGCGGCGGGACCGCCACCGATCTTCACGTAGGCGCGCGACACGGCGAGATTGACGTGGTCGAGCATGTACTGACGCTCTTCCCAGCCATCGCCAAGCTGCGTCGCCTTTTCGAGCGTCAGCGCATTCGGGGCTGACCACACCGGCAGGCCAGCGTTGACGCCGGTCTGAATCTTCGCCTCGAACGTCGAGTTGCCGGGCAGATACACGTCGAGGATCAGGCGAACCTTCGAGTCGGTGCCTGCCTCAAAAGCGCGCGTGATATAGTCGCCGGTGGCCTGGATCGCGCCCGCCACAACCTGAACGTAGGGGAGCATGATCGGCCAGAGGTTCGTCTTTCCGGTCACGCGCAGACGGACCTTCAGCGTGCCGGTGATGGCCTGGGGCAGCGAAACGTTGACCGCAGGGGCGGTCACGTACTTCGCACCATTCGGAGCCTCGAACTCGACTTCGATAGCGGTGCCTTCGGGACGCTCGGCCGCGAGCAGCGGCATCAGGTCCGAGCAATCCACGACGGGCAGATCGCCGACCTCAATCGTGCGAACCGCTTGGGCGAACTTGGCGCAGCGAAGGCGGAAGCCCAGCGAGCGGCCAGGCTTCGGCAGCCAGGTACGCGAGTCCGAGCCGTCGAGGAAGGTGCCCAGCGGGAAGGCGTTGCTCGTCACCCAGCCGTTGATCTGGTCAAAGCCGCCCAGGTCTGCGATGGCAACCGAATGGGTCGAGTCTTCGGTCAGAAGCGTGATGGCGTAGCTGCGATCTTCGCGCAGGGTGACGGGACGTTCGAACGAGGCGAACGTCCAATCGCTTTCGACACGGGGAGCAACCGAGAGCGGATCGATGACCTTGACGTTGTGCATATCAAGGATCGACTCTGCGACGACGCGCTCGGTCGGAAGGCCAAGCTCGACCTCACGGATTTGCACCCTCACCGGCTTATTCTTGTCGCCAACCTTGGTGAACTTAACGTCCACGCCGAGCGCCTGCCGGGGCTCGCTCAGACGGAAGGTCTGCGCCAGCGGATCGGCGCTGTACCAATAGGTGGTGACGATGGTGCGCTCGTTGGTGATCGTGGTCAGCCAACCGTAGGCCGTGTAGAGCGCGTTCGCGGTCGAGCCGCCGACGCCCTCGAACGCGACGTGCTTCACGCCGACCGGAACGTTCGCCGGAATCTGGAACGCCGAAGTCAGCGTGCCGTGTTCATCGGCGCGGATCGTGCCCGCCGGAGTCACGTCGATGTCGTCGAACGTCACCTTCTTCAGGACTTCGTTGTAGCCCCACTTGTGGATGGTGAAGCCCACCGAGCGCTGCCGAATGGTCTCTTCAGCCACCGTCGCGTTGTTGACGATGCGGTCCGTGGTCTCGGTCGTGGTGCCGATCAGCGGCCCAGCGGCGAAGTTGGTGCGCTGCCACGCGACCCTCGACGTGAAGACCGAGGTCCAAACGTCCTGCGTGTCGGTCCAAAGATCGACGGACGGGTTGAGCGCGACATCGGTGGCCGGGGGTCCGAACGATGCATAGGGGTTGATCTTCGACTCGCCGGTGATCTGGCGCTGCTCGAACACGTTATCGAACGTGTAGGTGAGCGCCGTATCGGCGGGCATCGTCGTGACGGTCGGGATGATCGGCAGCCAGAGCAGGCCGCCGAAGATCGCGCCGGTCTGCGGAAGGCCCTGATCGCGCATGTCGTCGTCGAGCAGCGGATCGACGAAGACGCCCCGCTTCGATGAGACTTCCTTGCGATCCACGTCTCGCTGAAGGCGCTCTTCAGCAACCAGCGCGTAGAGATCACTGACCATCGTTTCGAGGCTGCGCAGATCGGCGAAAGGCATGCGGACGGTCGCGACCTGCTTGATGGTCGGAACAAGGCCCCAATTGTTGTAGACATCGGCCAGCTTGTGCAGCGTCGGCGCAACCGTAGTCGGCTGCGGAGCGTACAGGGAGCTAATGCCCTTCAGGTAGGAGATCACGCCTTGCTGATCGACCACGATGGCGTCATAGCGCGGCAGCTTGGTCTCGTACTTGATGAAGGCGGTCGTGTCGTCGGCAGCGCCGGTGATGTCGAACCCATCGCGCGTGATGTTGGTCGGCTCGGCGCTGGTCAGGTAGCGATACGTGACCTGATAAGTCGAGCCCGGCGCGACCTCCGCGCCGCTCGGCGACCAATCGACGGCCGCGCCGGTCAGCTTGTAGTCGGCGGTGGGCGCATAGACGGTCGCTCCCTGCTTGACCTGCCGGATCGAGAGCACGGTCGGATCGGGGAGCGTGTCCGACGCGCCGGTGAAGGTGCCGTGCGTCAGCGTCACCGTCTTCTCGGCGATGATCGTGACTTCCTTGATCGAGGCGATGGGCGCGAAGCGAACCTTGATCGTCTGCGTGCCGGAATTGACAGCATGCGGCTCGTCATCAAGCAGCATGATCT
The DNA here is from genome assembly GCF_014198235.1 of Bradyrhizobium sp. ERR14. Taxonomy (NCBI): domain Bacteria; kingdom Pseudomonadati; phylum Pseudomonadota; class Alphaproteobacteria; order Hyphomicrobiales; family Nitrobacteraceae; genus Bradyrhizobium; species Bradyrhizobium sp. ERR14. The sequence goes on along the minus strand of NZ_JACIHD010000031.1, from coordinate 43,458 downwards.
CGGGCTCTTCCGTAACGCGCAGGCGAGCGGACGCAGGCCGGGTCCGCTTGTAACCCCAAACGTTGATGGTTCCTTCCGAGATCGTGAAGGTCTGCTTGCCGGACTCGTCGAGGCCCAGCGCCTTGACGTTGAAGCCTTCCACGACATAGCCGCCGTGCGCCTCGCGGTCATAGCGCGCGAGCAGGTTCACCCAGGCGTCGTCCATGCCGGGTTCGTTCGGCGTGTCGATAGTGCCGTCCTTGATCGTATAGATCGGGAAGAAGTCGCCTTCCTCGCCGTCGCCCTCATAGCCCCAGCGGCCGAGCATCGCCAGCGCCGAAGCGCCGGGCTCGCCCTGCGCTCGCGTACCCGGAGCCATACCCTTCAGCGTCGGGTCCTGCTCATAGGTCACGGTGAAGGTGCGCAGACGGATGCCGATGACGACCGTGCCGACAGCCGAGATGACGAGCTTGCGGGCTTCGATATCATGCACCGCCCCGCGAATGTAGACCTTGGCCGCCGCCAACTGCGCCTCGACCTTCGCGTTGATGATCGGGCCGAGCACGATTGCGCCACCGCTTACCAGCGAACCGTCGCGCCAGAACGCATCGGCGACGCCCTTCAGCCGGTTCGCCTCGATGTCCTGAATGACGTTGATTTCGTTGGAGGTCAGGAAGCGGTCATAGTGCGCGGCAAGACGCTGATAACCCTTCGTCTTGTCGAAGGTGTTGATGTATGCCGGAAGTTGGTCGCGAGCGTCTGCCATTAGATCACCAGAACGTATGAGAATCCCTGCCGCTCACTCGGGGAGCGAACCTTGCCCGCGAAGCGGTCGAGCAGGAGTAAGTATCCCGGCTCGGCGACCTGATCGGGAGTCAAGTACAGTTGCCCTTCAGGCACTCCGGGCTTGCGCGTGCCATCCACGAAGATGCCGACCTCGCGGATCGTTTCGTTGGCAGCTTCGAGGTAGTCGAAGAGCACGCTGCAATAGAGATAGCGCGTTGCAGTCGTCGAGATCGTCCAACGCTGGCCGCCCGGCGTGCTGATGTTGCCGTTGTCGTCCGGCACGACGAACTCAACAGACGATGCGATGCGACGGCCCACTTCGTTGACCAAGGCGATCTCTCCCGAGCCCAGGGCGGGCGTGCCGTATTGAACCTGCGCTTGGACGGTTCCGCCCGGCGCGATCTGACCGCCGTTGACGCGCGTCACCGCGCCGGTGTTGGCGTTGAACGTGTAGTCACGCGGCGTCTCATAGGTGAGCGCGTTGCCAATGTCTTTCAGGGTCAGCGCCGAGATCGGCGTGTGTTCGAGCGTGAAGCGCTCCGGCGAACCGGAGAACGTCGCGTTCTTGACTTCCGTCCGCCCCCACCAAGAGTCCCCTCGCCCCCAGGCGAAAAACATGGTGCGAGCTTTCAGGGCGGCGGCGAGACCTTCGCGCCCGCTATTAACCAGAAGTGCCATCGGGTCCTCCGTAAATCGTGAACTGTTCAATGTTGGAGTAGGAGACGCTCGGCCAGGGCGTTCGCGGCCAAGGCATCAGAACGTCCTTCGCGAAGTCGATCTGTTCGCCCGAGAGCGACGCCTGAATGGAAACCACGGACGGCTCGACGACCTCGCCATCGAGCAGCGAGCGGTCGAGCACGAAGCCTTCCTCGAAGCGGGCGACGCCCTCGACCGACGTGAAGACGCCGCCGTCGAAGTCGATATTGAAATCGACTTCCTCGCCGTGCTGCTTGCCGAACGACAGCTTCGGCTTGATGCCGGTGAGATAGACGCCGGACCAATCATCGAGCAGCGCGCCGTCAAGGCGCATCATGTCGAGGCGCATCGGCCGGATGTCATAGCCGCCATAGATGCGGCCCAGGACGCTCGACGCCTTCTTCGAGAGGTTCGCCAGCCCGATCAGGTTGATCAGCGTGTCTTGGTCCGGCCGCTCCGTGAGCCCGATCTGGAACAGGCCCCAGCGCACGGCCTTATGGTCGCCGCGCTCATAGATGCCGTCGAGGCCCAGCCAATCGAAGACGATCTCATACGCTTCCACGCGGCCACGGAGCGTCTGCCAGCGCTTGCCTTCCTTGTAGAGGCGCTGATGGTCCGCGACGAACTCGGCCGCGTCTTCGAGGCCCCAATGGCGCAGCAACCACGGCAGAACGTCTTCGGGGATCACGTCGAGATAGCGCACGTCGATGATCGACTGCACCAACGCAGCATAGCGCGAGCGCGAGTCGATGGTCTGCACCACGGATCGCTGAAGCGGCGTTGAGTTGCGCGGGACGATGTCGATCAGGTTGGTCATCAATAGGACCGACCCTTGAAGTTGAGCTTGACGGTGCCGAGCGCCACCGCCTCATTAGGCTCCACGCGCGTGTAATCGTTGGCGGCGGGCGAGATCATGACAATCCGGCGGACGCCGGAAGTGCGCAGGGACGCGATCACGAAGTCAGCCGTGAAGTCCCACCCCAGGCGACGCGCTGCGGCGAACTCGGTCTTCAGTCGATCTTGGGCCGTCTGCAACTCGCCCGCCGGGGCTTCCGGCAAGAGCCACACATCAGCCTCGACGTTGACGACGCGAATAACCGCCGGGACGACCTGAACGTGATCGTTGTCGCCTAGGACAAGCGGATTGTTCAGCGCCGCATTGACCGTCGCGAGCAGGTCAGCGCTGGCGACGCCGTCGCCTTCCTTGGACAGGATCGAGACCTTGACCCCGCCCATAGCATCGCCCGTAACGCCAACGTCGGCCACGCGGAGCGGGTCGGCGGCGAAGGCGTACCTTTTGTACCAATTGTCGGTGAAGCCGCCCTGCCCCTTCTTGCGCTCGCGCAGACGGCGTCGCAGGTCTTCAAGGGACTCGCCTTCGGCCTGCGTCAAGTTCCAATCGGACGCCTGCGCGATCAGGTCCGCGCCCTGCGCGAAGTCGAGCAGCGTCGCGCGGAACGTGTCGTTCAACGACGTGACATAGAGCAGATCGCCGTAAGCCGCGTGGCGGCAGAAGTTGTTGATCGGGTCCGACCGCAGCATGTACGTGTCCCAATTGAGACCGGCGGTCTCAAGCAGGCCACGCATCTGCGTCAGGCGCGCGTCGAACAACGCCTGGAACGCGGGCTCGCGCTCGATGACAGGCAGCGGCAGGTTCGGGAGCGGCGCGTCCATCAGACGTAGCTCCCGACGATCAGATTGTCAGAGAGGACAACACGGCCGCGCGCATCGCGGGCTTCCGAGTAATCTCCGAGATGACCGCGAGGGTAATAGATGCCGTCGATATCGAATTGGGCGTGACCCTGATCCGTCATGTCGGCAAGCTCCATCTGGATGATGCGAAACCGAGGCTCTTCCGCCATCAGGGACTCGGGGCTCTTGCGATTGATCGCCTCCGGCACGGCCGCGTAGAAGTCGATCAGCGTCACCGGCGACACGGCATGGTCAACGAGGCGCGGCATCTTCGAGCCGAAATCGCGGGCCATCACGAGCGACTTCAGCGAAGTGCTCAGGATGGTCGCAATCGACTGCCAGACATCTTCGATGCCTTCGAGAGGCTTGCCGGTGTTGAGATCAATGGTCGCCATAAGGCGCACCGTGCCGCGTCGGCAGGGTCGCTTACAGCCTGATCCGGTCGCTCTTATTTCGACCGGACCGCCTTCGCGGGTTGATCGCTGACGATCTCGACCGGGATCGCCGGTCTATCGTCCTTGCCGCTCGCGCCCAGGTACGTCATGCCCGCCAGAACGATCTCGCCCGCTTCGTGCGCCGACGTTTCCGCCGTCGACTCAAAGGTGTCGCCTGCCTCGATCTCGACGTTCTCTTCCATCTCGATCTTCAGGTTCTTCGCCTTCAGCGTGATCGTGCCGTCCTTCATGACGATCTTGCAGCCCGAGCCTTCGAGCGTGATCGAGCCCTTGTCTTTGATGCCCTTGATTAGCCAGTCGCCCGTATTGCGGTCGTAACTGATCTCGCCAAGGATCTCGTCTTCCTCGCCGTCCTGCCCGTCCTGATCGCCTTCGCCGCCCTGATCGCCCTCGCCGCCTTCGCCGCCCTCGCCGTCCTGGCTCTTGGGCTTGGCGAAGACTTTGCGCCAAACACCCGCCTTGTCGGTCGTCTCCTTCTCGTCTTCATTCTCAGGCGTATACGTGCCTGCCGGGTAGACCTGCGCGGTCGCGAGCTCACCGCCCTCCGCGAGCAGCACGACCTTCTCGCCTTTTTCGAGGAAATGCGTCTCACGGTCGCCCTTCGCCCGCATGCCGCCAGCCGGGAGCCAATCCGTGATGTTATGATTGTCTTCGTCGTTCTCGTCGCCGATCAGGACGCGATACGCCGGGGGCTGGCGCTTGTAGTCCACTTCCTTGATCTTGCCGAACTTGACGACATCCTGCGCCCGCCGGTCGATGTCCGTCGCTTCCGGATCAGCAACGCCGCCGGTGCTCGCGGGATCGCGGAGAAACTTGACCATGATTACTTGCCCGCCAGGAAGTCCGCCATCGCGGCATTGATGTCGTTGGCCGTGACGCGCGGACGCCATTCAGTGCGATAGATGACCTGCCAAACGAGGCCGATAGCGCCAATGGGTCGCTTGACCTGCTCGGTGATCACGTCGATGTCGGACTCGAGCAGCCGCATGCGGGCGGACTCGAAACCGGGGATCACGAAGCCCTCGAACGCGACTTCCATCTGCTCGGCCATGTCGTCGAGCTTGTCGTCAACGGTTTCGCCGCCGAGCAGCATCGCCTCCGTGACCAGCGTCAACTCGCGCTCGATATAGGTCGCGTCGCCTTCCACCCCGTAGTCCTTCTCGGGGTTGTACTTCTCCATGCGCGCATAGACGAGAATGGCCGGGCCATCCTCTTTCAACTCTTCCTCGTTCACGGGAGCCATGCGGCTCGCATACACGCGGCTCTGCGCGGCCGTGCGATACTCGCCGTCAACACTCTCGGCGAGCCGGGCTCGAAACGCTTCTCGGATACGCTTGCGAGGATGCGCCATGTCAGTCGTTCGCCATGAGCAAGAGCAAGGTCAAGCCGGTGCCATCCGGCCGCTTGTCCTCGATCCGATATTCTTGGCCCTTGATCGTCAGCTTTTCGCCCTTTCGGCCGCCCTTGAGCAGATCGGACGTGCGGCAGAGAAACGTCGGGCCGGTGGACGTGACGCTCGCGCCCATCTGCATCTGGAACTGCGTCCCGTTCCAACGGTTCGGATTCCAGTTGCTTCCTTCGTCGTCGAACTGCCCAGGAATGTCCTTGGGCTCGACGGCTGGATCGCGGCTCACGTAATGCGCCTCAACCCCGAACTCGTCGGGGTTGAGGAAGATCAACAGATCGTTGTCGGTCTCGACCGGCATCAGACGCCCGATGCGCGCAGGGCCAAGGCAGCGTCGATCTCTTCGTCGGTAACATCGAAACCGACGATCTCTTCAATCGGCTTCTGCTTCGGCTTGCCCTGACGCTGACCGGACTTGAAGAAGTCCTTCTTTTCGTCGAGCAGGTCGATTGCGGACGAGATATCCGCGATCCGAGTGCTCGCGCCGTCCGTCTGATGCGAGGCGGGAGGGACTTCATCAGCGGACGGCGCGTCGCCGGGGGCATCACCGGCGGACTCGATACCAGCGAGCGTGCTGGCCGAACCCAAAGCGATCTCGGCCACGGCCGAGACCTGATCGTCGGCGAGCTTGACGCGAGCAGGCCCGAGGGCTTTCGCTTCATTCTCGCTCATTTCGATGGGCGTGCCGGGCGGAAGATACCGCCCGTCACGCTTGATCGTTACGAGGCCGCGATAGATCGGCATTACTTCACCTTCGCGCCCAGGGTGCCGTTCACGCGGTAGGGCGCGATCAGCGGAGCGGACTGGCCGAGGATGTACCGGACGGACGGGTCCTCCTCCTCCCAGGACTTCACGAAGAAGTCGCGGGGCTGGATACCGGCCTTCAGGTCCATGATCGCGCCGAAGTGACGGACGCCCTCGATCTCGCGCGAAGCCATGACGACTTCACCGGCCGGGAGCACGTCCTTCTCGACACCGTCGAGCGGATCGACGTACTTGTCGGCGTGGACCCACAGGCGGTAGTCGCCGAACTGAGCGACCAGACGGATACCGGGGGTGATCAGGATCGGGCCGAGCGACGCACGGGCCGACTCCAGGGTCGCCTTGGTCATGTCGATCTGAAGACGCATCGCCTTGGCGACCGCATCGGTGTCGGGACCGGCCAACTTGGCACGGATGGTCTTCCACACGTCGCTCGCCATGATCACGTCACGGCAGGTCAGCGACGAATGATCGAAGATCATCTGACCCCAATCTTCGATGTCGTCGAGCGGGTTGACGGCGGCGTTGTCCCACTTGTCCGTGCCGGTCAGGACGATGCTCAGTTCGGCATCGCGACCGAAGTCAACAAGCTGCTCGGGATAGTCGTCGCCCTTCAGGACGAGCTTGCCGGTGCGCAGCACTTCGGCCGACATGACTTCCAGACGGCGGGTCCACATATCCAACTGCTCGCTCACGGCAAAACCGATGGACGCGGCAAGACGCTGCTCGGGCGACAGGGAACCGCCGATCTTCTCGCCAGCACGGCGCTTGAACTGGCCGCTCGGCTTGAAGACGCGCTTGTCCTTGATGTAGGCCGGGGCGAGCGACTGAGTCTTGTAGCCCTTCTCGCGGATCACCTTGCCCGCGACGATGGGCGAGACGAGCGGCGAAATCAGGCGACGACCCTTCACCGAGTCGAACTTGATGTCTTCGGTATTGGAGGTCTCGGCGGTCGTGAAGAACGTGTTGAGGAAGAACGCCGGGTTGAGCGGCAGTTCCTCGACAACACGGTTGAGGGCGGTGGTCGAAAAGAGGTCCATAGGTAGGGCTTCCCGTTGCTTTCTTCGAGGTTGTCTCGGTTAGCCCATCGGCTTAACGAGCCAGATCGACTTCGTGCGGAAGACCGCATCGACCGATCCGAGGGTGTGACCGGCGCCGAGGATCAGCTTGTCCTGATCGACTTCGCCAGCGATGTAGACGATGGCCTCAACGTCAGCGGAGGTCGCATCGACCGCCTCACTGAGGATCGCGTCGGGGACCTGCGAGCCGTCGTTAGCCGCGAGGATCGACTTGAGGTACTTCTTGTCGGCCGTGACCTGACCGAGCACCGTGCCACGGTCGAGCTTTCCAGCGCCCGACTTGATCGTCACCTTGCGGGCGCGGTGGTGGCCGAGCATGAGCATGCTCGGGACGTATGCGCCTTCGTTCTCAAACTTAGCCACCTTGCGGCTCCTTAGTTGCCGGACGCGAGCTTCATCGCGCCGAGAATTGCGTTCACAGCGGCTTCGTCGCCCTGCGCCGTCTCCTGACCGTTCGACGGAGCGACGCCAGAGTTGGCTTCGGTGTCGGACTTGATGTCAGCGGCGCGCTCGGTGCGCTTGGCCTTTTCAGCAGCCACGATCATGGCCGAGAACTCATGGGCCGAAGAGCCCGTTTCGATAGCCTTTGCGGCCATGTCCTCGTAACCCGGCAGCGTCAGGCCCATGATGTCGGTGACGCGCTTGCGCTCGGCCGCGCGGGCCTCTGCGGCGACATCAATGGTCGCGGTCGTGGTCGTGGTCACGGCTGCGGTGGTGGTCTCTTCCGGCTTGGTGGTAGCGGCCGTCGCGCCAGTTTCGTCCTTCATCTCTTCCTCAACATTGGCTTGGCCTTCAGCGGCCGGATTGAACCCGAAGTGGGCCTTCGGGCTTTCACCGCGAGACAAGCTCGCGAGAACCTGTTCGAACGTCGCAACGCCATCGGCCATCCCGGCATCGACTGCCGCCTTGCCGATCAAGACATCGCCCTGCCCGAAATGTTCGAGCGCGTGTTCGACGCTGACGCCGCGATACTTCGCGACCGTCTCGACGAACACGGCGGCCATCGCGTCCACGCGCGCTTGAACGCGGTCGCGGCCTTCCTGGGTGTTGATGTCCACGCGCTTGTAGGGCGACTGCGAAGACACGAACTCGATGGTCTTGATCCCGCGCGCGGCGTCCTGTGCAGACGTGTCCCGGTAGCCCGCCACGACGCCCATGGAGCCCAGCGCAGCGGTCGGGCCGATAATGAACTCGTCGGACGCAGTGCCCAGCCAGAACGCAGCGGAGGCCGCCTGATCGCCTGCATAGGAGACGATGCGCTTACGGCCGCGCACTTCGTTGATCGCCGTGGCAAGCTCCGCAACGCCAGCGGCCTCGCCCCCAGGCGAGTGGATGTTGAGCAGGATCGCGCTGATCGAGGCGTTGTCCGTCGCGGCCTGAAGGTCGCGGCGAACGGTCTCGTAAGCGGTCGCGCCGCAGAACGTGGTCATGAGGTTGGCGCGCTTGAACAGGGGGCCAGCCACGTCGATCACGGCGACGTTGCCGCGCCGGGTCGCGCGTTCGGAACGCTCAAGCTCTTGGCCCCGATAGGCTTCGAGCATCTGCGGCGTGATCTGGTTCTCGCGCGCGGCGATCTCCATGATCTGGCGCAGAGCCCCCTCTTCCATGGCCCAATTCGCCGTGAGAGCGGCGTCGAAGATCAGCGGGTTGCGGACGTTGACGGTCATTGCTTCTTCTCGGGCTTCTTCGGCGTCGGGGTCTCTTCGTCGTCTTCGCGGTTCTCGCTCACGTCTTCCTTGACTTGCGAGCCCATGCCGGACGGAGCGAGGATTTCGGGTTCGAGCTTCGCCGCCGCTCGGGCCTGATGCTCGCGAGCGCGCTGCGCCGTGGTCTGCTCGAAGTCGTCACCGCCGCGCTCGATGATGACCGCTTCGATGGTGCGAGCGCCCAGGTTGACGGCTTCGGTCTCGGCCTTCCATTCTTTCAGCGGGTCGAGGATGATCCGCGCGGGGCCGATCCACTGAGCGCCGAGCCATGCAGCACGCTTCACGGGATCGTTGAAGAATCCGGGAGCCTCGATCAGGCCAGCGTTGATCGCGTCGGTCAGGAACCACTCGTAAACGGGAGCGCAGAAGTTGCGGACAAGCCACGTCCGGCGGTCGCGGAAGAACTGTGCAGCCATCTCCAACGACGCCCTCGACGCGCTGTAGCTCGCCGTGAAGTGCATCATGAGCAGTTCGAACGGGATCGAGAGCGCGACGCCGATCTGCCGCACAACGGATTGGAAGAACGGGTCGAAGTTCGCGGTATTCGCGGGCTGCGCCGTCTGAATCTCTTCGTCGGTGCCGATGTCAACGATAGTGCCAGGCCCCATCGTAACTTCGTTCGCGCCCATGCCGGGATACGCCCCCGGAATGGCCGGTGCGATACCATCGTCGCCCTGGGTCTTCAGGAAGACGGTGAAGAATGACGACACGACGGCCTTCATCAACTCAGCTTCGCTGTAGCGGTCGAGTTGCTTCAGGATTTCGATGACGGGGGCAAGCTGCGGAATGCCACGGTTCAGGCCGGGGCGCATGCGCTCGAAGATATGGAGCACCATCTGCTCGCCGGACTTCTTGCCGAAGGCCGGGACCTCCGTGAAGCCGTTGACGGTGTACGTCACTCGCTCGCCGGGATGCTCATTGAGCACGAAGTAGCTGACCGGCGCGCCGTCTTCGTCGATCTTGACACCGTCGCGGATCAGATACTCGCCCTGCAACTCGGTCGGCGTGCCGACGCGGTCGGCCTCGATCACGTTGAGGGCGAGCGGCACAACGGCGTTGGGACGCTTCGGCGCGCGGCGAAGAACGAACGTGTCGCCGGACTCGAACACCGCGTTGAAAACGAGGCCCTGAAGCTCATAGAAGTTCTGCGTGAGCGTGATGTCGCAAAGTTTCGACTGCGCCCAAAGGTCGAACAGCGTCTCTGCCTTGCGCTCCCACAACTCGGCGGCTTCCGGCGAGAGGCCGAGCAGCTTCGGATTCAGCTTCGAGCGCACGCGCAGGCCGGTGCCGACGACGTTGCTCTTGGAGGTCTGCTTCGCACCGGCGGCGATGGGGTTGTTGCGGCCGAGATCGCGCGAGCGGCTGCGCAGCGCCGGGAGATCGCCCAGCGAGTCGGAATCGGCCGAGCCGGGGTGCGTCTTCCAAGCCTTCAGGGCCGCGCGGTTCGACTTCGCACCGGCGTATTGGCCCATGTAATTGAGCGAGAGGCGCGCATGGTAGCGGCGCGTCGCGAAATTGGGCGCGACGCCCGCCAGAAAGCGGTCAATCAGGGTCGGGGCGACGGGTTTGATCACAGCGGGATCACCCGCTGAATGCGGAGACCGCCCCGCTTGGCCCGCTCGGCCTGCTTTTCGAGGCGCTGAGCGCGTTGATCGAGTTGGCGCAGATCGGCGCGCCAAAGCTCACGATCCTTGATCGTGTAACGCTGACCGTTCTGCTCGACCGTGGAGATCGAGTTTAAGGTCTCTTCAAGCTGCTCTTCGACGGTCTTTGCCATGACCCGAAGCTACGGGACATGGCTCGCTCGCAAGAGATCGTTCCGATCTCCCTTAGTGGTGCAGGCTCATTGCGAGATAATCGCGAATTTCGAATAGGTTAACTTCATAGCGCTTTGCATCGTCGGGATGCACCACGATAGCCAGTTTGTTTGCGAATGCCTTTTCCTGCGAAGCATCAGCAAAGGACTGAGCAATAAGTTCGATCACTTTTCTACGCGGCAACTGCAATCGCCCCCGACCGGTACCTATAGGTGGCATTGCCAATTCACCTATCTCACCTTGGCTCCCCACGAACTCCCACAGCTTTTCCAAAGAAGTGGCAATCTGCGATTGGGTTGACCCCGCGGTCCCGTGCTCATTCAACTCCGACATGGCAAGAAAGTAGAAGTTCTTGCCATGCGCCGGAATTTTGACGACCGTGCCGAACGGGTATCGTTTCTTGTTTCCGGGACTTATAGCGTCGGTGTACGGCACTCCGGCCAAAGCCTTTTTTAGCTGCTTATCGAGTTCGTCGGTCTTCCCATCAAAGAAACGTGCAACAACTTGGCCCTGTACGCTCTTCGGCGATATCAGTCCGCTTGCCATGTCCGTATCGAAAGTCGTGTTTGTGCTGACGACAATGTCTTCTTTGCTGGTTAGCAGGTCGCCGATACGCACTTCGTAACAAAAGTCCTTTTTTGGAATTTTGTAAGTGACCTTCAACACCGGCCTGCGCGAGAGCAAAACCCATACGACGGAGATCAGAAGCATCGCCCAAAAAGTGATGCCCGGCAGCGTGTCTCGCGGTATCACCTTGAACGAATCAAGAAGCCCAATGATTAGATTCTGAGCGCCAAGAGCCTTCAGAAGGTCAGCACCAGCCTGCTTCGAAAATAATGCGTACTTCCAATATGACCGTGTGAGGTACGATGCGAACCTCATATAGCAAAGCCCAGCTTCTGGTAGATGGAGTCGTTGTACACGTAAGCCCCACTCTTGCCTTGCGCGCGATAGGATTTATGGCTGACCGGCCAGTTGTCCATCGCGTATGAGATTATCTTTTGGCTAAAAGGCACGAAGACCGCTAGTTCATCCTTGATTGCGGGCGGGCATCGACCATCACTCTGCCGGGAGCCGTTCAAATTCACACCGACTATTGGCAAATCCAGGCGCAGAGCTACCTCCATTTCCCATTTGACGAACTTAGTTAGCAGCCTCGTTTTCTCGCCGATGAGGACGATGAGAAGTTTCGAGTTGGCAAACCGCTCGCGTAGCTGCCGCTTGATGCTTTCTTCCTGACTTGAGTCACGCGCAGTATTGAGGTCGTGCGCATTGTGGAAATTAAAGTCATGGTGCTCGTTGTCTTTCCATGCCTGCATCAGTCGATAATAGTTCATGTCAGTATCACCATCGAAACAGATGTAAGTCTTGTTGCGATACGCCATGGCAGATTCCTTCTTCTAGGCCGGGCCAGGGGGTGATGGACCGTTTAGGGACCAACGCCCCTGGCCGATTCAGGCCAAATGCAATATTTTCAATGATTAAGATGGGACACGGCAAGTTGCTTCGACATCTGTCCACAACTTACGAAAAAACACAAGCGGAGGGCGATCCTCTCGCCTAACTACCCGCTTAGCCAGGAAATGAGAGAGCGGCAGATAGCGCCCTATCGCGCTCGCTTGGGCGCTTCTCTGAAGATCACGACATCGTCAGGCGGCACGCCACCGGCGAGATAGATGCGCAGAAGCATCTCGATAGTGCCGGACACTGCCGACTTGCCCTTCTCCATGTTGTAAACGTGGTCGGTGCCGTGGTCTTCAGACAGCCCAAGGGCGCGCACAAGCTCTTGCGCGGTCAGCGCGGCGCCTCCGGGCTTCCACATTTGGCCCAGCTTCGCACGGGCGGCTCGAACATCATCTCCGGTCATCATGCTCTTCATCTAACCGCTCGATTCTTAACTTTCAACGCCACGACTGCGGATGCGCCGACGCCCAGGAACGGCCTGGGGAGCCGCCGGGGCGGGTTCTTCGCGCGCGACGGTCGGCTGCGGAGCGGCATTCAGCGCGTTCGCCGCTGCGGCGCGCAACGCCATCAAACGGCGCTCCATATTGATCCCGAGCGAGAGCCGAGCCGCGATGTTGTAGACGCGGAGATCGAGCGGTTCGTTGCGCTGATGGACCTTGTGCCATTCCTTCGTGACGAAGCCCTTCCTATCGGTCTTCAGCACGGCTTTTTCGGCGGTCAGGCCCTCGAAGAACTTCTTGTCATAGGTTTCGAGCAGCGGGTAATGGCAGAATCCGGGGCCGGGTTCTTTCACTTCGAGCCGCTTGTAATGCATGTCCTTGGCCTGATCCACGCCGAGCACGAAGATCGTGACGTTTTTGGCCTTGTTGACGGTGCCCTTCACCGGCCAGATCGGACGGCCGGGGCCGCCGACGCCCTTGATCGCGTAGACGCGCCGCGCAATGCGAGGGCGCACGAAGTTGTAGACGTGTTGGGTGAAGTGACCGCCAGAGTCGATGCAGGCCGCCTCCACGCGCATCTCGACACCGGACGGATGCTTGAACGTGCGCAGCAAAGCGTTATCGACGACCTCCCAAAAGCCGGGCGTGTTCGGCGCTCCATAGTGTACCTTGTAGTCGAGCGACCACGATTCATCGTCCTGGCCCCAACCGCACCACTCGATTTCGGCGCGGTCGTCCTGAATATCGACCGACCCGGTGACGCAGCCGACACCGGCCGGGAGGATGATCGAGGCATCGTACTCTTCGCGACGGGCATAGATCGAATCCGGGTTAGCGCGCTCGCCACGCTCTTCCCAGGTCTCCGCAAGACGCGTGTTCACCCAGGTCTTCAAGCGCTCGGGGTGCTTCTTCACCAAGACGAAGTCGCGCGCCATCTCGCCGAGGGCGCGCCACGGTGACGCGATGCGGTTCAAATGGAAGCCCGCGTGCCCCTTCACTTCCGGCTTCGTGGCGATCCACGCGCCGCGTTGGATCGCCTTCAGCCGCTCGGCCTCGCTCCACCCGTGATCGCACACTTCGCCGGTGTCGGGATCACTGTATTCGCAGTGATAACGCGCCGACATCGGTTCGTTGTCGGGCCATCTGACCTGCGCCCAGCGAAGATGTTGCATGTGGCCGCACTTCGGGCACGGCACGAAGAACCGGCGTTGATCGCTTTCCTCATAGGAGGACTCGATGCGCGACGCGCCCTTGATCGTCGGCGTCGAGACCAGCGCGATCTTGCGATTCCAGAACGTCGTGGTTCGTTCGATAGCGAGCGAGACCGGGTCGCCTTCCTTACCGGCGCTCGCCTCATAGCGATCAACTTCGTCGCAGAGCAGAATGCGGATCGGACGCGACGCGAGCGATGCAGGCGAGTTTGCGCCCGCCATGGTGATATGCCCGCCCGCATATTTCTTGTGAAGGATCGTGTCTTCGGAGTCCCGCGCGCTGTTGCCGAGCTTCGCCGCGAGCGGAGGCGTGTCGCGGATCATCGGCGCGAGACGATCCTTCGAGTAGGCTTCGGCCATCTGCAACGTCGGTTGCAGAATGAGCATCGGGCACGGGTCGAGATGGACGTGGAAGCCAGCCACGTTGTTGATGACTTCCGTCTTCACCGTCTGCGCCGCGACCATACAGGTGATGATCTCAATCTCGGGGTCGGCGAAGGCATCCATGATGCCGCGCGACGGCTCGACCCGAGCAGTTGACCACTTGCCCGGCTCCGAAGACGCTTCCGGCGAGAGCACGCGGTATTCGTCCGCCCACTCCGAGACGGTCAGCTTCGGCGGCGGACTGAAGCTCTGCGCAATGATCTCGCGGACCTGCGCACGAAGCCGAGCTTCATACGCAGCGTCCTCACGAAATTCATCAACTACGGCGACGGCGGAAGTCATTAGGCATCCGGCTTGCGCTGATATTCAGGGCAGCGCTGACGCGCATCGGTGGGCTGGTCAAAATGGATCGAGGCGGCACGCTGACACACGCCATGCCACTCCCCTTCCCGTTTCCAGGCGGTGCAGACTTCGCAACTGTTAGGCGGCCACTTCATCCACGAAGGCTTGAACTCACTAGTCGTCATCTTCTTCTTCGTTCTGCTCGACAGGTTCGGACGGCGGCTCGACGTGAGGCTCTTCCTCGACCGGATCGTCCGCCGACATCTTGATTTCGTTCAGTGCTTCGAGGATCAGCCGCTCAACTTCGTTGACGAGCTTCTTCGTGCCTTCAGGAGCGCCGACTTCGAGTTGGATCGCAGGCCGTAGCTTGGATGGGATGCCAAGCAGTCGCGCGCGAGCGTTGGCGATCTCGTTCGAGAGCACCTTGGCGACCATGTCGATGGGGCGCACAAGCTCCATCTTCGTCGCCAATTCCAACTCTGACAGCTTCGCCTTCGCGATCTCATTGCGGAGGCGCGCCTTGTCGATGGTGATCTCTTCGCCGCCTTCCTTCAGCGTCGCGGCCGTATGTGCCTTGCGCTCTGCCCGCTCACGCGCGAGCAGCCACTTCAGCACGTCTTCCGTGTCGAACTCGAACTGCTTGCCACGGCCGCCGTGCGACTTGACCGGCATTCCGTTCTCGACCCATGCGGAAACCGTCGGCAGCGAATAGCCGAAGATGTCCGCAAGCTCTTGGCGGTTGACGGTCTTTCCCATGATCAGCCGATCACGTTGCTGCGGTCCGTCCGCGCAACCAGATCGGCCACGACGATGTCCATCTGCCGGAAGGTGGACGCCATGTCGCCCTGATAGTTGAGGACCGAGCGATGGGCCTTCACTTCGGCCTGCGCCTTCTCGGTGCGATGTTCCTGGGGGGTCAGGCCGGGGCGAACGATCTCGACCACCCAACCGCCCATGCGGTCGATGGCTTCACCCTCATTAGCGTACCGCACGTCCTCGAAGACGACGCGGGCCGGTGCCTGCATGTAGAGCCGGTCGGTCTCGGTGCCGATGAAGAAGTCCGAGCCCATGTGATCGCGGCCCCAAAGCCCCCCGAGCCCTTCCATGGCGTGCCGGGGTGACTTGCCGCCCAGCCAGGGCGACGGCTGCTCCTTCAGGTCGCCGTCGATCATGCGCTCGATGGTGGCTTCGTCGCAGCGCCGGTAACGCAGGTAGGCGCGCAGCATGTCCTTCAGCGCGCCAGCGAACCGGCCGCGTACAAACCCGTGATTATCGATGAGATGGCGGGCGACGGTGGTCTTGCCGGACCCGATAAGGCCCTTGAGGCCGATAACGATCATGGATGGAGGCTCCGATTGAGAGCCATACGGTCTCAATCGGTATTGTTTCTTTCGAGCGCGTTTCGGTATCCCTTCGCCGCGCCGGACAGCCGCCGGACCAAACTATCAATTTCCCCCTATGGAAATCGCCAATCTGATGTTTTGAGGGGCAAGCCGGGTGGGCTCGCCGCCCAGGCTCCACAACCGCGCCGAGAACAGAAACCCGCTTTTGAAGTTTTATCTCTAGCGGAGTCGGGCGGTCGCGCGTCACCCGCATGGGGGAGCGCCCCGGAAGGACCCAAATACCTTTGTGCGTTGCAATAAGAGAATAATCTTCTGTTGACGTCGCGATGTATAGAAGAAAGTGGTTGTTTCCGCTTAATTCATCTCAAAGCGGCCGTAACCATCGGTTGTATCCCCGACACAACCGCTTGCATGCTCTGCCATCCGCAGAGGCCAGATAAGCCAATGATTTCAACGTATTGAAAGCGGTTTCGCTTTCGATCTTGCGCGCTTTCGCAACCATTCGAGCGCGCTCGAAACAGCCTGGTTAAGCGAGGTCCAGCACGTAGATATTGCAGCGCTTTCTTCGCAGAAACCGCTTTGTGCTACGCGTTTTCCGGCTTTAGACCGGCTTGCCATGGCCCGTCCGTTTTCCATCCGTTGAACCCAATTGACATCCGCCGGCTTTAATCGGTATTGGCTGTCTAGCGACGGATGGCCCGTCGCAATCAACGGATGGAAGGCCCATGCTGCACTCAATCAAGACAACCCGGTTTAACGTCACGGTGCGCCGTATCGCGACGGGTTGCGACTTTCACATTTCCCTTTTTGCACGGGATGAGGCGACCGCTTGCGAGCGCGCAAAGGATCGCGCGCGCTTCGCCGAACGTATCAGCCGCGCCAAGCTGGCGACCTTGGAAGCAAACGGCATTGCCGTTTTCCGCGTCGTTTCGTCCGGCATCAGCCCCGACCAATCGCGGCCCATTGGCTAACAGCCCCGCCCCTCGCCTTTCCCCTCTCAATCAACCCCAGGGATTCAATCATGACGACTCGTGACGACGGCGGACTCTCTCAGGCAATCGCGCAATTCCATTCAATCGTTGAGATGGTTTCGGCGCTTCGCAAGGCTGACAACAGCCGCGATGACGACGCGCGGGACAACGCGCGCCAAGCAATCGAGGATGACGCGCTTAGCGTTGAGGTCCGCACCGGATGGTTTAACCCGTACAGCCGCGACGCGGACCGCGCACCGGCGGAATATTGCATCCTGCTTTGCACCGGCGGACCGGCCGTCCGTATCGTCGGCAATCTTTCGGAGCATTGCGAGCCCGAGTCCGCAGTCATCGAATATCAGGATTGGTTCAAGCCTTGGACGCGCTGGACTCCCGGTAACGCGCATAACGTCGAGTCGATCTTGCTCGATTATGCCCGCGTCTTTCATTTCGGCGAATAGGACCGCGACCAATGCAGATTATTGGCCGCAAGGTGATTGTTTCGCCGGCAGAGGTCGCGGCGTTCAACGCGCAATGGCCCTGCTCCACACTCCGCGCGACGCGCGCTTACTGGTTTGAGTTTGATCAGTCTGGCGACCTTGTCGATACGGATTGCCCGCAACAGGACGATGGCCCCGCCGCGCTCGCAATGTCTCAAGACTGCCAAGCGCTGCTTTTCGACGACAAGACAGCCGATTGGATGGAAGGCTAACCCATGCCCGAATTTATCTTGGAAATTGGCAGCGTTGAGCATCAGCGCACGTTCAACGCGCTAGACGGTTTCACGCGCGGTTATATTGAGGCCCTGTTTTTCACGGATGAGGAACAGTTGTGCGAGGAAAGCGACGGGGAACGGGAAATGCCGTCCGTTGCGTTCAACATGGCGACCATGGAGTCGCGCTTCGTTGGCGGAAACTCGTTTGGCTTTGCCGACCTCGCACCGTCCGCGCTCGAGTCCATCATTCGGGACTGTGAAGCATTCCAGCGCGACAACGCCGCGCTTTTGGACTCCGCGTATGAGCGCGACAACTACGACTCGGAGCAGGCCGGGCGGGATTTCTGGTTTACGCGGAACGGCCATGGCGTTGGCTATTGGGACCGCTCGCAACTGGAAAACGACTCGGACGAATACGAGTCGCTAACTGCCGAAATGGTCGCGGCTTCTAAGTCTGGCGACAACGCGGCATGGAACGCCGCACTAGCGAAGCGTGACGCGCTTAAGGCCGCGTCGCTTGGCGAACAACTCTCAAATGCAGCGCGCAAATTTAGCGGTCGCGACTCCTACGTTGGCAGCGACGGAAAGGTTTATCTCTAATGACTATCTCCGCAGAAACCGCAAACGATATCCGCAACCGTCTTTCCGCCTTCAATGATTGGCTTGGCGACCGCACAAGCTATCATCCTTCGGAGGTCCCCGCGCATCTTAAGCCGGTGACTAACGAGGAACGTAGCGCGCTCGAAATTTTCGAGTTTCTGCGGGACAAGCCGGAAAGCTATTTCCTTTACATCAGCCGCGACAAGGGACTCGCGACGACTTGGACGGGCGATGAATTGGGCCGCGTCGTCTTTGGTCGCACCTATCGCGACAACTTCGGAGGCGAGCGCGTCGCAATCACCGTTCACGCCATTTCGGGCGATACCTATCACGGGACCTATTACAAATCGTCTGGCGACTACGCGCGGATTAAAAAGAGCATTAAGCGCGAAACGTTCACGATGGATGTTGAATTTACCGACACCTTCGGAGGCGAGGCGAATTATTCATGGGTGAAGCGCGCAACCCTTACGTTCCCGGTTGGCGCATCGGACCGCGCCATTATGCGCGCTGCAAAGGCCGCAATGGGCCTTAGCACGGTGCGCGGCCGTCTGGACTCGCATGGCGACGCTTTCGAGTTTCGCCCGTATCGGTCCGCAACCGTCATGTTCATTTCAACCCGCTATTGAGGCCCGCGCCATGAAAATCAAAACGATTGCCGACTTTCGCGCGGCCGTGCGCAACGGGCCTTTTGCATGGCCCGGCGGATATCCGCTCTTTTTCGTGACTGCGGACGGCGCTGCAATTTCGTTCAAGGGTGCAAAGCAAGATCGCCGCAACATCCTAGAGGCAATCCGCGACAATGACGCGCGGTCGGGTTGGCGAGTGTGCGCCGTTGACGTGAATTGGGAAGATGCCGATTTGCGCTGTGACGTGACGGGCGAACGTATCGAGTCCGCTTACGCGGAGGACTCGCAATCATGATGCGCGCCTATGCCGTCGAATTGGTCCGCCTCGTTTGCGTCGCGCTTTGCATCGGGGTTTGCGTTGTCGTCGCGGGCATTGCCTGCACTCCGCTTTGAAGGGAATGAACATGGCAGAACTATTTTCAGGCCCGGTTATCGGGGTTGAATGGCAGCGCGACCCATTGGAGTCGGGCTTCGCTGTTTACACGCGGCACAACGACTCCCGCGACTTCAAACCCGCTCAATACGTTGCCACGTTCCCCGATGAAACAACGGCGGAACGCGCGGCCGTGACGCTTGGCAAGGCTTATTCCGTTCCGGTTGCGCGCGTCGATTGAGGGGCATTTCCGGACATGGTCGCAACGCGGCCATGTGGGAAGCGTCCCCCAGGGCGATTCAGTGTCAACGGGAATGGAGTCCCTCATGATGAAACGACTCGCAATCGCGGGTTTGATCGCGCTGGCAAGCCCCGCCAGCGCGCAAACCGTTTGCCTATGGGGCAAGCCGATATCGTTGATTAGTCGCATGCCAAGCGGTCGCGCGGGCTTTGACGCGCTGCTAGTGGCGCGACCCGACGACGCTAAAGCCCCTTTCTTCGTTCTGTTAGAGCGCGGAAAGGATCTAGGACCATGCCGCTAGACGCATAGGAGAACGGCCGCGCTCGAATGTGCGGCCGTTTCGCTATGCGCCGCGAGGCGTAGCAGTTGAGGGAGTCGAGCCGTGCGCCGTCATTGGTGCGCGCTCAACGGTCCGCGCGATCGATTGCGCGGCCGTTGCGGTCGCGCGCGCATTCACAAGGCTGTGACAGGTTGTCGCGTCGTCGCGCTTTCGAGCGGTCGCGACGCGGTCGCGCGCGGGTTTTGCAACCCGTCGCCATTCGCGATTAGAAGCCCGTACAGAGGCGCGCCGTTTGCGCGGTGTCGCGTAGCTTGCATCTTGAACGGCCGCATAGGCGACGCGCTGCGCGCGCTGGCGACCCGTGCGGAAATGTCGTCGTCGGTCGCGTCGCGATGCGTCCATTTACGTGCAAAAAGAATATTCCCCATCAGATCGGCCGAAATTTTGTTGTCGGTCACGACCTGCCGCCGAAAGTTGACACAACGTCGAGGGCTCGGCTCGGTGTAAGGAAAAACTGTAGCCTAAAAATTTTTTTCCCCCGCGAATTTTTGGTGGTGGTCCGCGAGGTCCACGCCACACGTTAGAAGCTCCCACCCCTTCTGCCGACAATACACGCTGACGCGCTCGATGCGCCAACCACGCATGTAGCGAATGATCGGCGCGACATTGCCATCGACGATCCCATGCACGACTTCCGCGCCAGCGCAAAAATGAGGCGCACTGATTCGAAGCAAGCCGGGGTAAATCGAAGAAGGGGCTGACATCGTCGGGATGGCCGTAGTCGGGGTTATTTGCATTTTCTGCAAAAATGCCGTGGTCGCTCTGCCGGTCGCTGTTCTGATCGTCGTCGAGAGATCGAGCGAGCGATGGGCTCAAGGTCGCGGAGATCGCGAGGGCGAGCAGGATCGTGCGTCGCCTACGTCCGAGGGGGGTGGGAGTCATTTCGCTCATGAACCTTCCCGCTCGAAGGGGGTGGGAGTCGATTCGCTCATGGACCCTCTATCGCGTCGCTGCATTGACCACCGCCCGATAGAAGTGCTGCGGAAAGCGCGCCTGAACGACGCCTGACACGGTCCCCAGGAAGTCCCAATGTTCATTGATCGTCGCGCTTCCCTGAAGAACGGCGAGCGTTTGCAGCGGCAGACGCTTCTTCGTGCGACGACGCACGATCAGCACCTTGTCGTTGACGACGATCTGGAACGTCTTCCGCTTCTGCCCGTCCACGCGCTTCAACTGCCGACGCACCACGGTATGGATCGGGGCGCTGCCGATGGAGCCATAGGGTTTGATCAGAATGCCGCCGGTCGCGAGACGGCCACTGCTATTGCGCTTCGAGTGGATCGAGAGCGCGTTGTCGGGATACTTCTCCTTGCCCGCACCGATGACATGGCGCTCCATGTACTTGTCGATGCTGCCGACGACGGCCATCAGGTTGCCGCCGTTCGCCGGGCGAATGCGGATGCCGCTGATCACCCAGGGACGACGCAGGACGAAGATGCCTGGGATTTGAACGCGCAACGCTTGCTGCGCATCCTTCGCGGTGAAGGTCAGCGCCTTGGCAGTTGCGGTGTTGATGCTGCGATCACGAAGCTGATCCAGCCGGTCGAGCATTCCCTTCGTGAGCGTGAGCGTGATCTGCACTAGAGGTAGCTCCGCACGATCCGCTCGACTTCGTCGGCGAGCTCTTCGGGGGTGGGAGCCTTCGCGGTGATAACTGTGAAGCCCAGGTCGGTCAGCTTCTTGTGCCGATCCTTCTGATCCTTCGAGCGTGAGCCTTTCGGCGTCTTCAGTTCGATGCTGAGCAGAAACCCGCCGGTGACATAGACGCGAACGTCGGGCTCGCCCGCCGTAAGGCCCGTTACCTTGGCTTCCATGCGCTCGCGCCGCGAACGCTTGGCTCGGTTCATGTCACCGGCACAGGTGATCGGAAGCCCGGCATCTTCGAGCGCGTGAAGGCGAGCGATGACTTCCGCCTGATAGCGCCACTCGGGGATGTTGTTGACGATGCGAGTTTCCATGCGCGAATGCTCGCGCAGATCACCGCATCAAGAGAGACCGATCCGGTCTCCGTCTGGTCAGGTATCTAGCATGTCCCAATCATCGCCTAACACCCACCGCAGCGCAGACAGCTTCCCGTTCATCATACCCCAGTCAAACTTCGAGTACGGACCAAGCGTCTCCTTGCCGTATTTTCTCTCTACCTTAGCCGCCGCCTTTAGAGCGCCCTCCCAAATGTCCGCCTGAATTAGGTTCTTTCGCTTGGGCCACGGTACATCGGGCAGCTTCGCGACGATCTTCTCCTTCCCTATTTCGATCTTGTACCGAGAAACCATGTGCCGGTCGTACCAAATCCGATCTATCAGTTCCTCAATTGCATCTGAGATATCGCTCGTGCTTCGTATCGGCTGCTCGAAAGAATCATCCAGCCAAGGCACCGCATTCTTTAGGTGCAGCGCGTCGAGTGCGTCGCCAATGCTGATAAAATATCGGGATTTGATCTTGGAGAAAAATGCAGCGAGGTCCGGGTGCGGAAGCTTGCTGTTACCGTTCGGAGCGCTGAAGTCCCGTGTGTTGTGTGTCACGAAGGCAAAGCGATCACCCGGCTTACCATTTTGGCTGATGTACTCAGCATAGGCTTCAATGATCAGTGCGTCATTGAAGCTGTTTTTATCTCGATGAAACGGTGCCTTCTTCTGCATCGCCCGGTCCGAGGCGCGGATTTTCATCGCGTCACTGATCGGAATGACATCGCCAGCCTTGATCAGGGTTTCGATCTGGTCAGCAGCTTTTTCCGCTACAGCCTTTGGCGTTTTTATTGGACTCTCAACGTCGTCGAATAGGCGGTGAAGGGTTCTTGATCTTCTCTTACCACCCTGCTGGACGACGATCTCCTTCGCTCGGCTTAGGGTCGTGGCGATGCTTTTTGCATATTCGACGATCACCCGATCCCGATTCCGCATGAACTCGTCCACGATGATCTGCGGGACGATGATATCGATAAGCTTGTCGGCTCTCAGGTTGAGCAGATAATCGAAGTTCTTTGATTGGGACGGCGTTTTGGCCATATCGAGCCAGACGCACGTATCGACCAGCATCTTAAGCATCAACACCGTCCCCCGCTGCACGCCGGTTGTTCGACCATGACAGCCAATAGTCAAGCCACCAGCAAACGACCGCCCTCGCCGATCAACGGCTCGCCGTACTTGCTCATGAAGTACCGCGTCCCCTTGCGTCCGCGATCCGACGTGCGGACAACGGCCGAACGGATCACGCCCATGTTCTCGAACATCTCGCCGATGATGGCAACCCGGTCGCGAGCGATCTTGCCCTTGTTCGCGATCTCATAGGCGGCGATGCCGGATGCGCCGGCGGCTTCGATGTAGGAGATCATCCGCTCTTCGTCGGTCAGGTTCTTCGAGAGCCGACGCCTCCCCTTCGGTTGCTCGGTGAACCCCTCTGAGCCAGCCATAGCGAGGTCCGGCTGCGTCTGCGCGACGATGGGCATGGTCTGCGGCCTGTCGAGCCAGAGCGCATCACGGAGCGCCGTAACGGGAATGCTGGGGTTTGCCTTGGCGAACGCCCGGCAGAGCGTCATGAGGTTCGTCGCCTCGACCGCGATGGCGAATTTGATCTCGGCCTTGAGCGCCTGATGCTCGTTCCATGCACCGCCGGGATCGCGACCGAGCAACAGCCTGATCTTCAGGAACGTCGGATGCGCCTGGGTGAGGAAGCCAGCCAGGGCGGGATCAATCAACGGCGGCTGCTCAACTCCCCTCGCCTTCGGCCGACCTCGACCGGGACGCATCGCCGCCGGGAAAACCCTGCCGTGGCCCTGCCGCATCGAGAGCCAGATCAGCTTCTTCCGGTGCAGATAACGCGCGATGGTCTCAGCGTCGCTAGGATGGCACGGCAAGGCGTTGGCAAAGCTAACGAAGGACCATCCATCGTCGGGCACGTTGAGGAACGCCGCCTTGGCGTCCCACTCTGACATGACCTTCCTGCGCATCGGATAATATCCACTTCCATCCGTCGAAATGACGGAGGTATCCGTCATCTGGCAAAACATCAACTATCGATTCCGGGGTTTCGCCCCTATACATAGACGTAACCGCCTACACCCATATCTTCGTCAGGATATATTACTACTATATATTACTCTCTTATATGTAGGGGATACCCTCCAATGGTCCCCCAGCCCCCGCGAAAATAGGCGGTTTGGTTTTGCAGGCGTATTCGCGCAAAACCCAAACCGGCCCCAAAAGATAATATGGAATTGGCGATTTCCATGCGCGTGATCGGCCCGCTCCTTGCCGCTCGCTAACCAACGGCCTGCGGCCATCCGTCGATATTTCTAACAAAACCCTTGCGCGACGGATCATCCTTCGTGTATCCGTTGATTCCAGCGGAGCCGTCCTGATTCAGGCCGGTTAGGTCGGGAAACCACCGCAACATCGCTGATCTGAAAAACGCCCTTCGGGGCGAACGGGAGAGCTTTGCCTATGTCTCAGAACTATCCGAACGCGCCGGGATCGAAGGGCGGTGGAGCGTCGCGAGACGCCGCCGACCAGACCGTCAGCCGAGCCTCGAAGCTCCGCTCGGCCATCGAGAGCCTGATGGAGAAGGGCTACCGGCTGACCGCCGACGAGATCGCGGCGCACATGAAGGAAAGCGTCCTCGCGATCCGTCCCCGCGTCTCCGAACTGGTCAAGACCGGCGTCCTGATCAAGCTCAAGGATCGCCGCAAGAACGTCAGCGGCATGACGGCGCACATCCTGCGCCACCGCGACAGCCTGACGGCAGTCGATCTCCCCCAACCCACCGCAAAGCCGCGTCGCTCCGCTCCGCAGGCAATGCACTCGGATCAGAACGCCTTGTTCGGCTGACGCCCTGACGCATCGCCACAGGGCATCTGCGCGGTGCCCTCCACGATGCGCCAATGCATCAATCAAATGGAGTAACCGAATATGAAGAACCTTTTCTTGATCCTCGCCGTGATCTTCGCGAGCACCGCTGCCAACGCAGCCCCCGCCTGGGACGCAATCGGGTCGCCACACATGCTGGCCCCGAAGCTCGACGACGACGCACCGCGCAGCGGCACCATCATCACCCGCAAGCTGACTATCCGCGACGGCAAGGTGATCAAGTCGAAGGTCATCAAGATCGAGCGCACCAACGACGTTGACGCCGCGCGTCGCAGGTTGGGCATCAAGTGAGCCAGCTTTCGCACGAAGAGCAGATGTTGACCCGCCGGGCACTCGGACTCGAGTGCTCCAAGTCGATCTGCCGAAACCGCGTGGCCGTTCACGCAACCGGCCAAGACATCGAGATCGCCAAGCGTCTCTCGGACAAGGGTGCGATGTTCCGGCACGCCGCCGCTGACTACGGCTCGATGCGCATCTTCTGCGTCACGCCCGAAGGGGCCAAGGCAGTCGGCAAGAAGTTGCCGCCCGCTCACACTGTCCAAAAGCTCAACTGAGCATCACAGCGAACCTGCAAGAAATCCTTGCAGGTTCGCCTCCCATGAAAGCCACCTCCATGCTTCGCCTCTTCACCAACCTCGCCACCGGCGGCTTCGCCCTCGCGCTCGCAATCGACTCCTCGCTTAATGGCCACTCGCTCATGGCCGCCCTCTTCACCACCGCCGCCATGGTCCTTCTGCTCTACGGTTGGTTCGAGTTGAAGGCGCAGACCGCAACCAAGTCGGATACTGACATCCTTCGCAACAACATCGACACGCTGATCAAGCTGAACGCCCAACGTTCGGCCGAAGCCGCGACGTTCATGCACGCGCTGATCACCCTCCGCGAAGCCCTCCGCTCTGCGATGGGCCGCGACGGCATGATCGAGATCGTCGAAGACTCGCTAGCCGAAGTCAGCGACCCCGCGACCGGCGCAAGCTTCTGCCTCGACTTGCTGAACACGATGGGCGTTCCGCTCTATCCGTTGGTGAAGGCCCGCCAGGACGAAGCGTCGCAGTTCGATGACGAGATGTTCAATCGCGGCGTCTCGCACACCGTCGATCTGCTCGCCAAGACCCTCGAAGCCGAAGGTTGGGTCCACGGCGACGGGTCCGAAGACTATGACTGCGATCTCGCGCAGACGTTCATGAACATCATGAAGGCCAAGGGCCTCTACGAGGACGAATACGGCACTTGGGCCACCCTCCCCGCGATGCTCGGCGGAAAGGCGGCCTGATCATGAAACGCCCTCAGAAGGCCGCTGATACCGCGACCGAAGCCGAACTGCGCGAACTGTTCGACTGGCCCTCCGACGAAGACTTCCCGTCGAGCTTCGATGTCTGCGACGGCAAGTGGGTTCTGGACGGCGAGCGCTACGTCTTCGAGAAGGCCGACGAACAGCCCGCCCCCGGCCTGCTCAAGCTCGCCCAGGCGTTCGTTGACCGTAAGTACGTCGTTCGTGCTGACGAACGGCAAAAGTCGATGGGGCTCGGCTACGTCACCGCTGAACGCACCGATCTCGCTCGCGAGATCGCCGCATTCACCGAGCGCGCGCAGAACGCACGGATCGCTGAACTCGAAGCGGCCCTCGCCGCGTCCGAGAGGCGCGTCACGGCGCTGCGAGCAGCTTATCGCGTGGACGGTGGATCGTGAGGACTCTCGTCCGCCTCCCGATCTCCCAGGCGGCATATGCGGAGATCGCCGAGAAGCTGCGCGCCGCTGACTACGGTCACTGCTTTCTGATCGGCGGTGGCATCTCACTTGATGGCATCGCCGTCGAGCCTGATCCGAACGCGGCCATGCCGCCGCACATAGTCGAGGTTGACCCCAGGGACATCAACCGCGACCGCTTCCGCGAAATCTATGGACTCGACAAGTTGGGGAACGACAAAAGTGAAGCTTGAGAATTTCCATGCCGTCGCCGAACTGATCAAGGAACGCGACTACCTGCTCGGCCTGCTTATCCGTCTCGGCTCGGAGACGAAGATCACGATCAAGACGCCGATGCAGAGCAACCAAGACATGCGGCCCGATCTGGTCGATCGCATGCTTCCCGAGATTAAGCTGGTCATCGAGCAGGCCATCGCCTGCGTCGGCGAGAAGTTGGCCGCGCTCGGTGTATCCACTGAGAAGGATGCCGCCTAATGGCGCGCATCATGACCAACGTTGACGTGAAGATCGTCAACCGCGCTCGCGCGAACGGCAATCCGTTCGCCGAGTTGCTGCATACCTGGGTCGAAGACGGCCAACAGCGCAATGCCCTCTCTCGCGTGCCCTGGCCCGTCGATGACACGCCGCACAATCGAGCCTTCCAGATCGCGGCGTTCAAGACGCGGCAGGCGCGCGCTTAAGGCGACCGTAATGGGCACGCGGCGCGACAAGATTCGCGAGAAGGTGATGTCTCGCGTCGAGATCGTTCAAGGGACGGTGCTCGACACACCCTGCCACGTTTGGACAGGGCCAACTTCGGGGAGCAAGGGCAGAGGTAAGGACTACCCGCGCATGTGTCTCGATGGCGGCACCATGGCCGTTCATATCGTGATGTACGTGCTCGAACACGGTCCGATCCCTCCGCGCAAGCAACTCGATCATCTCTGCCGGACGCGCCGATGCGTGAACCCGGATCACCTTGAAATGGTGACGCACAAAGAGAACATGCGTCGCCGAGACGAGGCCAAGCGCTTCGAGTGTGAAGCCGTAGCGGCCTAGTAGGAGAAAACATGAAGCGCCTTATCAGCGCGGTCGCAATCGCGGCCGTGATGGGAACCTCTTTGCCCGCCTTCGGGTCCGACATCCGCTCCATCATCGACGCCGCCGCAGACGCCCAGGGCATCCCTCGCGCCCTGGCCCACGCGGTCGTCAAGGTCGAGAGCAACTACAACTGCCGCCTTCGTGGTCGCGCTGGCGAGCGCGGGATCATGCAGGTCAAGCCTGCCACTGCGCGCGAGGTCGGCGTCACCGGAAACCTGTTCGACTGCGCCACCGGCGCTCGCGCTGGCATGGCCTACCTTCGCTTGGCGATCTCACGCGGCGGATCGGGGTGCGCTGGTGTGAGTCTCTATCAGCGCGGCGTGTACGCTCGACCGCGCTGCACCGCCTACGGTCAGAAGGTGATGCGCGCATTCGCCGCGATGCATTAGCGCACCACCCTGCTCCATTCTTGCAGTCTCTGGTTTAGTGCGGAGACTTTTCGCCCCCAATTTAACCGTCTGTTTCATTGACGGATCATCCGTTGAGTTAGTAACCTATCCAAGACACAGCTAAAAACAAAAGCTGTGCCTTGGATGGCATCACCAAGGAAAGAGTCCGGGGGCTGCCCGGCTAAGAAAGGACGAACATCGTGAAGAAACGGGGCGACGCACTCGCGCTTGCTTTAGCGTTGAGTGCTGGGGAAGAAGTGACACTTGGGCCGAGCGACACTGCCATGTGCGCAGAAGCCCTACAGTTCTATGCTAACGCGCGAATGCGGTCGCGAGTGCTGAAGATCATGCGTATCCCCGCCACGATCATTGCGCTCCTGATAGGGACGATGGTGGTTTCCGGCCCCTCAGCGACCGTCAGCCGCGCAAACAGCGAGTCTTCAATGTCGAAACTCGGCAGCGTGCCGGTTGAGCACTTCGCCGATGCCGTTCGTCGCCACGTCAAGCCCCTCGACCACGTCTCTCCCGCCTCACTTGCTATTCAGCGCATGGTCGCGGCTTTCCCCAACGACGGCTAGTAGTCTCCACAATCCTTCGAAAAGATCATAGCCCGCTGCGAAGCGGGCTTTTTTCGTCCTGGGGGAAACGCCCGCAGGTTGTGCTAAGGTTCTCGCCCCGAATATTGGAGAGCGGTTGAAATGAGCGATAAGACGATAAGGACCCCAGAGCTAAACAACGTCAAAAAGGCCACAGCCATCATGTTCGCGGCGCTGGTCAAGTCCCTTGAGGAAGTGAACCCCGGATTGAAAGAGGCGTTCGTCGCGAAGCTCGACGAAGGTTATGCCAAAATCCGCAACGATACCGACGACCTCAACGCACTGGAATTACTTTCGTGGACGCGAACGATGATCACCGGGTTCGACCTCACCGGGGAGTCGAAAGCATTTTTCGATTAGGTCACGGGAAGTTGTAGTTGACTATTGATGCGACGCTAGGCTTATGAAGCTCAACGTCGGCCGACGTTTGGCTTCTGCCGCCAAGGAGGTGATCCGCCATGGAAATCACCCTAAGGGTTGACCCCCGTCTGGTTGTCGCATTCGCGATGTGGCTGGGGTCTTAAGACCCTGCAATCCCTCGCTAGGAAGGGTAATGCCGTCTCCACCGGAGACGGCCACCTTTCTGCGCTTGAATTGTGGTCATGCCGCCCCATCTATCTGAGGTTTACTCATTTGGAGGGGCTTCATTTGCGAATTGACCACGTCCATCCGACCGAAGCGGAAGACTTCGAGAACCTAGTAAAACAGGCTAAGCGCTCGCTCGATGACTTTGAGATATCAGCGACGCCCGAGCAGCCCGTGACGCGGGAAGCCAATGTGATCTCCCCTGTGTCGGGCAGCATCACAATCAAGAGCAAGAGGACAGGGCAGGCCCGCTCCTACAGAACCGGGCATATGTCCAGTTGGGTTATTCAAGCATACGACGACGTGAAGGCCGGGGTGCTTTAGCACCCCGCCCAAGTCAAAGTGCAAACCATCGGTGCGACGGACGACCGCCCGTCTTGGTCGAGGCGAACCGCTGCTCGATCTGCTTGGACTCGAGAAGCTGTTGCGTGATGTCGTTCAGGCGGCGCAGGTCGAACTCGCCGTTGACCATCTTCTTCAGCGTCGAGCTGGTCACGCCGTCCGACCCGGCTTCCTTGATCCAGCGGCGGACCTTCAGGTACTCGGCCTGCTTATCGTTGAGTGCCA
This sequence comes from Bradyrhizobium sp. ERR14, assembly GCF_014198235.1. NCBI lineage: Bacteria > Pseudomonadati > Pseudomonadota > Alphaproteobacteria > Hyphomicrobiales > Nitrobacteraceae > Bradyrhizobium > Bradyrhizobium sp. ERR14. Next base: position 14,242 of record NZ_JACIHD010000031.1, on the reverse strand, counting down.
GGCGGTCGCTGACCTCGACGATACAGTGCCGGGTCGAAAGCTCCGCGAGCCTCGCCGCCCACTCGACCAGATCGCGCGTGAGCACCGGCCGGGTCGGATCAACGCCAATGGCGACGACATGAGCGACGCGCAGCGCGACCTCCATGGTGCGGGTCCACAAAGCCGCCAGATCGGGCGAGCACGCCTCCCCGCGCCGCTTGAACGCCAGCCGCAACTCCATCCACAATTCCTTTGCCCCGGCACCCCAATCGGCCACGCGAGGCCGAAGGATCGGCCGCGCCGACGAGTCCGGCAGGTTGCCAGCGCCGTTGTGGGTGATGATCGCCCGGCAATCCTCAATCAGCTTGGTCGGCGCTTCGAGCGACGCCTTCGGCTCGACTCCGTCCACCGGGTCGCCGGTGATCGTGAGGACAAGCCAGCGGGGCAGGAAGCCGTCCGAAATGCCCTTGCCGGACATGGAGGGCCAGAAGTCGTGAGGCGTGGACGTGCCGTAGATCGAGAAGTTGGGGTTATAGATCGGCACGGCGGTTTCGGCCGCCGATGCCGTGCCCTTGTAGAGCGAGTCCGCCGAAGTGAACATCTGCATGAGCATCTGACGAATGCTCGACTGATGCGTCCCGGCGCGCCGGTCCATGATCTTGGCGATGAAGGCTCCGAACTCGTCCATGAGCGACAATTGCGACGGGTTGTGTTCGATGGTCTTGCGGAGCGCCGAGTCGGACAGGAAGCCTTCCGGCCCGAGATATCGATCGAGTCCAGCTTCCACGGCCAACCGGGACAGTGCCTTGCGCGGATGGTCCTTGCCGTAGCCAGCGGGGGCCAGGGCGACGATGTAGAGGTTGGTGCGCAGGTTGGTCGGCCCCGCGTGATGCCGCCCTGCGAGCGTCCCCACGAAGCCCAAAGCAGGCCCCAAGGCAAGCGGACGCGACGGGCTCGACGTGGAGGCCGTGATCCAATCCATGATGTCCCCGACCAGCCCCGGCGGATGGCACAGAGCCTCCAATTCCGCCATCGTGGGCGCGGTCTCAGCGTGATCGGCATCCGTAGCAGGATCTTCGGCGGGCTCGCCAGCGGGCTCCGCAGCCACGGTTGCGGGCACGTTATTGACCGTCGCAAGTGCCGCCACTTCATAGGGCTGCGGGTTCGCCTTGACCCACGGGGTAATCCCGGCGGCCATCTGGCGCTCGACCCAGGAAGACGGCTCCATGCTCGGCGTCGAGTCGACGACGCCCTTCTCGCGTGCCGCGATCCGCACAGCGTCCCGGTCGGCGGCCGCCGCCATCTGCGCGGCTTCCTTCCGGCGCGAGCGCAGGTCGATCTCGACCCCGAAGTTATAGCCAAGCTGCTCGCCCAGCCATTGCACGGCAGCGTCCCGCTGCGCCTCGCCAAGCTCCATCACCTTCATCACCACGTTGATCGGCGTGAAGGTCTCCATGGTGCCGAAGTCCTGAATGCCGCTCGGGTCGAACGACAGATTCGGATGGCGCTTTGCCATGGGACGGCCAGAGCCGGACGAACGCCACGGAGCGACCGCCCGGTACTTGGCCCCGAGCCACCGGCCCTTCGGCAGCGCCAGCTTGCCCACCCAAGCATGCAGGTTCGCCAGCGCGTCTTCGTTCAGCTTGCGGAAGAAGTCCGTCGAATGTACCTGACTCACGTCAGGGATTTCGTTTACGGGCTCATAGCGCCGGTCAGCCTGGGGATCATAGCCAAACGCCTTCAAGGCTTCGCCGATGCGCTCGGCGATGTCGTCCGGCAACTCGGCCAGTTGGTCGAGGCGAACGTCCATCAGCGTGTCGTCGGTCCACCAATAATACGGCTCGCCGGTGTCGGGATGGATCGAGGGCGGCAACACGGTCTGCTTGCCTTCGGAGAGAAGATCGACAAGTCCGACGCGCTCGGGCGTGCGGAAGTTGCGCGAGCGGATGGCGTCGGTGTTGCCGCGATAGAAAAGCGAGATTCCCTTCTTGCCCTTCTTCTGCACGTTCGAGTGCGGCAGGATCGCCAGCAGCGCATCCATCGCGGGCTCGAAATCGATGTCGATGCAGATCAGCCCCAGGCCACAAGCCACGCCCACACCGGCGTTCGGCCACTTGGCCCAATAGTTGATCTGCAACTGGCTCGGCCGAGTGGTGCAGAAGTCGTTCCAACCCTTGTAAGCGCGCCAGCTATCGTCGGCGTATTGCCCCGGCAACTTGCTGTTCGGCATGATCGGGATCGGGTTGTAGCCGTTCTCATAGAGGCCCGGTCCGGTTTGTGCGAATGGTGACTCGATCATTGACGTGATGCCTCAGAAGGGAGCGGTAGCCTGGGTGACACGCTTGCGCATGTTCTCGCCGTAGGAGTTGAGGATCGTGGTCAGGAAGTTGCCCCACTCTTTCTCGGACAGTTCGGACAGATTGAACTTGCCCAGGCGTTCGAGGTACGCGCCAGCGTCAGCGCCAGCGTCTTGGAGCGCGAGGGTTTCGGTCGCAGTGAGAGCCTTCGGGACCATATGGAAGACGGCCTTTCCTAGTGAGATGCATTCGGACTCTTCGCAGAGCCAAAGGATCGGCTTGCCGCCCTTCGGGGCGAAGCCGATGCCGGTTGCCTCGCGGCGGCAGACGCCGCAGCAAATCGGTTCAGGGTCAAACACGCGCATTGTTGTCGTTGCTCGCAAGACGTTGGCGGATCGCGCGCTTGATCTGCGACACGGCATTATCAGCAGACCGGCAGTCACCGGCGCTCGACGGGAAGAAGAACTTCAAGGACTTCCCCTCGCCTAGCTGCACAACAACATACGGATGCTTCGCTGCGTGGAACGGCTCGAACGAGTAGCCGTGTTGCGTCAGGTAGGCGCTTAGCTTCTGATACGACTCATTGCGTCGCATCGACCTTTGAAAGTTGTTCCCCATGTCGTCCCCATCAAAACGGAATGTCGTCGTCGAGATCGGTGTCCCAAGGCGCACGCGACTTCGGCAGCGGCGGCGTGATCTGCGCATTCCACGGAGCCGTGGGGCGGATCATCGCTGCCGGTTTGACGTGCCCAGGCATCACGGCCCGGTTGTTGTCGTTCGCGACGTGAGCCGTCTGCCAAGGCTTCGGCCTCGCAGCCACGGCCGCCCGATAGGCCGCCGCCTCTTGCGGCTTCCCGTTCAGTTCGAAGTTGCGAGCGATCATGTCATCGCGGCTCGGCAGCGGGGCCGAGACGAACGATTGCGACTGACCTTCCGGCGCGATCTCGCCCAGCTTGCGCGCGACGATCTCCCAATGCTTCCCGTTCGCCTTGATCATGATCTCGGCGGTCTCACGAAGCTCTTTCGCGCGGTTGAAGGTGTCTTGGATCGTGAACGGCGCGTCGTCCTTGCCGCCGTGCTGCCGCCACCACTTCTCGAACTTTACGCGGGCGTAGCCCTGATGCTCGGGGCAAATCCATTCCTTGTGAGAGACGGAGCCACACAGATATTCGACGCGGATGCTCGGCGTGCCGCCCGGCTTGTCGTGCCGATAGAACGTGCGCCGCTTTACCGGCACCCAATCCGGCTTCGACGTTGACAGGATCGGAGTAATGTCCGCGGTCTGCTTGATGTTCTTTTCGGGATCGCGCTCGAACTTGAAGCCGCAGTCGGGGCACTCCATGACGCTCGCATGGATCAGCGAGTGGCACTCAGGGCATTCCTTGACCGGAGCTTCACCGCCGCCCTTCCCCGGCTTCCGCACGGTGACGGCATCGACCGGGCCATGGCGACGAACATTGCCAGCGAAGTCGAGCACAAGGCAGTCGGATTTGCCGTTGCGGATGGACTCTTCGATGTCCTTGCCCATGCAGCGCGTGCCACGACCGACCATCTGCACATACAGCGCCGTCGACTCGGTCGGACGGAGCATCGCGAGCAGATCGACACGCGGCGCATTGAAGCCGGTCGTCAGCACGTTGGCGTTGGTCAAGGCAGTGATCTTGCCAGCCTTGAACTCTTCGATGATCCGGCTGCGCTCGCCCTTCTCCGTCTCGCCGTGGATCGTCTCGCATGTATAGCCGCGCTCGCGGATCGCATCGCGAACATGGATGGCGTGATCGACGCCGGTGCAGAACAACAGCCACGACCGGCGCGGCTTCTCATTGCTGCTCGCGAATCCGATCACTTCCTCCACCGCCGCCTGGGTGACGGGGTTCTTATCGATGGCGCGCTGAAGCGACTTGTTGTTGAAGTCTCCGCCCGCCCGCGTGACGCCCTTCAGATCGAACGTCGTCTGCGTTGCTTTCGAGACCAGCGGGCAGAGGTAGCCCAGGTCGATCAATTCCTTGATCGTGATCTCATAGATGATGTCGGTGAAAAGCGCGTCGTCGCCCTCCGTGAGCAGGCCGGAGTCGATGCGATACGGCGTGGCGGTCAGACCGAGGATCAACATCTTCGGATTGATCGCGCGCAGCGCCTTGATGAACTTGCCATACATGGCAGCTTCATCCGGCGGAACTAGATGCGCTTCGTCGATGATCAGCACGTCAACATGCCCGATCCGCTCCGCTGCGCGGAACATGGTCGCGATGCCGCCGAAGACGATCTGCGCGTGCGCTTCCTTGCGACGGAGGCCCGCCGAATAGATGCCCGCCGGGGCGAAGGGCCAGATGCCCATCAACTCGGCGTAGTTCTGCTCGATCAGTTCCTTGATATGCGTCGCCATGACGATGCGCGTCGTCGGCTCGAAGCCGATGAACTCTTGCGTGATCGTGCCGAGCACAAGCGACTTGCCGCCCCCGGTCGGCAGAACGATCAGCGGATTGCCGTCCGGCTTGGTCGCCCAATAGTCATAGGGCGCATCGCAGGCTTCGCGCTGGTATTTGCGCAGTTCGAGAGCCATCACAGCGCTCCCATGAAAAGCGAATTGTCATTGGCTGCGCGAGCCGGATGGCCCGGAAGGTGGAACAGGTTCGGGGTGCCGCCGGTCTTGCCGACCTCGTTGCCCCATTGGTGCCAACCGGCGCGAGCGTGGCGCGCGAACAGTTCGATGTACGGACCATCGAGAAGGCGTTCGATGCGGTTGTAGGCTTCGAGCGGTTTGGCCGAGTGCTCGCCGCGCGGCGCGAGGATGGTCTTCTCGTCTGGATCGAGATCGAGGATCAGGCGCTCGACACCCTTGCCGTTCCGCTTCGGCTTGCCGCGCGTGCCGAACAGGCAAATCTCGGGATTGGCGCGCGTCCAATAGCCCATGCCCATGTGCGGGCGCAGGCCACGGCCGACCTTCACGTAGTAGAAGAGCACAGTCTTGTAGGTGAAGCCCCACTCGGCGAGCACCTTAATGCCTTCGTCGATCATCGTGTCGATGACCCACAATCCGCACGCCGCATCTTCCGGCACGATCTCGCGAACCGGCAGCGCCTTGATCTCGTCAAGCGGCATGCAGTCATAGTGCTCTTCGGGCGAGCGGTCCTTGCCCTCCTCGCTCCACGTCTCGAACTGCCAAGCCGGGTCGGCGTAGACGAACGGAAAGTTCACTGAAGAACCTCCGTCAGATCGGGCTCATAATCGGTGTCGTTGTCGAGCGAGGCCGCTGACAGATCGAAGAAACTGATCTTCGCTTTCTTGAGCGGTTGATGGGTCGCCTTGTGGTGGCAGTCGCAGTACGACTTGTCGTCGATCGTCGGCGTGCCGCAGACGAAGCCGTACATGCCGGATTGCCCAGGCAGGAAGTACATGCACTGACCACTCTTCGTCTCGACGAAGCGGGTCTTGAACGAATAGGCGGACATGCGCGTTATTCCCCCTGCGCTGCGTAGTGGTCGGTGAGCTTGATGAACTCGGCGAAGCTGATCTCTTCGCAGAGCGGTTCGTTGTCGCGAGGATCGGGATCGTTCGGGAGCGTGGCGAACAGGCTGCCGCTTTCAGGATGGTGCCAGTAGCGACGCTCGGGCTCGGGCTTCACGCCATCGCGCCACTCGCGCCCATCGTGTAGCGTGTAAAGCGCCCACTCCTCTTCATCACTCGCGTCGATCAATTCGCCTGGGACGAGCGACGGCAGGAAGAGATGCGCCGGACAGGCTTGCTTCTGTTCGGCGAGCGAGAGCGGCTTATTCCAGCGAGCGCAGGACCACGCGGCATCGCCGAACATCTCGGGCGTGGCATGGATGCAGGTCCGGCAGGAAATGCGCGCGAACGCATGCTCATGGCAGTTGGCGAGATGGTTGCACATCGTTCGGCACTTGAAGGCCATCTTCGCGTTCGGATCGTTGTGCAGACGCGGCGGCGGATTCGGTTGCTTGATGATCCGCTCGGCGCGCGCGAGCAGCCGGATCGCTTCAGCATGGTCCGTCTCGATGCGTTCGCAGTGGACCTCGCCCGTGTTCTTGTTTCGGCAGATGTAAAGGCCGCGCTCGAAGCCGAAGAGATGGCAATAGACGTTCAACTGCACCCAATGGGTGAAATAGCCCTCGCGAACACCGAGCTTCTTCACCTTGTCCCAATAGGTGTCCTTCATCGACTTGGCTTCGACGACATGCCAAGTCTTGGGAGCTTCCGGCAGGCCGAGCGCCTTACCGTCCGTCTTTCCGCGAACATGACCCGAGACGGCCGTCACGCGGTATTGCTTGCCGCGAGCATCGACATCGTCCACTTCGCAGCCGATCATACGCAGCGCGTTGAGCAGCCGCGTTTCCTCGATCTCGCCGGTCTCGAACGTGATGGCCTTCAGGCCGTCAATCACTTCGGGCTGCGACGCCCAGCGGAACGTGTACCAAAGGGCGCGCTCGCACTCTTCACCGAGCAGCGAGATCGAGATGCCGAGCGAGTCCCAAGCTTGACTGCGCGCCTTCGCATAGGCGGCATAGATGGCTTCGGTGGTGGCGCTAAAGGGGCGCGGGATCGGTGCCATCAGGCAAGCCTCTATCGTTCGCGCCGAAGCGCGTTTTGCAGACTGAATTGTCGGGGGATGGAAGAAGGTGCCGGGGCCGAAGCCCCGGCGTTAGTCGCGTCTTAGGCGGTGCGCTGCCAAGGCATCTGCCGAGCGCCACCGGCGGCGGGCGCGGTCTTTTGCGCCTGGGTGGCGGTCGCCTGGGTCTGCTTGACGTTGTCGTTGGCGGCCGTGCTGGCCTTCACGTTGTCGTTCGCAGCCGGGGCCTTGCTCGGCGGCGGCTCGTTCGCGTTGCCACCATGGATGTACTTCTTGATGACCATGCGTTCCTTGTCGTTCTGGTTGCGATCCTTGTAGGTCTCGACATCCAGATCGGCGTAGAACGGCTGGAACAGAAGCTGGTCGGTGTCGGTCAGGTTCGCCTTGCCGATGCCGGTCGCTTCGGCGAGCGCCGCCAACTGAGCCTGACCGATCTTTTGCGCGGTCAACGTCTGATGGGTGACGTTGATGTTGCCGAAGACCTTGACGCCAGCGTACTCGCCCTCGACCACTTCGGTCTTGAACTCGAAGAGATCGCCGGTGTTCTTCGAGTTGCGCTTGACCTCGCCTTCGACGATGTTGAGAAGGTAGCGGTCGCGCGGGATGATTACGCCGCCCCCGCCTTCTGCGTCCTTCTCATTCACGTCGGCGAGGCTCACGTTCAGTTGTGCCATGTTTATCTCCTATGGCGTTCGAGAGTTTCGGTGTTGATCGAATCAGGCGGCTTCGGCGAGAGGCGCAGGCAGGTACTTGGCAAGCGCCGCGTAGCCTTCACCCTTCTTGAACTGCAACTCGGCGGGCATGCTGAAGCGGTTGCCAGCGATGAAGCCGGGGCGCTCTTCGAGGAACATCCATCGAGTGCCGCCACCTTCAGCGTGCGTAAGCTGCTTGTTGAAGCCCGCATCGACCTTCTTGATCGAAGCCTTGAAATTGAGGAACGCGATCACGTCGCTGTTCGCTTCGATGATGTCGGCGGCGTCCTTGTGGAGGTTGACGCGATAGCGCGAATACGGATCGGTCGTCGGCGATTCGAAGCGGCTGATATCGCAGTGACCGAGTTGGATCACGGCCATCTGACGGAGCGAGCGCAGCGTCATGATGCCGTCGATGTATTCGAGGAAGATGCTCGCGGCGACCTTGTAGCCCTTGCCGTAGCCGGGGTCTTCGATGTTCTTCCACCCGTTGCGGGCGCAGGCTTCCGCACGGATCAGGTTTTCGAGGCCGGTGGTCGAATCGAAGATCGCCGTGGCGTAGTTGTGCTCTTCGTTGACGAGCGCGCCGATGGCCTCACACAGGTCATTGTAGCTGCGAACCTCGATAGTGTCCGCGACGATGCCCGCCGGGACGCTTTCGCCTGCCGCCGTCTGGATAAACACCGGGCGAGGAAACTCCGCAGCCAGCGACGACTTGCCGATCTTCGGCACGCCATAGATGGTGATGATCGGTTGGTCTTCGGCAGCCGACTTCTTCTTGATGCTGCCCTTCAGTGAGATTGCCATGTGGCTCCCCGGTTAGTGCTCGACGGCGTCGAGCTTCAAAGTCTTGACCCACACCAGCCGGTCAACGAGCCGGTAGCCGGTGCGATTGATCGTTTCGATCTTCACGGAATGCGGCTCGGTCTTGGACCGGACGCGCGACATGAACATCGCGACGCTATGGTCGGGCCGGTTTTCGGTGCCGTAGAGAACGAGCATCGCCATCTCTTTCGTGACGGTGTCGTTCGAGAGCAGCGCGAGGAACAGGTCACGTTCCTTGGGGGTGAGGCGCCAGTTGGTGGGCAACGCGGCGGAAGCGCGCATAGAGTTGCGCAGATCGGCGAACTTCTGTTCGAGCGCTCCAACGCGCGCGACCAGCGCTTCGTTCGTTTCCTTAACAAAATCCATCCGTCGATACCGCTTGACATCCGTCGCCGATCCGGCTTTAAGCCGAATCAGTTGGCAACCTCTTTGTGACCCCGTTGGATTTTTTGTAACGGACGGCTGAATAGATGTCAACGGATGGCAACGGATGAAGAACAATAATCGTCGGATGGTCCGTCGCCTGATCCACGGCAGGGAATGTATTTGTTCGAGTAGCGATCCCTTTTGAACTATTCTAAAAAGGGGTTATTCGAATTGGTGATCAGTAGAGTACGGTCGGGGACTAATGAGCATGAAGTCGAGGGCAGACGACAAGAAGACACGGGCGCAGGCGCATCCCGCGCTCGACACGATTAAATCCCGCGTCGAAGAGCGGGTCGCGGCGGCAGGATTGTCGAAGAACGAAGCATCGCGTCGCGCTGGACTAGGGTTAAGCTACGTTAACGATCTTCTCGCAGGCAAATCACTCAACCCGACGCGCGAATCGCTCGCCAAGCTCGGCCAAGTTCTGGATACCGACGCTGATTATTTTTTCGGAACGCAGGGCACCCCACGAATAAGCTCGCATCCCGTTTCAAACTTGCTTCCAATCGAGATGCCGCAATCAACGGCAGGCACGATCCCATTGTTCCACATCGGCCTGCCCGACCCTGATGGCTTCTTTCCATTGGTCGCAGAGCGTCGCGCATCTTGGACTTCGCCGCTTCTCGTTAGCCGCGACGTGTACGCGATCACTGTTCCCGATGACTGCATGGCTCCGCGCTATCGTATGGGTGAGGTCGCTCTTGTGAGCCCAAGCAAGCCGGTTGTTCACGGCGGCTTCGCTGTTGTGAGGCAGACCGACGACCGCGTTGCGATTCGTCAGATCATCACGATCTCGGCCGACAAGATCGTGGTGCGCTGTCTCGACACCAATGCTGACATCGATCTTCCCAGGAAGAACGTGAAAGCGCTCGAACGCGTTATAGCTTCCTGTGAATTAGTCTGATTGCTTTATCCGTTGCCATCCGTCGCTATCCGTTGACATAACGGATAGAAGCCCATATGGTCCGTTGCTGCTCGGGAGAGGCAACGGACCATGCAAAGCATCAAATTGGTAGTTTTGGAGTCGCCCTACGCTGGGGCGGTCAACGATAACGTCGCCTACGCGCGGCGTTGCTTGAAGGATTGCGCCTTGCGCGGCGAGAGCGCCCAGGCCTCGCACCTTCTGCTCACCCAGGTTCTCGATGACACTAAGCCGACCGAGCGCGCGCTGGGGATCGCGCTCGGTCTCGCTTGGCGGGAGGCCGCGCACTACTCCGTCTTCTACACCGACCGGGGATGGTCGCGCGGGATGCAAGACGCGCTGAAGAGCGCGCTCGAAGAGAGGCGTCCTTTCAAGCTGCGGGCGCTCGACGGCCCCGTGAAATTTCCCAACCCGTACCTGCTCCCCCTCAACCTGTATGAGGCGGTGGATCACTCGAAGGCTCCGGCGAACGATGCGTGAGCCGATGTCGATTGCGGACAAGCTCGCGCTTCTGCGCGCGCACGCCGCCTTGGGCGAAGGCGACTCAATGGTCGCTCGCCGTCATCTCGCGACCCTCGAAGACGAAGCGATCCGCGACGAGATCGACGCGGTGATCCGCGCCGGTTTTCATGACGATGCGCTGCACCGGCTGCATCTCTTCACCAACCCCAAGTTTCCGTCCGCTGACGAGTGCAAGGCGCACGTTGGCAGCGAGCGCCATTTCCACACGTCCAAGCAAGGGAGCCTTCTGTGAAGTTCAAGATCAATCGTGACATTCTCGCTGATATCGTTGCGCGCGGCGTATCCAGCGCACCGAAAAACTCGCCCGCTGTGATCGCGAACAACGCGCGCATCATCGTGCAGGATGGCACGATCTCCATCGCCACGACCGACTTTGAGATGATGGTCGAGGCGACCGGCGCGTGCGAGGTTGAGGCCCACGGCGCAACGACCGTCGATGCGATGAAGCTGAAGTCCGTCGTGGATCGGCTGCCGAAAGGCGTCGATGTCACTTTCACCATGGACACGGCAAAGTACGAACTGATCGCCAAGGCCGGGCGCTCGCGCACCACCTTCCCCACCCTCGCCGCCGAAGACTGGCCTGCTCGCGACTACGCCATGGACGGCGCACAGTTTGCGCTCGAAGGCGCCGATCTCGTCCGCCTGTTCGGTCACACCGCCCAGGCGCTTTCGACCGTACCTAGCTCGCCGATGCAAGGCGTCTTCCTCCACGTCGCTGATGACGGAAAGCGCCTCGCCGCAGTCGGCACCACCGGCACGATCCTGTTCAAGGCGACCGTTCCTGCGCCGGACGGAGCCGACGACATGCCGCTCAACGACAACCGCCCCGGCGTGATCCTCTCGGCCGAGACCGTCAATGCCGTGCTGCGTCTCTTCGGTAAGGCCGACGTGGTGAACATCATCGTCAACGCCAACTCGGTCTTCTTCTTCACCGACTCGACTCGCTTCTGCTCCTCGCTGTTGGTCGGCACCTATCCGAACTATCTTCCGCTCGTCTCGAATCCCGCTCCCGAGAGCATCGTCGTCAGCCGCGAAGCCTGCGCCAGCACGGTCGCGCTGCTCGAAACCTTCGCTTCGAAGGAATTGGGCCATCGCTTGCAGTGCGCCGGTTCGGAAGACGGCTTCGTGGTCGCGGTCGGCAGTCAGACCGGCGGCAGCGTGGACGTGGTCGAGGCGACGATCAACGGCGAGATCGCCGCGTTCGGCATCAACGGCATGTTCATGAAGACGATGCTGAACTCGTTCCGCGCGAGCACCATCGCGCTCCATCCCGACCATCGCAATCGTCGCATCATGTTCCAGGCGGATGAGGAACATCTGACGGGCGTGATCGCCATGATGAACATCACGACCGAACTGGCATCGGGGCCGAAGCATGAGTAGGACCCGCGACCGCGCCAACCGGCGCACGGTGACGATGCCGGACCGCGTCGGCCCTCATGTGAAGCTTGTCTTCGCCGAGATGGCTCGGCTCCGCGTCACCTATGACGAGACCGAGGAAGGTTCTGGCGTTCGCCGCGCTTCGATCAAGGCGTGGCGGCGCAAGAACAAGCCGGGGCTCGAGTCTCTCGAAGCGGTGCTCGGCTTCCTGGGGTGGGACTTCGTCGCGGTGCCGCGCGCCAAAGTCTTGCCCGAGGAAGTCCGCGCAGAGCTTCAGCCCATCGCCGACAAGCTCGGCCTGACCATGCCGCAGACGGTGACGGCTCTGATCGAGATCGTCACCGGCATCCATGAGCGCTTCCCCTTCCTGCGCGACCCGACCGCGATCCGGCCGGTGCGCTTCAAGGGCAAGCGGAAAGAACGGCCGACGATCCACCCCGACCAACATTCGCTCTTGCAGGAAGCACCGATCCATGTCGCTCACTGACATTCAAGACATCACCACGCAACGCATGATCGAAGCGTGCAGATCGCGCAACGCGAAGCCGACCCTCGACTCCGTCGCGCTCGCTCTGCTCGACGCTCGCTTCCGCGCCTTCGAGATCAACATGCGGATCGACGCCGTGATCGCTGGCGTGCGCGGCGTCGCGCGCAACATCACCATCCCCGTTTTGGATGTCGCGTAATGGATCGGCGCGCTAATGAAGCGCTCAAGGAACGCCTTCGCCGGGACGCAGTCGATCCGGCGAAGGCAGAAGCGCGCCGCGTCACCATCGCAGCGAAGCAAGCCAAGCGGATGCGCGGCGTCGTGGTCGAGATCAGAAGGAAGCGGTTAAATGGGCTCGACCGTCCGCGCAACGCCGCATCTTTCGACGCGGTACCGACCGACCTCGAAGTGGTTGTGTCATGAGGAAGCCCGCCAACGACAATGAGATCACGGTCGAAATGCTCGAACGCTGCCTCGACCGGCTTGCTGACATCATGGCCCAAGCGCCCCAAGGCGGCGAAGTCTATCTGCCGATTTGGGAGCGGCTTGAGCGCGAGATCGAGACGAAGAAGGCGAGCGAGTCCACGATGGCTCGCGCGATGCGGCGAGCTAGACGATAGACGGATCGAACGGATAGACGATCTTCATCAACTCTTCATGATACAGCTTCAGCGATCCGCCCGACCCGTACTGCTCGCGGTCGATGGTATGCCCCATCAGAATCTTCCGCAGTTCGTCATCGATCCGGCCTTCCTTCAGGCGATCCTCGAAGGTGTGCCGGAAGCTGTAGAGCGTTTCCTTGCCGGTCGGCTGTAGATTGTTCTCTTTGAGGAAGCTGTTGACCGTCGCAGAAAGCGTGTTGCCGGAATCGCGATAGCGGGGGAAGCCGTCTTTGTGGCGCTTCATCACTTCGAGCGCGACGCCGACCAATGGGATGCGGCGGACCGATGACACGGTCTTCACTTCATGCGGTTCGTCGGGATCGAACGATGGCTCGACAAGGATGTGCGGCACCTTGTCGTTCAGCTTGATCCGATCCTCGCGCAGGTAGCGAAGCTCGATTGGGCGTGCGCCGGTCTCGATGCTGACCAGCACGATATGGCGGGCTTCCTCATTGAGGCCCGCGAGCGCGCCGGGCTTCAGGATCACGTCGCGTACCCACTCGATGGGGAACGGCAGCCGACGCTTCTTGAACTTCTGATTGAAGGTCAGGCCCTCGAATGGGTTCGGCCGTCCCTCGACGCCGATATGCGCGTAATACCGCTTGTAGAGGATGCTCATATCGCCCAGGCGGCGCTTGCCGAGTGAAGCCGACTTCTTGTCCGCTTTCTTGTCGGTCGGAGCGATAAGCGCCTTGAAGTGATCGTGCATCTTCTTGGCGTGGTCGCGTGTGATGTCATCCATCGCGAGGTCTTCACCGACGACCTTCGTGAAGGCATCGACCGCGTACTGCTTGACCTTCCGCCACGCCTTCTTCTGCTCTTCGCTCTTGCCGACGATCTCGACCGCCGCGATCTCGTCACAGTAAATCTTGAAGGCTTCGCTGACCAAGACCTTGGGACGGTCCACACCGCCCATGATGGCCGTCGCGACGGCCGTCGGCGTCCGCTTATCAGCGACCGCAGAGAAGCGTCTGTAGAGGTCTTCGAGTGGAAGCTGCGCAATGTCCAACGCCGGGCGGTAGGCGAACCCAAGGGCCTCCGCACGGGCTCGGGCGACCTTGTAAGCTGCCATCGCCGCCTCAGTCTTCCCGCCTTCCGTGAGCATGGACGCCCACAGAATGTTGTCGGCTTCTTCGAGGATGTCCCGCTGCGCCCTCGCCTTCGCCAGATCGTCAGTCTTGAGCGACAGCCGGATCACCGGCGCACGATCTTCGAGATGGACAACCGTCCTCGGAACGCGCCGCCAATAGTAGTAGACGCCCTCGCGTAAGAGCAGAAAGCGATCCTGATTTTCCTGCCTTACCAAGGTGCGCTCCCCGCCCGTGTATCACAGAACATATCCCGATCTGTATCACAGAATACGCGAGAACGAAAAGCGCCGGAAAAGCGCGGCGAGGATTTCGCTGCGTTTTCAATTGGGTAGCGATTTAAGGGAGAGACTTTATTGGTGCGCTCGGAGGGA
>NZ_JACIHD010000030.1:0-64584 GCF_014198235.1 Bradyrhizobium sp. ERR14 | reverse complement strand
CGCTCTCCACGGCATCGCAACCTCCCGCAGAACAAAAGCGGAAAGTGTAACCCATGTGTCCGGTACGTTCTGTCACCTATGTCTCGGGCCGCTCATCATTGGCGTTCCAGATATGTTCCAGAACGGCGCTGATGCCGCGCAGCCTCGCGAGGGCTTGCCGCGTCGGTCAGAATGACGAGACGCCGCCTTGCCGTCCGCGGGCCAGCGTGTCGGAGGGCGCCTCGTGGAACGTCGCGCGATAAGCCGCGGCAAACTCGCCCATGTGATGGAAGCCCTGCGCGCGCGCACATATGGCGACAGTGGCGCCGCCGCCCTTGAGCAGGCGGGCGCGAGTCGCCCACAGCCGCTTGAGGCGAATGTACTGGTGCAGGCTCATGCCACGCACCTTGCTGACCGCGCCGCCGAGGGTACGGATCGAGACGCCGAACTCACCGGCGAGATCGGCGGTATAGATCGGTACGGTCGGATGGGCTGCGAGGTAATCGTCGATCCGCTCCACGAGCTTGATCGAACGCTCGCCCTGGACCGAGGCGCTCCGATCCGACATCGAATCGATCTGAAACAGATCGTCGAGTGCGAGCAGCAGGCCCTCCTGCAGATGGGCCGCCGCCTCGGTGGTCTCGAACAGGAGCGGCTGCATTGAGGCGGTTCGCAGGATGTCGAGCAGGAGCTGCCTTGTGTGGAGCAGGGCAGGCCGGTTCGCGACATGAGCCCGCAAATCGTCGGCCTGATCGAACCAGCCCCGGTCTCTGAGCTCGGGGGAGAAGATGATCATTGCATGATGATTGGTCTGAGGCTCGACGAAATGGCATTCATCGTTGCCGCGGAGCGTCACGAAGAAGCGCGCGTCGAGATCCGAGCCCTTGAAATTGACCTGGAGGTCGTCTGTCATGGACAGGATCACCATTCCGCCCGGCATCCGATAGGCGGTGTCGAGGATGCGCGCGAACGATCTCATCATGATGATGCGGCACGCCGGCAGGGAGACGACGGCGCGGGCCGCGGCGAAGTTCGGAATGTCGAGCGGAATGCTTCTGGCGTCCTCCATCGTCTCGATCGGCCGAAACGCATCGACGTCGGCAAAGCCGATCAGTTGAAGGGCGGAGGACGGAGCGAGGGCGTCGAACAACATGGGTCTGGCCGGCTGCTGAAATGTGACAATCAAATGAACGTCGATACACCGCCATCAATGGCGAAACATCGCGTTTCAGTAAACCGAATTTCAGGCCGTAGTATTGCGGACGTCATGCCATGACGTCCGTCAGATCAATGCCACCATCAACGTTCCCGGCTCATCGGCTGGCCGGAGGCGAGGTCGATGAAATGCAGCCGTGTGCAGGCGGGACAGGCGAAGGATGCAAAGCTCCGTCTCTCCTGCCTCAGCTGCTTCTCAAGATCCGTCTGTACGTTCATGCCCGTCTGGGGGCATCGGAAAACGATCAAGTCCGCCATTACCGTAGAATGACGGTGCGGGCCGATTTCATCTTTGATCTGGATCAGTTTTGGAATCGCTCCAGGCCGGCGATGACGGCGCAAGGAATGATCTCGCAAAAGCGAAGGGGCCCCGAGGGCCCCTTCAGTTGTCACCAGCGGCGATAGCGTGGGCCATAATAGCGTGGACCGTAACCGTAATAGCGCGGCCCATAATACCGGGGGCCGTAATACGGCCGGGGCCCGTAATACCCATAGTAGTTCGGACGCCAAAAGCAGCGCCCCCAGGCGTCGCAGACCATGCGGACCTGCTCGATGCCGGAGGCCTGCGGCGTTGCAGGCGCGGGCGCGATGGGCATGGCAGACGCCGCCGGCGATGCCGCCAAAGCACCGAACATGGCGCCGAACAGGCTTGCGGCGACGAGGCCGATCTTGAGATTCATGATGTCTTCCTCCGCTGACGCGATCCAGGATATCGAAGTTGTTCTGATCAAATTGTGGCGGAACCGAAATGTAATGCTGATGAACAAATCTTCAGCCGGTCCGCCGCAGGCCTGACCTCGACCCCGCCAGACTATCCCAGGTTCGCCCGAGTGACCAATGCTGCGGCCCGCGCTGCGATGGCCCCGCAGGACATCGATGCGGTTCTTGATCCTGCGCAATTCGCCGTCGCGGCTTCGTTCGTAGTCTTGTCGCGTGGCCAGCCTTTGACGAATTCGAAGGGCGGGCTCAGAGGTTGCTTGGAGCTGTGCAATGGACAAGATGAGATTAGACAAGGGCGGCTGGCTGGTCGTGTGCGATGGGCGCAAGGCGCTCATTCTGGAAAACCTCGGCGACGAGATGTTTCCGAACCTTCACACCAGGGAGGTGCACTAGCAGCCCAATCCCCTGACCAGCGCGCAAGGGAGCGACGCGCCGGGCCGCCTGCATGCCGCTGCCGGCGGCGTGCGCAGCTCGGCCGAGCAGACCGATTGGCACGATGAGGCCGAGCGCGCCTTCCTGCGCAGCCTTGCCGGCCGGCTTGATGCGGCTGTCAGCTCTGGCGAGACCACGGCCCTGACCATGGTAGCCTCACCGCGCGCGCTCGGGATGATCCGCGCCGATTATTCGGACGTCATGCGCAAGGCGCTGCGGGCCGAGGTCGGCAAGGACCTCGTCAAGCTGCCGGTCTACGAGATCGAAAAGCAATTGCTGCTGTCGGGCGCCGCCAAATAGAGGCGCCCGCAGAGGCCGCGCCAGCGCCCCTCAGTAGCAGGGGTGCCGGCGGCGGTCCTGGCCGACATAGGCGGCCGCGCTCTGGTAGCAATGGTTGGTCGACGGGCCGTCGTAAAAGGCGAAAGTGCCGGGGGTGATGCCGGGGCCGTAATTGTGCAGATAGCTGATCGGGTAGGGCAGCGGATTGGCGTAATGGCGGTAGTGCCGGTGATGACCCCGCGCCTCCGCGAGGCCAGGGGCTAGGATTGCGGCCGATAGGGCAGCAACCGCGGCTACAAGCGTCAACTTGCTCATCTCGATTCTCCGGAACCCGCGCGAAGTGGTCAGCCATCTATAGCCACTTCGCACCTCCAGGGCACCCGTCCGGCGCCCGGAAATCGGGGCTCATCCCGCAGATTCCCGGGTGGGTGTGACAGAATTGCCCGACATGCGGTCGAAGGCTGCCCATTTTTGGCCTTTTCGGGATGCTTAACGAATTCCCCACACAAGTATGACCAAAGACTATTCGGTTAAGAATCCTGTTGCCGGCCTCGGGGCTCATTTCGCGGGTCCTGCGAGGCCGGTCCATTCCTGAAGGCTTTCGCCGTCACGCCGCCATGCGCATCACGCTTCTGAGCCTGCTGTTGCTCTCCATCGCCGCCGCCACGCCGGCGCGGGCAGAGCTGCATATCACCCGCGACCACGGCGGCTATGTCGAGGAATACAAGACCAAGTACAAGCGCGTCCGCGAGAAGGGCGAGCGCGTCATCATCGACGGCATCTGCAACTCGGCCTGCACGCTGGTGCTCGGCATCGTGCCGATGAACAAGATCTGCGTGACGCCGCGGGCAAGCCTCGGCTTCCACCAGGCCTATTACGACAAGGCCTTCACCTTCGGCATCAAGGTCACCAGCTCCGAGGGCACGTCCGACCTGATGTCCTACTACCCCGACAAGGTGAAGGACTGGATCCGCCGCAATGGCGGGCTCACCACCGACATGAAAAAGATCAAGAACGGCGTCGAGCTCTGGAAGATCATCGACCCCTGTCCGGAAGAATGGTGAGCGGCTGAGCTGAGCCGCAAACGTCCGTCGCATCGCAGCATCGTCCGCACGAAATTCGCATTGCCGCATAGCCCCCGGTGGGGCAATGAGGGCGGCAATGAACCATAATCAAGAAGCCCTGACCGCCCGCGCCGCGCCGATCCTGTTCGTCCTGCTCTGGAGCACCGGATTCATCGGCACCAAATACGTCGTCAACAATGCCGATCCCTTGACCTATCTCGCCATCCGCATGGCGATCGTGGTCGGCCTGATGGCGATGATCGTGGCGATCGCGCGGCCGAAATGGCCTGATCGCACCGGCATCGCGCATAGCGCAGTCGCCGGCATTCTCGTCCACGGTTTCTATCTCGGCGGCACCGCGATCGCGATCGCGCATTCGATCCCGGCCGGGCTCTCCGCGCTGATTCCGGGCCTGCAGCCGATCCTGACCTCGACCATCGCCAACCGCTGGCTCGGCGAGAAGGTGACGCCGGTGCAGTGGACCGGGCTCGTGCTCGGCCTCGGCGGTGTGGTGCTGATCCTGCACAACCGTCCCATGACCGGTGAAGCCGGGCTCGGCTGGCTTGCCTCGGTCGTCTCCCTGATCAGCATCACCCTCGGCACGCTCTACCAGCGCCGCTACTGCAACCAGATCGACTGGCGCGCCGGCAATCTCGTGCAATATGTGTCCGTCACCATCTTCTTCGCGATCGGGGCCTTCCTGTTCGAAGACCGCGTGGTGCACTGGACGCGGGAGTTCGTGCTCGCGCTCGGCTGGCTCGCGGTGGCGCTCTCGATCGGATCGATCGGGCTGTTGTACTGGCTGATCCGCCACGCCGCGGCGACCTCGGTCGCGAGCCTGTTCTATCTGGTGCCCGCCGTGACCGCGCTGATGGCTTATCTGCTGTTCGGAGAGAAGCTGGACGCGCTGGCGATTGCCGGCATGGGGATGTGCGCGGCCGCGGTGTTCGTGGTCAACCGGCGCTTCTAGGCGGATGGAGCGGGCGTTGGAATACATCCCTGACGTGCGCGGCAGGTTCATGTTAGGCTGAACGCATTTCAGCTTCACATTCACACGGTGATTTCCATGAAGAAGGCGAGGCGCGCGCTGCTCGGCAGATCGTTGAAGCCGGTCCGGATTGCCTGCATCAACTACGCGGAGGAGATGATGAGCGACCGGATGATGGCCAAGCTCACAGCCGCGCTCCAGAAATGCTACGACGAGCATTTCCTCCCCGTCTGGGGCTACCCCGTCGATCTCGACGTCACCCACAAGCCGAAGCCGACGGACTGGCAGCTCGTCTATTTTGACGACGCCACCCACAAGAACTTCCTCGGACGGCACGAGCTGACGCATCGGGGGCAGCCGATCTCGAAGATCTTCGTCAAGGCGCTGGGCGACGAGCCCGTCAGCCTGGCGGCATCGCACGAGCTGTTCGAGATGGTGCTGGATCCCATGGCCAATCTGTGGGCCGACAAGACCCGCCACACCCAATATGCCTATGAGGTCTGCGACGCCGTGGAGGAGGACTCTTTTCTCGTCAACGGCTTCCCGATGTCGAACTTCGTCTATCCGTCCTGGTTCGAGCCCTTCGAGCATCCCCGCGGCACAAAATTCGACCATATGGGATCGCTCAAGGCGCCATTCTCGATGACAGAGGGGGGCTACGTCATCAAGAAGGTCAATGGCAGGCGGCTGATCAAGCAATTCGGCTCACCGGAAAAGCGGCGGCGCTTCAAGGCCGAGGACCGCCGCGGTCATCGCAGCGAATTCCGTGATCCGAAGGGAGAGCATCACCCGGGCCGGCGCGCATCCAGGCCGCGGGGGTAGGGTATCCCGGGCTTGTCTCCGGGCGCGCACGCACCCGGAGACCTGCTCGAGCGTCCCGATCAGCGCTTGGCCTTCCGAGCCTTCTTTTTCGACTTGGTGGCTTTCTTGGCCGTTGTCTTGGCGGCCTTCTTCGCGGACTTCTTTGCAGTTTTCTTGGTCGCCTTCTTCGACGACTTCTTTGCAGCCTTCTTCGAACTCTTCTTCGAGGCTTTCTTGGCCTTCTTCTTGGAGGCCTTCTTCGGCGCTACTTTCTTCGCGACCTTCTTGGCGGCTTTCCGGACCTTCTTGACGGCGGTGACCGCCGCGTCCTTGGTCGCTTCCACGGCTGTGGTGATCGTCTCCATCGCCTGTTCGGTGATCGGCTTGTCGTCGTCCATTGCGTCCCCCGCGGTTTGATTGGAGCGATGACGATAGCGGGTTTCGAAATTGTGTCAAAGCAGCGCTCAACCTTTGCGGATCTTTGCGTAGGCGGCGAGCGCACGCTCGCGTCCCTTGGCATGATCGACGAGCGGCTGCGGATAGGTCTTGCCGAGCGTGATGCCCGCGCTCGCGAGCTCGATTGGCGCCGCCTGCCAGGGCCGGTGGATCAGCTTGGTCGGCATGTCCTTCAACTCCGGCACCCAGCGCCGAACGTAGGTTCCATCCGGATCGAACTTCTCGCCCTGGAGCTGCGGATTGAACACGCGGAAATAGGGCGCCGCGTCGGCGCCGCAGCCGGCGACCCATTGCCAGTTGGCGGGATTGCTGCCGGCATCCGCGTCGACCAGCGTGTCCCAGAACCAGGCTTCGCCCTCGCGCCAGTCGATCAAGAGGTGCTTGACCAGGAAGGACGCGACCACCATCCGGACCCGGTTGTGCATCACCCCGGTGTGCCAGAGCTCGCGCAGACCGGCATCGACGATCGGATAGCCGGTGCGGCCGCGCCGCCAGGCGGCGAGCGCCTTGGGATCGCGTTTCCAGGGGAAGCCGTCGAAGTTCGTCTGCAGGTTTTCGCTCGCGAGGTCCGGATGATCGTGGAGCAGGTGACGGCAGAATTCGCGCCAGCCGAGCTCGCTCAGGAATTTGTCGATGCCCGGCCCGAGCCCCGGATCTTCATCCGCGGCGAAGCGCGCCGCGTGCCAGACCTGGCGCGGGCTGAGTTCGCCGAAGCGCAGATGCGGTGACAGGCTTGAGGTGCCGTCCCGATCCGGCCGATCGCGATCGCCGACATAGCGGCGCGCGGTGTGCTTGAGGAAGTCGCGCAGGCGGGCCCGCGCGGAGGCTTCGCCCGGGGTCCACGTCTCGCGCAGGCCGCCCGCCCAATCCGGGCTGGTCGGCTCGAGCTGCCAGCTTTCAAGCCGATCGCTGGCGATCTTTGGACCAGGGCGCAGCTGCTTCGGCGCAGGCAAGGGCTTTGGTGGATCGCCGAGCGACAGCACGCGCCGCCAGAACGGCGTGAATACGCGCAAGCCCCGGCCCTCCTTGTTGCGGATCGCCGAGGGTGGGACGAGGAGATCGCCGGGGAAGCCTTGCGCGTCGATGCCAAGCTTTGCCAGTGCGGCTTCGAGCTGCCGCTCAACCGCCTGATGCGGCGCCTGCGCAATTCCATTCCAGTAGACGGCGCGGGCACCGCTTTCGCGGGCCAATTCTGCGACGACCTTGGCCGCCGGTCCCCTGCGCAGGATCAGCGATCCGCCGCGCGTGGCAATCTCGGCGCCAAGCGCCCGCAACGACTGCGCCAGCCACCAGCGTGCTGCGCTGCCCGGCGGGCGCCCGACAGCGTCGTCGAGCACATAGAGGCAGACCACCGGCGCACCGGTTTTCACGGCAGCATGGAGGGCGGGATGGTCGGACAGGCGAAGGTCATCGCGAAACCAGACGATGACAGGCGCGCTCGGCGTGGTCAGGGGTGTCCTCGTTTACGATTTGGAAACCATGCCGCGCGCGGCGGTGTGAACTGTCGTTAATGCGGCCGTAAGCCGACTGCACCATTATGCAGGAATTACGGGGGTTGTTCCATTCATGTCCAAGATTCTGAAGTTCTTGCCGCAGTTCAAGCTCGGCACGAAGGCCGTTCTATGTGCCGTGCTGCTGATCGGCGTGAACACTGCGCTCGTGGTCGGCGTCGGCTATTGGTCGCTGACATCCGCCTTCAACGATCGCGCCTTGCGCGACATCGAGGTCAACCTGCGCACGCTGGCACTGGCCTTCACGGAGACCGTTCCGGCCGCCAAGATCACGATGAAGGATGGCACGGTGGCGCGCGCCGAGATCCCCAAGATGCCCGAGTTCAAGGACCACGCCATCGTCGATCGCGCGGTGTCCTATGTCGGCGGCAATGCGACCCTGTTCGTGTTCGACGATGCGAGCGGGCAGTTCGTGCGACGTTCCACCAACGTGAAAAAGGAAAACGGCGACCGGGCCGTCGGCACCCAGCTTACCGCCGATCATCCGGGGCAGGCGCCGCTGCGCCGTGGCGAGGCCTATAGGGGCCCGGCCACGCTGTTCGGCAAATCGTTCATGACTGCCTATTTCCCGATCGCGGACGCGGCCGGCAAGGTCGTCGGCATTCTCTATGTCGGCATCCCCATGATCCAGTACGAGAGCATGCTGGCCCAGGCGATCGAGAGCATGGCAGCGGCCGCGGGCCTCGCCGCGCTTCTGGTGCTGGTCCTGACCCTGCTGGTCGTCCGCCGCATCACCCGGCCGCTCACCTCGGTCACGCACTCGCTCACCGCGCTTGCCAACGGCCAGAGCGACGTTGCGATCGAATGCGAGGATCGCGCCGACGAGATCGGCGAGATCGCCCGCACCGTCGCGGTATTCAAGAGCAATTCGCTGGAGCGGGCGCGGATGCGCAGCGAGCAGGCGGCCGCCACGGCTGCGGCGGCCGAGCAGCGCAAATCAGACCTGCGCAGCTTCGTCGAGGAGTTCCGCGGCAGCGTCGGCGGCATCCTCGACAAGGTGCTGGCCTCGTCAGGCGAGTTCGAGCGCGCCGCGCGGCAGCTGACCGACGTCGCGCGCTCCACGGCCGACCTGTCGGCGCAGTCGGCAGGCGCGTCCGAAAACGCCTCCGAGCACGTGCGTTCGGCGGCGTCGGCCTCGGACGAGCTGTCTCAATCGATCTCCGAGATCACCCGCCGCGTGCAGGAGTCCAACCAGATTTCCGCCGAGGCGGTGCAGCAGGCCGAGGCGACCGATCAGCGCATCGCGCAGCTCTCCGAGGCGGGCGCGCGCATCGGCGACGTCGTCAAGCTGATCACCTCGATCGCTGAGCAGACCAATTTGTTGGCGCTGAACGCCACCATCGAGGCCGCGCGCGCGGGCGATGCCGGTCGCGGCTTCGCGGTGGTGGCCCAGGAGGTCAAGACGCTGGCCGGCCAGACCGCCAAGGCGACCGACGAAATCTCGAACCAGATCGCCAGCATGCAGCTTGCGACCGAGGAATCGGTCGCCGCCATCAAGGCGATCGGCCAGACCATCGAGCGCATCAGCGGCATCGCCGGCTCGATCTCGGCTGCGGTCGAGCAGCAGAAAAGCGCGACCCACAACATCGTGGCAAGCGTTCGCGCCGCGGTCTCGGGCACGGCCGACGTCGCCGTCAATGTCCGCCACGCCGCCAAGGGCGCCAGCGAGACCGGCGAGACCTCGAGCCGGATGTTCGCCTCGGCCGAGGCGCTGTCCGGCGAGAGCCTGCATCTGAAGGCCGAGGTCGACGGTTTTCTGGACCGCGTGCGGGCGGCCTGACGCTGGCTGACACCGTCATCCCGGGATGGTCCGAAGGACCAGACCCGGGATATCGAGATTCTCAGGTGCGCAAGTGCGCACCATAGTTCGGTCCTTCGGACCGCCCCGGAATGACAGTTCGTTGTTACTTCGGCTGAGGCACGATGCGGATGTAGGGCTTCGGCTCTTTCCAGCCCTGCGGGTAGATCGTCTTGGCCTCGTCATTGGAGACTGAGCCTGCGATGATCACGTCCTCGCCCTGGTTCCAGTCGGCCGGCGTCGCGACGCGATGCTTGGCAGTGAGCTGCAGCGAGTCGATCACGCGCAGGATCTCCTGGAAGTTCCGGCCCGTCGTCATCGGATAGACCAGCACCAGCTTGATCTTCTTGTCCGGCCCGATGATGAAGACGTTGCGGACGGTCTGGTTGTCGGCGGCGGTGCGGGTGAGGGGATCGCCTGAGATCGCGGCCGGCAGCATGCCGTAGAGCTTCGAGACGTTGTAATCGGCGTCGCCGATCATCGGATAGTTCGGGGCCGCGCCTTGCGTCTCCTTGATGTCTTCCGACCATTTGGCATGGCGGTCGACCGGATCGACCGAGAGGCCCATCAGCTTGACGCCGCGCTTGTCGAATTCCGGCTTCAGCTTGGCGAGCGCGCCGAGCTCGGTCGTGCAAACCGGCGTGAAGTCCTTGGGGTGCGAGAACAAGAGCGCCCAGTTGTTGCCGATCCAGTCGTGGAACTTGATCTTCCCTTCGGTGGTCTCGGCTTCGAAGTCGGGTGCGGTGGTGCCGATCGGGAGTGTCATGGTTCTACCTCATCACATTGAATATACTGGAGAATTTGTCTGTGGCCGTTCCCCTCATTATAGGGGTCTTGCAACGCCAAGTGAACGCCAACTGAACCGGTTAAAGTAAAATGTGAATTCCTTCCTTGAAGGGCCGATTTTCTAGCAACTTATTGTTACACCCGCACCTGCGGCGAAACAGCTCCACCCGGGGTCACACGGTCTCGCTCGCCCCGATAATGCCTTTTATGACTTCCATCACGCCCGCCCGGCGCGTCTAGAACCAAAACGGTCCTGACAGCGACCAATTGGCAACCATCTAGAAAAGTCGCGATCCCCGTATCGAATCGTTAACCACCCCTTTACGCCGGCATGAAAATGCTGGCCGATCAGAAGAAATCTGGAAGTGAACTATGTCTGCCGCTGCGCCTAACTCTGCTGAGTCGCCGTCCCTTGAACCGTCCTGCCGCGATACCGCGGCCCATGCACTCTCCATCGTGCGCGACGGCGTGATCACGGGCGAAGGCCCGACGACCAAGGGCCGGGTCCATTTCTCCCGCTCGCTCGATGCCGATGACACCGCCTGGTGCACGCGCATCCTCACCGCCACCGCCGTCAACGACCAGCCGGTCAGCCGCGCTGAGGCCGAGGTCCTGTTCGAGATCAACGAGGCCGCGACTGAACGCACCGATGGCGGCCGCTTCGATGATCTGCTCGCCAAGGCGGTTGCACACTATGCTGCAAGCGCCTCGGGCCTGAAAGTGCCGCCGCGCAGCGTCGCGCTGTCGGCCGATGCCGAGATCGAGAGCTGGGCCCCGTCCTATGCCTCCAAGGTCAACAGCGAGATGCTGGAGTGGATCGCCGGCCAGATGCGCGGCAAGCGCCACAACAACCGCCGCCTGATGGCGTTGGTGGCGACCTTCCTCGGCGCCACCGCGCTGCCCCTGGCGGGCCAATTGCCGAACGTTTTCGACATCGGCATGTAAGATTTCGCGCCTCTGACGAGGAGCATTTGAACGGCGGGGTTATTTCCCCGCCGTTTTTTGTTTGCCGCCGTCCGGCTCGAGGCCGAGCGTGCGGCCCGGGAAGCCGGCGGCGTCGAAATAGCGCTGGCTGCCGACGCTCTGGAAGTTCAGCACGGTGGTCAGGCCGCCCTCCGCGGGCTTGGACTTCATCGTGCCGGCATACGCCTTCGGTACGGTGCCGTTGGGCATGGCTTCCGACATCACGCGGCCGGCCAGCTCTCCTTTCTGTGTCGCGCTTAGGCCCATCAGCCGGGCGGCCGTCATGCCGACGTCGGCATTGCTGACCGGAAGCTCGTCGACGAAGCCGGCTTTGAAGTCCGGGCCGATCGCCGCCATGAAGTTCATGGTGTCGCCGCGGCTGAAGCTGCCATGCATGCCCTGGCCCTGGCGCAGCACGGTGTCGGCGACCTGCACCGAGCAGTTGGTCGGCGCCTCGCCGCATTCGCTGGCATAGGAGCGGAAGTTGACGACGATCGACGGCGTCGGCGTCGCTGCCTTGCCGCGCAGATTGATGCTCGACAGCGGCAGGGTGCCGGGGAAGCGGCCGAGCGAGTCCTCGACGAACAGGCCGGACACGTAGTCCTGCGCGAGCAGCGCCTTGATGGCCTTGGCCGCCAGCTTCTTGTCCCTGTTCGGGAGATAGACGAGGTCCGAGCCGCCATTGGTGGCGACGACGAGGTCGGGCTTTTCCGGATCCTTGCCGAGCACGCCGTTGCCGGCCTTGGGATGCTTGTTGCCCTCGATCTTCGCGTTCTTGTCGTTGGGATCGAACAGCGGCAGGTCGAGCGCCTTGGCGAGGTCGAGCGCCAGGAAGCCCATCGGCAGGAAATCCTTCGGCGTGTCGTCATAGCTGACCTTGGCCGAGGGGCTGGTCTTGCTTTCCTTGGAGATGGTCGAGAAGCCGTGGTCGGCGGAGACAATGATGTTGGTCGAGGCC
This sequence comes from Bradyrhizobium sp. ERR14, assembly GCF_014198235.1. Taxonomy (NCBI): domain Bacteria; kingdom Pseudomonadati; phylum Pseudomonadota; class Alphaproteobacteria; order Hyphomicrobiales; family Nitrobacteraceae; genus Bradyrhizobium; species Bradyrhizobium sp. ERR14. The sequence continues at coordinate 52,634 of NZ_JACIHD010000030.1, read as the reverse complement.
GCAAGCCCGAGCTCGTCCAGCGCCTTGCGGAGCTGGGCGAGGTTGGTGTCGGCGTTCTTGATGCCGGCCATCGAGGTCGGACCGTTGATGCCGGGCATGATCTGGTTGAGGCTGTCACCGGTATTGTGCTGGCTGCCATCGGGGTCGCGCGACCAGAACACCAGCACGAACGGCTTGTTGCGCGCCTTGAACATCGGCAGCACCACCTTGGTGGCGACGTCGGCGAAATAGGCCTGCTGCGCGACGTTGGCGACGGTCGTGCCGGGCGTCTTGGCATCGCCCGCCTTGGAATTGTCACCGCGCGGCGGCGTGGTGGTGGGCAGGCCGGCCTTGGTCAGGGCTTCCTTTACCTCGTCCGACAGCGCGACCCCGTTCTTGCCGCCGGTGGCGTCGTCGAACACGACCGAATGCAGGCCGGCCTTCTCGGGCTTGTCGGTGTGGTCGAACTGATAGGTCGGGCCGACCTTGCCGATCGCGGCGGTGCTGAGGCCCTTGTCGCGGGCGAGCTTCAGGATGGTCTCCTCGTTGAGGTAGTCGCCCTTAAAATGCTCGTCGATGTCACCGAGCACGGCGTCGTTCTCGATGAAGGGGACCACGGTGTCGCCGGCCGGGACGGACGTGTAGTTGGTCCAGATCGTATTGGAAAACACCCCGGTATCGCCGAGATAGTGACCGGTCGACATCGCCGAGCCGTTGGCCATGGTGAAGGTCGGGAATAGCGAGTGCGGATTCTTGAAGTTGACGCCCTTGTCGCGGATTTCAGCCATGGCGGGCGCCGTGTCGGGATTGACCTTCAGCGCGCGCAGACCGTCCGGAATGAACAGGATCAGATTGCGGGGCGTGTTGTTCTGGGCAGACGCAAATCCGGTGGATAGCACTGTCAGTCCGGCGGACAGCAACACCAGTGAACGGCGCATCGAAATCTCCCTGCGAGGCGGCTCGGCCGCAACCCGCGGCCCCCGGTTCGTTTAGTTTCGCTGCGTGACGGTTTTGTTACAAGGCCCGTCGCCGGTGCAAGAGGGGTTGGGGGAGGGACTTGTCAGTCTCGTGTCCCGGACGCGCTGCAGCGTTCTTACGCTGCTGCGCAGAGCCGGGACCCAGAGGGCCGCGCGGTTCGCAGCCACATGGGCCCCGGCTCTGCAGCGCACCGCCGAAGTGGCGCTGCGCAGCGTCCGGGGCACGAGAGCGGAGTTTGGCGCAGAGCTGCATCAACATCGTCATTGCGAGCGGCTTGTCCGCCGGAGCGCGAAGTCAAGCCATCCACAATCTCTCCCCACTGACAGTATCCATCCCGTCATCCTGAGGTGCGAGGCGTGCGATGCGAGCGCATCGCATGCGGAGCCTCGAAGGATAAACGGCCGAGCTGGTGCAGCCGGGCCGTCGCCCTTCGAGGCTTGCACTGCGTCGCTGCCGCGCCGCAGTGCGCGCACCTCAGGGTGACGGTGATGGATAGAGCTTGTGGCAGCATTCCTTATTCGCTTTCGACATGCAGACAGCGCGGCGCAGCTTCGCATCCTCGCGGCGCATCTCGCCCGAGCTTTGCTCGTCGCCTCACCCTCTCATGAAAGAGGGCGCAGGGAAGGCCGGGAGCCGGTTGGCTCCCATCGACCGCCATGCGAAGAGCAGATTGCGTGTGCTTCATGCATAGCGGATAACAGGGCAACCGGAGCATCCCGGCCTTCCCTGCGCAGTGGCTTTACGGCTTATGTCGTACTCTCCCCGGGGAGCGTTGCACTGTTGCCCCCGTCGCCTTGTGGATGACTGATGCGCGTGCCCGGTTGGACCGCCACATCACCGCAAGACTTGACGCACAGACCCCGGGCGTCAGGACCACACGATTTTGCCGTACGCGGATCACACCGGTCGTGTGCGCGACGGTCTTGCTCACGGTTGCCCGCCCTGCAAAACCCTCAGCGCCGATGTGACCCACGTCCACCGCAACCCGGCCCGCGTTCGTGACGATCGCGATACGCCCCTCTTCGTTGGGCCGGGATGCCGCGACACATACGCGATTTCCGAATTTCGGTAAAGTGGAATATTTTTGCCCAAAGGCGTTGACCCAGGGCTCGGGTGTTTTGCCCGTCGGGCAACGCAAGGGATTGTGGCCGGGACGTTCAATCCGTCGCGGTCTGCGCCCTTGGTGCAGGGGCTTGCGCGGGCTTTGTCGCCGTCGGAGGGCGGTCGACCCTGGCGAGATCGCGGCGTAGCGAGGATGGCGCTGCGTGCAGGGTAAACACGATCGCGATCTGCGTTCGGTTCGAAAGCCGGTATTTGCGCATGATGTTACCGATATGCGCCCGCACCGTATTCTCTGAGATCTTGAGCTCGTAGGCGATATTCTTGTTCTGCATCCCCCGTGCGATCAACATCATCAACTCGCGCTCGCGCGGCGTCGGTGTAATCGAGTCCTGCGGATCTCGGCTCATGGCTGGTTGCTCCCTGGACTGCGGGTTGATGTGGCCACTCCCAGCATGTTGTCACTCCGTCTTGAGCGCCTCGATCGGGCTGAGCTTGGACGCCTTGTGCGCGGGATAAAAACCGAAGATGAGGCCGGTCGCGATCGAGAAGGCGAGGGCAAGGCCGATCGCCTGCCCGTCGATCGAGGTGACCCATCCTGCCATACGGGCGACCGTCATCGAGAGCGTGACGCCGCCGGCGACGCCGATGGCTCCGCCGAGCAGGCAGAGCACGAGCGCCTCGCAGAGGAACTGCAGACGGATGTCGCGCATCCGCCCGCCCAGCGCGCGGCGGATGCCGATCTCCCGCGTGCGCTCGGTGACGGACACGATCATGACATTCATGATGCTGATACCGCCGACGAGCAGCGAGACCGAGGCGATGGCGACGAGCAGGAGCGCGACGGTGCGGATCGCACCCTGCTGCGCTTCCATGGCGGCGGCCGGATCCTGGACCTTGAAATCGTCTTCCTGGCCGGCGGGGACACGGTGACGCTGCCGCAGCAGGTTCTCGATCTCCGATCGCGCCCCCGCCATCTGTCCGTCACCGGCCACCTTGGCGATGATGTAGGCGACCGAATCCCGGTTGATGTTGCTGGCACTGCCGAGAAAGCGCAGCTTGGCGGTGGCGAGCGGCACGAAGGCGACGTCGTCCTGTGCGGGTCCCTTGCGATCGAGAACGCCGACCACCTCTAACGGAACCTTCATGATCCGGATCTGTGCGCCGATGGGATCATCGCCCGGCGCGAACAGCTCGCGCGCGACCGTGCTGCCGAGGATCACGACTTTGCCTGCTCCGGCCTCCTCGGTGCCGGAAAAATAGCGGCCGGTCGCGAGCTGCCAGTCGCGCACCATGAAATGCCCGGTCGTCGTGCCGTTGATCGTCGTATTCCAGTTCTTGCCCTCGTGGATGACTTGCGCCGTTCCGGCAATCGAGCCGGCCGCGGCCTGGACTTCCGGAATCTGCTCGAGGATGGCCTGCACGTCACTCTCCGTCATCGTCAGCTTGCTGCCGTCCTTGAGGCGCACGCCGCCCTGGTAGACCGCGCCGGGGGTGATCATCAGCACGTTGGCGCCGATCGAGCGAATCTGTTCCTGCAGGCGCAGCTGCGCGCCGGAACCGATCGCAAACACCGTCACGATGGAGGCGACGCCGATCACGATGCCGAGCATGGTCAGGAAGCTGCGCAGCGGATTGAGCCTTAGGGCGTGCAGGGCGATCTGGAATCCCTGGAGCATCGTCATGGCGCAGCGCTCCGTTTCGGCAGGGCCGGCGCCGGCGTCTCGTCAGCGACGAGCTCGCCGTCATGCAGGTGGATCGTGCGGCGGCACTGCGCCGCGATGCCGGGATCATGCGTGATCATCACGATGGTCTGGCCGGTCCGGTTGAGCGCGGCGAACAGCGCCAGGATCTCGGCGCCGGTACGGCTGTCGAGCGCGCCGGTCGGCTCGTCGGCAAGCACGATCAGCGGGGAGGCGATCAGGGCGCGCGCGATCGCGACGCGCTGCTGCTCGCCGCCGGAGAGCTGCCGCGGAAAATGATGGGCCCGGTGCAACATGCCGACGGCCTGAAGGCTCGCTTCCGCGCGCGCCAGGCGTTCCCTGCGGCCGACGCCGCAATAGACCAGCGGCAGCGCGACGTTCTCGATCGCATCGTGACGCGCGAGCAGATTGTAGGACTGGAACACGAAGCCGATGCTGCGGGCGCGCAAGGACGACCGGCGATCTTCCGAGAGATCGGCGACATCGGCCCCTTCGAGATAGACCGCGCCCTCGCTCGGCAGGTCGAGCAGCCCGATCATGTTCATCAGCGTCGACTTGCCGGAGCCGGACGGACCCATCACGGCGACGATCTCGCCTTGCGCGATGTCGAAGCTGACATTGCGGACGGCGGTGACCGCCACGCCGTCGGTGCGATAGGTCCTGCCGACCGACTGGAGGCTGATGAGCGGCGGGGAGGCGGTCATGATCCGAACCTGATTCCGAGAAATTCCATGCCCGCGGGACGGATGGCCTGGCCGACGGCAACCTGGCTGCCCTCGTCGAGATCTCCGCTCTTGAGGGCGACTTGTTCGGTGCCGGCCGCGCCGACCGTCACCGCGATGCGCTGGAGCGAGCCGCTTGCGGTGCGCACCCACACCCCGCTGCGTGCAGCTGGATCCTGCCGCGTGCCGGAGGGTTGGAAGCGCAGTGCGGCGAGCGGCACTTTCAGAACGTCGTCCTGCCGCTCGATCACGATCTTCACCAGGGCCGTCATTCCCGGCAGCAGCGCGCCGTCGAGATTGGAGGTTGCCAGGACCACGGTGTAGGTGACGACGTGCTGCTGGGTCTGCGGCGCCTTGCGCACCTGCCGCACCACTGCCTCGAAGCGGCGGTCGGGGTAGGCATCCACGGTGAAATGCGCGCGCTGGCCGGGCGCAATGCGGCCGATATCGGCTTCGTCGACCTGCGCATGAATCTCCATGTCCTCGAGGCGGTGGGCGACCACGAAGGTGGTGCGCGATTCCAGCCCGACCGCGAGCGTCTGGCCCTCGTTGACGAACCTGCCGACGACGACGCCGTCGATCGGCGAGCGGATCACGGTGCGGTCGAGATCGGCCTGGGCCGCGGCGAGAACGGCCGCTTTCTCCGGCACTGCCATGCGCGCCTGTTGCAGCTCCGCCTCGATCCGGCGGACGTCGGCCTGTGCCCCCTCAACCGAATAGGAGTTGAGGGACATCAGGACCTCGGCCTCGCGCTCCTGGGCGAGGCGTGCGGTGAACTCGGTCTGCGCATCGTCGACCGCCGTGGTCGCCACCACGTTTTGCGATTGCAGCGCCAGTTTCCGTTGCAAGGTCTTCTGCGCCGAGGACTTCACCGCCTGCGCGCTTTCGAGCTTGGCGACGAGCACGTCCCGGCTGCCCCTCGCATTTTGCAGATCGATCCGGGCGCGATCGAGCTTGGCTCTGGCGATGTCGACCAGCGAATTGGAGACGGCAAGGGCGGCCCTGGCTTCGTCGACCTTGGCCGCAAAGCTGCGCGGATCGATCAAGGCGAGCGGCTGATCCTTGCTGACGGTGTCGTTGAAATCGACATAGACCCGGGCGAGCTGCCCGGACAGCTGGGAACCGACCTCGATCGTCTTCACCGGCTGCAGGGCACCAGTGACCGTGACGGTCTGCTCGATGCTGCCGCGCTGAATCGAGGCGTAGCGGAACACGGGCGACTCGGACCCGAATGTCGGAGCTTCGCGTCCGGCGGGCACGAGCAGGCGCCTGGTCGATTCCAAGGCGTGCGCCGCCGTGTCTGCCGCGCTCCCGGCGCCGGCGATGGCGGCTGGCCCTGCGGCGTAGATCGCAGCGAGGCCGCATGCAGTTCCGAGCAAGGCAATTGCTGGCACAAATCGCATATCAAAACCCGCCTGGTTGAAATGGCTTCGTTGCGGGAAAAAATGGCAAGCTCGCTATGGTTGTAAATTATCTAAGGTAGTATCGATCGTCAGTATGTCGTTCTCGTCGGGGCGACGGTCGGGCGCGCAACATGATCCAGAAGTAAAGTCCGCGGGTGCGACGTTTCGTGATTTGCCGGAAATGCATACCCGTCGTATCGATAAGATGCGCGCGGTATCGAACTCGATAAGCTGACTGAACGTCCCGTATGATCCGGCCAAAGTGCCGGTGGCAGGCGTTCAAGCCGGCACATGGGTAGCAATGCCATGACGCAGTTGGCGACGCTGCGGCCACGATACCGGATCGTCATATTCGCGATAGCGCGCCTCGCCGTGATGCCGCCTGTGGCGCGGCGAGATCCCTGCAATCAAGAAGCCCGAAGTGTGAACGCCTTCACTCGCTTCCGGCGTGCATTGGCCCTAAGACGTCGAACCGGTGGACGGACACTGATTGTTCGATCCCCGCAGATTCATCCAAGCACCTTGTTAGCTTGCAAGAAGAATGGACGGCTCGTTGCTCGCCCATCGAGTCACAAGCCGGGGAGTTTGCTGCAATGAATTCAGGTCAAGCCACCGTTTATGTCGTTGACGACGAGATTCAGATTCGAACCGCGATCGGAAATCTCTGCGAGGAGACCGGACACCAGGTAAAATTGTTCGCCTCGACGGAAGAGTTTCTCGCGGAGAGTATTTCGCCCGGGCCGTCGTGCCTCGTGCTCGACGTCCGCTTTCCCGGGACGTCACCGACCGGCCTCGAGCTTCAGCGCCGACTCGCCGAGACGGGCGTGCCCATTCCGATCGTCTTCATCAGCGGCCATTCCGACGTCCGCGTCTCGGTCGAGGCCATGAAGCGCGGCGCGGTCGAGTTTCTGCCAAAACCGTTTCGCGAGCAGGAGATCCTCGATGCGATCAGGCACGGCATCGAGCGCGACCGCAGGCGGCTGGAACGCGAGGATGTGGTGCGTGAAGCCCGCCAGCGCGTCGAGACGCTGACGGCGAGAGAGCGCGAGATCATGCTGCTGATGGCCGAAGGGCTGATTGCCAAGCAGATCGCGGCCAGGCTCGGCGTGAGCGAAGTGACGGCGAAGGTCCATCGCGCCAGGATGATGCGAAAGCTGGAGCTGCGCACGCCGATCGAAGTGGTGCGGCTGATCGACAGCATGGGGCGCGAAGCCGAGACGATTCGCGCCGGCACGGGATAGCAGCTATTTCGGCGCTTCGACGTGCCGACATCTCGCGCAATGTCTAGTCCGTACCGATTAGCATGAACTGCAGTCTGTCGCGCTGGCCACGATCGGTTCACAGTATCCCTACGATGTCGGCCTCCTCCAAGACGGCATCCAAATTCAGTCAGACAACTTGGCCAGAAAGGGATACTCCATGCGTAAATTGTTTTTTGCTTCCGTTGCATTGTTCGCCCTGTCCTCCGCGGCACAGGCCGCCAACACCTCGACCACGGTGCAAGTCGGCGTCGTGAACGGCTCGTCCGTCACGCAGAACGGCCTCACCAATGACAGCTCGACGACCAGCCAGCTCGGCATCGTGAACACTGCGTCCACGATGCAGGGGACCGGCGCTGCCTCGCTCAACAACGGCAGCACGGTGAACCAGGTCGGCGTGCAGAACTCGGCGACCACCGGCCAGGTGGCGTTCGGCAACAACACCAGCGCGATCACCCAGAACTCGTTCGGGCCCCCCGCGCTGCAGAACAACTCCGCCGGCGTCGGCCAGCTCAGCGTGTTCGGCGTCAACGGCAGCACCGTCTCGCAGACGGCGCACTGACACACAGCCCCGTTTGGCCGGACGCAGCCAGTTGCGGTTGCGTCCGCGCCATTCTCGAATGCACCGCAATCCGGCCGGCCGATCAATTGCGATGGCCCGCCCATTGTCGCGGAGGAAATGACATGCGGATCACCTATTTCATTGCAACTTTCGTGGCGCTCGGTGCGCTGACGGCCGCCGACGCAAACGCCGGCAATACCGCCAGCGTGCTGCAGTTCGGCACGACCAACACTTCGTTCATTTCGCAGAGCGGCGGCACCAACAACAACGCGACCACGATGCAGTTCGGCGCCACCAATACGGCGACCACCCTGCAGACGGGCTCGCTCCTGACCGTCAACAATTCGGTGATCGGGCAGGGCGGCACGACCGCGACGGCATCCAACACCGCGCTGGCCGGCCAGGTCGGCGGCTCCAATTCGAGCCTGATCGGCCAGATCGGTGCGAACAACACGGCCGGAGTTGGTCAGCTCGGAATCCTGAACGGCTCGACCATTATCCAGCAGGCTCCGTGAGCCGACCCGAACTGACGAGGCATGTCATGAAACATCATTTGGGATGCGCGGGCGCCGTCTTGCTCGCCCTGTGCTCGGCGGGCACCGGATCAGCCGGTGCCCAGACCGCCGACATCAAGACCATCGTCTCTGTCGGCGGGCCGCCGGTGGTGCTGAACCAGAACAGTCAGCTCAACATGGCCGGCGTGTTCATGATCGGCGGCAGCACCAGCGCGACAGTGACGCAGACCGGCACCAACAATGCCACGGGCGTCCTGCAATTCGGCGGGACGAATTCCGCATCGATCGGGCAGGCCGGAACGAACAATCTCGCCTTCGTCGGTCAGACCGGGCAGTCGGCGACGAGCCTGATATCGCAGCTCGGCACGATGAATGCGGGCACGGTGGCGCAATTCGGCACGATCAACGCCTCGACGATCGTGCAGACCGTCCCGTAAGGCGCGAGCGAACGCGCCGGTGCCAGGAACGAACGGGGAAGCGCGATGCGATGCGGACAGATCTTGAGGCACGTGTTGGCGCTGGCGGCGATGCTCGCCGCCATCGGCACGGCGACGCAGGCGAGCGCCGGGTCGGTCCAGCGCAGCGTGACCAACCGGAACGTGAGCATCGAAACGGTCGTGCAGTTCGGCAACGATGTTCAGCCCGTGACGATCGAAGAGAACAGCCGCATCAATATCGCGCGGGTGATCCAGATCGGCGGCACCGGGACGGTGGATGCGACCATCATCCAGAACGGCACGCGCAACTATGCCAATGTGATCCAGGTGGGCGGCACCACCAATGCGATCATCGGTCAATCCGGTGCGAGCAACACCGCCGAGATCACCCAGATCGGCAATTCCACCAACGCGCTCCTGCTCCAGATCGGAGACATGAATACGGGAGCGGTAAGGCAGTTCGGGCGTTTCAACTGGCTGGCGATCTTTCAGTTCAGCCGATGATGGAGGTGTGACATGAGATTGCTCCTGCTCGCATCCGGAATAGGACTCATGAGCGTGATCGCGATGGCGCCGGCCGGCGCTGCCGACGGTCACACCACAGTGGTCCAGGACGAGAACGGCACCTCGGTGATCACGCAGAGCGGCGATCCCGCACAGGCCGAGGTCAAGATCGAGAAGGAGCCGGGGCGCACGACGGTGTACCGGCGCAGCGGCGGTAACACCGCGATCGTGACACAGGGCACCGGCAACGCGCGGGAAAACATACAGGACATGCTCGACTGGCTGCGCAAGCAGCAGGGCCGCTGACGCACGAAGGCCCACCGTCCGCGAAAGGACGGCGGGCCTCGCCGTGAGTGTGGACCTTACCAGCGATAGCCGCCGGTCAGCGTGCCGTTGTTGTTGCCGTCAGGGCCGACGTCGCCCTGCGTCGAGCTCGGGGTCGGATGGTTGGTGCCGTTGAGCGCACCATAGGGCCCCCCGACATCAGGATAATACGCGCGCGGCTGGACCGGTTCGTAGGCAGGGGCCGTGCGGTCCCAGCCCATGCGCGATCCGTTCCAATCGTAGCCCTGCGCCGAGGCAGCCGCAGTGCCGGCGACGAGTGATGCCGTGATCAGGCAGAGGAGTTTTGACTTGTTCTGCATTGGAGATGCTCCTTGCTTGTGTCGGGGGCCAACGGTTGCACTGCGGGAGCGTTCCGGGACGCGTTCGGCGGGAGCGATCAACTCCGATCAACTGGTTATGAAGCGCGGGCCGCGGAACGAAGTGCCTGAAATCAACCGGGAATCCCGGGCGTCTTGCCGCACCTGTTCCCCGGTTAATCCCGTGTCTTAACCAATAATTAATTATACGTTTGCGGGCGGGCGACGGGCGGGCCTAGCCTAGCTGCGGGGAGCTATCGCTTAAGCCAAACGAGTTGGTGCGTATCATGATGTCCAGATCCCATGGCAGATCAGTTGGGGCGCTATTCGCCTCGCTCAGCGCAGCCGCGCTGCTCCTTAGCCCCAACGACAGTTTCGCCAGACCCGGCGGTGCCGCGCCGCATGGGGTGACCGCTGCGCCTTCCGGCGCGATGGCGCGTGCCCCGATGGGGCCGGGAGCCCGGTTCCACCGGCGCAATAACCCGTTCGTCTACTGGCCGGGCGGCGGCGGGTTCTTCTACGACGGCGCCGGCTACAGCCAGCCCTTCGGCGATGCCGGGCAGCCGGTCTCCACCGACGTGCGCTACACCTACACCTATGATGTCCCCTGGGACTGGTCGCATCGCTTCCCGCCGAACGTCGTGCCGTCCGACCGGCCCTATGTGCCGAGCTGCCCGACCGAGCAGGTGACGGTGCCCGGCCGCGGCGGCAGCGAGCACACCGTCAACATCACGCGCTGCTACTGAGTTTTAGCCCAGCTCGAAGCTGGTCACGCCGAAGACGCGGTCGATGCGCAGCGGCGGGATCGCTCCCGTGTACATCCGCGCCGTCTCGAACACCGGCTTGAGGCCAAGCGCTTCCGCAAGCGCGATCGCCTCGCGATTGACGGCGGGGACGTCGAGGAAGATTTCGCCGACATCGGCGCTCGCAAGCAAAGCCTGCACGATCGCCTCCGCCGCCGCGCGATCGTCGGCGACGAGCGGGCCGATCTTGCAGCCGGTCCGGCAGGGCCGGATCACGCCCCATGCGGCGAGCTTGCCGTCGCGCACGAGGGCGCGGCCGACATGGCCTGATGTATCGATCCAGGCGCGCAGGAAGGCGCTGCGCCGGGCCGGGAAGACGGTGGCATCGTCGGCCTCCACGAGCGCAAACGGAATCGTGTCGAGCGCAACGACCTCAGTGGGCGCTCTCGAGCGCGCGGCGACGATGCCGCCATAGCGGATGTTGGCGTAGGCCAGCTGGAAACCGGACTTCCTGTAATTGTCCTGCTGCGCCACGACGCCGTCCAGCCCGATCACGCGCGCGCCCGCATGCGCGATCGCCGCATTCCAGATGCGCAGGCCATGGCCCGCGCCACGAAAGCTATCGCGCACGATGTAGAAGCCGAGGAAGGCGAAGCGATCATCGTAATTGACGCAGGAGACGGTCGCCACCGGCTCGCCATCGATCTCGCCGACGAAGAAGCCTTGCGCGTCGGGAACCGCAAAGCAGGCGGCATCGCGATGGCCCGGATTCCAGCCCTCGGCCGCGGCCCAGTCGATGGCGAGGGAGATCTCCTCGGGGCGCAGATTGCGGATCAGCAAATCACTTCTCGGGTTGCTCATGACGGTTGCCTTCGACCATGGACCTGCCGACAGGTCTGGCTGTAGAAGGCCTCATGATAGGCCGAGCCTGCGGCTCGCCTCAACTGAAGGGATGATCGGTCATGGCAGCAGAGAAAGTTGCGCTCGTTACCGCCGGCGGCAGCGGCATGGGGGCAGGGGCTGCGCGGCGGCTGGCGGCGGACGGGTTTCGCGTCGCGATCCTGTCGTCCTCCGGCAAGGGCGAGGCGCTGGCGGCCGAGCTCGGCGGGCTCGGCGTCACCGGCTCCAACAAGGAGAATGACGATCTGAAGCGCCTCGTCGAGGGCGCCATGGCGAAGTGGGGACGCATCGACGTGCTCGTCAACAGCGCCGGGCACGGGCCGCGTGCGCCGATCACGGAGATCACCGACGAGCAGTGGCACGCCGGCCTCGACACGTATCTCTTGAACGTGATCCGCCCGACGCGGCTGGTGACGCCGATCATGCAGGCGCAGAAGGGTGGCGCCATCATCAACATCTCGACCGCCTGGGCGTTCGAGCCCAGCGCCATGTTCCCGACCTCGGCGGTGTTCCGCGCGGGCCTTGCCGCCTTCACCAAGATCTTCACCGATACCCATGCGGCCGACAACATCCGCATGAACAACGTCCTGCCCGGTTGGATCGACAGCCTGCCGCAGCTCGACGCGCGCCGCGACAGTGTGCCGATGAAGCGCTACGGCAAGGTCGAGGAGATCGCCGCGACGGTCTCGTTCCTGGCCTCCGACGGCGCGGCCTACATCACCGGCCAGAACATCCGCGTCGATGGCGGGCTGACGCGCTCGGTCTGAAGCGCAGTCTCGAATCGCATTTCTGGCGGCCTTGTCGTGAGGCGACACGGGCATGCGTCGCGCGCCGCTGATGATGGACGAGGCGTGGCTCCTCGGTCACACCCGCCATCCGTACGTACGATCTGAAGCGCACACTACGTCACAGTCCTTGCGAACTGCGCCGCAGCCCAAGACGAGCAGCGGCGCCCGCCCTATGCCCTAACTGCGCCGGTTGCCTTTTACCTGCGCGCATTCGAAGCGCGGTCAATCGCGTGGGGCAAGGAGACTGGAATGAACAAGTTTTTGCTGGCGATCGCTTCTGTTGTCTTGGGTACCGCATCCGTTCAGGCAGCCGACCTCGCGGCGCATTACACCAAGGCGCCGGTGATGGCGCCAGTCTATAACTGGACCGGCTTCTACGTCGGCGGCAATGTCGGCGGGCAGTGGGGCAGCGCGAACCCCGCCACCACCACGCTGTTTCCGGTGGCCGCTTATTTCGCGGATTCGAGCGTGACCGCCATCGGGACGGTCGGCGCCCAGCACATCAACAGCTCCGGTGTGACCGGCGGCTTCACCGCCGGCTACAACTGGCAGGTCAATAACGCCGTGCTCGGCCTCGAGGGTGACATCAACTATTTCGGCTTCAAGGGCAGCGCGAGCAGCACGGCCGTGTATCCCTGCTGCGCGCCGACCACCTTCACTGTCAATTCGTCGGTCTCGGCCGATTGGCTCGCCACCATTCGCGGCCGCATTGGCTTCCTCGCGACGCCGAGCTGGCTGATTTACGCCACCGGCGGCGCCGCCATCGCCGAGGTAAAGGGCAATTTCAGCTTCACCGACACCTTTGCTGGCGCGACCGAGTCCGGAGCGATCCGCGACACCCGCGTCGGCTGGACAGCAGGCGTCGGCGGCGAATACGCCGTGGGCAACGGCTGGTCGCTGAAGGCCGAATATCTTTACGTCGACCTCGGCCGCAGCAGCATGACCAGCAATAATTTCAACGTCGGTGTGGCGTTGCCGGCCCAGACCTTCACCCATTCGGTGGATCTCAAGTCGAACATCGTGCGCGTCGGCGTGAACTACAAGTTCGGCGGACCGGTCGTCGCCAGATACTGAGCATCCCGTTCCAATCCTGGCGTGGAAAACCCCGGCCTGGCCGGGGCTTTCTGTTCTAAAGCTCAGCCTGCGTGCGATGGCAGCAGATGCGCCAGCGCGGGCAGGATCTTGTAGCGCGCGATCTCGTGCGGATATTCGCCGCGGTTGGCGAGCAGGACGATGGCGATCCGCCGTGACGGAACGAGGCCGATATAGCCGGACGCATTGTTGAGGCCGCCGGGCTTGTCGATGACGGTGACATCAGGCAGACGCACGGTCTCCCAGGCCATGCCCTGTCCGAACTTGTCGTCGATGCGAAAGACCTCACGCTGCGTCATCCGCAGCGCCTCGCGCAATTGTGGATCGATCGTCCGGCCGTCGACGCAGGCTGCCGCGAAGGTGGCAACATCCCGGGCGGAAGAGAACATCTGGCCGGTGCCGGGAAAATCAAAATAGCTCTGCTGGTCGCCGATTGGGCCGATCGCCGTGCCCTGGTCGGAATAGCCCTGGACCACGCGCCGCATCCAGGCTCCGCCCATGACGGCGCGATTGTCCGCGCCGCGCTCGGGGATGAAGCTGGCGTCCATGGCGAGGGGGCGGAGAATGCGGTGCTGGACCAACGCGCCGATCGGCGTGCCGTAGCAGCGCTCGAGCACAAGCTGAAGCAGCACGTAGCCGGCATGGGTGTAGATGCGCTGCCGGCCGGGTGCGACGCCGGGCGCCGGCGCGAAGGCGTTCAGCATGGCGATGAACTGCTCGCGCGTGAACTGATCGTTAGGCCAGGGCGGATGGTCGGTCGGCAGCAACAGCCCCGAGGTGTGCGTGACGAGCTCGCCGACGCTGACGCGGCGGATGTAATCGCCGTCGAGCTCGGGAAGATATTTAGGGACGCGGTCATCGAGCCGCAGCTCGCCGCGGAGCGTGCCGAGTGCGACCAGCGTCGCCTCGAACGGCTTTCTTAAAGACGCGAGGTTGAACAGCGTGTCCGGCGTCACCTTCCGCTTGGTGGCGTCATCGGCAAGACCGTAGTTGAAGAATTCGACATGCCGTCCGGCATAGAGGGCGGCGGCGAGGCCGCCGGCATGGCCCGGCGTTACGGTCGGCGCCAGCTCGTTTGCGACGATGTCGCGCATTTGCGCGATCATGTCGGAATCCGCGGAGGCGCGGCGCGGGCGAAGCGCGATCGCAAGGGGAACAAGCGCGGCCCGGGCGAGCGCCCGCCTGGTGAACGATGATGATGTGACAAAAGGCGGCACGTGCCCTGACGAATGATGCAATGGTGCCCCCGGTCGCATTTAGCGGGAAGCGCCCGGCGGCCCAATTCACAATTGCGCGTTTCAGGTTCCGTTGCGCGGCCTGCGATCCAAATTACTTAGCTTGTGGGCTAACAATTGTTGACGCCGATGCGCGGGTCGCCTATAGTGAGCTTCATGGCTAACCAATCGCCCCGCCTCGACCAGGTTTTCGCAGCGCTCGCCGATCCCACCAGACGGGCGATCGTGATGCGGCTGTGCGCCGGCGAGGCCTCCGTCGGGGAGCTCGCCGATCCCTTCGCCATGGCGCTGCCGAGCTTCATGAAACACATCCATGTGCTGGAGACGAGCGGGCTCGTGCTGTCGGAGAAATCCGGCCGCGTGCGCACCTGCCGTCTCAGCCCGGATGCGCTGCTCGGTGCGGAGGACTGGTTCCAGCAGCAGCGCGCAATCTGGGAGGCTCGGCTCGACCGGTTCGAAGCCTACGTGATGAAGCTCAAGAAAGAGAAGGAGCGGGCGGCTGCCAAGCGGCCGTCCCGAACAACCAAACGGAAAGGTTCTGAGTGATGACGAATTCTGCCAATCCCGCTCTGTCGCAATGGTCGCTCGACCGTGAGATCGTGATGTCGCGCGTGATCGACGCGCCGCGCGATCTGGTGTTCGAGGCGTGGTCCGACCCGAAGCATCTGCCGCAATGGTTCGGGCCGAAGGGATTCAAGGTCGAGACCTTCGAGATCGACGTACGCGTCGGCGGCGTCTGGCGTTTCAACATGATCGGCCCCGACGGCACGGTCTATCCGAACCGCATGCGCTTCCGCCGCATCGAGCGGCCGCAGCTGATGGAGATGGACCACGGCGTCGACCAGGACGAGGATCCCGGCATGTTCCGCTTCACCGTCACCTTTGCCGAGCAGAGCAATGGCAAGACCGTGCTGATGATGCGCCAGCTGGCCTCGAGCACCGCGCAGCGCGATGGCATGATCGGCTTCGGCGCCGTCGAATACGGCTACCAGACTCTCGACAAGCTCGCGGCCTATGTGGCGGGCATGAAGCGGTGAAGACAAAGCGGTCCCGGCGAAGGATTCGCGGGGACCGCTTTCGTCATCTCGAAGGATCGGTTTCCGAAGAGGGCGATCAACGAGGCGACTGAAGCGCGATGAGATCAGGATGAATCGTCATCGCGCTCTATTTATCGTTTGAGCATGGTTTCTTCGAAAAACCGCCGCACACTTTTCCGGATCATGCGCTAGCGCCGCGGTGCGGTGCCGCTCGTCGGTGGGGTGGTCTCGTTGCGCATGCCTGGAGCGCTGGACGCGCCCTGTCCGCCGCGTTGCGTATGGGTGGTGTCACCACTGCCGCCGCCGGAACCGTCTCCAGCGCTTCCGCTTCCTCCGGCAGCGCCGCTACCGCCTGCACCAGCACCTGCGCCCGCACCACCGGCCCCCGCGCCACCGGCTCCCGCTCCGCCGCCTGCGCCGCCACCAGCACCTTGAGCGAATGCTGCGCCGACGGAAGCGCCGGCGAGCATTGCAGCTGTGAAGATCGTCAGCATTGTCTTACGCATGTTGTGTCTCCCTGAGGTTCATGCCGGACCAATCACGCGCGCGGCCAACCGTTCCTACGCGAGGCGTTGCGGGTGCATCGAACTGGAGGCCTGCGACCCAGCGTCGGAACGTGTCTGCCAGCGGAAGTGCATTTCGTTCCGGGGACCGGAACACCATCGGGGACTCAATGCAGCCCATGATTGGGGGACGTCGGCAGGGACCACAGGAACGATCGCTGCCCTGCGGCTTTGCCGGTGATGACGCACATTATCTTCAGCGACTACCGCAACCCTGCCGCCGAGCAGGCCTATGAGATCGCCTGGAACTTTCTCACGCGGACGGGCGCCATCGGCGATGAGTTCGCGGCCTGCGTGTTTCTGGCGCAGCGCATCACCATGATGGTCGAGGAGGGGCACACGAACCGGATCCGGATGGCCAATCGCGCGATCTCCGAATATCAGCGCCATGTCGATCAACGCGACGATGTCATCCGCAGCGGCGGCCGCCTCGCGGGAGGGCAATGAGCGCCGGCACCGCGTCTCTCACAGCCTCACTCTTTCGCTTCGTCCGTCACGATGTCGCCGAGCTTCTGCCAGCGGTGGCCATCGAACTGCACCATCTGGAACTGCTTGTTGACGCGATAGTCGGTCGGCGAGGTCGTGACCGAGATTCCCGGCAGCGTCAGGTCGAGCTCGACGTTCTTGAGGCTGGCCGCTTGCCGCATCACGTTGTCGCGAGTGAGGTCGTCGCCGCATTGCTTCAGCACCTGAACCAGCAGCTGCGCGGTGATGTACCCATAGACGTTCAGGTTCGAATCCTTGTCGCCGTCGGGATAGTATTTTGCCATGAAGGCGAGGTAGCGCTTCATGCCGGGATCGTCCTTCCATTCGGGATCGGCGGCATCCTTGACGTAACCGACGCTGACGACGCCCTTGGAATTGTCCAGCCCCGCCGGCTTCAGCACGGCGCTGAGCGAGGAGGCGTTGATGTCGATGATGTGCAGCGGCTTCCAGCCGATCTCGGCGACTTTCTTGATGGCCTGCGCCGCCTGTTTCGGCGTGGTGGCGCTGAACAGCACGTCGGCGCCGGCATCCTTCAGCCGCAGGATCTGCGAGTCGATCGTCGGCTCGGTGATCTCGTAGGACGTCTCGGCCACGATCATCTTCGCCTTGTCGCCGAGACCGGCCTTGAGGCCGGCGAGATAATCCTTGCCGAGGTCGTCGTTCTGGTAGAGCACGCCGATCTTCGCGTTCGGGTGGTTCTTCAGCAAATATTGCGCGTAGATGCGGCCCTCAACCAGGTAGGAGGGATTGAATCCCATGGTCCAGGGAAAGTTCTTGGGATCGGTGAAGCGCGCGGCGCCGGTCGCGGCAAACAGCTGAGGGATTTTCTTGGCGTTGAGATATTTCCTCACGGCGACGTTCGGCGCGGTGCCGATGATCTGGAACGTCAGCAGCACCTCGTCGCTTTCGACCAGCCTGCGGGTCTGCTCCACGGTCTTCGGCGGCGAATAGGCATCGTCATACTGGATCAGCTCGACCTTGCGGCCGTTCACGCCGCCCTGGTCGTTGATCATCTTCATATAGGCGGCCTGGGTCTTGGCGATCACGGCATAGGCCGAAGCCGGGCCGCTGAGCGGCACGGTTTGGCCGACCTTGATCGCCGTGTCGGACGCGCCCAAATCGTATTTCTTCTGCGCCTGCGCTGCCGCACCCGACAGCGAGAGGAGCAGTGCGGAGGCCGCGATGTGTTTGAGAAGAGTGCTTGTCATGTCCGATCCTTCCCGATGGTCATTCGCCCTTGAGACCGGCGTCGCGGATCAGCTTGGTCCATTTCTCCCTCTCGGCGTCGATGAACTGGCCGAACTCGGCCGCAGTGCCGGCGCGCACTTCGAGGCCCTGGGCGGTTAGCTTGTCCTTGATCGCCGGCTCGGCGAGCGCGCGCAGGACCTCGCCCTGGAGCTTGTCGACGATCGCGCGCGGCGTCGTGGCGGGCGCCATGAAGCCGTACCAGCCGGCGGCAGCCACGTTGGGAAAACCCTGCTCGCGCAGTGTCGGCGCCTGGGGGTAGAGCGCGCTGCGCTCGGCCGATGCGACGCCGAGCACGGTGAACTTGCTGCTCTGGATGTAGGGCAGGGCGGTCGGCAGCGCCGTCAGTGCGGCATCGACGCGGCCGGCGAGCAGCTCGGTGTAGGAGGCGGCATCGCCCCGGAACGGAATGTTCAGGCCCTTGACGCCGGCGTCGCGAAACAGCAGCTCTCCGGCGAGGTGCGGCTGCGAGCCGGCGCCCGGAGACGCGAAGGTCAGCCCATCGGGTTTCGATTTGCCGTAGGCGATCAGCTCGGGGAGCGTCTTGAACTGCGCATCGGCGCTGATGATGAGAAACAGCGGCGCGACCACGACCATCGCGACCGGCTGCAGGTCCTTGCGGTCGTAGGTCAGCTTGCCGAACAGCGCCTCGGCGGTCGCGTAGGGGGCCGCGACATAGAGAAGGGTGTAGCCGTCGCCCGGGGCATGGGCGACCATGTCGTTGGCGATGCGGGTGCCGGCACCCGGCTTGTTCTCGACGATGAACTGCTGACGGAGACTGCGGCCGAACTCTTCGGCGAGCAATCGCAACGAGATGTCGTTGGAGCCGCCGGGCCCGTAGGGCGAGATCAGCCGCACCATGCGCGAGGGCCATGCATCCTCGGCCTGTGCCATCAGGCCTGAGCCGGCGGCGAGCCCGCCCGCGAGCGTGCCCAGCAGGGTTCGGCGTGTGACCGTGAATGATGTCACTGTTTTCTTCTTCCCTTTTTGTTGTTGGTCTTGTTAATTTCAGATCACCTTTCGCGCGGTGAGCCTTTCGATCTCCTGGTCCGAAAGGCCGAGCCAATTGCGAAACACCTCGTCATTGTCCTCGCCGACGTCGCCGGCGGCGTGACGCAATCGCGCGGGGTCATTGGTGAAGCGCGGCACGACATTGGTCATGGCGACCGTGCCGAAATCCTTGTCGGCAACGCGGGTGATCACCTCGCGCGCCTTCACTTGCGGGTCGTCGGCGATCTGGTCGATCGAATAGATCGGGGCGAGCGTTCCCTGCGCGGCATTGAATCGCGCGAGGACCTCCTCAAGGGGATGGGTGGCACACCAGCCGGCGAAGATGTCGTTGAGCTCGGCGGCGTGCCTGACGCGCCGGTCGTTGCTGGCAAAGCGCGGATCGGTGATCAGGTCGGGCCGCTCGATCGCCCGGCAGTTCGCCGCAAACAGCGCGTTGGTCGAGCCTGCGAGCGTCACCCAATGATCGTCGCTGGTGCGAAACACGGCGGCCGGCGCCGAATAGCCGTTGGAATTGCCGATCCGGCTGCGAGCGGTGCCGAGCTGATCGTGCTCGATGGCGAGGACGTCGAGCAGGCGGAAGGTCGCCTCAGTCAGCGAAAGATCGATCTCCTCGCCGGGCGCATCGGGATCGCGCGCCCGTTTCCACAGCGCCGCCAGCACGCCAACGGCGCCGAACAGGCCGCCGATCGAATCCCCGATCGGGTATCCCGGATGGGTCGGCTCGCCATCGCTCTCGCCCGTGATGTAGGTGAGCCCGCCCATGGCCTCGAAGATACGGGCGAAGCCAGGTCGCTCGCGATAAGGTCCATCCTGCCCGAAGGCGGTGGCGCGCAGGATCACGAGGCGCGG
This sequence comes from Bradyrhizobium sp. ERR14, assembly GCF_014198235.1. Taxonomy (NCBI): domain Bacteria; kingdom Pseudomonadati; phylum Pseudomonadota; class Alphaproteobacteria; order Hyphomicrobiales; family Nitrobacteraceae; genus Bradyrhizobium; species Bradyrhizobium sp. ERR14. Next base: position 32,923 of record NZ_JACIHD010000030.1, on the reverse strand, counting down.
CTGGATCGACCACAGCACCTCCTTAGGCAAACCCCATCGGTCGAGCGTTCCCGGACGGAAATTCTCGATCAGCACGTCGAAGCGCGGAAGCAGCTGCTTGAACAGCGCAAGTCCTTCTCCCGTGCGCAGATCGAGCGTGGCAAACTTCTTGTTGCGATTGGCGGCCTTCCACCATAGCGGCTTGCCATCCTTGAACGGGGGAAACGACCTTACGCCGTCACCGTTTCCGGGCATCTCGATCTTGAGCACCTCGGCGCCGTAGTCGGCCAGCAGCGTGGCGGCGAACGGCGCGGCAATGATCGTCGCGATGTCGAGAACCTTCAGTCCCTCGAGCGGTCCAGCCATGTCATTTTCCGGCGCTTGTGATCTTCTTGGTCTTGCGCGGCGGCGCGAGCTCGGCCTGTCCGACGATGGCGCGGATGCTGTCGGCGAGTGCCGCGATGCGCGGGCCGATCTCGCCTTCCAGCTGGCCCGGCTGGAGCCGGAAGGCGGGGATGCCGCAATTGATCGAGAACGACTGCCTCGATTCGCTCGTGTGAAACAGCGGCGCGGCGACGGCATGGATGGAGGCCATGTACTCGCCCCAGCATGTGCAGAAGCCGCGGCTTTTGCATTGCGCGATCCCGGCCCGATATTTGTCGCGGAAGGCCGACCACAGCTCGGGGTCTTCAGCACCGATGTTCCGTTCGAGCCGGTCTGCATCGGCTGGTGGCAGGGTCGCCGCCGCGGCGCGGCCCATGGCCGTCATCACCACGGGAATCGGCATGCCGATGTCGGGCGCGTGCGGCCCGACGTCGCCGGAGCGCGCGGTCTCGACATAGATCATCGACGTCGCGTCGAGCAGGCCGATTGAGACCGTGCCGCGGACGCTGAGCGCCAGCTCCTGCATCAGGGGCCGCGCCATCTGACGGAATTGCATTCCGGCCAGCAGAGGATGCGCGATCCGCAGTGCCCGCGCAGCGACGCGGTACTTGGCCCGCTCGGCGTCGTAGCGGAGGTAGCCGAGCTCGGCCAGCGTGTGCGTCAGCCGCGCCACCGTCGGCCGCGGAATGCCGGTCAGCGCCGACAGCTCCATGTTGCCCAGCAGCGTGCTCCCGGCCTTGAACGCCTCGAGCACGACGAGCCCCTTTGCCAGCGTCGTGGCGAAGGCGGCGTCGTCAACACTCTCCGCCAGCACTGCGGCGGCGGAGGAGAGCGGATGTCGCGGTTTGGATGAATCTCTCGGGGTCATCCCCGAATATCAGACGGCGAAATCGCTTCTGTCCAATAGATTCGGCGAAAATGGCAAAATTGTCCGATATGTGGACACCGATATCGCGTCGAGGTTTTCGTTGAAGGACTCGCCGGACCGCGCCGCACACACAGATTTTTGTCGTGATTGCATGTCGTGTTGTGACAGGATTATTACGACGACATGTCAGATCGATAATTTTGCGGAGCGGTTCATGTTGCAGTGGCAGGCGCGGTCAAATCCCCTCGCGTGGTGGTGGGGATCCCTCACGCTCGTGAGCGGCGCCAATATCCTGGTGTGGTTCATGCTGTACCGCGAATTCTACCCGACGCCTGCAGGCAGCCTCGGTGGCGGCTCGGATATCGGGCTGATGCTGCTGCTGTGTGCCGGCTATGTGTTCGGCTGCGCGTTCCGCTCATTCCTGCCGCGCGCCGATGTGCAGCGCATCTGCCTGTTCGACACCTGGCTCTCGAGCGTCGTCGTCGGCCGAACGGTTGCGACCGTGGCCGAGCTCTGCTTCGTCGCGCAATGGGCCATCATCCTGCATCAGTTCGGAAAGATGACCGGCGCCGAGACCGCGGTGAACATCGCGCTCGTGATCGTGCCGATCATCATCATCGCGGAGTGTTTCTCCTGGTACGCGGTGGTGACGACCAACTTCCTCTACAACGCGATCGAGAACTCGCTGTGGGCGGTGACCTTCTTCCTCGCCGGCATCGCGCTGTGCCGCCTGATGCCGGAATTCCAGGGCCCGGTGCGCTGGGCGCTGATGTCAGGCATCGTCGGCATCGCCTGCTTCCTCGCCTTCCTCGTCACCGTCGACGTGCCGATGTATCTCAGCCGCTGGCGGGCCGGGCACGCCGAGGGCGGCAGGTTCCTGGGCTTCCTCGAAGGCCTGCATGACGTCTCGACGCGCTGGGTGGTGACTCACGACATCGCCCATTGGAAGGGCGAGCTGACCTGGATGTTCCTGTATTTCAGCGCCGCTGTGTGGTCGAGCCTCGCCCTCTGCGCGCTCTATGCGATGGAAGGCTATCTGGCGCGGTACTTGGCCTGAGCGGTTATTTACCGACCAGGCTGCACTTGCTGCGGTCGAGCGGACGGAAGGCCTGGTCGGGCGGGATGGTCGCGACCAGCCTGACGAAATCCCAGGGTCCTTTGGATTCCTCGGGTGTCTTGACCTGCACCAGATAAAGATCGTGCACCATGCGCTGATCCTCGCGGATGCGGCCGTTGGGGGTGTAGGCATCCGACACCGGCGTCGCCTTCATCTTCGCCATCACGGCGGCGCTGTTGTCGGAATCTGTGTCCTTGATCGCCTGCAGATAGTGACGCACGGCGGAATAGACGCCGGCCTGGATCTGCGAGGGCATGGCCTTGCGGCGTGCATAGAAGGCGTCGGAGAATTTCCGGGCGGCGGGCGAGACGTCCTCGAAGAACGAGGTGACGATGAGGTCGCCACGGGTCGCCTTCAGCCCGACAGCCGCGATATCGACGTTCTGGAACGACATCGGCACGATCTTGATGCCCTGGTCGGCGAGGCCGAATTCCTCGGCCTGCTTGATTGCGGTGGCGTTGTCGCCGGCGACGTTGATGGCGAGGATCTTGGCGCCCGAGGACTGCGCCTGCAGCAGGAACGACGAGTAGTCGGGCGTGCCGAGCTGCGCCTTGACGCTGCCGGCGACCTTGCCGCCGAGCTCACCGATACGGGCGCGTGCGGTCGCTTCGATCGAATGGCCGAAGGCATAGTCGCCGGTGATGAAGAACCATGGCTCCTTGCTGGTCTGCATGATGCCGGAGACCACGGCGGTCGCGGTGGAATAGGCATCCTGAGTCCATTGCACGCTGGTCGGCGCGCACGCCTCGTCGGTCAGTTGATTGGCGCCGGCGCCGGAGACGAGGAAGATCCTGCCGTTGCCGCGCACGAGCTCCTGCACCGCGAGTGCCGCGCCGGAGCTGCCACCATCCGCGATCGCCTGGACACCGTCGCTGAACCATTTGCGGGCGAGTGATGCCGCAAGATCCGGCTTGTTCTGGTGGTCGGCCTGCAGGATCTCGATCGGCTTGCCGTTGATCTTGCCGCCGAACTCCTCCGCGGCCATTCGCGCCGCCTCGACCGAGCCCGGACCCATCGCAGTGGCGAATACGGCGTTCATGTCGGTAAGCACGCCGATGCGGATCGCATCGCCCTTGATCTCGGCGCGCGCAGGCGGGCCCGCGAGCGCCAGCGTGACCAGCAGGATGGCGGCGGATGTCGTGCGGAGGTTGGCCATGGCGTTTCCTGACTTTGTCGTTTTTGATTGTTCGAAGACGTGGTCAGGCCGGTTCGGCGGTGACCGTGTTGCGCAAGGTTCCGATGCCTGAGATCTCGACCTCGACGGTATCGCCGGGGCGCATCCACAGCGGCGGCGTCCGCTTGGCGCCGACCCCGCCCGGCGTGCCCGTGACGATGACGTCGCCGGGGACGAGCGGACAGATGGTGGATGTGTAGGCGATCAGCTCGGGGATGCCTGTGATCAGGAGGTCGGTGGTGGTGTCCTGCACGACGGTGCCGTTCAGGCGCGTCTGCAAGGCGAGCTTCGACGGATCGGGAATCTCGTCCGCCGTCACCAGCCAGGGGCCGAAGCTGCCGCTCTCGGCAAAGGTCTTGCCGGCAAGGAACTGACTGGTGTGGCGCTGCCAGTCGCGGATGCTGCCTTCATTGTAACAGGAATAGCCGGCGATGTGATGGAACGCGCGGCTTGCGGGAATGTGGCGGCCGGCCTTGCCGATGACCAGCGCGAGCTCGCCTTCATAGTCGAAATCGTCGCTCACTTTCGGCTTCACGATCGGCTGGAGATGGCCGACCTGGCTGCAGGGAAAGCGGACGAACAGCGCCGGCTTCTCGGTGACGGTGCGACCGGTTTCGGCGACGTGATCGCGGTAGTTCAGGCCGACGCAGATGATCTTGCCGGGATCGGGGATCACGGGGGCGAAGCTGATCTTGTCGAGCGGATGATCGGGCGCCGTGGACGCGACCAGCTTTGCCGCCTCGGCGAGGCGATCCGCTTCGAGCAACTGCCGCAGCGTGGTGCAGGGCGCCATACGCGCGCCGAGATCGACGATTCCGTTGTCCTTGACGGCGCCGAAAGAGGCGCGGCCGTCGGCGATGAAAGAAAGCAGCTTCATGAGATATCCTTGAGAATTGTTGGGTCAGGCCGCGGACGGCACATGGTTTGAAGAAATCTGGGTTGGAGGCGTGAGGGCGGCGACGAGCCGGTCGAGTTCTGCGTCGTTACGGGCAGTGCCGCGCACGTAACGGTCCGGGCGGACCAGTGCGGCGATGATGCCGTGCTCGCGAAGCCAGTCGCCGATGCCCGCGGCATCGTCGCTGGTCAGGATTTGGATTCCGGCTTGCGAAAAACGCGATGAGTGCGTGGTCGCACTCTCGACGAGGAGCACGTGGCCGTAACCGATCCGGTCGTCGCCGCGGCGGCCGTCCCGTAGCTCGAACTGCGGCGCGAGATGTCCGGCCAAGGGCAGCTCGCCGAGCGCGAGCCCGGGGCCGAGCAGGGGCTTTTTCACCTCGAGCTTCACCGGCGCATTCGCTCGGGCCTGGCCGGCGGCAAGGCCCGCTTCGATCGCCTTGGTGTTGATCACGCCGCCGAGACGGATGGCGAGCTCGATGAATTCGCGCACATGCGGCTGGCGTTCGCTCTGATAGGTGTCGAGCAGATCGGGTGCGGCGCCGTCACGGATGATCGCGGCGAGCTTCCAGGCGAGGTTTGCGGCATCGCGGATTCCGGCGCACATGCCCTGGCCGAGGAAGGGCGGGGTCTGGTGTGCGGAATCGCCCGCGAGCAGCAATCGGCCGCTGCGCCATTGCTGTGCGATAACCGAATGGAACGTGTAGACCGCGGCGCGTTCGAGTTCGGCATCATCAGGCGTGATCCAGCGCGACAGCAGCTCCCAGGTCTTTGCCGGTTGCGCGATCTCCTGGGAATCCTCGTCCGGGAGAACCGTGATCTCCCAGCGCCGCCGCGTGCCGGTGCCGCGCACATAGGTCGCCGGCCGCTTGGGATCGCAATGCTGGAGGCTGTAATCGCCGAGATCGTCGCGCGCGCGCTTGAGCAGCACGTCGATCACCAGCCAGCGCTCGTGGAAGCCGAGATCGTCCATGCCGGAGCCGATGAAGCGGCGGACCAGCGAGCGGGCGCCGTCGCAGCCGATCACATAGCCTGCGCGGACTTCGGTAAGTGTTCCGTTCGAGAGGTCTTCGTAGCGGACGCGCACGCCATACTCGTCCTGATCGAGCGCGAACACATCGCAGCGGTTGCGCAAGGTGACGTTGGGAAAGCGGGCAAGACCGCCGATCAGCACGTCCTCCAGATTGGGTTGGTGGAAGCGATAGCTGAGATGCCACCCCATCGGGGTCAATGTCTGCGGGCGCGACCAGTCCAGCAGCATCTTTCCGTTGGCGTCCAGAAACAGCATGCCGGGGCTGAGGATTGTCTGCGGCAGGATCGCGTCGGCTAAACCGATGGTCTGGAACACGCGCATGCATTCGTCGTCGAAATGCACGGCGCGCGGCAAATGATAGGTCCGCGCCTCGCGCTCCAGCACCAGCGCGCGAACGCCGCACAGGCCGAGCAAATTGGCGAGCGTGGCGCCGACCGGACCACGGCCCACGATCACGACATCGAACTCTTCGGGGACGGATTTATTTTGCATGGGGCTATCTCTTCCCCAAGCCATGCCGCCCATTCAACGCCGCCGCGCCAAGTGTCCGCCCAGCGGACGGATCCGCCTAGTCCTCGACCGGGATGGCCGCGGCCGTCTCCTGAAGCCGCGCTGCAAACTGCGCAATCGCCTCGTCGATCCCCAGCGCCGAGCGAATCCAGATGATGGAGATACAGCCGAACACGACGCCGCCCCGCACGATGGGAACGGCGATCGAAGCCGTCTTGGGATTATACTCGCCCTCGCTGCGAATCGCGTAACCCCGCGCAGACGTCTCGGCAATCATGCGATCGAGGCGGGCTTCGTCGAGAAAGGGGCGGTCGTCGGCCTCGTCGATGCGGCGCAGATGATTGACGATGAGGTCGCGCTCGCGGGCCGGGCAGGCGGCGAGATAGGCGCGGCCCGCGGACGTCCGCAGCATCGGCAGGCGCCTGCCGATCATGCCGCGGTCGATCGAGAGCGGGCTGCGGGAATGGGTGGTCTCCTGCACCACCATCGCCGCGTTCTCGTAAGTGGAGAGATCGACCGGCCAGACCAGATCCTTGCTGAGCTCGGCGAGATAAGGCGCCGCCGCCTGGCAGATCACCACGCCGGGATCATAGCCGTCGCCGAGGCTCAGCGCGCGGCGGGTGACGCGAAAACGATCGTCGCTGGCACTGCGGGCGATATAGCCGAGTTCCTCCAGGGTCTCGAGCAGGCGATAGACGGTGGGGCGGGGCAGGTCGAGCGCGCGGGCCACGTCGCCGGCACGGATGCCGCCGGAGCGATTGACCTCTCGCAGCACGTCGAGCCCGCGCTTGAAGGCGCGGACGCCTTCCGACTGCCGGGGGGCTGCCGTCCCCGTCCGCTCCTTGGACACTTCGCATTTCCTCCCTTGTGGCGCGCGGTCTCGCGATTATCGTTGCGAACGCGAAGCGATTGCGGAACGCCACGTTAAGATCGTGGGCGGCCGGTATCAAGTTCGCCGCATTGCGGCACACGCGATGCCTTCGGGAGGAATTCGATGGAAATCACCGCGCTCGGCTATATCGCAATCAATTCATCGCAGCTCGACCAGTGGGGCCGGATGGCGACGGGACTGCTCGGCATGCAGCGGGTCGATCGCGGCGGCAAGATGTGCGCGTTCCGCATGGACGATCGCAAGCAGCGGCTGATCGTGGACGGCAGCAGCGATGCCGGCCTTGCGGTGATGGGGTGGGAAGTTTCGTCCACGGCAGAGCTGGATCAATTGGCGGGACGGCTCGAAAGCCACGGCGTCAAGGTGACGCGCGGCTCGCGCGCGCTCGCTGACGAGCGGCATGTCGCCGAGCTGATTTCGTTCGCCGATCCCGCCGGCAACCGGCTGGAAGCTTTTTGCAAGCCGGAGCTTGCGTCCGAGCCCTTCAGGCCAGGCCGGCCGATCTCGGGCTTCCGTACCGGCGCGCTCGGCATGGGGCACGTCGTGCTCAATGTGGAGGATGTCGAGCCCCTGCTGCCGTTCTACCGCGACGTGCTCGGCTTCCACGTCTCGGATTTCGGACTGAAGCCGTACGGGCTGTACTTCTTCCATGTCAACGGTCGCCACCACAGCTTCGCGATGGTCGGCTCGGGGCGCAAGGCGATGCATCATTTCATGGTCGAGCTCGGCAGCCTCGACGATGTCGGACAAGGCTACGATCTCGCGCAGCTGGACGAAGGCCGCGTCGCCTACACGCTGGGCCGGCACACCAACGACCACATGACCTCGTTCTACGTGAACACCCCTTCCGGCTTCTTCATCGAATATGGCTGGGGCGCGCGCGTCATCGATCCCGAGACCTGGCAGCCGCATGAGACGTTCGACGGCCCGTCGCTGTGGGGCCACGAGCGCCTCCATATGCCGGAAGAACAGCGCAAGCGCCTGCGCGACATGCGGCTCGAAGCGGCGGCGCGCGGCGTGCGCGTCGCCGATCCCCGCGTGCCGCCGCTTAACTGCGCGTGGCTGGACCACGTGGTCGCGCGCGAATGATCCGTGGCCGCGCGGCGTAGCCTGAACGCTCAGGCTTCGCCGAGATCGGGCTCGGTCAGCAGTCCCTGGCGCAGCGCGAGGCGGACCAGCTCGATGTCGGAGCCGACGCCGAGCTTGTCCTTGATCAGGGAATGCAGATTCGCCACCGTCTTCGGGCTGACATGCAGCGTTTCGGCGATCTCCTCCGTCGTCCGCTCCGCGAGTAGCAACCGCATCACCTCGAACTCGCGGGCGGTGAGGACGTCGGCGGCCGAGCTTTCGCCGCCGAGCCGGCTCAGCGCCAACTCGTGGTCGATGTCGGGGCTGATGGCGATCTTGCCGGCGAGCACGTCCATCACGGCCCGCACCAGCGTTTCCGGCGGGCTGGTCTTGGTGACATAACCTCTAGCGCCGGCGCGGATCGCCTGCACGGCGAAGCCCGCATTCTGATGCATGGTGAAGATGAGGATCCTTGCGCCTTTGTCCCATTGCCTGATCCTCCTCACGGCCTCGATGCCGCCGATGCCGGGCATGCTCAGATCCATGATGACGAGGTCAGGCGCCTCGGATTTGTACAGCCGGTAGGCCTCCGCGCCGTCAGCAGCCTCGGCGATGACGCGCAGGCCCGGCTGCTTTTGGAGCACGGAGCGATAACCCTCGCGGACCACCGAATGGTCGTCGACCAGCAGGATCGAGGCATCGGCCGCGCTCATGCCGCATGCTCCAGCACCTGCCGATCGGCGGCGGTGAGCGGAATGACGACGCGCAGCGCCGAGCCGCCGTTGGCACCGACTTCGAAGCTCATCCGGCCGCGCAAGGCCGCAACGCGCTCGCGCATGCCAAGCAGGCCCATGCCGGATTTGACCGACGCATCGCTCGGCCGGCCATCGTCGTCGATAGCAAGCGCGATCTCGTCTGCCGCCATCGTCAAATGCAGGTCCACCTTGGTGGCGCCGGCGTGCTTGGCCGCGTTGGTGAGCGCCTCCTGCACGATGCGGTAGAGGTTGGCGCTGATCGCGGCGGGCAGGGTCTCGACCGCGCCGTCGAAATGGATCGAAAAGCGCGTCTCGCCGCGGCTGCGTCCGTTCCAGCCCGCGACGAGGCCTTCCAGGCTCGCAACCAGCCCGAGCTCCTCGACGTCGGGCGGGCGCAGCCGGAACAGCGCGCCGCGCAGCGTCTCCATCATGCTGGTCGCGGTCCGCGCGATGCCATCGCATTCGCCGAGCAAAGCGGGGCAGTCCTGCGCGGCGGTCTGGCGGGCGGAGGAGGCGAGGGCGCGGATCGCGGCCAGCGACTGGCCGAACTCGTCGTGCAGCTCGCGCGCCAGATGGCGGCGCTCGTCGTCCTGCAGCGCGATCAGCTTGCGCGTCAGCTCGCTGCGCTCGGCGAGCGCATTGTCGAGGCTTTCGGCGAGATGGTTGAAGCCGTCGCGGATCGCGGAGAGTTCGGCCAGATCGAACGGCGGCAGCCGCGCCGAGAGGTCGTTGGCGGCGATCCGCTCGAGGCCGGTGCGGATCAGGCGGGTCGGGCGCAGCGCGCGCGCCAGCGCGGCGTAGACCAGCAAGCACAGCAGCGGCAGCGCGATCGCAAACGCGATCATCAGGCGGCCGGCCTCGTGCCAGGCCTCCGCCGTCTGCACGGCCGGATCGACCGAGACCACCGTCTCGCCGAGCTTGGCGCCGCGCACGATCACGGGCCGCGCCGCTTCGCGGCCGGGGTCGAACAGGCTGCGATAGAAGGCCGCGAAGACCTGCGGCGACGGGCTCGCCGGGGCAGGCGCACCGCTGCAGAACCGCTGCAGCATCTCGCCGCTTGGGCCACGGAAAGCCAGACACAGGCCGGGCGTCATGACATAGGCCGCGACGGGATCAAGGTTGGGAAAGTCGCGCGGGCCGGCCACCCACTGGATCTTGCCCTGTTGCAGCTCCAGCGACTTCGCCACGATCGCGGCGATGCCGTCGATGCGCGCGTGCACCGCGCGGTCGGCCGCGATCAGGAAATAGGCGGAGATTGCGGCGAAGCAGGCGGCCGTTATGGCGGCCACGCGCAACGTCAGACGGACCTTGAGATCGAATCTCGGACGGTTCCACATCGGGCAGCACCTAGCGCGAACAGGCTTGTCGCCGCCGCATTAAACGGCAGAACGCCAGCCGCGCAAAGCGCCACGCGTTACCGCAGTGCAACGACGTGAAATTTTCCCGGCGCTCACCGGGACGGCCCCTGTTGCAGGGTGTCAGGCTGCCGCCGAGTTTGCCAACCGCTCCATCTGCGAGGCCACGCTCATGCACCTCTCCCGGTTGATCCTTCCTGCTTTTCTCCTTGCTGTCCTCATGGGTGTCCGGCCTGCCGGCGCGGGCACCGAGGCGGCGGCCGCAGCACCGGCCGGCGTGTCGATCGAGGATTTCCAGTACCTGGATACGTCCGGCGAGCCGGTCGACCAGACCGCCGCCCACGAGAAGCAGCTGGGCGCGTTCATGGCCGCGCTGCGGCGGGATGTCGGGGCCGACAAGCGCTACCAGCTTACGCCCGCCGGGCAAGCCGATGCAAAATTCAAGGTCGTCGGCGGCGTCCAGAAGACGAGCACGCTGGTGCAATGGGCGCGGGTCGCCGTGATCGATACCGCGGCCAAGAAGGTCCTGTTCGAGAAGCTCTACACATTCCGCGGCGACAACGACGAGGCCTGGGACCGTGCCGAGGCGTTCCTCGCCCGCGAGGTCATTGCGGCGCTCGGCACGCCCGCGCCGGTCGCGCTTGCGGTGTTCGATTTCGAGCTGGAGGACATGACGGCCGCATCGGGGGGCACCTCGGCCGCTTCGGACGCATCGTACCTCGCCGAGACCACCGGCGGCGTGCGTGACGTGCTCGGCCAGTCCGGCCGCTACCGCATCGTCGACGTCGGCAGCGCGAGCGGCGAGGCGGCGAAGGCGCGCGCGTTACGCGACTGCGGCGGCTGCGAGGCCGCGATTGCAAAAGAGCTCGGCGCGGATCAATCGCTGATCGGCGTGGTGCGGCGGGTCAGCCGCACCGAATACACCTTCGGCTTCCAGGTGCGCGACGCCCGCACCGGCGCGGTGCTGGCGCGTGGCGACAGCGGCCTGCGCCTCGGCGCGGATTATTCGTGGAAACGGGGCGCGGTGCGGCTGGTCGGCGACCGGCTGATCGAGAGCCAGCAGGCCGCCGGCGCAGCTAAAGAGCGATGAGACTCATCGCTCTTTAGATCTTTGTTTGAGCATGATCTTTTCGGAAAACCGCTGCACACTTTTCCGGATCATGCTCAGAAAGTAAGCTGCACCTTCATCGACTGCGAGCGGTCGCTGGCGAGCTCGAACGCGGCGACCGCGTTCTCGAACGGCATGGTGGCCGTGATCAACGGCTTCACGTCGATCAGGCCTTCGCCCATCAGGCGCACAGCGAGCTCGAATTCGGGATCGAAGCGGAAGGTGCCGCGGAGTTGCAATTCCTTGGCGACGATGGAATTGATCGGCAGCGTCATCTCGCCGCCGAGGCCGAGCTGCACCAGCGTCGCACCGGGACGGAGCACGTCGAGCGCGGTGCGCAGCGCCGCCTGATTGCCGGAGGCTTCGAACAGCGTGTCGAACACGCCCTTGCCGGCGCGCCAGGGATCGAGCGCGCTGGCATTGGCTGCGACATTGATGGCGTGCGTCGCGCCGAGTTTCCTGGCGACCGCGAGCGGCGCCTCGGCCACGTCGGTCACCACGATCTCGGCCGCGCCGCCGAAGCGCGACACCAGGATCATCAACGCGCCGATCGGGCCGCAACCCGTGATCAGCACGCGCTTGCCGAGCAGGGGGCCGGCCTGCTTGCCGGCATGCAGGCACACCGCGAGCGGCTCTGCGACCGCGGCTTCCGCCAGCGAGAGCTTGTCCGCGATCGGCACCGCCTGCGTGGCATCGACCGTGATGAACTCGCGGAAGCCGCCTTGCACATGAGGGAAGCGCATCGCACTGCCGAGGAAGCGCATGTCGAGGCACTGGTTGCGCATGCCTTCCTGGCAATGCAGGCACTGGCCGCACGGCCTGCTCGGATTGACCGCAACGCGCGTGCCCGGTTTCACGTCGGTGACGCCGTCACCGACGGCCGCGACCACGCCGGCGATCTCATGGCCTAGCGCCATCGGCTGCTGGATGCGCACCACGCCGAAGCCGCCGTGATGGTAGTAATGCAAATCGGAGCCGCAGATGCCGCCATTGGCGATCTTGACGCGGACTTCGCCCGGGCCGGGGGCCGGATCGGGATAATTGTCGATCCGGAGATCCTTCGGGGCGTGGATGACGACGGCGCGCATGGCTTGCTCCTGGTTCGCGGATCACATCGCGGCGATCATGCCGCCATCGACATAGATGATCTGGCCGTTGACATAGGTCGAGGCATCCGACGCCAGGAAGATCGCGGCACCGACCAGCTCGTCCGGCTTGCCCCAGCGCTTGGAGGGGATGCGGCCCATCAGCCAATTGTTGAAATCGGTGTTGTTGACCAGCGCCTCGTTCATGTCGGTCAGCATGTAGCCGGGGCCGATCGCGTTGGCCTGGATGCCGTGCTGGGCCCATTCCACCGCCATCGAGCGGGTGAGATTCTTGATGCCGCCCTTGGCCGCGGTGTAGGGCGCGATGGTGGGCCGGGCGAGCTCGCTGCCGAGCGAGCCGATATTGATGATCTTGCCGTGCTTGCGCGGGATCATGCGCTTGGCGGCCTCGCGGCCGATCACGAAGGCGCTGGTGAGGTTGGTCTCGATCACCTTGCGCCATTCGTCGGTGGTGAACTCCACCAGCGGCTTGCGGTGCTGGATGCCGGCATTGTTGACGACGATGTCGACCGCGATGTTCTTCTTGTCGAAGTCGTTGAACGCCGCGATGATTGCGGGCTCGTCGGTGACGTTGAAGGCTGCGCCTTCGGCCTGATGCCCGGCGGCGCGAAACTCGGCGACAGCCTGCTCGACTCGCTTGGGATCGACGCCGTTGACGATGATCTTCGCGCCGGCCTTGGCCATGCCTTCCGCGATGGCGCGGCCGAGGCCGCGGGAGGAGCCGGTCACGAGCGCCGTGCGCCCGGAGAGATCGAAAAGAGAGGTGCTCATGTCAGAAAGTCCTTAGACGTTGGAGCGGCGCACGGTGAGATCTGAGCGGTCGAATACGGCGGGCAGAAGGTCGACGCCGAGACCGGGCCCCTCCATCGGATAGACAAAACCGTCCTTGATCACGGGCATGGTGGTGACGAGCTCATTGTACCAGCCCTTGTAGAAGGCGCGCACCGATTCCTGGATCAGGGTGTTGGGCTGGCTGAACGACATGTGGATGGCGGCGATGAAGCCGATCGGGCCGATGCAATCGTGCGGCGCGAAGGGCCGGTGATAGGTCTCGGCCATCGCCGCGATCTTGCGGCCCTCGGTGAGGCCGCCGGTCCAGCACAGATCCGCCATCACCACGTGCATGGCGTCGCGGTCGAGCATGTCCTTGTAGGGGAAGCGCGAGCCAAGCGTCTCGCTGGCGCAGACCCAGACGTCGGTCGAGCGGGCATATTCGGCCAGCGCCTGCGGCGAGTTCATCCGGATCGGGTCTTCGTACCAGGTCGGCTTGTAAGGCTCGAGCGCACGGGCGATCTGCTTGGCGGTCGGCAGGTTCCACAGCGAGTGGAGCTCGACCATGATCTCCATCTTGTCGCCGACCGCTTTGCGGATCTTCTCGAACGGCTCGATCGCCTGCTTCATCTGCGCGGCGGTGATGTAAAGGCCCTTGTTCTCCTGCGCCGCCGGATCGAATGGCCAGATCTTCATCGCGGAGATGCCGCTTTCCAGCAGGCTCTCGGCCAGTGCATCGGCGTGATTCATGAAGCCATCAAGGTCTTCATAGGGGCCCTTGGACGCCCCGAGATTCCAGTTCGCGACCGGGCTGATATTGGTCGAGCGGACATATTGCGTGCCAGCGCAGGTGTTGTAGATGCGCTGCTTGTCGCGGCAGAGGCCGCCGAGCATCTGGTGCACCGGCTGATTGCAAACCTTGCCGAACAGGTCCCACAGCGCGATGTCGATCGCGGACGCCGCGCGGTATTCGACGCCGGTGGAGGACTGCGCCATCGGCAGGTTCAGCATGTCGCGGTGGATGGCTTCGATGTGCAGGGGATTGCGGCCGAGCAGGCGGCCGGCAAAAGTGTCGTGGATCTGCGCCTCGACCGCGCCCGCGCCGTAGAAGGTCTCGCCGAGCCCGATCACGCCGGTGTCGGTGTGGATTCGCACCCAGATGACGTTGGAGAATTCCTCGGTGCGCAGGGTCTCGATCGAAGTGATCTTCACTGCAACAGTCCTCCCATGATAAGGCGCCTCGCGCCCGTCTTGTTGTTCGTGTCTATGCCGGTCAAAAGCGGCGATCCCGGCAGGCAGTCATACGCCCGCTTGTAATATATCACAACATGTTTTAAGGATATCACAAATAAGCCACCGCTCGGCAGCGCGAGCAGGGTGGCAGGGAGGACGACATGGCACGGCGCAAGCGCGCGCTCGAAGTGGTGAGAAGCGACGATGACGGCGAGGGCAGGCCCTCCCGGCGCAATCGTCTCAACTTCTTCGAGCTGGCCTATCAGAGGATCGAGGAGCTCCTCGTTCATTGCGAGCTCAAGCCCGGTCAGTTCATGACCATGCTGGAATTGCAGCAGATCACCGGCTTCGGGCGCACGCCGGTGCACCACGCCGTCAATCGTCTCTCCGCCGATACGCTCATCATCATCCGTCCGCGCCACGGCCTGCACATAGCCCCGATCGACCTTGCGCGCGAACGCATGCTGCTGGCCTTGCGCCGCGACATGGAGCGGTTCGTGATCCGCCTTGCGGCCGATCGCGCCAGCCTCTCGCATCGCAATCAGGCGCTGCATATCGAACGTCTCCTGCGCGAGCGCCGCGCCAGCCTGACCCTCGACGAATTCAACAGCATCGACCGCCGCATCGACGCGCTGGTGCTGGAAGCCGCCGGCGAGCCGTTCCTGGTGCACACGCTGCGGCCGCTGCACACGCTGTACCGGCGCATCGGCTACATCCACCACCGCTTCATGCCGGGGCAGGCCGATCTGTCGGGCACGATCGATTGTCATCTCGCCATTCTCGCCGCGGTGGCCAGCCGCCGCGTCGATGACGCTGTGAAGGCGAGCGATGCGCTGATCGACTACATGGGCGAGATATTCACCGGCATGGAAGCGGGGATCGATCCGCGCCTGCTCGATTGCAGCATCGAGCCGCTGCTCGGCACGTAGCGAGTTTTGAAAAGAGGACCAAGCATGACAACGATGGCGATGCCACAACCGACCGCGAGCGAAGCCGCGGTCCGCTACCTCATCACGAACTACAGTCCCAAGGGCAACAAGGTCGGCTGGCTGATGATGGCCTCGATCCTGGTCGAAGCCTGGGACCTCTATTCGATCGCCTTCGTGCTGATCTTCATCAAGGAGCAGTACAATCCCACGGCGCTGATGCTGGGCCTTGCCGCGGCGGGCACGCAGGGCGGCGCCCTGATCGGTGCGCTGCTGGGCGGCTGGCTGTCCGACAAGATCGGCCGCCGCGTCATGTTCCTGGTGACGATGGTGATGTTCATCGTGCTGGCGCTGGCGCAGGCCTTCGTGCCTGACGTCACCTGGCTCATCGTGATCCGCTTCCTGCTCGGCATCCCGCTCGGCTCGGACATCTCGACTGGCTACACCTACATCATGGAATCCATGGCCAAGGGCGAGCGCGAGGTCATGGGCAATCGCTGGCAATTCATGTTCGCGGTCGGCGAGGTCCTGACCATCGGCGTCATCGTGATCTTCCTCTTGATCGACATGCAGCACGAGATGCTGTGGCGGGTCACGCTCGGCCTCGGCGCGGTGCCGGCGCTGATCATCCTTCTGATGCGCCACGACGTGCCGGAGACGGCGGTGTGGCTGGTGCAGAAGGGACGTTACCGCGAGGCCAAGCAGGTCGCGCGCGAGATGTTCAACGACAATCTCGACATGCTGCCGAATCATGACGTGGTGGTTCCCAAAACCAGCACCCGTGCGTTCCTCGCCGACCTCAAGAAGGACCCGATTCGCTGGCGCGCCACGCTGTATGGCTGGATCGCCTGTTTCACCCAGGCGAGCGAGTTCTCCACCTTCGCGTTCTATTTGCCGGTGCTGTTCGTGATGGTCGGCGTGTCGAGCGTGCTCGGCATCAACCTGGTGACGATGGCGCTGTTCTCCTTCGCCGCTTTGTCGGGCTGGGTCGGGCCGCTGCTGACGCCGAAGATCGGCCACCGCGGCATCGCGATCGCCGGCTTCTCGATCGTGTTCGCCTCGCTATTGGTCGCGGCCTTCGCGCTCTACACCGATAACAAGATCCTGCTGCCGTTCGCAGCCGCCGCGATGCTGTGGGGCCATTACTGGGACGCGTCGAACTGCATGACGATCCCGACCATGGTCGCCAAGCCGAAATATCGCGGTACCGCCAGCGGCTTCGCCTACATGTTCGTGAAGCTGCCGTCGTTCCTGGCGATTTTCCTGTTCCCGACGGTGTTCGCCGCGATCGGGCAGGCGAATGCCACGCTGATGGTCGCGATCTTCCCGCTGATCGGATTGCTCGCCGCGATCTTCATCCTGCCGGAAGTCTACGGCTACGAGAACGACTGACGATGCGCTTCCCGGTCGCGGCGTCGTCGCCGCGATCGGGACTGAATTCGGAACGCTGGGGCCGGCGACTACGGGCTCAGGAAGACCGGATCGATTCCGATCCCATGGCCGAGCAGGCCGAGCGCCTGAAGCTGGGCGGAGTGGAGGTCGACCTCCACGATGACGAACAGTGTGAACAACGCCACTGCGGAGAAGACCAGCAGGGGATGGGCCGTCTCGACACCGCCCTCGCTCGCTGCGGTGAGGCTCCGGATCGCGCGACGCAGAAAGGAGCTCTGCGGCAACGCTTTCGATTGGATCTGCATGATGAACCTTCCTTGCCGCGTCATATCCGTCTGATTGGCACGACAATGGAATTCTAGCCGCAGCGTCGCCGCCGGCATTGACGCACCGCAAATAGCTTCCACTGAATTTCGAGGGCCGAGGCCTGCGTTACCTGATTGCCGCCGCCAGTGCCGCGATCAAGGCGGGCGGCGTCACCAGCAGGCCGAGCTTGAGGAACGGCCAGGCGCCGACCTCGATCTTCTCCCGCCGGAGCGCGACCAGCCAGAGGATGGTGGCGAGCGAGCCGGTCACCGACAAATTGGGGCCGAGGTCGACGCCGATCAGGATGGCGCTGACGACCGGGGCGGGCAGATGATCGCTGGCCGCGACCGAGCCAGCGACGAGGCCCACGGGCAAATTGTTGGCGATGTTGGTCGCGATTGCGGTCGCGATGCCGACGCTCCAGGCGGCTTGCGGGACGGATTGCGCGACTGCTTCATGCAGCAGCGCGCTGAGTCGTCCGATCACGCCGGTCTTCACCAGCGCCTCCACCATGACGAAGAGCCCGCCGACGAGCGGCAGCACGCTCCAGGACACGCCGCGCAGCACGGGCAATGGCGATTGCCGGCTGAGCAGCAGCACGATCGCGGCGGTCACGCCGCCGCAGATGAAGGTCGGCAGGCCCAGTTGCTTGTCCAGCGCCGACGCCGTGACCAGCACGGTGCCGATCGCGACGATGCCGATCGCTGTCAGCTTGCCGCCGCGGCCGAGCTTGGGATGCGGCACGCGGCTCGCAATCGTCTCCTCCTTCAGGGCCCGGTGCTGGGTCAGGCGCAGCACGACGTAGGTCAGCAGGATGGAGGCCACTGATGGCAGGGCGAACATACGCAGCCATTCCGTCAGGTGCGGCATACGCGCACCGAACACGACGAGATTGGCGGGGTTGGAGATCGGTAGCACGAAGCTCGCGGCATTCGCGATGAAGGCGCAGACGAAGAGATAGGGCAGTGGCTTGGCGCCGGCTGCGCGCGTCGCGGCATAGACGGCGGGCGTCAACACGATCGCGGTGGCATCGTTGGAGAGCAGCACCGTGACGAGCGTGCCGACGAGATAGATCAGCAGGAACAGCCGTTGCGGCGAGCCGGCCGCGTATTCGACCGCGAGCGCGGCGAGATAGTCGAACAGGCCCTCGAGGCGCGCGAGCTCGGCGATCAGCATCATGCCGATCAGGAAGAGGTAGACGTCGAGGCCTTTTTCGATGCCGGCAAGCGCGTCTTGCCACGGCAGCAAGCCTGATAGCACCAGGGCGCTCGCGCCGATCACCGCCCAGACCGCCTCGGGCAGGCGAAAGGGGCGGATGATGACGCCTGCTGTCGCGACGACGATGATGCTCCAGGCCCAGATGGCGTCAGACGGCACGGTCGGCAAGTTGATCTCCGGAAAACCGCTCCTGACTACCGTGCCCCGGATCGATCCGCCAGCCTCAAATCTCGGCTCGCGTCACCGCGCCACCGATAGCTTCTCCGTGATCGCCTTGCGCAGGATGCGTGACAGCGATTCCACCGAATAAGGCTTCTGGATCAATTCGAAACCGCGATGGGCGTTTTCGGCGAGCACGTTGCTGTAGCCGGAGGTGAGCACCACGGGCAGGCCCGGATAGCGCTCGCGGATGATGCCGGCGAGCTCGACGCCGTTCATGCCGGGCATGATGACGTCGGAGAACACGAGGTCGACGGCAAATTCGTTCTCGCCGAGGATCGCCAGCGCGGCGTTGGCGTTGGCGACGCGGCGAACGACGTAGCCGAGATCTTCCAGAAGCTCGGTGGAGAAGCGGCCGACCTCGTCGTCGTCCTCGACCACGAGCACGCGATAGCCGCGCCCGGTGGCCGCGGCCTCATGGGTCAGTGCCGCGGCCTCCTTGTCGGTCGCGGGGCTTTGTGCCTGCGGCAGATAGATGGTGAAGGTCGCGCCTTTGCCCTGGGTGCTCGTCACCGCGACGTCGCCCTCGGACTGCTTGGCGAAACCAAAAGCCTGGCTGAGGCCGAGGCCGGTGCCCTTGCCGACCTCCTTGGTGGTGAAAAACGGCTCGAAGATCGAGTCGAGATGTTCCGGCGCGATGCCGCTGCCGGTGTCGGTGACGGAGATCGCGACGTAGTCGCCGCCGCGCGCCGATTGCGCCCGCAGGCTGGGAATCCCGGAGACCTTGCGCACGGCGATGATCAGGCGGCCTTCGCCGTTCATGGCATCTCGGGCGTTGATGGCGAGGTTGATCAGCGCGGCCTCGAACTGGGCGATGTCGGCGACGGTGAAGCAGTCGGCATCGTGAATCTCCACCGCGATGTCGATACGGCCGCCGACCAGCGGCCTGACCAGCTGCGCCACGCCCTCGACCTGGCTGCCGACGTTGAAGATCTGCGGCTTCAGCGGCTGCCGGCGCGCGAACGCCAGAAGCTGGGCGGTCAGTTTGGAGGCGCGCTCGACGGTCTCGGAGATGGCATCGACATAGCGGCGGCGGCGCTCCTCCGGCAGCTCGCGGCGGCGCAGGAAATCGGTAGCCGAGCGGATGATGGTGAGGAGATTGTTGAAGTCGTGGGCGACACCGCCGGTGAGCTGGCCGATCGCCTCCATCTTCTGCGACTGCCGCAGCGCTTCCTCGCCGCGCCGGCTTTCGGTAATGTCGACGGCTTCAGGGACGGCGCCGGTAATGTTGCCGTGACGGTCCAGCACGGGGCGCATGCCGAAGTCGAAATCGCGCTCGCCGATGGGAAGGCGCAGCCGCATCTCCAGCCGCACGGCTTCGCCCTTGAGCACGGTGTGGAAGGCTTCGCGCACCAGCGCGCTCATGCCCTCCGTCGCGCTGAACCAGGGCGTCTCCCACAACGGCTTTCCGATCACATCCGACGAGCTCGCCCCGATGCCGTCGAGGGCGGTGTTGTTGGCGTAAAGCAGCTCGCCCCTGAGATTGACCAGGCCTTGATACTGGTTGCTGGTCTCCAGGATCGCGCGCAGTCGCGCCTCGTTGGATTCGAGCTGGGCGGTGCGCTCGGCGATGCGCTCTTCCAGCGTCTCGTTGAGCCGCCTGAGCTCGATCTCGGCCTGCTTGGCGACGGTGATATCGTGGGCGACGCCGATGAAGCCGATATGCTTGCCGGTCGGGTCCCAGCGCGGCTGCGATTCCGAGCGTAGCCAGCGCCATTCGCCGCCGGCATTCTTGTAGCGCGCTTCCAGCACGAAGGGCTTGAGTGACGCTTCACCCTGGACCGATTGCTGCAGCACGTGCGGCAGGTCGTCGGGGTGCAGCACCTTGCGCCAGTCGAAGTCGATGGCCTGATCGTAGGGCAGGCCGACGAAATCGACATAGGCCTGGTTGGCGAAGGAGCGCTTGCGATCGAGCTTGGTCACCCAGATCGGCACCGGCGCGCTGTCGGCGATCAGCCGGAAGCGCTCCTCGCTCTCGCGCAGCGTCTCGCGCGCGAGCGCGTGGTCGGTCATGTCGATATGGGCGCCGACGAGGCGGATGGCGCGGCCGTCCTTGTCGCGCTCGATCTTGGCGACGACCCGGATCCAGCGGGTCTCGCCGTCGTTGGGGCGGACGATGCGGTACTCGGCGCTGTAGTCTTCGCTCGTACCGGCGAGTGCCTCGATGAAGTGCTTGACGGTGGCGTCGCGGTCGTCGGGATGGATGCGATTGACCCAATCCTCGTGCGATTCCTCCGCAGCCTCCGGCGGCAGGCCGTGGATCATCAGGTATTCGGGCGAGCGGCGGTTCTTGAAGCCTTCGCGAAAATCGACCTCGACGCCGCCGACCTTGCCGATGCGCTGGATGCGCGCCAGCTCGGCCTCGCGCTCCTGGAGCGCGCGATAGGCGTTGTCGCGCTCGCGCGCGACGTCTTCGAGGTGTTGGCGCAGCCTTTCGGCGGCGATGGTCTCGGGCAAGGGATCGTTCAAGGCATCGGCCGTTGTCATGCGGGAGCGCACGTGCCGGACCGATATTCACACAGACGGAGCGTGATGGCCATTGTTTAGAGGGATTGGGCTTGGAAAGGCGCCATGAAACGGACGGCGGTGAAACGCTGGGTCTGGCAATTTGTTCCGGAGACTGGAACGATCGGCCGGCGGAGGCGTCTTCGCGAGGCGTCACGAACGTCTTTGATAAGGCTCTCTTTCCGAAGAGGATAAATCTTGAAGCTCTTTGTCTGCCAGGCCTGCGGCAACATTCTCTATTTCGAGAACCGTGCCTGCGAACGCTGCGGCCATCGGGTCGCCTTCCTGCCGGAGAAGGAGACAATGTCGGCGATCGAGCCCGACGGAGAGGCTTGGCGAATCTTGGCCGACAAGGGCGAAAGCCGGATGCTGTGCCGGAATGCCGAGTACGATGCCTGCAACTGGCTGACGGATACGGGCGAGAGCAACGGCTATTGCCGCGCATGCCGCCACAACGGCATCGTGCCGGATTTGTCCGACCCCGCCCAGCTTGCCGGCTGGCGCGAGCTGGAGGTGGCGAAACACCGTCTGTTCTATTCCCTGATCCGCTGGAAGCTGCCGCTCCAGGCCCGGCAAGACGATCCCGAGCATGGTCTGATCTTCAATTTCCTTGCCGACGATCCGAACAGCGCAGAGAAGGTCATGACCGGCCACGACAACGGCCTGATCACGATCGCGCTCACCGAGACCGACGACATCGAGCGCGAGCGGCGCAGGCTCGAGATGGGCGAACCCTATCGGACGCTGCTCGGGCATTTCCGGCATGAGGTCGGGCACTATTTCTGGGATGTGCTGGTGCAGGGCGGCGGCCAGCTCGAGGAATGCCGCGCGGTATTCGGTGACGATTCCGCCGATTACGGCCAGGCCCTGCAGCGTCACTATGCCGAAGGCGCGCCGCCGGATTGGCAGCAGAACTATGTCTCGGCCTATGCCACGATGCACCCCTGGGAAGATTTCGCCGAGACCTGGGCGCATTATCTTCACATCGTCGACACCCTGGAGATGGCCGCCGAGTTCGGCATGGAGGTGCGTCCCAAGGTCGACCGCGACGGGGAGTTGACGGCGCGCATCCGTTTCAACCCCTATGAGGCCAGGGACGTCGAGGCGCTGGTCAACGCATGGCTGCCCTTCACCTTCGCCATGAACAGCGTCAACCGCGCCATGGGCCTGCGCGACCTCTATCCCTTCATCCTGTCGCCCGCCGTGGTCGGCAAGCTGGGCTTCGTTCATGGCCTGGTCCGGGACGTCGCCAAGTCTGGGAAGGCGCAGGGCGCCGCAGGGCGTCCCTAGGGCTCGCCGAGCCCGTTTCGGTCTTGCGCTGGTACGCCAGATGGCCCGGATTTAGACCGTTGCCTCCGGCCCATTTTGATGTACCACGGGAGCCACACGGCCCGTCCCATAGGCCCCAACGGCCAGGGAAGGGTCCCGCCCAAGGTCGAGACTCAAGAAAAGCATGTTCAAACGCATTCTGATCGCCAATCGCGGCGAAATCGCCTGCCGGGTCATCAAGACTGCCCGCAAGATGGGAATCGAGACGGTCGCCGTCTATTCCGAAGCCGACCGCGACGCCCTTCATGTCGAGATGGCGGACGAGGCCGTGCTGATCGGTCCGCCGGCGGCAGCCGAGAGCTATCTGGTGATCGAGAAGATCGTGGAGGCCTGCCGCAAGACGGGCGCGCAAGCCGTGCATCCCGGTTACGGCTTCCTGTCCGAGCGTGAGGCGTTTCCGCGCGCGCTGGAAGCCGCCGGCATCGTCTTCATCGGCCCGAACCCGGGCGCGATCGCGGCGATGGGCGACAAGATCGAGTCGAAGAAGGCGGCGGCCAAGGCTAAGGTCTCGACCGTGCCGGGCCATCTCGGCGTCATCGAGGACGACAAGCACGCGGTCCGCATCGCCGACGAGATCGGCTACCCCGTGATGATCAAGGCCTCCGCCGGCGGCGGCGGCAAGGGCATGCGCATCGCCCATTCCAAGGCCGAGGTCGCCGAGGGCTTCAATCTCGCCAAGGCCGAGGCCAAGGCCTCGTTCGGTGATGATCGTGTCTTCGTCGAAAAGTTCATCGTCGATCCCCGCCACATCGAGATCCAGGTGCTGGGCGACAAGCACGGCAACGTCATCTATCTCGGCGAGCGCGAGTGCTCGATCCAGCGCCGCAACCAGAAGGTCATCGAGGAGGCGCCGTCGCCGCTGCTCGACGAGGCCACCCGCCGCAAGATGGGCGAGCAGGCCGTCGCGCTGGCCAAGGCGGTGAATTACGACTCCGCCGGCACCGTCGAGTTCGTCGCGGGGCAGGACAAGAGCTTCTACTTCCTGGAGATGAACACGCGCCTCCAGGTCGAGCATCCCGTCACCGAGCTCGTCACCGGCATCGACCTCGTCGAGCAGATGATCCGCGTTGCCGCCGGCGAGAAGCTCGCCATCGCGCAGAAGGACGTCACGCTGACGGGCTGGGCGGTGGAATCGCGCCTCTACGCCGAAGACCCGTTCCGCAACTTCCTGCCCTCGATCGGGCGGCTCGTGAAGTATCGTCCGCCGGCGGAAGTGAGCCACGACGGCATCACCATCCGCAACGACACCGGCGTGCAGGAGGGCGGCGAGATCTCGATCCATTACGATCCGATGATCGCAAAACTCGTCACGCATGCGCCCTCGCGCGCGGCCGCGATCGAGGCGCAGGCGACCGCGCTGGATTCGTTCTATGTCGACGGCATCAGGCACAACATCCCGTTCCTGTCGGCGCTGATGCATCATCCGCGCTGGCGCGAGGGACGGCTCTCGACCGGCTTCATCGCCGAGGAATTTCCCAAGGGCTTTGCCGTGCGCGTGCCGGAAGGCGAGGTCGCCCGGCGCATCGCCGCGGTCGGCACCGCCATTGATCACGTGCTCGGCGAACGCAAGCGGCAGATCTCCGGTCAGTTGGGCGGCCGCGTCGTGCAGCGCGAGCGCCGTCGCGCGGTCTGGCTCGACCGCCAGGAGATCCAGCTCGAGGTCGCGCGCGAAGGTGATGCGATCGCGATCCGCTTCGTCGATGCCGAGGGCAAGGCCGGCAATGCGCATCTGTTGCAATCGCCGTGGAAGCCGGGCGATCCAGTCTGGCAGGGCACCATCGACGGCCACTTCGTCGCGGTGCAGGCGCGGCCGATTCCGAACGGCATTCGCCTCGCGCATCAGGGCGTCGAGGTCCCCGTGTATGTCTGGACCGAAGCGGAAGCGACCTCGGCGCGGCTGATGCCGGTGACGACGGCCTCCGACACCGGCAAGAAGCTGCTGTGCCCGATGCCCGGGCTCGTGGTCTCGATCGCGGTGACCGAAGGGCAGGAGGTCAAGGCCGGCGAGACGCTCGCGGTGGTCGAAGCCATGAAGATGCAGAATGTGCTGCGCGCCGAGCAGGACGGCACCGTGAAGAAGGTTCACGCCAGCGCGGGCGCGACGCTCGCGGTGGACGCGCTGATTCTGGAGTTTGCGTAAGGCGCTCCGGAGCACGACAGTCGACCCTCACCCTGAGGAGCCGCGCTTGCGCGGCGTCTCGAAGGGCGAGGCCACAGCCGGGCCTGCATCCTTCGAGACGCGCGCAAGAGCGCGCTCCTCAGGATGAGGATTTTGGAGTGAGGCACCATGGCCTTTCGTTCCCGCCGCGAGAAACTGCGCCTCATCCTGTCGGGCTCGGCCTGCATCCATCCAGGCTCGGTCTATGACGCGATCTCGATCCGCATCGCCGAAGACCTCGGCTTTCCGCTCGGCATGTTCGGCGGCTCGGTCGCATCGCTCGCGGTGCTCGGCGACCCCGACGTCACGCTGATCACGCTCACCGAGCTTGCCGAGCAGATGCGGCGGATGTCGCGCGCCGCAGTGCTGCCGGTGCTGGTCGATGCCGATCACGGCTACGGCAATGCGCTCAATGTTCGTCGCACGGTGCAGGAGCTGGAGGCGGCCGGCGCCGCCGGCCTTACCATCGAGGACACGCTGCTGCCGGCCGCCTTCGGTGAGGCGAGGACGCAGCTGATCTCGCTCGAGGAAGGCGTCGGCAAGATGAAGGCCGCGCTCGATGGCCGCAGCGATGCCTCGCTGGTCATCATGGGCCGCACGGGAGCTGCCTCGATCACCTCGATCGAGGACGCGATCCGCCGCGCGCAGGCGTATGAGGCGACCGGGGTCGATGCGCTGTTCTTTACCGGCATCAAGTCGCGCGCGGAGCTCGAGGCCGTCGCGGCCGCCACGCGCCTGCCGATCGTGCTCGGTGGTGCGCCGGAGGAGCTGAGCGCGCTCGACTATCTCGCCGGCCAGCGCGTGCGTATCGCGCTTCAGGGCCACGCGCCGATCGCCGCTGCGACGCAAGCCGTGTATGAAACGCAGAAAGCGCTGCGCGAGGGCACGGCGCCGAAGGCGCTGAGAGGTCTGGCATCATCGGACCTGACCAGCCGCGTCATGCGCGAGGCCGACGTCAAGGCGCGTATCGCCGACTTTCTCGGGCTGAAAAAATGAGCCGGGCGATCCTTCAGGTGATGATCCGCGGCCGCGTCCAGGGCGTCGGCTACCGGGCCTGGGTCGAGTACCAGGCGACTGCGAGCGGCCTCGAAGGTTGGGTCCGCAACCGCCGCGACGGCTGTGTCGAAGCGCTGTTCGCGGGCGCGCCAAAGCACGTCGCCGACATGGTCGCGCTATGCCGCCATGGCCCCCCGTCCTCGCGCGTCGACAGCGTGACGAGTGAGACGGCCAGCGCGGATGAGCTGAACCTGCGCAGGGCAGGGGAAGCGTTCTCGGTGTTGCCGACAGTGTAGGGCGGTTCTCGCCGCGCAGA
This sequence comes from Bradyrhizobium sp. ERR14, assembly GCF_014198235.1. NCBI lineage: Bacteria > Pseudomonadati > Pseudomonadota > Alphaproteobacteria > Hyphomicrobiales > Nitrobacteraceae > Bradyrhizobium > Bradyrhizobium sp. ERR14. The sequence continues at coordinate 7,314 of NZ_JACIHD010000030.1, read as the reverse complement.
TGATGCGCTCCCTCGCCCCGTTCTTACGGGGAGAGGTGAAGACGAAGCCTCACCTTGGCAGCTTGGCGATTGCTTCGCTCAGCTCGTGGATTTCGTAGGGCTTGCGCAGGATCGGGAAATCGCCGCGCACGCCGGCGGCGACGTCGCTGTAGCCGGTGGCGAGCAGGATCGGCAGGCCAGGGCGGATCTGACGGAGGCGATGGGCGAGGCTGAGCCCGTCCATCTTGCCGGGCATGACGATGTCCGAGAACACGAAGTCGACGCCGTTTTTCTCGATCTCGCGCAAGGCGGCTTCGGCGTCGGCGACCCGGCGGACATGGTAGCCCAGCTGCTCCAGGAGACCGATGCTGACCAGCGCAACGTCGGGATTGTCCTCGACCAGCAGCACCGTGCCGCTGCCTTGGAAGGATGGTCCCCCAGCCGTCTCTCGCGACGGCGTGTCTTCTCCGCGCGGCAACAGGATGGTGAACGTCGTGCCCTTGCCGAGCTCGCTTGCGACCTTCACCGTGCCGCCGGCCTGATGGGCGAAGCCGTGCACCTGGGACAGGCCAAGGCCGGTGCCCTTTCCGATCGGCTTGGTGGTGAAGAACGGCTCGAAGATCTTGTCGAGAACGTCGGAGGGAATGCCGAGCCCGGTATCGGTGACGTCGATTGCGACGAAGTCGCCGGCGAGGGGCACCTCGTCCAGCACGACATTGTGCGCGCCGATCGTCACCGTGCCGCCGTCGGGCATCGCGTCGCGGGCATTGATGACAAGGTTGAGCATCGCGGTCTCGAGCTCGGAGGCGTCGGTCTTGACCGGCCAGACATCGTGGCCGATGTCGAAGGCCAGGCGTACGGAACTGCCGACGCCGGCATCGAGCACCTCGCGGATCTCCGCGATGCGTTCGGCGAAATCGATCGCCTGCGGATTGACGCTCTGCCGCCGCGCGAAGGTGAGGAGCTGGTTGGTCAGCGCCGCGCCGCGCTTGGTGGCGGTCTCGATCGCCGAGATCGCGCGCTGAACCTTGGCCGCGTCGTCGGGACCCCGCTTCAGCATGTGCAGGCTGCCGCTGATGATCATCAGGAGGTTGTTGAAGTCGTGCGCGACCCCGCCGGTGAGCTGTCCCAGCGCATCGAACTTTTGGGACTCGGCGAGCTGCTTCTGCATCGCCTCGAGCTTGAGCTGCGTATTGCGTCGTTCTGTGATGTCGCGTGTGATCTTGGCGAAGCCGACCAGCTCGCCGTCCTCGTAGATCGGGTCGATCACGACGCTTGCCCAGAAGAAGGTGCCGTCCTTGCGGACGCGCCAGCCTTCCTCCTCATAGCGGCCCTTTTCCCGCGCGATGCCGAGCGCGCGGGCCGGCTTGCCGTTGGCACGGTCGGTCTCGGTGTAAAAGCGGGAGAAATGCTGGCCGAGGATCTCCCCGGGCGAATAGCCCTTGATGCGCTCGCCGCCGATATTCCAGCTGGTGATGATCCCCCTGGGGTCGAGCATGTAGAGCGCGTAGTCCGCAACTCCCTCAACCAACAGCCGGAAACTGCGCTCGCTCTCGAACAAGTCTCGCTGTTGACTGAACTTTCCGATCATTCCGGGACCCTGCCTCGACGGGAGCAAACGCCACAGAAAGCGGATGGTTCCCTGAAGTTGGGACATTTTTAGGCAGATGTCCCGCACCCGTATACGGGACGAAGCCCGCTTGACAAGGGGACGTTGTCGTCAGATATTTCTGTAATGACAGAAATAACCGGAAAGAAGAAACTCCCAACCGCCGTCGAGCGCTTCATCCTGCATTGGGGCGACATGGGGGACGAGTGGGGCGTCAATCGCTCGGTCAGCCAGATTCACGGGCTGCTCTATCTCGCCGAGGCGCCGATGACCGCTGAGGACATCGCCGACACGCTTGGCATGGCCCGCTCGAACGTCTCCAACTCGCTCAGGGAGCTGCTCGCCTGGAACCTGATCCGGCGGGTGCCGATCCTCGGTGACCGCCGCGACCATTACGAGGCCGAGACCGACATCTGGGAGGTCGCCGCCAGAATAGCGGCGCGGCGCAAGGAGCGGGAGCTCGATCCGGCGATCACGGCGCTCAGGGCCTGCGTGTCCGATGCCGCCGGCGATCCGACCATCAACCCGGTCGCAGCCAAGCGGCTGAAGGAGATGCTCACCTTCACCGAGCTCGCCGATCACTGGTTCATGCAGATGCTGAAGGTGCCGCGGCCGCGGCTGGTCGCCTTGATGCGGCTTGGCGAGAAGATCGTCAGCCTGCTGCCGCTGGGCAAGGCCAAATAGCGCTGAGGAGGGTGCGATGACGTCGGCTCGATTATCAGGCTCCAACGCATCGACCTCCGCTCACACCAAACTGCTCGACGACCGCCGTTTCCGCGCGCTGCTGTCGGACGAGGATTGGGGCCGCCTGCCGCTCGCGACCTGGCGGCGTTTCTCCAAACGCGTCGCGGACGGCGAGAGCGTCGTCTATGTCGGCGTGGTCGACGAGGTCTCCTTCAGCGAGATCGGCTGGTGGTTCGCCCAAGCTGCGCGCCTGATTGGTGGCCCGCTGCCGACCGGCCGCGACACCGGTGTGCCGATGATCGTCACGGTCACCGAGGATGCGGCAACGGGCGGCCAGACCTGGACTCGCATCTGCGCGCGCAAGCGCGGCTTTCCGCACGTGATCCATTCCGCCAAGCGTTTTGCCGGTCCGACCGGGCTCGAGGAATATGTCGGCTTCGGCGTCTCGATGGCGCTCCGCACCGCGGTCGAGGACCAGACGCTGACCTTCCGCAGCGCCGGTTATGGGCTCCAGCTCGGACGCCTGTGGATCCCCTTGCCGCGCTGGCTCACGCCGGGCGATCTCACGGTGACGCACCGCGACCTCGGCGACGGCGCATTCCGCTTCACCCTCGATGTCATTCATCCACGTTACGGCGCGCTGATCCACCAGTCCGCCACCTTCAGGGAGGCCGTATCATGACGCCGCTGTTGTGGACGCTCATCGCCATCCAGATCGTGATGGGCGTGTTCGACACCTTCTATCACCACGAATTTACCGAGCGCCTGGCCTGGCGGGTGTCGCAGCGCTTCGAACTCAAGCTGCATGGCATCCGCAACATGCTCTATGCGCTCTTATTCCTGCTGCTCGGCTGGCTCGAGGTCTATGGCGTGCTCGCAATGCTGGTCGTCGCGATCCTGGTCGCCGAGATCGTCATCACGCTGATGGATTTCGTCGAGGAGGATCTGAGCCGGAAACTGCCGCCGAGCGAGCGCATCAACCACACGCTGCTCGCGATCAATTACGGCGCCATTCTGGTGCTGCTGCTGCCCGTGCTGATCGACTGGGCAATGCAGCCCTTTGGCGTGATCGTCGTCTATCAGGGTCTGCTCAGCATCGCCGCGACCGCCTGCGCGGTAGGCGCCGCGCTCTGCGGCCTCAGGGATTTTGCAGCGATGCGCCGGCTCGGCCGCATGCGCAGCGTTCCCGCCGAGGGGCTCGTCGAGAAGCTCCCCGGCCGCAAGACCGTGCTGATCACGGGCGCCACCGGCTTCATCGGCAGCCGTCTCGCGGCGAGCTTTGGCGGGGCAGGGCACCACGTCATCGCGCTGATCCGGAACCCCGCCAAGGCGGAGATGTTGCCGCCGCCGGTCACGCTGATCACCAGCCTCGATCAGCTCGCTTCGGACACGCCGATCGACGCCATCGTGAATCTCGCCGGCGAGCCGATCGGCAACGGCTTGTGGACCGAGGCGAAGCGGGCGAAGATTCTTGGCTCACGCGTCGACATGACCGGTGAGGTCGTCAAACTGATCGCACGGCTCGATCGCAAGCCCGAGGTGCTGGTCAGCGGCTCCGCGATCGGCTGGTACGGATTGTGGGCCGACCAGGTACTGACGGAGTCCGCCAAGTCGCACGCCTGTTTCAGCCACGAGCTCTGCGCGGCGTGGGAGACAGCGGCGCGGCCGGCGGAGGAGCTTGGTGTCCGCGTCGTCTGCTTGCGCATCGGCCTCGTGCTGGGCACCGAAGGCGGCTTCGTCACGCGCATGCTGACGCCGTTCGAGTTCGGCCTCGGTGGTCCCATCGGCACCGGGCGGCAGTGGATGTCCTGGATCGAGCGCGACGATCTGATCCGGCTGATCGCCTATGTGATGGCAACGCCCGATCTGTCGGGCCCCGTCAACGCCACCGCGCCGATCCCCGTCACCAACGCAAAGTTCACCGAGGAGCTCGGCCGCCGCCTGCATCGGCCCGCGATCTTCCGCATTCCCGGCGGCCTGTTGCGCCGGATCGGCGGCGGCTTCGCCGACGAGCTGCTGCTTGGCGGTCAGCGCGTGCTGCCGAACAAGGCGCTGAGCCGCGGCTTTGTGTTCCGGCACGAGACGCTGCGTAGCGCGTTCGAGGCGATCCTGTGAGGCATCAGGTCGTGGCCGCACTCCGGAACGTCGCCGCCACCGCGCGTAGCGCCGCGAGCTTGGCGGGATCGCTGACCTTCGAATGCAGCATCACCTTCGAGCTGCCGAGTTTTGGCAGCTTGTGCGCGGGCCCGATGTCGACCAGCCCGGGAGGCGCGATCCGCCGCGCCAGCGGCGCAATCGCAAGCCCGGCCAATGCAGCTGCGACCACCGCGGTGACGCCGCCGCCGACAAAGCGCTCGCGCCAGGCGAGGCCGGCCTTGTCGAGCGCGCGCACGGCGATGGCGCGGACGCCGCAGGGCGGGGCGAGGGTCGCAAGCGGCAGCGCTTCGCCCTTCGGCAGGGTGAAGCGTCGTGCGGCGAACCAGCCGAACCCGTCCTCCGTCAGCTTCTCGCCGCCGCGGCGGCTGCCTTCCTGGCGCACGATCACAGCATCCAGTTCGCCGGCGTCATAGGCATCCTGCATCTCGCGCGAGAAGCCGATGGTGACGGCGAGGGTGAGATTTGACGACATCGCGTGCAGGCGTTCCAGCAGCGGCACCAGTTCGGGGCCTGCCGCGTGATCGGAGATGCCGAGCGAGAGCGATTGCGCAGCCGGGGCCTCGCCGGACAGCGCGCGGTCATGCGCCGCCATCAGCGCGCGGGCGCGATCGAGGAAGCTGGCGCCTTCGGCCGTAAGCCGGACCGCGCGCGGCGAGCGCTCGACGAGGCGTTTTCCCAGCAATGTTTCCAGCCGCTGCAGTTTGAGACTGACCGCCGCCTGCGTCGTGCCGAGCGCCTCCGCGGCGCGGGTGAAGCTCTGGAGGTCGGCGACCAGCAGGAAGGCTTTGATCGTGGCGATGTCGAGGGTGGCTGTCATTATGGATCGTTATCACTGGTATCAATAGAGATAAGATATCAAAATGACGAGGGAAGGTCTAGCTTCTCACCAACGCCGCGCAAATCCCGCGCTGCATCTTGAGGAGAGCCACCATGCCGCTGATCACCGTGTCCTACACCTCGTCCCGCCAGTCGCCCTCGCTGAGGGCCGAGATCGCCAACGCAGTGTCCGAGCTCACCGCAAAGATCCTGCACAAGGATCCCAAGGTGACTGCCATCATCGTGAAGTCGGTCGAGGCCAGCGACTGGTTCGCCGGCGGCAAGTCGCTCGCCGAGCAGAAGCTTGCCAGCTACTGGATCGACATCCACGTCACCGAAGGCACCAACACCAAGGACGAAAAGGCGGCCTATCTCGCCGCCATGTTCAAGCGCATGGCCGAGATTCTGGGGCCGCTGCATCCCGAGACCTATCTGCATGTCGACGAAGTCAAGGGCGATGCCTACGGTTTCGGCGGCCTCACCCAGGAGCGCCGCTACATCGCCGGCAAGCTCGACGTGTCGCTGCAGGCCGCGGGTGAGCCATCTCACCCGCGGCCTGATCGTCAGCTTGCTGCCCGGAACTGAACTTCGGAATTGTTCAGGAAGCAATGCTAGGCGGCCGCTTCCGGCACCAACGCTTTGGTCGGCCCGAACAGCTCCTCGAACGCCTGCCGAAGCGCGATGTCGACCTCAGCCATGGTCACGAGCTGGCCGAGATCGACCAGAGAGGTGACGCCGTAGCGGGGATCGACCACGCCGCACGGTACGATGCCGGCGAAATGCGACAGGTCCGGCTCGATATTGATGGCGATGCCGTGGAACGAGACCCAGCGCTTCAGCCGTACGCCGATCGCCGCGATCTTGTCCTCGTAACCTTCGCCCTTGTCGGGCCGCCTGACCCAGACGCCGACCCGGTCCTCGCGCCGCTCGCCGCGGACATTGAAGGCGGCGAGCGTGCGCAGAATCAGCTCCTCCAGGCTCGCGACATAGGCCCGGACGTCCGGCCGACGGCGCTTGAGGTCAAGCATGACATAGGCAACCCGCTGGCCCGGCCCGTGATAGGTGAGCTGCCCGCCGCGCCCGGTGGCGAAGATCGGGAATCGGGGATCGCGCAGGTCGCTATCCTTGCCCGAGGTGCCGGAGGTGTAGAGCGGGGGGTGTTCGAGCAGCCAGACCAGCTCCGGGGCCTCGCCCGCGGCAATGGCGGCGACCCGGGCTTCCATGGCGGCTACCGCCTCCGGATAGGGCACCGGCGCGTCCGAGATTCGCCACTCCACGGGCTGGCCCCGGGACGCCGAAAACGACGTCAAATCCAGCTCTTGGCGCGGGTTTTGGGGCAAATTAACCATTGGCTAACCATAACGTGGTGATCATTGCAGGCGCAAATGCCAAGGCCTTGTTCTAAGTCCTTGGTCCTTAGTCCCTGGTTGCGGCGGTCCTGACAGTGCCCACTCTCGATAAAGTCACCGTGGATCTCATGGTCGTCCTCGGGACGACCACGATGCCGATCCATCAAGTATTACGTCTTTCCCGCGGCGCCATCATCGAGCTGGACGCAACCGAGGCCGATGAGGTCAAGGTTTTGGCCAATAATCTGCCGGTCGCCTCCGGCGTCGTGCTGGTCGACCGCAACCGGATCGCGGTCGAGGTCAAGCAGATGCTGCCGCGCACGCCGGGCACGCGGTAGCGGCCCGGGGACCCGATAGGGCCCGGTGCACGCGGTCGCGGCCCGGGCATGCGGTAGGGCACTGGACCTGCGGTAAGGGCCGATTCGGGGGAAGGCCAGGAACTTTCCTGCAAAGCTGTGGAATTCAGGGCCTTTGCAGGCTTGTACCCCTCTGATGGATTTGTTAGATCGGCGCCGTTGATCCGGCCGGCCTTCAAGCCTCAAGCCGGCATCCCCAAAGCGCTCGTGGCGGAACTGGTAGACGCGCTGCCTTGAGGTGGCAGTGAGTAAAATCGTGGGGGTTCGAGTCCCTCCGAGCGCACCAATAAAGTCTCTCCCTTAAATCGCTACCCAATTGAAAACGCAGCGAAATCCTCGCCGCGCTTTTCCGGCGCTTTTCGTT